>CAIMWO010000038.1 GCA_903845195.1 uncultured Phycisphaerales bacterium
CCCGCCTCCGCCGCGCCGCCTTGAACATGCTCCAACGCGAGACCACCCGCAAGATCTCGATCCGCGCCAAACGTCTCCGCGCCGGCTGGGACCACAACTACCTGCTACTCATCCTTCAAACTTGAGAATGCGATTGCCCTGACCTGCGAAGGCTTTGCCGTTACGGGAACGGGGAAGCAAGATCGAAAGCGATGTGAAGCGAAGCAAAAACACAGATCGCGAACCCCCACGGATCCGCGATCTGCACTATTGAGCGAATTTGAGCTGTCAGCACATGGCGGCAAAGGTCAGCAAAGCCAGCAGCGCGATTTTTAGGCGCTTGGGAGTCATGAACTTATCCAGATACAGTACCACTGCCGCCTCCCGGCTGTTCCACAGCCGTTACAACCTGCCAAAGATCCTTTATGCAAAGGCGGTACACAATGAGAACCGGTTGTCTAAAATTGTTATAAATGATGTATGCGGCTTATTTTATAAATGTTATTTCGGTGCACGAAAAAGTGTTATCGGGAGTGGAGGCGTTGTTTGAAAGCAACACGCCACAAGGGTACGCATAGTCGTGATGCGTCGCAGCATCATCCTTCCTGTTTACAACCTTCTTCGGAAAGTCTCTCTTTCGAGGCGTGTTCAAAAACACCCCGAGAGCAACCATGAAAGATCCTAAGCAGCCTGATTGAAGGCTCCCTGTTCGCAACCTTCTTCGGAAAGTCTCTCTTTCGAGGAGGGTTCAAAGACACCCCGAGAGCAACCATGAAATATCCTAAGCGGCTTGATTTACAGAACTTACGAGTTCACTGATGCGGCGGTTAACAGGATAGAGATTTTTGGTCGTCGGCAGTCGGCAAAAAGTCTCTCTTGATCTCTGGTTAACAGAAAGTCTCTCTTCTGTTATGGTCGAGCGTGTTGAGCGCTGCGGCAGCCGACTGTCGTGCCTCATGTTGTTTGCCCAGTGCCCATTGCAGTCGAGCGATCAACCACAGTGATTCTCCCTCGACGCGCGGATCGTTCGCCCGCCGTGCCAGTTCGAGTGCCCGCGCCGCATATCCCATTGCTTCCGCGCTGTTGCCCTTGGCAATGTTCAATTCAGCCAGCATGCAAAGTCCCTGTTCCAATCGCTCGCCGATCCGCTCCAACCGGTCGAGCGCCTCGATAAGCACCGTCGAAGCCTGTTCAAAATCATTTTGTGCGCGCAGGCAATTTCCCATGTTGGCCAGACAGCGTGCTTCTCCAAGCCGGTCGGCGATCGTACGGAACAGCCTGAGTGCCCGACGATAAAGCTTCAAGGCCGAATCATATTGTTGCTCGTGGAAATCGACGAGTCCCATGTTCATGCTGGCATTGGCTTGCGCCCGGTAATCATGGAGGCTGCGTGCCAATGCCAACCGTTGCGCATACACTCGGCGCGCCTCGCGATACTGCCCTTTGTGTTTTAGCACCACACCGAGATTTCCCAAGGCTTTGCCGATGCTCACTTGATCACGTATCTTTCGCGCCAAGGCGAGCTGAATGCGGTAACAGTGAACCGCTTCGTCATAGTGTCCGAGATTTTTCTGGATGACGCCGACGTTGCCGATGGCCTGGCACTCGGCTTTGCGTTTGTGTAAAGAGCGTGCGAGCATTAATTGATACCGAAAACATCGTAGTGCACGATCAAATTGCCCGATCTCACGAAGCACTACCCCAAGTTGCCCCACATGGATGCAGAGGGACTTTTGGTCGGAAAGTAATCGCGCTGCGGAAATGCCGGCCCTAAAGCGCTTGATGCGATCATGCCCCAGCAAGCGGAGATTGAACAACTCTCCGCCGGCGAGCGCAAAGGCACAACAGAGTCGGGCGGCATGCCGCATGTGCCGGTAACGCTCAAGGGCCCAGGTCCAAGTAAAGTCGATCTGTTGCCACTCACGGTCGAATTCCTGTAATGCATTAATGGTGTGGTCACCGCCACGATCGAATCGTGCGGTGCATCGCCGAAGCACGCCCAAGTAGTGCCGAGCCAGTCTTGAATGCGTTTGATCAGCAAATGTGCGCATCATCATTTTCGGAGCAGTGTACGTGCGTGAGCGGCCAGCAATGCATGCATTCTAAAACGGGATGTGCCCATCGGTTCGAGCAAGCCGCGGTCGACAAGCGCCCTGATAATCGGCCGCGGGTCCTTGGTTTTCCAGAGAACTCGTAAAGAGGCAAGGCTGAACGTAGCAGGGTCCGGGGCGCAAGCGCCAAGCTGAGCAAAGCAAGTACGGATCCTCGCCGACAAGCGGTCAGTGCTTCGGTTTAGGAGAGAGGCGACCGTCGGTGCGGCGTCGGTTAACGAGTCGGCCATGTCCGCTGGCGCAGGTGCTTTCAACAGCGTTTCCGTATCCGCACGAAGATCGCGAAGCAAGTCTTCCACACCCCATTGGTTTTGTGCTTCGGCGACGAGGAGTCGTCCTGCAACGTGGATGGCCAAAGGCAATCCCTCAAGTTTCTGGACCAACTCTTGGCTTTCTCTTGGATTTTCCGCAGCGATGGCCGGAGCAAGTCGAGTGAAGAGTTCCAGTGCGTCCGCATAGCTAAGGACGTTGAGCGTGTAAATGGCATCGGCGGAAGACCCCACTGCCAGCGCAACTTCATTAAGCCGCGTCGTCACAAGCATGGAACAGTGCGGGCCGCCAACTAGAAAGTGTGCCACATGATCAGCGCGCCAACCGTCATCGATGACCAGAAGCACGCGACGTGAGTGCAAGAATCCCGCGAGTCGGGTCTTGGCCATCGCAACGGTGCTTGCTTCGATCGCATCCGCGATTCCGAGCGCAAGCCCCCAATGAGCCAACTCGGAGAGTACGTTGGCAGTGGGACCGAGCGTACACCAAAGAATACCATCGGGAAACGAGCCGACGAGTTCCTGCTGATGCACCAGAAAAGCCGCAAGCGTTGTTTTGCCCACGCCTGGCAGGCCTCGGATGATCGTAATAGGGTTTCCCCCGTCAGATGAGGGGTGATGTTCTTGACGAAGTAGGCGCTGTGTGAGCTGGACCACGTCGCGATCGCGGCCGACGACGGTAAGAGGCGGCGGAGGCAATAGGAATGGTCCAGTCTCACTGATAGCTTGGGCGATAATTGGCGGCCCATCACGTGTGGGCAACAGAATTTTCCCAACATCGTCGCCGATTCCCAGAGCTTTCGCGATCTTACTAACGGTAATCCATGTCGACCGACGACCTTGTTCGGCGCGGCCGATCACGGGTCTGCTCAAAACGGCTTCGAATGCCAGGCGTTCCTGACTCCAACCCTTGTCAGCGCGGTATCGGTATATTGCTTCACCGTTTGGCCGTGCCATTCCTTTGCCCATAACGTCCCCTTCGTATTACCAAATGCTACCAAAGTGATGCTGTAAGTGCGCAGCCATGATCGGCCATTCTACGGCATGATCAAGCGTGTTGAAGTTGACGGATTGTACCACGCCTCAATCAGCTAAAGGGGAACGCTATGAAGATGGAAAAACAGAAACGAAAGAGCCCCGTCAAGTCAAACATGGCGTACGCGCCGATCACGGAGCCAGAATATTCCCAAGAATCCGCAGCCGAAGATCGGCGCGCCCGAACACTACGAATCCTCCTTGATACGCAGCGTCCAATGACGTCGTCACATCCGGCTCAACAATGAAGCAACTAGTTGAACCGTAGCGAAGGAGAAAACAATGAATTTATGGCAAACGAACTTCAATGAAAAAATCTGGGACGGCATACGTCTGGCGACCTGGGGAGTACTGGCGATCGATATCGCGCTGGCGTGCCTGTTCACGCTCTGGTTCTCCATAGAAGCGCTCTGGCACCTGCGGGGATGGTGTGCGCGCGTCCTGTTTCAGAATGACTGGTAAGAACTAACAGCGGCTGTCGGAGGCGTAGTCATGACACGACCATTACGAACCAAAGAACAGGTGCAGGTCACACCCGATCTTTTGAGCGGCATTGACCGAGTCCTGGACTCCGCAGTGGAGCAGGATGAGGCGATCCGCCGATTCTGGATCTGGCGGGAGAAGTACGATCCCAGTAAAGCCAAAATTTTTACGATGCTTTTCAAGTTTTCAGATCAGGTGGCCACCGAGTTCCGTAGCGGACGCCTTCGATGGCAACAAGAGCAGAACCTGGAGCAGGGGGTGGACGCCGATTTCTTTGAGCGCGTCGAGGCGCTGGGTCCAGTCGATGATCCTCCCGACGATGCCGGGCCGAAGGCCTCTCCCGTCCAGAAGACCCTTGCCGACTGTTACGGTGCACTTTCGGAGTTACAGCGGAACATTTTGAGCTGCTATTCCGATGCGGGTAGCTATGAAGTTGATGCCGCGACAATCGGTAAGGAACTGGGGAACAAACACAAGAATGGCGTCCCGATCCCCGGTGGCACGATTCGCACCACGAAGTCGCGCGCGTGGGATTCGCTCGATATGTGTATGAAGAAGAAGGGCTTTGACCTCAAAGCATTGGGGTATAGCAATGACTAATCAGAACCCAGAAATGCGACGCGATATGCTGCTCCGTAGGGCGCTGGTGCCCAAGGGGTATCGACCAACTAAAAACTCAGATATCGAGAAGATGCTAAATACAATCGATGACGCGCCTATTGACCATGATAAGAAGGCTCGCATGTTGCGGAAAATCAACAGTCAAGAGCCGATGTTCCAACGGCCTGCAAAGCCAATATTTACGGTCGATACGAAACTTACGGAGCAGGAACGGGAAATGGTAGCGCTGCATCGAGCCCAGAATAAACCATTACCCCCGGATCTTGCGGCGAAAGTCAAAGCCATGGAGCAACGCACCTCAGCGAAATCTGATCCTGGCGAGGAGACTGCGGGTGACTAACTTCCAGTGGAGAATCGAGCAAGATGCACGTGACGCCGCACTCGCGAGGGGCGAAGAGATTGCGAAGCTAAATAGGTTCTCGGCGGGGCCGGTAGACCCATTCAGAGTGATCGCCTCGGAAGGCGGGCAAATTCATGCGGAAGGAGATGATTTCCGCGACTGTTTCGACGGCCGCCTAAGCTATCACGACGGGCGATTCCTTCTAATATACAACATTCGATATAATGCGTGGTCGCACTCTGGGACGCACCACCCAAAAGTCCGTTTTACCGTTGCCCATGAACTTGGTCATTATTATTTGGACCCACACCGTGAATTCCTCGTGAATCGGCGGAAACCGATTGAGTCATTCACGGAATTCGAATCGAACAAGCAGGTTGAGCGCGAGGCCGACGCATTTGCCGCAGGCTTGTTGATGCCTGAATACCTCGTCGCACCTCGGATCAACCGTCAGACGCAAGCCTCAACTGCCAGTATCAAGCAAGTGGCCAAAGAGTTTGATGTGAGTCTGACGAGCATGATGGTCCGATGGACCCAGCTGTCGGATTTTCCTTGTGCAACTCTCTGTATCCGGAACGAGCATATCCTCCGTGCTGAATCAGCACGGCTCCATTCAATAGTGATAAAATGCATGGCTTTCAGATTTCGATTCGTCATTGGCACACAGCGAGTTGATCGCTTCGCTTTTCGTCTCGTCAATTCGTGATAGGATGCGTTAGCTTGGTTCTTGCCCGCCGCTCGCAGGAGAGCGAGGTGGTACAGGGAAGTACCGCGTATGCTCGAGTTCTTTGACAATTCAAGACTTAGGACGCAACGGTTGCCCGTGAGTCGGTGGCTGCCCCGCCGTTTTCGGCCACGCTCGAATCCCGCAACCTAACCCCCCTCTGCCACTCGCCTTGCGAGTGCAGCGTTCCCCGCGCTGACTCAGCACGGCCCCATTGAAGCCTTTTCCCGCTGAGATAGTGGTTTTTTGTTTCGCTTTCCCCGTGCAGTCGAAGCATGGCTCCATTGAAATTGAAAAATCCACTTCACACCGAAGGGAACTGCGGCGTCTCCCGTGCTAGGCCAGCGCGGCCCCATTGAAGCTCTTGCAGGTACGGCCAGGAAGCCGCTGGCGTTCCGAGTTCCCCGTGCTGAGCCAGCACGGTCCCATTGGAGCATGTAAGGGTTGACCTGTGCTGGGAAGGCCGTCGCGGTCCACATGCTAAAGAAGCATGGCCTCATTGAAACGTACCAGTTAGCCCAGCTCCCTGTCCCCCGTGCTGAACATGCACGGCTCCATTGAAGCTGATTCACGTCGTTGATGTCCGTGAACAGTGGCCTGTCCCTCGTGCCGAACCGGCGCGGTCCCATTGAATATCTATATTGGGCCATCTGAACATGAGAACAGGGAAACGTCCTCCGTGCTGAACCAACACGGCCCCATTGAAGCGCGTTCCCGAGGCAGTCAGTCGCCTTGTAATTTTGTCCCCCGTTGCTGAAGAAGCACGGCCCCATTGAAGCTACGGTCCATGCTCCTGTGCCAAGACCCGCATCATTGTCCCCCGTGCTGACGAAGCACGGCCCCATTCAACAGTGATAAGCACATAAGCTTCAGAGTATGAGCCGTCATGGGTGAGCGAATTGATCGCATCGCTTTTCGCCTCGTCAATTCGTGATAGGATGCGTTAGCTTGGTTCTTGCCTGAAGCTCGCTCGTGAGCGAGGTGGTGCAGAGAGGTGCCGTGCATGCTCGAGTTCTTTGACAATTCAAGACTTAGGACGTGAATGCTGCCCACAATTCAACGGCATTCTCACCCGTTTTCGTCCACTCTCGCATCAAGAGACCTAACTCTTATCCGCCGCGCGCCTTGCAAGCGCGGCGTATCCTGTGCTGAATCAGCACGGCCCAATTGAAGATTGTGAACTGGACTGAACATTGATTGGTCCTTTGCGTCTCCCGTACTTACAAAGCGCGGCCCCATTGAAGCATGCTGGCGTACGTATTCGCTCCGGTCCGCACGTGTCCCCCGTGCTGACCAAGCACGGTTCCATTAAAGCTGCGAAAGGATCGCGTATGCCGCGTCGTTGAAAAGTCCCCTGTGCTGAATCAGCACGGCCCCATTGAAGCCGATCCGTGACGCGAAGAACATCGGCCTGAGAACGTCCCCCGTGCTGACGAAGCACGGCTCCGCTGAAGCTCCCAAGGGATATTGAGGATGATCCATCGGACGCCCGCATCCTCCGTGCCGACAACGCACGGCTCCATTGAAATTGAAAAATCCACTTCGCACCGAAGGGTACTGCGGCGTCTCCCGTGCCGACAACGCACGGCCCCATTGAAGCTGCGCTGCGACGAAGTAACAGTCGGCTATGGACTTCTGTCCCCATGCTGAAGACGCATGGCCCCATTGAAGTGCCGCGTTCGGATATCCAATGATCGTGTAGAATGGACCCCCGTGCCGAAGGAGCACGGCCCCATGAAGCTTGGTTTTGCCCATCAAGAGACGCGAGTCCAGTTGTCCCCCGTTCCTGTTAACCACAACACTGCATCTCGACCAGAGACTCAGAGACTTTTCCGCATCCCAATCGGGGTGTCAGGGCGAACCATAGGGGTTGCGAACAGCACCCCGAATCTCGGTGGCGAAAGAGAGATCGCCCTGTTGGCCAAGAATCCCCCAATTTCCCGCAAAAACACCAGCCCCCGAGGCTGGATGCGCTCGGGGGCAGGTGTTAACCAGTGGGGCGGTCAGTTCCGCTACCCTGATTTACGCTCCGCGAGTAGGACTCGAACCTACAACATTCCGGTTAACAGCCGGATGCTCTACCATTGAGCTATCGCGGAATGGCATGGCAAGAGAATCGGCTTCTCTGGCCGGAGTTCATTAAATTAAACAATCCATGGGCCACGGTCAAGGATATCGATGAGGCCACCTGCTGACATTGGACATTATAGCCTGGCTTGCCGGGGCGAATTGTGGGCGTATTCAGGGGCAGCGGCGGTATTCTTTGCGCCGCGGAGAGATGCCGCTATGATCCGCCTTCCCGAATTCATAGTCTTTTTTCAAATTGAGGGTTTTCATGGCTGCTTCGCACAAGTCGGTCGATCAATTGCCGTTTTCGTTGCCGTTCCGTCAGGTGCATCTCGATTTTCATACGGGACCCGCGATTCCGGATGTGGGCTCTCAGTTCGATCCAGGCGAATTCGCGCGCATGGTCAAGGCAGCGCATATCAATTCGATCACGGTTTTCGCCAAGTGCCACCACGGACATCTGTATTACAACACCGCCCGCCCCGAGCGCCATCCCGGACTCAAACCCGGCCTCGACCTCCTGGCCGGCCAAGTCGAAGCACTACATCGTGAAGGAATCCGGGCCCCGATTTACCTGTCGGTACATTGCGACGAATACGCGGCCGATCATTACCCGCAGTGGATCGCCCAAAACGAAGACGGCTCCCACGTCGGGCCCAAGCCGCTGCAGCCCGGCTGGCAGATCATGGATATGGCGTCGCCTTACCTCGAATTCCTCGCCGAGCAGACCGCCGAAGTGCTCAAAACGTTCAAGCCCGTGGATGGCATCTTCTTTGATATGTGCTGGGATCAGCCCTCCTGGAATCCGTACCGCCTCGAAGCCATGGCCCAGAACGGCTTCAACCTCGATTCCGCGGATGACAATCGCCGGTACGCCACCATCGTCGCCCATGGCTACATGAAGCGTTTGCACGACCAGGTCAAAGCTTCCTCCCGCGATGCCTCCATCTTCTTCAATTGCCGCCCGTTCTTCCAACTCAAAGATGACATTGCCTACCAATCCCAGGCCGAAATCGAAGCCTTGCCCACCGGCGGCTGGGGATACATGTACTTCCCCATCAACGTCCGCTACGCCCGAACCTTCGGCAAGCCCTACCTCGGAATGACCGCACGCTTTCACAAATCATGGGCCGACTTCGGCGGACTGAAACCCTACGCCGCACTCGAATACGAAACCTCCCAGATGATCGCCCATGGCGCCCGCTGCTCCGTCGGCGACCAACTCCATCCCCGCGGCATCCTGGACAAAGCCTCCTACGCCCTGATCGGCAAGGTTTACAAACGCGTCGCAGACCGCGAGCCCTGGCTCGAAGGCGCCGCCCCGGTCTCGCAGATTGGCCTCTTCCAGGCGCCGACGGGAAATCTGAGCACGACGCAGTCCACTTCGCGCACGGATGAAGGGGCGACGCGCATGTTGACGCAACTGCGCCAGCAGTTCGATGTAGTGCAGCCAACATCGGAATTCTCCCGCTACGAATTGCTCATCTTGCCCGATGCCGTAAAGGTCGATGACGCCCTCTCCGCAAAGCTGCACGCATTCCTGGCCGCCGGCGGCAAACTGCTGCTCACAGGCACATCAGGCCTCACCCCCGACGGCACAAAGTCGCTGCTACCCGAATTGCCCGTCCTCCCGCATGGAATGTCGCCGTTCCAGGCAAATTATTTCCGCGTCGCGCCGCCGGTACTGGAAGCCGCCAGCGACGCGTCGCTCGTTTCCTATGATGCCGACCACATCTTGTACGATCGCACAGTCCGCGTGACCGCCAAGCCGGCCGCAGAAACCCTCGCCCGAATCGTCGAGCCCTACTTTGATCGCAACTGGCAGCACTTCTGTTCCCACGGCCAGACGCCCACGGACCAACTTTCAAAATTCGCCGCCGCCGTCGTAGGAAAAAATGTGGCCTACCTCGCCTTCCCCGCGTTTCACAGTTTTGGCGAGCATGGGAATCTCCCCTACCGCCTGCTCGTGAAAGCCGCGCTCGATCGCCTTCTCCCCGAACCGCTCATCAAGGTCTCCGGCCCATCCTATATCGAAGCCACAGTGCAGCGGCAACCCACGACCGGCAGCCAAACCCGCACCATTATCCATCTCCTCGGCTATTTCGCCCAGCGCCGCACCGCCGGCCTCGACATCGCCGAAGACATTGTGCTCCTGTACGATGTGCAGGTATCGCTGAAATTGCCAGTCGCCCCCCGCGAAGTCTACCTGGCCCCCTCGCGCCTCCCCCTGACCTTCACCTACAACGCCGGCCGCGTAGTGCTGAAACTTCCCGTGCTGCGTGGCCATGAGATGATCGTAGTGGAGTGAGCGGTAAAGAAAGGGAATTACGAGGTAAGAATGGGCGCGATAGGGAGAGCGAGAAGGAGAGTGAGACGAATACTGATTCCGAGGTTCGTGAGAGAGAGTTGATCGGTCCGCGTCAATGTAGTTGGCGGGCTTGGAGAGGAAACGGAATGCTGCGGGTACATTTGAATCGCACCGGTTTACGGCGCGTGCCCATGCTCACGCGAGCAATTCGCGTGATTATTCGGTAGTGAGAGGGGCTTTGTAGAGGAGTTTGATTTCGCGGCAGATGCGGACGAACTCTAAGCGGTCGCGTTCGGGGAGGCCGGTGAGGATTTGGACGGTTTTGGAGAGGCGGGCGTCGCGGAATTCTTCGTAGGTTTTTCGGCCTTCGGTGGTGAGGGTGACGTCGATTTTGCGTTTGTCGTGAGGGTTGAGTTCGCACTTGATGAGGGGCTTGTCGAAGTTGGATTCGAGCGAACGGATGATACGGGACATTTGCGCGGGGAGGACGCCGATGGTGCGCTGGATCTCGCCAACGGTGAGGATGGAGGGGGCGCGGACGAGGGTATCGAGAGTGAGGAACTGCGATTCGGAGAGGTCAGTGACCTCGGAACGTTGCCGGGAGGCGAGGCGTTCGCGCCAGGCGAGCACGGTGAGTGCGAAAATTTCCTCGGCCATTGCGTCGTGAGAATTGGTCGGCTGTGATTGTTCCATATCGGCTACTTGTGTACTCGTTTTGCGGCGGATGTGCAACTATGGGAAGCAAGAAGAGAGAAGTAAGAAGCAAGAAGACGGGGGTTGGGTCAGGGGGATTTGGGAGGAGGGGTGGAGGCGTGCCAGAGTTCGAGTTGGGATTGGTTGTTGGTGCGGATGACGAGGAGTCCGCCAAGTTTGCCGGCGCTGCAGGCGGCCAGGGCGCTCGTGAAGGCGTCGCCGGTGGGTTTGACGACGAGGAAGGCGCCGAAGCCGCGGTTAAGGAGGAGGAGGGTGCCGTGGGTGGAGACGATGACGGCGTCGTCGCGGCCGTCGGCGTTGGCATCGCAGGTGGCGAGGAGGCCGTCGGTGATGCCGTCTTTCCATTCGGTGATGTGGGAGGTGAGTTTGGAACCGAGGAGTTGGAGGTCGTCGGCGGTTTTGGGGGGATTGTTGCGCACATCGGGAAATTCCAAGCGAAGAATGCCGGACTTCAGGAGATGCAATGAGCACTCTTCGCCGCGGTCTCCAAATCGTCCCAGAGTTCTGCTGATCAAAGAGCCCTTAGGGAAATCGACGGAGAGCGTGAGCGTGCTATCGGTAGTCGGGCGGGTCGCGGAGATGGTGTTTGCGCCGGTGTCTTCGGTCGGTGCTGCCGGCTGGGATGCGGCAGGTTCAGGTTTGCCATCAAAAGGTGTGATGCCTTTTTCGCTGATGGCAAAACGCCGATGTTGATTTCCACTATGCACAGTGAGGATTGATTGACCGTCTAGAAATTGCCAGGAGCATCGGTCGATTGGGCCGACTTGATCGAGCGTGGCGATCTTTTCCTGGGTGCTCAGGAATTTTGCCGGGGCGGCATCGAGGAGGGTGCTCTTCTTTTCTTTCAATTCATCCAAGGCGAGGGCGAGCATGGCGGAGCGGCCGGGGAATGTGCCACGGAGTTTTTCGTTGAGGCCGGTGATGCGGAAGGCTTTGGCCTTTCCGGGGATTTCGGCGGCGGTGCACCACTGGTCGGCGAGGTGGATGAGGATGTCGCGTGCGCCGCGGATGAGGATGACGGTATTTCCTTTGCTGATCTGTTTGTAGAGGGACTCCGGCTGGGCGATTTGGACTTTGAGGGAGTCGGGGGGTTGAGTCTGGTCTGCGGGGGCCTTGAGGGAGCGGGTGAGTTTGATTTCGACGACGCGGAGTTCGTCGGTCGTTGCGGAGACTTCGCCGACCCAGACGGTTTTGGAGGAGTCCCAGATTTTGGAGAGGGGGAGATCCACCTGGATGACGGCGAACGCGGGGGTGATGAGCGTGAGCAGCAGGAGGATGGCGAGGGGGGCGAGTTTGTTCACGAATATCTCCGAAACGTCGTGGCGGGGGTATGGGGGATTTTTACCATTAAGAGGGGGAGAGACCAAGGGATCCCTTGGGCATATTAAGTTTTCCTGTGGCGAACGTGGGCATCGAAAGGCTTGGGTGATTGGGCCGGCGGCGGAGCCGCACGGCTCTGTTGGGGGAGTATTCTCTTTCATATCGGTTCAGGGGACGCGGAGGAGGCGTTTGGTGAGGAACATGAGAGGGATGTAGGTGATGATGTAGATGCCGAGCCAGCCGAGGTCCCAGTGGAAGCCGAAAGGCTTAAAGGGGGTCCAGAATGCGGTGCTGCGGGACTCGGTGGGGGCAGGGATGAGTTCGAGGGAATGGAGGGGGCCGTGAATTTCGTCATCGGCGGTCCAGCCGGGGAGTTGGTATTGGCCGACGCTCCAGCGTACCTGTCCGCCAGCTTCACGGCCCACCATGACGATCAGGCGATACTGACCTTCGTGGTCGGCGTGGAGTTTCCAGGTGAGCGTTTGGGGTTCGATGGGTTGGGCGAGGTAGGCTTCGAGGTCGCGGATTTTTTCGGGCGGGGCGTGGTCAGTGCGTATTTGGTCGAGCAAGGTTAGCAGTGTTTTGCGGATGGGGGGTGATTGGCGATGGGTGTCGCCTTCGA
Source organism: uncultured Phycisphaerales bacterium (assembly GCA_903845195.1). Lineage (GTDB taxonomy): Bacteria > Planctomycetota > Phycisphaerae > WQYP01 > WQYP01 > CAIMWO01. The sequence continues at coordinate 12,594 of CAIMWO010000038.1, forward strand.
CGTTAACGCCGGGAGGCACTTGAAGCACGGCGTGAAGGCCGCCTTCCTGGAGTTTGGCGACGAGAGTGGCGTCGGCGGGAGCGGGAGGGGGATCGGCGGCGGGATTCATGCGGAGGGGGAGCCAGAGGAAGAGGGTGACCATGGGTCCGAGGAGAAGGGCGATAGGGAACATGCCGGCGAGGAGGAGGCGGGCTTGGACTTCGGGTTGGAGTCCTTTGGGCTTCTGGGTGCCGCGGGCTTTGGCGGCGCGGAGGCGTTTGGTGTCGGTGGCGAAGCGTTGGGTGAGCATCATGCCGGCGGCCATGGATCCGGCGAGGATAGCGACGGTCCAGGGCTTGCCGACGAATAGGATGAGGGGCCAGAGGAGTTCGTCCCATGCTTCCATGGCGTTCTGATAGACGGAAGATTGGGGCATCCAAGCTATGAGAAGCAGAAGGGCGATCCAGAGTGCTGCGACGAGGACTGAGCTTTTCGTGATTTTGCGTTCCCAGTTGCCGGTGGGGGGGACGGGCAGTTCGGGTGGATGTTCAATGGTGGGGGGCTGAGTGATCTCGTGGCCGCGGCGAACGCGACCCTGGTGGGCATCGACGACGACGTGCTCGCCATCGCGGAGGGTGGTGGTGGCGTTCTTGAAGACGACGGCGGGGATGCCCATTTCGCGGGCGACGACGGCGCCGTGGCTGAGAGAGCCGCCGCGTTCGAGGACGAGGGCGGCGGCGTTCATGAAGAGGGGCGTCCAGTTGGGGTCAGTGGAGGGGCAGACGAGGACGTATTTTTCACCGAGGTCGCGGCCTTGAGGGCCGGTGGCTTCTTCGGGTGAGAGCACGACGCGGACGGGGCCGGAGCCGATGCCGGCGGAGAGGCAGAAGGCTTCGAAGTGTTCCTGCGAGGCACCGTCGGGGGCGGAGGGGGTTTGGGCGTGGAAGTTGGGATCGGTGATGAGTGCGGGAAGTTCGAGGCGGCGTTCGGCGGCGCGGCGGATTTTGCGGTGGGCGATGAGGAGGCTGAGGGTGGATCTGGGGACGCGGGATTCGGAGGAGTCGAGGGCGCGGAGCATTTCCGGGGCGGAGAGGAGGAAGACGTCGTTGCCGAGGGTCATGCGTTTGCCGCACTCGAGGGCGAGGTCGCGGAGGAGGCAATAGCCGCGCATGAGGTGATATTTGCCGTTCTCGCGGAAGATCATGTAGCGGCGGGCGAGAGAGATGAGTTGGGCGAAATGTTTTCGCTTGCGGGCGGGGAGTAATTGGGAGAGGCGTTGTTCGAGTCGGCGGACTTCTGCGATGTGTTCATCATGCCGTTTGAAGGGGTCGGGAGCGTTGCGGAGTTTTTCGGCGATGCTGAGCACATCGGCGGGGCGCTCGCGCCAGCGCGGGCTGGAGAGGTCGAATTCGTTGGGGCCGCGATGGCCGTAGTTCACCAGCCAAGCGGAGAGGCTTTGCAAGCGCGCGGGGTCGGTCAACTGGCCGAGTTCCCAGAGGCCGGCATTGGCGGAGAGGGTTCGATCGGGGTCATTGGGGGAGGCGAGCAACTGGGCGGTTTCTGAGGGGTTGAGGCGTTCGTTCCAGAATTCCTCGGCGAGGAATTGCTGCAATTCGGCGACGGCTTGGCCGGCGATCAGGCTGGGCAGGAGCGAGAGCGGGGAGAATTCGTCGAGGGTTTTGCGGCGGCGGGTTTCCCAGAGGGCGATGAGTTCGGCGGTGCTGAGGATGGAGAGGTCGCGGGATTCTTCCTGGCGGCACCAGGCGGCGAAGGCGGGAATGATGCGATCGTTGAGTTTGCCGTCGAGGCTGGAGGCGTAGCGGGCGAGGTGGGCGTTGGCGCGTTTGACGCGGCGCATGGCACGCATGCGGGCGGGGAGCGAGCCGGCGGGGAGGGTAGGGGGATTCTGGGTGGCATCGGGATTGGCGGCCAGTTCGTGCGGATCGTAGCGGTAGGGGAAACCGGCGAAGAACATTTCGCCGGCGCAGGCGGCATCCATGTAGATTTTACCGGCGAGGAGGTGAAGGAAGCCGTCGTGGTGCATGCGTGGGGAGGGGTCGAAGCCGGCGAGGCGATACATTTCGCCGAAGCCGCCGGTGCCGGTCATGAAGGGGCCGATGACGCTCCAGGTGAGGGGTGTGGGATGGGGGAGGGTTTCGGCGAGGTTGTGGAGGACGAGCGGACCGGCCGCGGGTTTGGGTGAGGGGGAGAGTATCTTGCGAAGAGAGTCGGTGACGTCGCGGACGAGGGTGTGGTATTCCTGGGCTGCGGCCATGGTGGTGATGGCGCGGGATTGGAGGACGCGGAGGCGCAGTTGGTTTTGGGGATCGCGTTCGAGGGCCCATTCGACATCCTGGGGGAGTTCGAAGGTGGTGCTGACCTTGCGGGCGAGTTGCCAGAGGGTGCGGAGGGAGGCTTCATCGAGGCAGGAGATGTGGCGGCGGTCGGCGGGGACGGGGCCTTCGCCGGCGCCGGAGGAGATCATGAGGGTTTTTTCGGCGAGGGTTTGATCGATGAGTGAGCCGTCGTGCATGCGGAGGCGAAAGATGTCGGGATGGGCGAGGCCGGAGACGAGGGTTTCGCCGAGGCCCCAGGTGGCTTCAATAACGATTTCATCGCTGGAGCCGGTGTGGGGGTTGGCGGTGAAGAGGACGCCGGCGACTTCGGCGCGGGCCTGGCGCTGGACGACGACGGCCATGGGGACGTGGTCGGCTTCGACGCCGTGGCGCGAGAGGTAGGCGCGGGTGCGGGCGGAATTGGCGGAGGCGAGGCAGCGTTCGATGGCGTCGATGACGGCGGGGTCGTCGGCGACGTTTAAGAAGGATTCGTATTGGCCGGCGAGGGAGGCGGCATCGGAATCTTCGGCGGTGGCGGAGGAGCGGACGGCGACGAGGGTGTGGGGATCATCGGCGAGCAGGGTGCGGTAAGCTGTGAGGATTTCGGTGCGGAGGGTTTCGGGCAAATGGGGGTTGGGCGATTTGCAGGTGGCGGAGGCATGGGTCGTGAGGACGAAGCCGGGGGGGACGTCGAAGCCAGCGCGGAGGAGTTGTCCGAGCTTGGTGGCTTTTCCGCCGCAGAGGGAGACGTCTTGGGCGTCGCGCAGGTCTTGGATGAGGGGGAGGGGAGTCATTGAGGAGAGGCCCCCTGCTCTTCGACGGACGACATTCGAAGGACGAATGACGAATCAGATTGGAATGACGAATGGTTGAAGGAAGAAAACGAATGGAGTGATACGGGGCGATGGAGATTTGCATAAGTAAGTACCGAAGGGAACATGCCCAGCGGGGCCCCTGCCCCACTGGGCATGGCACCCGGAGCTCGTGCCATTGATGTCAGGGGGCGATTTCGAAGCATCGGATGCCTCCGGTTTCGGTGCCGACGATGAGTTTATTTTGGGTGACGACGGGGATGGCGAGGGAGAGATTCTGGCTGGTTTTGCCTTCGTCGGCGAGGAGCAGGCGTTCGGTGACGGCGCCGGTGTCGAGATCGATAACGGCGAGGGTTCCATCGGAGGCAAGGGCGAAGACGTGAGAGCTCTTGGTGGAGACGCCACCGAGAACGGCGGCGCTGGTGGCGGAGACTTTGGCGTGCCAGAGGATGTGGCCGTCGGAGAGCGCGAGGGCGAAGATTTCGCCGTTGCGGCAGCCGGCGAGGACTTTGTCTGCGATGACGGTTAGCGATCCGAGGACGGAATCGGGGAGTGGCGTTTTCCAGTGCACGTTTCCGGGAATTTTGTCGAGGGCGAGGACTTGGCCGGCGGGATGGGGATCGGAGAAGACGTAGTCGCCGTTGCCGGCACCGATGAGGACGAGGTTGCCGGAGAGGGTGACGTTGCCAGTGGCGGGGTAATCGGTGGTGCGTCGCCAGAGGATACGCGGGGTTCCGGCGGCGGTGAGGGCGTCATCGGCGTCTGGGCGGAGTGCGACGACGGCTGAGCCGTTGACGCCGGAGCCAATGTAGATGTTGCCGGAGGGATCGACGGCGGGGGAGCTTTCGGGGTCGGTGATTTTGTGGCGCCAGAGTTCCTGGCCGGTGGCGATATCGACGGCGAGGACGTAGCCGGCGTGCCAGGGGCCATCGCCGGTGGCTTGGCGGTCGGGGCCTTCGATGGCGCCGACGCCTACGACGGCGGTTTCGCGACCTTGTCGGGTGAGGATGGCGGGCGAACTTTCAATGTGGAGCGGGGTTGCGATGGACCAGAGGGTTTTCCCGGTATCCAAATCGATGCAATGGAGGCGGCAATCGGCATCTTCGTGGAGGCCTTCACCGATGATGATGCGGCGGTTGTCGGCGGTGACGGCGGGAGAGGAGAAGAAGGCTTTGAAATCCTGTCCGGGGGAGATTTCGGCGGCTTTCCAGAGTGGCTTGCCGGTTTCGAGATCGAGGGCCCAGATCACACCATACTTGGAGGCCAGGTCCATGATGGTCACGGGGGCGATCACTTTTCCAGCGACGATACGGGGTGTGGAGAGGGGGATACCGCCGTCGAGGTCGTGGTGCCAGAGTTGGCGCAGGATGTGTTGTGAGGCGGTTTGGGTGGCGGCTTGCTGGCGGAGAATCTCTCGGGCAACGGCGGCCCAGTCGGTCTTGGCGGGATCGGGTGTTTTGGCGGCGGTGGCCCAGCGGATGGAGGCGATCAGAAGGGCGATGGCTGCCAGGGTGGCAAGGACTGATCCCGGGCGACGGCGGCAGAGGGTCCAGAGGGCACGCGGGCTGGCGAGGGCAGCGAGGAGGCTGGTGAGACCGGCGACGATGGCCGGCAAGAGGGCGGCTCCGGCGTTGACGAAAATCGGCACCACGGCGAGGGAGGACATCAGGGAAACTCCGGACTGGCACAGAGGAGACAGGGGTACAAGGTGCAGGAACATGGTGAGTTGATGCAATTCCTCTCCTCGGCCAACGTTGCATCTTAACGGCTATTGCCTATAGGCTCGTTGTTCATTGTAACTGGAGATCGATTCGGTGGCTCATTGGGCAGTACGAACGGGCACCGAAGACAGGGGAAGCAGATTGATGCGTCGTTGGTATTTTGCGGCCTGCGTGGTGGCCATTCAGGCGGTTGCTGCGGGTGCTGATCAGCTGCCGGCGGAAGCAGGGCGGTCGGCGATTGATGCTGCGAGCCAGGCGCTGGGTCAGCATCAATATGCGCAGGCCGCCGGGTTGGCCAAGGCGTTTCTGGATGATCGCCAGCTGGCGCATTCGCCGCTGGTGCCGCTGGCGGAGTATTACCGCGGATACGCGCTGTTCCAAATGAAGGAGTATGCGTCGGCGGCGCGGTCGCTGGCTCAGCTGGCGCCGTTCGATCAAGAATTCGGTCCGCATGCCCGCTACCTGTTGGGGCGGATTCATCATCTGGCGGGGGAATTTCCGGAGGCGATGGCGGATTACAAGTCGGTGGCGGAAGGGTTTGCAGCACAGAAGAGGTTGGCGGGGGAAGCGCTCAAGGGGGCTGGGCTAGCGCAGGAGCGCAAGCATTTTCTGGAAGGGCTGGCGAGCGGGCCTGCGCCGGAATATGTGGCGCGGGCGTCGTTTTACTATGCGAGTTTGCTGGGGGAAACCGGACATACGGCGGAGGCGATTGAGCGGCTGCGTCCGTTTGCTGATGCGCACGCCAAGACGCCGCTGGCCCAGGAGGCGACGGTGCGGCTGGGTTTGTCGCTGCTGCAGATGAAGAATTTTGCGGAAGCGAAGAATGTGTTGCAGCCGCTTTGCGATGGAGCGGTCGAGCCGCACCCGTTTCTCGATCAGGCGCTCTGGTTCAGTGCGCGGGCACAGATGAATCTGGGGGATGCGGCCAATGCGCAAGCGGTGAAAGATGCGCGGCAGGCGGGCCTGGAGCTTTATCGCAAGGCGGCCGAGGCTGCGGGGAAAGCGGCTGCGGCGGGGGACGGCGAGGCGGCGATCCGCCGGGCGGATATTCTGCTGGAGATTGCGGACGCACAACTGGCGGCCAGTCAATATAAGGATGCGGCGGGGACGTATGGCACGGTCGTCACGGAGTTTTCGGCATACCGGATGCCGGAGGCCGGGGCGCGCGTGGAGCAGGCATTGGAGCGGCAGATCACGGCGTTGCATCTGGCGGGGGAATTCAAGACGGCGGGGGAGTTGGCGAAGAAGTTTGTGGCGGGATATCCGAAGTCGCTGCTGATGCCTTCAGTTCTTCTGCGAAGTGCAGAGACGAATTCTCTTTCGGCGATTGCCGCCAGCGCGGACCCGCTCAGAGCGAAAGAGGCGAAGGCGATGTTTGAAGAATCCGTTGCGCATTACCAGAAGCTGATCGCGGATTATCCGGATTCGCCACAGATCAACGCGGCGCGGCAGGCGGTGGGGAATGTGTATTGCAGGCTGGGGCAGTATGGGAAGGCCGCGGAGGCGTTTCAGTCGATTCCGGACGCGGAGCGCTCGGGAGAATTGAGTGCGGTGTCCTATGTTCAGGGGGACTGCCTGCTGCGGACGCTGCCGCCGGAAGGCGAGGATGCATTAACCGCGGGGCGGCTGCTGCAACAGGCGGAGACGGCGGCGAAGAATTTTTCCAACTTTGCCGGGCAAGCGCCGGCCAATCACCCGCTGATTCCCGAGGCGCTATTGAAACTGGGTTTTGCGCACCAGCGCATTGCGGAGGTGCTGGCGGATCAAAACGAGCGGCGGCGCGAATTGCAGATGGCGCGTGAGGCTTACGAGAAATTGATTGCGCTGTCGTCAGCGTTGCCGGTGGAGACGCCTACTTCAGCGATGGCTATTTTCGAACGCGCCAAGGTGATGATTCTTCTGGGCGATTTCAACGGCGGAGGGAACGAGCTGCGGCGATTCACCACGGATCCGTTGCAGAAGACGGCGGTGGCGCTGCCTGCGGTCACGCGGTGTGCGGTGATCCTTCGGGCACAATATAAACCTCTGGACGCCGTGGACATTGTCAAGCAATTCCGCGAACGGAACGAGGCGGCGTTGGCTGCGAATCCGGCGAGCGCCGCGATGCTGCCGATGTTGATGTACGAGCAGGCGATGGCGATGAAGGAGACGGGAACGCCGGAGAATGTCGCGGCGGCGCGCGAGATGTTCGAGCAACTGGCGCAATCGCCTGCTGCGGCCAAGACGGCGGTGGCGGGGGAGTGCCGCTGGCGTTTGGGGCAAAGCAAACGGGAAGAACTGGCGCGAGCGCTGACGGGGGCGAACAAAGCCTGGCGTGCGGCGGTTCGTCCGGAGGCGGTGGCTGCGACGGAGAAGAATCTCGCGGCGGTAGTTAAGAATATGGAAGATTGGATTACGGCGAATATGACCGTGGTCGAGGAACAACGCAAGGCGGTGCACGCGAATGCCGGCGGAGCGGATAACGACGCGGCGGAGACGGCGTTGCGGATGGCGTACGAAATTGTGTGGGCCAGGCGGGTGCTTTCGGATGTGCAACTGGACGCGGCCCGAAGCAAGCTTCCGGCGGGATCGACGACGACGGTGGCGCTGCAGCCAATGGAAATCAAGACCCATCAGGAGTACCGGGAGCTGATTGCGGCGGCGGACAAGGTGCAGAGTCCGCTGGCGATTGTGTGCCGCATGGAGTGGGCGGAGATGCTCATGGAGCGCGGCGATGTTCCGGGTGCATCCAATTCCGATACGGCGCTGGAGCTTTTGACCGATGCACTGGAGCAGAATCCGGTGGTGGAACTGGCGGATCGGGCGCGGATACGGATTGCGGCGTGCCTGCTGGCCCGAAAACAACCGGATATCGCCCTGAAGCAGGCCACGATTGTGCTGAACAGCAATCGCTGGCCGTACCAGGCGGAGGCCCGCTATCTCTGCGGGGCGGCATGCCTGGCGCAGAAAGATATGGCCCGGGGAATCGATATCCTCACACCGTTCCGGTCGGAGGCGCGGTTGTTCAACAATCGCGAAGTGGCGGACCGGGCATTGTTTGAATTGGCGACGGCATGCCGGGATGCAAAACGGATCGACGACTCGCGTACGGCGGCGGGGATGATTATTGCGCGATATCCGAATTCGCCGCTGGTTGAGGACGCACGGAAGTTAATCGCGGACCTTCATTGAAGAGTGATGGAAGATGGTCAATAACGGTCGGGAATATGTAAGGCGGAGCGCAGGGGACGGATGGTTCCGGCCTGGGGCGCGCGCCATGTCGGTGGCGTTATTCCTGCTGCCGATACTTGCGGCGGTGTTGGGTCTCGACGTGCGGCGGGCGCAGGCGTATATCGAAGTGCCGTACACGCTGGGCAGGGTGGTCAATGATGCGACAGTGATCACGGTTCTTCGCGTGGAAAAAGTGGACAAGGTGAAGAACACGATTGTCTATTCCAAGGTGGAGGATTTGAAAGGCAAATCTCCGGACATCATCAATCACAACATTGCGCAGGCGGGTTTTAATCCGCGCGAATGGCAGAACGTGATTGCTTGGGCAGAGACAGGCAAAACGGCAGTTTTCTTTTCGAATGGATCAGCATCGGAAACGTGCATCGATACATATTGGTACCAGTGTTATCCCGGGGGCGAGTGGTGGAACATGTACCACGCGGAGCCGTATTTGCTGCGGACGTATGCCGGGCGTTCGGAGCGCCTGGCGCCGCTGGTCAGGAGCATTCTGTCGGGAGCGGAGGTCATTACGACCTGCATGATCGACGGTGACAAGATGGGGTTGCAGCTGCGGCAGTGCCGGACGCAGCGACTGAAGGCTTCGCTGAAGATTCAGGATTACAACGCGGCGCGGGATTTTGTCGGGTGGGGCGGGGACGAGATCAAGACGCTGAGCGATATGCCGGCGTATTCGCACCTGACGGTGTTGCCGCGGATCAGCGGGGCGGGAAGTTTTCGCATTGTCACGGCCGATATCGACAACGACAAGAAACCGGATGTTCTGCTGACGTCGGATGAGCACATCACGTTGCTGCAGAATGCGGGCGGGGGTTCGTTCAATGAGGTGTCGCTTCCGCCGGGAATTTCCGATGGTGGAGCCCGGGATGCGGCGTGGGGAGATTACGATCATTCGGGGAATGTTTCGCTGCTGCTGGCGACTCCGGGCGGTCCGCGGCTCTTGACCAATCTGGGCGGGACAAAGTTCCGCGATGATTCGGCGAAGATTCCCGCGCAGCCATACTGGCATGCAACGGCGTGTGCATTTTTCCCGATGGATGGGCGTCATGCCCTGCTGATCGCCGACGCTTATTCCGGTTTGCATCTCTTTCGCAACAAGCTCAGCGCGCCGGCGACGGCGGACGTGGCGGAGACGGTCGATTTTGAGGATGTGACCGCGGCGGGGAATCTGGCACCGCAGGGCCTTGCGGGCGAGAGCCGGGTCATTTCGCTGCATGTGGCCAATATTACGTCCCCGACATCGCCCAGCTTGATGGTGGTCACCGAGTCCGGGGCGCGGCTCTTCACGCTTGCGGGCGGTAAGTTTACAGAGAATGCTGTTTTCAAGCTGCCGCTGTCTGAGCCGGCCAGTGCGGCGCTGGCGGCCACAGAGGACGGCAAGCATCACTATCTGGCCGTGGTGAGCCGGCGTGGGGCACTGCAGTTGTTTCTGATTGATACGACAGGACGCGTCACGGACAAGTCGTCGTTTCTGCCGCGGAATCTGGACGGCATCACTTCGGCGGCGTTTGCGCTTCGTAAGCTTTCCGCACGCGATGGTGGCAATCAGGTGCTTGAGCTTTATCTGGGACGGCTCAATGCGCCGAACGTTTACCTGCGGTCGGATGGCTTCGGGCATATTCTCGATGATTCCGCAGCGCTGGGACTGCAGCGCCGCATTTTTAACACGCGGGCTCTTCTGGCACTGCCGAACGCCAGCGTACCCTATCCGGAATTGTTTTTCCTGAATCAGAACCAGGAATCCGCACTCTTACTGGCCAGGCAGCAATGAAAGACGTGATGAAGATATTGAGAAATATTCGGCCGGGTGCGCGATCCCTTGCGGCGCCGGCGGCGGTGGTTGTTGCGCTATTCATGGTGTTGATGGCGGCGACGGTTCGGGCCGATTGGCTTACGTATCGCGGTTCGGCGGCGCGGCTGGGGACGCTCGACAGAGATTTCAGGCCCATCCTCAAGCCGAAAGTGCTGTGGACGTATAAGACGCCGGAGAACTTCATCGCCGCACCGGTTCCGGAGAAGAATATCTTGTTCGTCTCGGCGCTGGGCGGATTCAACTCGGCGCAGATCTATGCCATCAATATGCAGGAGGATCCCACGACCAAGCGTAAGGCGGGCGAAACGCTTTGGTCAAAATCGTCGCCGTTCATCAAGCTTCCGACGGTGTCTTCTCCGGCGGTGTTCAATAACGTGGTGATTTTCGGCGACGGGATGCATCAGACGGATGGCGCAGCACTCTATGCATTCGATATCACGACGGGCCATCCGCTGTGGCGCTACGAGCTCGACGGGAAACTGGTGCACATGGAAGGGTCGCCCGTGGTCGATCCAAAATTCCCCGGCGGGCCGGCGGTCTTCATCGGTGGGGGGGATGCGGGGGTGCTGGCGATTGCTGCGGGTTCGGCGACTTTTGAGGGCAAGAATCTCACGCTGGCGCAACTCCGCGACCTGCAGAACACGCGATGGGAAAATCTTGCGGTCAAGTACGAGGCGCAGAAGAAGAAAGACCCCGATTTCGCGATTCCGCCGTCCGATGATGCATTGCCCAAGCCCCTCGCGAAAAAGCTCTGGCAGGCAGGCGAGAAGCAGTGGCATGTCGATGCTCCGTTGGTACTGGCAGGGAAGGATGGGGACCGGATCATCGTTTCTTCGGCGTTTATCGAGAATGACCACTGCGGAAAGCGGGTGGTGGCATGCCTGGATAAGAAGGACGGTAAGACCCTGTGGGAAACGGCGGTGGATCTGAATCCGTGGGCGGGCGCCACAGTGGATGGCGAGAACGTGATCGTCGGTTGTTCGAGCATTCGCTACGACCGGGATCAGCTCAGCCAAGGCAAGGGGCTGTTATACAATCTCGATCTGGCGACGGGCAACGTGAAATGGAAGAAGGAGCTTTCCGGCGGGGTGCTGGGGGCGGTTGCGGTGAGCGACGGGATGGCGGTTTGCACGACGACCAATGGCCGCGTGCGAGCGTTCGACATCGCTTCCGGCGAGCAGAAGTGGCGGTTTGCCGTCGATAATTCCGGGTTCTTTACCGCACCGGTGATATCGGGCACGGGTGAGAATGCCCTGGTGTATGCCGCGGACCTCAGGGGCGTGTTGCATGCGGTGAAGCTTGCTACGGGCGAAGCGCTTTGGGCGATGGATGTGGGGCGCGACAACATGGTGCAGGCGCCGGGCGGCTTTTACAGTTCGCCGGTGCTGCACGATGGGGCGTTGTATCTTGCCACGTGCAATCTGCAGGGGGATTTTGCGGGGCAGCCTTGCGCGATTGCCTGCATCGTGGATGAGACGTTTAAGCCTGCGAGCGCCCGGCCGAAGGTGATTGTGGATAAGGTTCATCGCTACATTGATATCCCGGCGCTGGTAGCGCCGCGGAAATTGCCGACGCTCAAGGACATCTACCCGCTGGAAGTCGTCGCGACGTATCCGACGCCTCAGGGACAGAAGGCGCATGAAACCGTGGTGATCACGGAGGTGCTTCCGTCGGAGTTGCACAAGGCGCTGGTGGGGCTGGGCGCTACCGCGGGCGTGCCGATCAAAGGCGATGGCGAACCGACCGGGTCGCTGGTGGCCGTTTCGCTGGTCATTCCGGGGCTTTCGGGCAAGGATCGCGTGATCCCCATCGAGAAGTGCATCATCGATCAGCGGACGGGCAAGCCGCTGCCGCCGCTGCACTGGCGTTTCACCGGCTCGGCATACCGGCAACTCGATCCTGACAAGCCGGAAAAGGCGTATGGGGCCGACATCGCGGGGACGTTCGTGACGATTTACCCGGTGACGGATGAGACGGTGATTCAGTCGGATTTGCCGAATGAAGCGCAATCGTCGTTGAAGCTGGAAATGAATCGCAACATCATTCCTGAAGAGAATGCGCCGCTGCGGCTCCGCATCGAGGTGCTGAAATGAGAGGTTCATCGCGATTCTTGTTTTGGGTTCTCTGTGGCCTTCCGGTGTTTGCGCCGCTGCTGATGGCGGCCGATGCGCCGGTGGCGGCAACGCGTCCGTTCGTTGTGCCGATCGATGTGTCCCGGCTATATTTGCGCTGGACGCCGGTGCCACCGGATCCCGCACGGGCGACGTTTCGCACCGATCCCACGGCCGACTGGAGCGAGCAGGCAGTGCTCTCTATGACCGCGCCGCTGCGCAACACGCCGTTGCCGTTCGTCCGTTTCTCCGTGCCCGTGCCGGTCGATCCGGGGACGACAATCCAATCCGCGCCACTGCTTTCGGATGAGATTTCGGTGCCGACACCGGCGCAACTTCGGCGGTGAAATGGTGGAGCTTGAAAAAAGCGGCGAATAGACGATAATGTGTGACTCGCATCAGCGCTCATAGCTCAATTGGATAGAGCGTCGGTCTACGGAACCGAAGGTTGCAGGTTCGACTCCTGCTGGGCGCAGTTCATTTTCCGTCAAATCTTGCAGTTTTTTACTTTATCACAATCCTCAGCGGCAAATTCCGTAGAGGTGTATAATCCGGCCGCACCTTTCTGCCTGACGCGGAGGAGTCCGTGACTATTGAAGGCATTACCCTGCCGCCATGGAGCGTCATGTACGTGGCGAGTTCGTGGACGGTGCGGCTGGTCATGCTGTTCTACGTGCCGCAGCGGCGCACGCCGGCGGCGGCACGCACCTGGCTGCTGCTGATTTTTCTACTGCCTCTGCCGGGGTTGGCGGTTTACTGGTTTTTCGGGCGGATCTACGTTCCCCGGCGCCGGCGGGCGATGCAGGCGCGGGCCTCGCAGGTCATTCGCACGGTGCAGGAGCAGATGCGCGCCCGTGCGGCGACGGTCGAGGTGCAGGTGCCCGAGCCGCTGCAGGGGGCGGCGACGCTGGCGGCGCGGCTGGGGGATTTTGAGTGTTATTCCGGCAATCATTTCGAGTTGATCGAGGATTATGAGGCGTCGATTGGAAAGCTCATCGCGGATATCGATACCGCGAGGCTTCACGTACATCTGCTCTATTACATTTTTGCCGACGATGCGACGGGCCATCGTGTGGCCGAGGCCTTGATACGCGCGGCTTCGCGTGGGGTGAAATGCATTGTGCTGGCGGATGCCATTGGATCGAAGCGCTTGTTGCGGCGGGGGCTGGCAAGGCGTTTGCGGGCGGCGGGGGTTGAGGTACAGGCGCTGCTACCGGTGGGCTTTCTGCGGCGTAACGCGGCGCGGTTTGATTTGCGCAATCACCGGAAGCTGGCGGTGGTGGATGGGAAGATCGGCTACACGGGGTCACAGAACATTGCAGGCGCGGAGTTCATCAAGGGGTGCCCGAATGAGGAGTTGGTGCTGCGGGTGACTGGGCCGGTGGTAGGGCAGTTGCAGGCGGTTTTTGTTGCTGATCACTATTTTGAAACGAATGACCTGGGCAATAATCCGGTGAATTTTCCGGAACTGGCGCCGGCGGGGGATTCGATTGCGCAGGTGTTGCCGAGCGGTCCCGGATATCCGCGGGAAAACGCACGTGAGTTTATTATTGCCATGATCTACGGCGCGAGGAAGAGAGTGGTCATTACGACGCCGTACTTCGTGCCCGACGAGCCGTTCATGCTGGCGCTGACGTCGGCGGCGGAGCGCGGGGTGGAAGTGCACCTGATATTTTCCTTTAGATCGAACCAGCCCATCACGAAATTGGCACAAGAGTCGTATTACGAAGACCTGATGTCAGCGGGCGTGCGGATTCACCTCTACCAGCCGGGATTCCTGCATGCCAAGCATCTGACGATTGACGATGATGTGGCGTTGATCGGATCAACGAATATCGATATTCGATCGTTTGCGTTGAACGCGGAAGTGAGTCTGCTGATTTACGATGCGTCCGTGGTCAAGCAGCTGCGGGCGGTGCAGGAGCGGTACTTCCGGGACAGCCAGGAAGTCGCGGCAGAACAATGGTCGCGGCGATCCACGGTGCGGCGAACGGCGCAGAATCTGGCGAGGCTTGCGGATTCGTTTTTATAGCAGAATCGATACACTGGCGAATGACGCCGCCGCAAACCCCTGCGACGGCGTTGGACATCAAGCGGAGAGATTCGTTATCTCTACGCTTATCCCGGCGGCAGCCTTTTTCAGCCGGCCTATCTGGGAGTGCGGGTGGATATCGCGGCGGGAGTATGCACGCAGGCACAGTTGAAGTACAAGGCTGGTGCAGGGGAAGAAGAAGTCTGAGGATCACCGGAAATCCCGCGAGGACGTTGCCACGAGGGCGGCAGAAGAAGTCAGATCGCGCAAGTCGTAGGCGCCCGTCACGAGCACATGCACGACTTGTCCCTGGCGCTCCACTTTGCCTTGAGCCATGATGCCGATCGAGCGGCGCAGGATCGGCTTGAATTCCTCGTAGACCTGCGGCCTGACAATCAGGTTCGCGCTGCCGGTTTCATCTTCGAGCGTAATGAAAAGCACGCCGGACGCCGTGGCAGGGCGTTGACGAACGAGGATCAGGCCCGCCACACGGATCTGTTTCCCAGTGAGGAACACCTTTTCGTCTCGCAGATTGCCAGCAGTCACGACCTGCAGACGATCCAGCCGCGCTCGCAAAAACGACACGGGGTGCGCCTTGAGTGACAGTCCGACGGAGGCGTAGTCGTAGACCACGACGCGGTCGGGGGGAAACGGAGGGAGGCCCTCTGCGCTATCCTGTGTTTCATACGCATCGAACATCGGCAGGCAATTGTCCCGCAACTTGCTGAGCGCCCACAGCGCAGCCTGGCGATTCATGCCCATGGAGTTGAATGCGTCGGCCTCAGCCAACTTGCGCAACTCCGCGACGCGCACACCGCTGCGTCGCCACAGTTGATGAATGGAGGCATAAGGCCCGTGCGAACACACTGATGCCGCAATGGCGCTCGCCGTATTCTGCCGCAGACCTCTGGTCAGGCGCATGCCCAATCGCAGTGCAGGCATCACCTGTGGCGCATTTTCCAGTGTGCAATCCCACCCGCTGCAATGCACATCGATCGGACGCACCTCCACACCATGATCCTGGGCATCGCGAACGAGTTGCGCCGGCTGGTAAAACCCCATCGGCTGGCTGTTGATCAGCGCTGCAGCGAAGGCTGCCGGGTGGTATTTTTTCAGCCAGGCCGAGACGTACACCAGCAGGGCGAAAGACGCCGCATGGGATTCCGGAAACCCGTACTCGCTGAATCCCTTGATTTGTTCAAAGCAGCGCTGGGCAAATTCCATGGAATAGCCGTTGGCACGCATGCCGCTGATGATTTTCTGACCGAAACGATAAATGAGATCCCCCTTGCGTTTCCAGGCAGCCATCGCACGACGAAGTTGGTCGGCTTCACCAGCAGTAAAACCCGCCGCCACCATCACCAGACGCATCGCCTGTTCCTGAAAGAGCGGCACGCCCAACGTTCGCCCCAAAACTTCGCGGATCTGTTCATTGGGATAGCTGACCGCCTCTTCATGATTCCGGCGCCGCAAGTAGGGATGGACCATGCCGCCCTGAATGGGCCCGGGCCGGACAATCGCCACCTCGATGACCAGGTCGTAGTAGCACCGCGGTTGCAGACGCGGCAGCATGGTCATCTGGGCGCGGGATTCCACCTGAAACACGCCGATGGAGTCGGCCTTGCAGAGCATGTCATAGACCGCCGGGTCTTCCGCAGGAATCGTGTGAAACTGCAAAGCACCCGCTCCACCCTGGCGTTTGTCCCAAAAATTCACCAGGTCGATGGCCTTGCGAATGGCGGTCAGCATCCCCAGCGCCAGGACATCCACTTTCAGCATGCCCAAGGCATCGATGTCGTCCTTGTCCCATTCGATGACCGTACGATCCGGCATGGCCGCATTTTCAATGGGGACCGATTCGCACAAATCACCCTGCGTAATGACAAACCCGCCGACGTGCTGAGAAAGATGCCGTGGAAATCCGATCAACTCTCTGGCCAGAAGGAGCGTTTGCCGCAGCGTGTGATCGCACGCGTCCACGCCCAGTTGAGCCAGTTGTCGCTCATCGATGATTTCCCTATCCCACGCATCATGAGACTTGGCCAGGCGATCCACGCAATCGAGGGAGAGCCCCATCGCCTTGCCGACATCGCGGATGGCGCTCCGCGGCCGATAGGTAATCACCTCCGCCGTGAGCGCCGCACGCTGGCGGCCGTACTTCGTGTACAGATATTGAATGACCTCCTCTCGGCGTTCATGCTCGAAGTCGATGTCGATGTCCGGCGGCTCATCCCGTTCCCGGCTGATGAAGCGCTCCACCAGCAGATTCACGCGCGCCGGATCGACAGCCGTGACCCCCAGGCAATAACAGACCGCGGAATTGGCCGCCGCCCCGCGTCCCTGGCAGAGTATGTCGCGGGTTCTCGCGTAGTTCACAATGTCGGAGACGGTCAAAAAATAAGCCGCATAATTCAGATCCCGAATCAAGTCGAATTCATACTCGATACGCTGTCGGACCGAGTCGGGCACGCCACTGGGATAGCGCTCGCCTGCCCCCTGCCAGGTCAGATCGATCAGATGCTCCATCATGGTCTTGCCCGGCGGACAAATCTCGGCAGGATATTCGTAGCGAAGCTGATCCAGAGAAAAGCCCGAGGCGCGCTCGGCAATCTGCATGGTGCGCGTGAGGGCCTGCGGATAACTTCGGAATAACCGGGCCATCTCCTCGGGCGCCTTGAGGTAACGTTCCGCATTGGCAAAACGCGAAAAACCCGCCTCCTGCAGCGTACAGCCCCGGCGAATGCAGGTCAGCACATCCTGCAAGGCCTGGCGCTGCGGCGCGTGATAGTGCACATCATTGGTCGCCACCAGCGGGATGCCGAATCTCTTGGAAAGATCCACACAGCACTTCCGCGCGGCGGCATCCTCCTGCTCATACAAACGCCGCATCCGCAGCGACAGACGATCCGCATCAAAGGCCTCCCGCAACTGACGCAACGTCTGCCCAAACGCATCATCACTCCCGTGCTCCCCCCGTGGCGGCGTCACGATGGCCATACATCCTTGCTGATGATCGAGCAGGTCCTGCAAGGTCAGGTCGCATTCTCCCTTGGCCGCGCGGCGTTTACCGATGGTCAACATGCGACAGAGCTGACCGTAAGCCGCGCGGGTGGTGGGATACATCCCCACCGAGAGCAGCGGAGGTATCATCGGGGCTCCCGGCGCAAGTACCCCGGTTGCGACCTTCACCTGAACGTGACACCCCACCACCAGCGGAATGCCGGCCTCCTTGGCCGCCACATGAGCGCGAACCACCCCGGCAAGACTGTTAATATCAGCAATGGCCACGGCGCGGTACCCAAGTTCCGCCGCGCGGGAAACAAGTTCCTCCGGATGACTGCCGCCGTGCAGAAATGAAAAATTGCTCGTCACCTGCAGTTCGGCATAATCCACCGCAGCTTTACGCCGGCTCACCGGTGATGCCGCAACCTGCGGCCTGGGCCTGGGATCGGGTTGTTCCGGCATCGTTGCCCCCTTCCTTAAACCCACAACCCATGCACAAACCACTGCGCGCTTTCCATCTCCCGGAAAACCCACAGCCATGCGCCCTCTGCCGTCTGCACTTTGTAATAATCGCGGGTGCTGTGAACCCGATCATGCCACCATTCCGTGTTGATCCGTTCCGGACCGGCGCCGGCCGTCAACGCATGATCGCAGCCGCGCCACTGCAACTTGCTGGGAGGATGATCCGGCTGCAGCGCAATCGCCTGCGCCAATTCAGGCCGCTCGAACATCTGCGAAGGCCGATCCGCAAACATCAATGCCGCCTGCACTTCTTTCCGGGACTGCTTGCGGCTTCGCACCGGCAAAAAACGCTGTGCCCGCTCCGGCACGTGCGACGCACACGCCTGCGCTTCCAGCACACTATCCACGCCCCAACGATTCACCAGCGTGTCGAGCAATTGCTCGATCTCCTGCTCGTACGCGTCGCCTTCTGCGTTTTCCGCCCAGACGCTCAGTTGCTGATGCCGGATTCTGGCCACCCAAAACGCCGTCAACGTCACCGCCTCCACGCCATGGCCCATGTGCAGATTTTCCATCTTCGGCTGCAACAGTGACCAAAGATGCTTGGCGTCCCGCGTGGCGCGGCCCAGCAGAATCTCCCGGCTTACCGGCGGATCGTCTACCCGCGCCAGCTCCACGCGCAACCCGCGAACTCCGCTCTCCTGCTTGAGCAGATGCCCGCTCAGCTCAGCCAGCAGGTCCTTGGTAGTCAGCGTCACCGCCTCGATCTGTGTGGAAGCCCCCTCGAAAATCCGCTGCAACGCCAAAGGCTCGTGCAACCGAATCGGCTCAAACCGCTCGCAGACCTTCCCCAAAGCCTGATCGAGTCTTTGCAGAATCAATTCTCCATAACGCACCCGCAGACTTTCCCGCGGCAACTCCAGCACATGCTCCACCCGCTCTACGCCCACCTGCTGCAATGCGGCAATCTGATCGGCAGGAATCCGCAGACACGCCAGCGGCAACGGCCGCAGTGCATCCTCCACATGCTCCGAAGAAAGCACCGACATGGCGTGGCCGCCAAATCGCGCCACCGCCCACGCCGCACCCAGGGTTGGCGCCACCGCCAGCCGCGCCGTGAAACCCGCCCGATGCAAGCGTCCGTGGATCTCCTTCAGCAATAGATATTCGCTGCCAAACAGATGCGCCTCGCCCGTCACATCCAGCAGCAACCCATCCGGTGTAGGCGCAGGACGCTCATCCATCGGCGCCGCATTCACACACACCGTCGGCGAATAATGCCACGCCCACCGCGCCAGCGAATCCAGCGCTTCACCGCTTCGCCGGGGATCAAACGCCAACACCGCCGCCCCGGGACACAACGCCCGCGCTTCCGCCAGCGCCATCCCCGGAAAAACGCCGTTGCGATAGGCCAGCGCACAACACCGGCTCACCACCTGCTCCCGCGCCACTTCGGTCACCAGTAAAAAAACTGTGCGCTGCCTACGCGATCCTGGCGTCTGGGGCCTTCCCCCGCGTCTCCTGCGCTGAATCCATTCCAGATCCCACTGCGGGAGATAAATGCAGAGCACCCGATCCATACGTCACCTCATAGGACCAGTTGACGATCCAGCGACGCGGAACCTCCCTGCCCGGCTGTCGTTTACTGCTCACCAATTCCATCGCCCACCGTGGCTGCATGGAGTCTGAATAAAGGGCATGGACCCTCCACCGACTGGCCGCCCAGGAAGCCTCTGACTCTTCCCACTGCGGACGTGCCAATAACCCCAATCCCCTCCCGGCCTCCGCCGCCAACTGCACCCGCCGGCTCATGACCGTATTGAGCCCGCTGCCATCCGCCACCACCACCGCAATTCCCGGACACCGCAGCGCCTGGCTCATCGCCCAGCAACGCTCATCCACCGACAACGGATCCAGAAAAAGACAACGGCTCAGTACCCGCTCCACGGAATAACGGCCATGCTCCGACAGCACGGCATACAGCAACTGCAACGTCGGCCAGCACTTGCGCCCGATCCAGATCGTTTGAACCTGCTTCACATACCGGCAACGCCGGTGCACCAGTGCCGCCAGAAGCGTCAGCGGCCCATGCCAATCTCCCCCCCTGGAAACCGCGCCCGGACCATCCCACGCTGACGGATAAAACCATTCATGAACGCCGCCTTCGACCAGCCAAGAGAGTGCCTTTTCCTCGTCGCACTCAGCTTTCGAAGCCCCCTCGCATGATCGTGGGCAACCTTGAATCTGTTCCGCCCTCCGCAATCCCAGCAGGGGATGTTCCAGAAGCGACTGGACGGACATGGAGGGTATCGGAGGCATCGGTTGTCACCATATGTTCTATATTTGTTAGGTTATTACATTTCCCATATCTTTTGTCAACCACAAAATGCCCAATTCAACGGTAGAATGATTTCGTGGCGTACCGCCGTACGTCCAATGTGCGCTCGAAAAAGGGACCCTCTGCCATGTGCGGACGCTATACCCTCATCAAGAAAGACCGCATACTAGAAGTGCTCCAGAATTTCACGCTCAAGGTCAATCTTGCTGCGGAAATCGCCCGCTGGAACATCGCCCCCGCACAGGACATCCTCATTGCGACCAATCGCGCTCAACCGACCCTGGAAAAAGCACGGTGGGGACTCGTCCCTCCCTGGGCGAAAGACCCTTCCATTGGCAACAAAATGATCAACGCCCGCAGCGAAACCCTCGCCGAAAAGCCGGCCTTCCGCAAAGCCCTCGCACAACGGCGATGCCTGATCTTTGCCGACGGCTTCTACGAGTGGCGTACCGAAGCCGACGGCAAGACCCGCACGCCCATGTACATTCGCCTGAAAAATGGCGACCTCTTTGCCTTCGCGGGTCTCTGGGAAACATGGAACTCCCCCGACGGCCCACCACTGCAGACCTGCACGATCATCACCACCGCCGCCAACTCGCTGGTTCGCCCCATTCACGATCGTATGCCCGCGATCCTGCCCCAGGCATCCTATGCAGATTGGCTCGCCCCCCAACCGCGCGAAGCCGCCGCCATGGTCGCGTTGCTTCATCCCTACCCCGCCCAGGAAATGGAAGCCTCTCCCGTCAGCCGCCTGGTGAATAATCCCCGATCAGAAGGCGCCGCATTAATTCAGCCGGCCGAGAACCCCAACAACTCCGCCAACAAATCCGATTCAGAAAAACCTCCGCCCTCCACAATTCAAGGCCGCTTATTCTGAGGCCAGTCCCAGATCCCACCAGGTGAAACAAAGCACGAGGCAATATGTCTGTGGGCCAGAGCGTTTGATTTTGGGAAGCAGCGGTTCGATCTTGCGCCACTGCTCGTCCGTGAGCTCAGAATCATGTCGTGCCATCAAAGGACTCCTTTCCTTGGCACTATTGAAACCTAGTAGATCGCCACAGTTGAATTGAGGGGTAAGTCGATACATTCTGAGTCCCAGCAAGGAGGCTCAGGATGAAGAGGCATGCGGTGGTGTTGTCGAAGGGTTCAATCCCACCGTATCTCTCACTCGCCCTCTCAGCTGCGACGCCATTACGAGCAATCCTGGCTGGAGTTTCAGGGGCTGATGAAGCTGCCTAGCGCCGCAGGATATCTTCGTGAAGGCGCTCGGGGTCGTGGTGGTCGCTACTCGCTTAACGGAGGATGGATTGCAGTCCAGGTGGCTCGAGGACCTTGTGATAGACAAGGTCACTTCGACGGACGCGGGAACGTGGAGGCTTTTCCGGCTACTTTCCGGCGACCAAGACCAGGTCGACGCTCTTCTGGCGATCATAGGGTTGATCCTGATAGCCGCCGAAGACACTGGTGCGAGCGGCTCCATACTCCCGCATCAGACGCTCCATGTTGGCCACTTCCAGCCCAAGTAAGGGCACGCATGTTGAGCGTATTTTCGTATCCCCTTCTAATAAGCTCACAAGGAGTTCGATGTACGCCCGGTCGCGGCAGCGATGCACACCCTTGACGATCAGCGCAGATCCCTCCGGCAGAGTCGTCCGCACGCTCTTCTGCCAGACACATGGCCCATCGGGCATAGCCCACACGTTGAGGACGTGTACGACGACGACTCCGCCGCGGCGCACGCCTGCCAGCATCTGGCGTATAGCCTCGTGGACCGTCGCCATGTCAGGCGCCAGAGCCAGCGAATTGCCCACGCATACTGCCGCATCGAATGAGCTGCCGGAATCGATAGCCTGATCGTACCCGCGTACGGTCCAGGATAGACCTGGTGGTTCACCAAAACCGGCTCGCGCCTGGGCGATCATATTCGGGCTGAGGTCCGCGCCTTCGACTTGCAGACCCCATGAATGGAACATGGATGCGTGGTGCCCTGTGCCGCAGGCCACGTCGATCACGCGCTTGGCGCCGACTCGTTCAAAGTGCCGACGGTAGAAGGGCGCTTCGTGCGCCAATCGCTTGGGCCAGTCGATGATGGACTCAAAGACATCGGTCAGATCGTTGAAGGCTCCGCGGCTCATGATCACCTCCATGCAACCGGCGGACACCGGTCGCCGTTCCGAGACTGCGGCTCATGCTACGATAGGATCAACGGGATAGGAAATCAGATCGACGCTGACCACACCGGGAATTGCCAGGATTGTATGGCCGTCCGTCAGATGTCGGCTAGGGAGTCAAAAAATACGTGGTCTTCTTGAGCACCGCCCATACCCGCCTGGACGTGACGGTAATCTTCCGCGAACTCGATGGCGGAAATCCACTTGACCATCTTGAAGCCCAGTTGGTTCTCAACCCGCAAGCGCAGCGGCGCCCCATGCACGTCGCCTAGAGGCTGGTAGTTCATCTCGTATGCCAGCAGCGTCTGAGGATACAGCATATTGGCCATGGTCTGACTGTCGTAATACTGCCCGCCGGCTTCGCCTTCGCCGAAGGAATAGAAGATGACGGCACGAGCATTCGGCTTGGGCCGAACCAGCTTCATCAGTTCGGTCATCGGCAAGCCGCCCCATTCGGCGATGCCTGACCATCCTTGGATGCAGTGGTGTAGCGTGATCTGCGTCTTCTTGGACATCGCCGCGATCTGCTCCAAGGACAACTCCACGGGGTTCGCCACCAGACCGTAAACCTTTAGCCGATAGTCGCGAAAGCCATTGGCCGCCAACGTCTTCCACTCCTCGCTGGTCGGCATCTTCCCGTTGGGCCAGAAGAACGGAGAGATATCCTCGGGCAGATACTCGGCGCAGGGGGCGTGGCGGCTGAGCAGCAGATGGAGAATGGGGTTTACAAAGGTGCCGCCAATCATCTGCACGGCGCGGGGATAGAGCCACGAAACCCAGTTGGCCCCCACATTGACACCCAGGATCACGAGCATGCCTACGATGAACAGATATACCCCTATCATGCGGCCATCGTCGGTGCCGATGGTGATGTGGTTCATGTTTCGGGCGAACCCGGTGACGGCCACCATCGTCACGTGGGCGATGGTGAATAGCACGTATCCGCAAAGTGCCAGGAAGTGCAGCGAGCGGCCCACCTGTCGGTTACCCGGCAGATGACGATACCAACTGAAGCGGTTGACCAGTGCCGGCGACATCGCCGGACCGGTGATGATGGACAGGGGAGCGAGAACAAATACGACGCCGAAATACGCCAACTGCTGGAGTGGATTGTAGAAATAGAAGCCATCCGGCTCCGGCGGCAGGTGGAAGGTGATGTAGTTGACCCAAACGGCCCAAGCGTCAGGAAATATGCTCCAACTGGTTGGCACCAGCCGCCGCCATTGGTCCGTGGCAAAGAGCAACGCGATAAAGACCGTCCCGTTGAGAACCCAGAAGAGGGCGCTGACAAAATGCCAGTGGCGGGAGAGCCCCAGCGTGTGCCGACCGCCCGGCAGGCCGATCCAGGGCGTCAGGTAGCGGGCATCGTCCTTCGCGGTATACAGCCGATCACGCGGCACTTCGACGGGCGTAAAACGAACCCATTCTGTGCCCGGCGTACAGTGGACGTTCCAGTACAGGCGCGGGTGATCCATGAGGATCTGCAGGCCACTGCGGATCAGCAGGATCAGGAAAAGGAAGTTGACATAGTGGGTGACGCAAATCCAAGTGGGAAAACCATGAGGCTCGGCCATCATCTGCGGCGTCACCGCGGGATATGCCGGGAGGGGTGGACGGCCGGCCATGAGCCATTGAGCATAAGCCGCCAGCACGAGCACCGCGAGAGGGGAGATCAGGGCAAAGAGCGTCGAGAGCCGGATGCGCATTGTGTACCGTCTTTCTCATCGACCACGGCCGTTCAGGTGGAGCCCGCGTCACGAAGGCACGCCTTGATCTCCTGCACCGTGCTCAATGCCAGAATCTTCGTGGCCAGTACTTCCGCCCGATCAATGCGGGTGGAACGAATGACGTTCTTAACTTCCAGCAACTCACCAGAACCCATGCTGAGGTTTCTGAACCCTAGACCAAGCAAGAGCGCGGTGTACGCAGCGTTGCCAGCCATTTCGCCGCAGATCGAAATGTCCTTCCCACCTTCTCGGGCGATGAGCGCCAGCGACGAGAGTGCCTGCAGTACCGCCGGATGGAGGGGCTCGTAATAGGATGCCATCTCGCTGTTGGTTCGATCGGTGGTCAGAAGATACTGCACCAAGTCGTTCGTGCCGACGCTGAGAAAATCGACGTGCAGCACGAGGCGCTTGGCGAGGATGACCGCCGACGGCGTTTCGATCATCGCTCCCACCAGGATGCGGTGGTTATAGGGTTGGCCTTCGACCGCCAGTTCGGCTTTCGCCTTTTCAAGAGCCGCTTTGGCGGCGAGGAGTTCCTCCACATCACCAATCATGGGGAAAAGGACGGAAACGGGATGGGTGGCGCTTAAACGGAGAATTGCGCGCAGTTGCGTCCGCAACACCTCCGGCTGTTCCAGCAGAAGCCGAATCCCACGACGGCCCAGCGAAGGATTATCTTCATGCGACCGTGGAAAATAGGGAAGGAGTTTGTCGCTCCCCAGGTCCAGTACACGAATGACTGTTTCCTGCGGCTTGGCGCGGTCCGCCGCGGCGCGGTACATCTGGTACTGCTCTTCTTCCGAGGGGAAACGATCCTGCACCAGGAACACAAATTCCGTGCGGTAGAGACCGATGCCGTCGGCGTTCAGCGCGGTAACTGCCAACGCGTCGGCGGCTTTACCCGCGTTGAGACGCAGTTTGATCTCCACACCATCCAACGTCAGCGCCGGTTGTTTGATGATTCCTTCCAGGGCATGCCGATGTGCCTTGAGGTGTTCCTTCAGTTTGTCATATTCCTGGATGATTTCGCGCGATGGATTGACGAAGACACGTCCCGCCACTCCGTCCACAATAAGCCGATCGCCGGTCTGGATTCGCTTGGTGGCGTCCTGAACGTGAATGATCGCCGGGATGCCCAAGGAGCGTGCCAGAATAATCGCATGTGCCGTCTGACCACCGCGTTCCAAGATCAACCCGCGAATCGCTTTGTGCTCCAACTGCGTGATCAGAGAGGGCAAGATCTCACTGGTGACGATAATGCTACCTTCGGGCAGGGCGGGAATTGTTCCTTCCCCGCCTCCGGCCAGAATGTTGAGCAGCCGATTGCCGACGTCACGAAAGTCCGCCGTCCGTGTTCTAAAGTGCTGGTCTTCCATCCGCTCGAATGTCGCCGTTACCTTATCGATGACCTTCTCCACGGCGACCTCCAGGTTGACCCTCTCTGTGAGGCACACCGTTGCGATCTCAGCGCGAAATGTCGCGTCGTGCAAGACCATGCCGTGCGCCGCGAAGATCGCCGCCGCAGGACTGCCGATCTGTTGTTCAATGTCTTGCTGCACGTCCAGTAGATTCTGCGCGGCTTCAGAAACTGCCGCGTCAAATCGCTCCATCTCTTTGGGCACATCGCCTTCGCCAATCGTGCGCCGCGGAATCAGTACCGGCGCCGCGCAAGCACACACGAATGCCGACCCGCTGGCGGCACCGGCAGCGGCCACCTCGCCGAAGATCATCGTGGAACTGTGCGGAGCATTGGTCATCGATAAGAACTGGCCTCCTCGTTAATCGCTTACATACCTACCAAATGAACTGTCAGCAGCATCTCGCTTTCCTCTTCGGCCCGAACGATGTGCGGCACTCCGGAGCCCAGCACCAGCATGTGGCCGGCGCGCAGTTCATGAACCTGTTCCCCGGCGGAGACCTTGAGTGTGCCGCGCAGTACGTGGATGTTCACGATGCCGGCGGCCCGATGCTCCGCTAACCCCGTGAATCGCTCGAAGAGGAACAAGGCGATGGTCAAGCCGCCGTCTTTGTAGAGCGTTTCCTGCCGATGCCCGCCTTCGCCGGTCTGAGGTTCGCTCCGCAAACGGGCCACGATCGCGTTCAAATCGACGGCGATTTGGGATGGCGCAAATCGAGTGTCGGGGTGCGGCCGCAACCGCGCGTCGTTTGGAGTATCTGTTTCCATTGGCCAAACCATCCTTTCATTGGCAGATGGACCATTCACGCTATGGCAGATACTCTCTGCCAGTCACGCCAACCATCTCAGCCAGTTCGCAATTCCACTCTGACTATTTGGGCTGATCCGGTAAGGATCGTGCATTCAGTGATTCCAGAAGGTGTTGCGGGAGGGACCAGCCTCCGGTACCGACCGGTCGCGCAATGGTGATGATTCGTGTCCCTTCAGTCTGGATGCTGAAACGTTCGACACTCATGGCCATCGGAACACTCATGGTATGCCGTGTTGTCCGTCGGCCGCGTTATGACCCTAGGCAGGATGAATCAATTATAGGCTGCGCGTTCACGTCGCAGGAGAGCTCAAGATCATGGGAGCACCTTTGTTCAACGTAATTGTTGTGGATTAGTTGCTTGCTATTCTGCTATGGCATGGCCAAAGTCTATTGGGCGGGTGGAGCCTGGGACTATTTATTTGCTATCGACAATTCCCGGCCTATAGTGATTGGAGTAGCGGAGTGCGGACGAAATAGTCGCGCCTCGCCGTTGGATGACTAAACGAAGGGCAGTCCGGTGCAAGCCGGGAGGCCCGTCAAAGAGTAAGCCGATGTGGTTAGATGCCTTGGAGCATCCAGTCACGTCGGCTTTTTTTGTTTTGCAGGGCGAAAGCGGCTCGCGTGGGTTGCCTGCGGCCTGCGTAATTCATGAAGGAGTGTTCTATGGTTACGACGCGGAAAGTATGGAGCACGATTGCGGTCGGAATGTTCCTGGCCTGCATCGTGGGGTGCGAAACCTCTCACACCGAGACGACTTCGCCGACCTGGACCGGCGGGCAGAAGCACGAAGAAACCACCGTCCGGCAGAATCCGATCACGGGAACTACGACTGTCGAACATGAAAAGCAAGTGTCGAATCCCTAACCTGATCTGGGGCCGCGCCGATGTCTAGTGCGGCCTGTAATCCTAGAAGGAGTTTACGATGCGTAGTTTTATCCTACCCATCCTGGCCTTGGCTCTGTCCCTTCCTCTCCTGGGCACACTGGGGTGCGACCGTACCGTGGAGACGACTGAAAAACAGACCAGCAGTCCCAATGGATCGAGCGTCGAGAAGAAGACGGTGACGCAGGATGCCAGCGGAAATGTCACCGTGGACAAACAAAAATCAGATTCGACGCACAACCCGTAACGGGATGCATGGCATCTGTATGGCGGTAGCCAGAAGCCGGATAGAAGAACTGTCGCCCTCGTCGAACGTGATCGCTGTGCCATGGGCGATGCTGCTCATACCCTCTGACTGCTCCGCTTTTGAAACTCTTTCGCCCACACATCGGAGGATTTATGGCTAAGGAAGAACTCACTTCGGAGTTGAATATCACGCGCGAACAGATGATCCAACTGCTCAACGAAGACCTCGCTGGCGAATACCAGGCGATCATCGCCTACATCGTCTACAGCCAGGTCCTCAAGGGCGCCGCCTACACGGACATCGCGCGGGAATTGGAGGCGCACGCCGGCGAAGAACTGGCCCACGCCATAAAGATCGCCAAACAAATTGACTACCTGGGCGGGATGCCCGCTGTGATCGCCAAACCAGTAAAGACTTCTGCGGACCCAGTCGAAATGCTGCGTGCCGATCTGGAGAATGAGCGGATCACCGTGGGACGTTATCGCCAGCGCATCCGCCAGGCCGAAGCCATGGGCGAATTCGCGCTCAGCGAAACCTTGCGCGCCATTATCGTCCAGGAGCAGGAGCACGAAATCGATCTGAGCGCCGCGCTCGACATCAACGTACCCCGTGATTAGTGACTATCTCAAGAGGGAACCGCAGATGAACGCAGATACCTTGGATTCTTTGGTATCGATCGGCGTTCAACGGCGTTCATCTGCGGTTTCAATAGTTTGAGATAGTTTCTTAGTAGACTGCTGCGCCGTCTGCTTCTGGTAGAAGTCCGCGGCTATTTGCTCGCCGGTTTTTTTGCTGCGCCTGTTCGATGAAATGGCTGGCCTCGCGGCAAGCCCAATGCCCACCATCCGCATTCTTGCCGGCTATTCCAAACACCGCCGGGAGGACATCCAGCCCATTCGGCCTGACTTGGCAGCTATTCTCCGCCCGTGGCTGTCCGGTCGTGACCCCAAGATACGACTCTGGCGGAATCTCCAACAAAGCAGCAGCATGATTCGTGAGGATCTGCTGGCCGCACGGTTGGCGTGGCTGCAGGAAGCCGAAAATGACAGTGTTGAATTGCAGCGACGAAAAGAATCGGATGTTCTGGCCTACCGCGATCGCCGGGGATTCGTTGCTGACTTCCACGCCCTCCGACATACGTTCATCACGCAGGTGGTAAGCTCGGGTGCACCCATGAAGGCTGCCCAGGAACTGGCTCGTCATTCCACCCCGACATTAACTCTGGGCAGGTATGCGCACGCCACGATTCAGGACACGAGCCGAGCCATGAACGCCATGCCTGGCATGGCGGGTGTAGCCAAGCCCGAAAGCACCACTGGGGATACTCCTCAGAAGTTGCTTGGCGACACTCCGAAGTCGAGCTCAGGTGAGAGCACGTCGTGAATCGTCACTTCTCACTTTGTCTTTTGCTTTGCCTTTTGCTGTGGCCTGAGGCGGAATCAGGCGGAACGGGATGGACAAAAGTGTTCGCAGTGGAAAATACGCAAACCCTTGGGAATGCAGGATTCCCAAGGGTTTTAAGCGGAGAGATAGGGATTCTTTCTTGGGATTCCTGCTTCTCGCTTCAGAAACACGGTATTTGTATGCATTGCGTGTCTCCAGCAAGGGTTATGGAATTACGATTCGTTACTCCAAGTTACGATTCGTTACTGTTCGTGACTCCAGAATAGGGACAGTTTTAGGGACAGTGGCCACCAAGCGTTTCTGCTGGTGGATCAAGAATATTACTCCTGACGCTACATAGGTCAAGACGAAGCAAGGAGCGGCATCGTTTTCTACGTGTTGAACAGACCACGAAGGAGGTCGGCGTTGAGGATGTCATACCGCTGCAGGAACGAGTCTACGGATCATCACGACCTTCAACGCGTCGTTCACGAAAAGGCACGCAACCATCGAATAGGCGAAGATAGTAAGCGTCTGCCACCAGGGCAGTGGCTCCAGTCCGGGGAGCCCTACGAAGGTCAGTATGGTCCCGATGAGCGCATCGGCCATGACCGCTCCTATGAGCGTCGTGCTCGGCATTGTAGCCCAGAACCAGCGCCGCTCCCGGGCGGACACTATGGAGAAGACCGCCATGTACAGCAGCGTGAGGAAGCTGAAGGTATAGAGCGCGTTGTCGTTCGTCGCCAAGCCAAAGCGTGACCAGCCGAGCCATAGGAGGAAAAGCGCTTCGGCGACCATCGCCACGCCGAGCACCACGGACACGGTGATGAAGCCGCCGATATTCCAGGTCTCCGGCTTCCGCGATGGCCGAACATGGTCAGTGGCCAGGGAGATTTTCGCGAAGTCAGTCATGAAGACCAGCAGCAGCATGGCGAAGGCCGAGACGACGAATTTGCCGGTTACCATGAATGCGATGGCGACGAAAGCGGCCTTGAGGATGGTTCGGCTTATTTTGTTGATGATCCAGGTCAGGATTCGCTGGTAAATCGTGCGTCCCTGCGCGACCAAGGCCACGATATTCGTCAACCCCGGTTCGGTCAGGACAACACTGGCGGCGCCCTTGGCCACATCGGTGGCGGAACTGACGGCAATGCCGACTTCGGCCTGCCGCAGTGCGGGCGCATCGTTGACACCGTCGCCCGTCATGCCGGTGACATGGCCAGCGGCCTGAAGGTGCTGTACGACGATGTACTTGTCTTCTGGGTAGACTTCGGCGAAACCGTCTGCACCTGCCAGCAGATCCAGCTTCTTATTGTCCGCCTGGCCGTCTGCCACCTTCAGGTCGGCCACGCGCCGGATATTGGGCAAGCCGACACCGCTGGCGATTTCCCGTGCCACTGCCAGTGCGTCGCCCGTGAGCATCTTGACCGGGACGCCGAGGTCGCAGAGTTCAGCGATGAGTTGCTTGGCATCCGGTCGTGGCGGGTCATACAACGTCACGAGACCGAGCAAGGCGGGAGCGCCCACCTCGGGGCCGCGTGCCACCGCGAGTGTTCGATAGCCCTTCAGGGCGGATTCGCTGACGCGTGCTTCCAATACCGCGATGGCCGGAGATTGAAGTCCACAGGCCTCCGCAATGGTCCGCACCGCACCTTTCATCACCCGCAACCGCTGGCCGTTCTGTTCGACCACGGCTTCCGTCCGCCGGTTCTTCGCGTCAAAGGGCGCGAAAGAGATCGGCTTGACCGCCGGCGTGCCGTCAAAGATATGCCTTACTTTTGCCGCAGTGAGGAAGGCCAGGTCAATCGGGTCCTGGTTGGCTTCTTGCGATGCCAGGGCGCCGGCGGACAGCACATCGGCTTCCGTCGCGTGTTCCAGCGGGATCACGCCGGTGACGGCCAGTTGGTTCATGGTGATCGTGCCGGTCTTGTCCACGCAGAGCACGTCCATGGTGGCGGCATCTTCGGCGGCACTCAGGCGTGTGACCAACACGCCGCGTTTGGCCAGTTCCTTTGATCCGACGGCCATGCTGACCGTGAACATGACGGGAAGAGCAACCGGCACCGCGCTCATCAGCAGTACGAGCATCAGCGGGATCATTTCGATCAGCGGTGCGCCGCGGACCAGCGACATCGCGACGACGATGGCGATCAGTGCGCCGACGATGATAAAGAGCCAGCGGACAACCTTGGCGACCACGGCTTCGATGTGGAGTTTCGGGCGAGCTTTCTGGACAAGTTCCGTTGTGCGGCCGAAGTAGGTCTTCGCCCCGGTGAGGATGACCACGCCGTTGCCTTCGCCGCGTCGGACGATGGACCCCGACGACAGCACGTCGCCATCGGCTTTGTCCACGTCCTTCGACTCTCCGGTGAGCGCCGACTGATCCACACTCAATGCTCCCGTGAGAAGTTTGACATCTGCCGGGATAATATCACCGGGTCGTACACGAATGATGTCACCCGGCACGAGTTCGCGTGCCGGTACGACTTGCCAGTTGGCATCCCGCCGGACGCGCGCACTGACCTGTAACCGTCGCCGCAGCGCCTCAACGACGCCAGCGGCCCGATGCTCCTGCATGAAACTCAGAACTGCGTTGACGATCAGTAATGCGCCAACCACGACCAGGTCAGAGTACTTCCCCAGGACGGCTGACAGGACCATGATCAACTCGAGCATCCAAGCCGATATGCCCCAGAACTTCGCGAGTAACTTGAGGACCGGGTGTCCCTTCTGCTCGGCGACCTCGTTGAAGCCCTGCTTCTTACGGCGGACATCCACGTCCGCGCGAGTGAGCCCTGTCTCGGGATTCACGCCCAGAGCCGCGAGCGTATCGGGAAGCGATGCGGATGCGATGTCAGGTGCTCTGGCACTTTGAGGTACCGTCTGCGGAGATTCCTCGCGAGATTGCATTGTGGCCCTTTCAATGGCAACCAGCACGCGTTGACATCGGCTGGATGGATCATGCTATGGACCCTTGGGCCATTTGGATCGGGCGAATACTGAATTTCGGGTTCTGCCCCAGGAATCTGGCCGGGTTGTTGTGGAAGACATCGAGCAACTCCTGCTCGCTGTGGCCGCGCTGGCGGTATTCCGCTGCGCACTCTTGCAAGGTAAAAGGACTGCTTGGACCCCAATCTGCAGAAGAATTCACCAACAGGCGATCGAGGCCGTACAACTCCAGCATGTCGGCCGCCCTGCGCGGGCTCATCTTGGTTTGCGGATAGAGCGTCATGCCAGCCCAGAAGCCCGCGTCGAGCACGGGTTTGATCGTGTGCTCTTCGACATGGTCAATCCAGACGCGGTCGGGGTCGGCGCGGAGTTCGCGCAGGAGGTCCAGCGTGAGGATGGTGCCCTTGAGCTTGTCACGTAGGTGCGGGGTGTGGATGAGCACGAGTTGCCGGTGCTTGAGGGCCATCTCCATCTGCTCCTGGAAGATGATCATTTCGTTGCGTGTGTTCTTGTTCAGGCCGATCTCTCCAATGCCCAGGACGGTGGGCTTGTCGAAGAAGCCCGGCATGGCGGCCATGACCTCGCGTGACAGAGCGATGTTCTCCGACTCTTTGGGGTTGACCGCGACCCAGCAGAAATGCCGTATTCCGTACAGTGCGGCGCGGGTCGGCTCAAACTCGCTGATCTGTCGGAAGTAATCGATGAAGGTCCCCGGGTAGCGCCGGTCAAAACCCGCCCAGAAGGAGGGTTCGGCCACGGCGACCACGCCCGCCTGAGCCATGCGCTCGTAGTCATCGGTGGTCCGCGAGATGCCGTGATAGTGCGGTTGGATGTAATACACAAAAACCTCCGCGTACAAAGTGGCGACGACAGTGGGGTCAGCCCACCGGGTCAGAGAGCAGTTGCAGAATTCGTGCAGCACGATCCGGTTGGGCGCTGGGAACGGCCAGGATCTGGATGGCCTGATGAAGCAGCGCCAGGCGATCGTCGGCGTGTTGGGCCCCGCTGGGTGCAGCCGGCGCGCGGTCGTGCCGGTCGAGGGCAGCGGCCAACTCCAGCACCATGCAGCGGCAATCCAAATAGTAATGATCCAGCACGGCACTTCTGTCCGTCATATGACACCTCAAAAGTTCAACTCAGCCGATTACGGCGTGAGTTTCCTGCGCATTTCTTGCATGGTAATTCCGCGTTGCCTAGCGATCTGTCCCAGGCGTTCACTGTCCTGCGTGTCAGCTGACAACCCCAGCCGTTGTCTTACCTGATCCACGGAACAGCCCAGAGCAGCAGCGGTCTCTGCCAAGGTCATATTGCCACGAATGCTTTCATCATCTACCGGATGCGCCGCCGCTTCCGGGACGGCCTCGCCGACCCGTTGGGTCGCTCTGACTGACGACCACCAGAATCCCGTCACGGCGGCGCACACGATCAGGAATGTGACTGCCCCAGCCAACGCCCGCAGCCCCGCACTGGGTAAGCTTTGATTGGCTCCCCCAATCCAACGACGTACGACCGAGACGACCCACGTCCAATGCAGGGTTAGATGCAGAACGACAATGGCTACAGCCGCGAGTGCCATCCAGAAGTGCAGGTCGCCCCATTGGTGACGGGTCAGCCCCCACACACCCAGCACCCGCCCACTGCCTGGTGGTAGCGTAAAGCGAATGATGATGCCAGTGGCAATCATTCCCAGCATGATCGCTGCCGCCAGGGCATCAATGACAATGTTGAGTATAGACCGTTTCATACAGATACCTCCTCGCACTCAGGAACGATCAAAGGTAAATTGACTCCCGACACCACATTCCCGGAACTGCTGAGGAAATTGGACCCGCAACAGCTCGGTGGCCGCACTTCCGGTGCAGTGGCATGGCGCCAAGAAACGCACGCCGTATTGCTGCAAGGCCGTGGTAGTGGTTGCCAAGCGGGTCGGCGAGGCACTCACTAGATGCATGCCTCCGATCACGGCATGGACCCTCGCCCCACGTGTGAAGTTGCGGATGTGACTTCGCGTATTGATGACGCCGGCGTGCGCACAACCCAGAATCACCACCACGCCTTCGCGCGTCATGAAGTAGAGGGCTTGGTCATCCTCAATGGGATCAGGTTGAGTGCCTGCCGCATCCAGAAAGAAGGGGCCTCCGACATCCTCGAAAGTCGTCACGCGCGGAATTGGCCCGGTAGCGTGCAAGCCCGCAGTCACTTCCATCGGCGAAAGCGTTTTGATGATGGTCCATCCATGTCGATAGATTTCTTCTGTGGCCCGGACTGGCATACCAATTTCCCGGCATTGCCCGGTGCTCTTGCTGTATTTGTGTTCGAAAGCCTCCGGATGGGCGAAGACCATCCCATGCGATGCCACATCGAGTACGGCCGTCAGCCCGCCAGTGTGATCGTAATGACCATGCGACAGGACGATGTGCTCAACTCCCGCCAGGTCGAATCCAAGTTGTCCGGCGTTTTGCACCACAAGACCGGTCTGCCCGGTATCGAAGAGGACCGTTCGACCACCGCTTTCAATCAGAAAAGACAGGCCGTGTTCCACAGGCATCACAGCGGCGCCCACGGCGTCATTGACCAAACAGGTGATGCGAACGACAGCACTCATGTGTGGCCCCTGGTAATTTTGGACGACGACGTATTGGCGATGAATTTAGCGGTGGCTGCGGCCATTTTCCGCCCTCCCTGCAGGAGTTCTGCGGTCATCACAAACAGCACGCCTGATCCCTCGGTCCATCGTGCCTGAATCAGTGCGGGCACCCCACTCGCGACGGGCAGCAAGTAGCGGACCTTGAGTTCGGCAGTCACCGCGGAATGATTGTGAAGAAACAGCCAGTTGGTCATCGCACCATCCAGCGCAGCCGCTACGATTCCACCATGCACCACTCCAGGATACCCTTCAAGATCTGGACCAAATGTGTAGTTATCAGCTACCGATCCGTCGGGTTGCAGGCGAAACTGCAGGCCCAAGCCATGGCTGCGACCAGGGCTGCATACAAAGCAGGCCGGATGCTGACGTGATCTCAGATCCATCGCCGTCGGTGGCGCGTCTGCGGCGTCGGAGTCCGCCAACCGTGGCATCGAATCGGGGACTTGCATGCGACGAATTTCCATAAATATGCTCAGACTTTCGTTTACTCTGCTGCTGGCTGTGCGTGACCATGGCAGGCGCCGTTATGCCCGTGCTCGTGAGGGTGCCCATGGTCATGGTTGTGGCCGGCGCAACTGGCGATGGCGGGTCGCAGTCGTCCTTCCAGGCAGGCCTGTACCAGTGCCTCAGGAGCGGCTTCGGAAATGCCCGCAAAGACATTGATCTGGGCTGCCGTCAGGTTCGCCACGGCCCCGCGACCGAGGCCACCGACGATGACTGTCTGTACGCCCTCTTGCTTCAGCCACTCGGTCATGCCGCAGGCATGCTGACCCAGCAGCGGCAGGACTTTGTGGCCGACAGTTCTGCGCTGCGCTCGATCGACCTCAAAAACAGCAAACGCGGTGGACTGGCCAAAATGCATGGAGAATTGTTCTCCGGCCAGAGGGACCGCGATCTTCTGTGTATCAGTGTCGGTCATGAGAACTCCTCTAAAGAAAATGATGTTCCTTCGGACTGCGTCATTGAGCACCAAGGTGGCCAACTTGTTCATGTTCTCCTGTTGGGACGAGGCCGATGCCGGGTTTGACACCACCGGCATCCGCTGCAACAGCCGGGCATGGCGAACCGCTCGTCTGACAATCGGTTTTCCAGATAGGCCTGCAGAACGTCCTGAACGCTACCGCAAATATGCGGGATCACAGTTACACCCTCATGCTCCAGCGAGTCACGCAATCTGCTGGAGATCCCGCCGCAGATCAAGGTGCCAATTCGCCACTCCGCCAATTGGCTCGCCCGAACTGCAGGCGCCTGCCTGAGAAACTGCTGGTGCGTGCAAACAGGGGGAAAACCTGCTGTAACTTGCGCCACCAGGAGTCGCCCTGCCACGTCGAATACCGGCGACACCCGGCCCTTCCAGTCGGGTATCGCAACGATCGTCATCGAAGTCTTCGTGGAAGGCGTCGATTCCGGTGGCGCGAAGGTTGCGCTCGTCTGGCAAGGGGCTGCCGCATGGCGGGCGTGTGAGCGTTTGCGCGCTTTCATGGTGCTCCGCTCCTCTGATTCAACGCCGCAGGTGCGGTTGCGGGGCCGGATGTAGCTTTGCTTGTGTCAAATCCCGCCTTGGATTCGGGACGATTTGAAGACCGCGCGTTGGAAAAGATACCGACAAAGCAGATATAGCCCCCCAATACGGCCATCAGCATTGCCAAACCCACTGCAAACCCCCGCCATTCTTGAAAGAAAGATGGCACAGGCACAATGGCTTTGGGTCTCGGCGAAAGAGGATCAGACACAGGTTCCATACACATCCCTCAGAGCGAGACGTGTGCCAGCAACGACTGGCATGCTGGTGATTGCATCCAATTGATTGCTACTACAAGTGTTGCATGCGGCACTCATGGGATGCGGTGAAGTGCGAGTACCGCAATTTGCGAGACTAGGTGCCTGATCACTATCGCATTATGCGACGACCGTCATCATCGGGCAGAGGTATTCCCAATGTCTTTGCCTTTCGGTACAGCGTGGCCGGGTTAATGCCCAGTTCGCGAGCCGCAGCTTGGCGATTACCGTGGTGTTTCCGCAGGGCATCACCAATCATCACTGCTTCCATGTCGCGCAAGGTCGTGGCGGGCAATCGCCTCTTCGGCGTTTCCAATGCCCGCTCCAGTAATGGCGAGGGCAAATGTTGTGGCTGGATTAAGCCTGAGTGGCAAAGCACGAAAGCGTGCTCGATGATGTTCTCCAGTTCACGCACGTTGCCGGGGTAATCGTGCGCCAACAGGGTCGCCATCACCGTCTCCGTTACGCCTGCGATGTCCTTCTCTTTGATGCGATTGAAGCGATGGATAAAGTGTTCAATGAGCAGTGGAATGTCCTCACGTCGGTTCCGCAGCGTCGGCAGCACCATCCGCACCACATTGATTCGGTAGAACAGGTCCTCACGAAACTTGCCTTGCTGAACCCGCTCGCGCAGGTCTGCATGCGTGGCGGTGACCAACCGCACATTAGTTTTCACGGGCTCGATCCCACCCAATGGCTCGTAGACCCGTTCCTGGAGAACCCGCAGCAAACGTGATTGCATCGCGGGCGACACATCGGCGATTTCATCGAGAAAGATTGTGCCACCATCGGCCAACGCGAATCGCCCGGGCTTGTCCTTGCGTGCATCCGTGAACGCGCCGGCCTTGTAGCCAAATAACTCCGACTCCAGCAATGAGTCGGGTAACGCGCCGCAGTTGATGGCGACGAAGCGTTTGGCCTTGCGCCCGGATAAATCGTGGATTGCCCGGGCGAAGAGCTCCTTGCCCGTCCCACTGGGGCCTTCGATGAGGACCGCGCTGTCGCTTCTGGCGACCTCGGGCAAAATATCGAATAGTTGGCGCATCGCAGGGCTGCGGCCGATGATGTCAGCGAAACTGTAGCTGGCGTTTAGTTCCTTGCGCAATTCTTCGACCAGGCTCAGGTCGCGGAAGGTTTCCACCCCGCCGATGGTCTGATCCGCAGCGTTTCTAAGAATCGCCGTCGAAATGCTAATGGGAATCCGTCGCCCTTTGGCATCCACGATGTAGACAGTCTGGTTGATTACCGGTGTCCCTGTCTCCAATGTATGGCGCAGGGCACACGAGGCCTCACAGATGCTGGCGCGGAACACGTCACAGCAACGCCGACCGATGGCTTCCGCACGCGGGACGCCGGTGATCTGTTCCGCAGCGCGGTTGAACGACGTAACTCGCCATTCCTTGTCCACCGTGAAAACGCCATCGGTGATGGAATCGAGAATCGGGTCAGGTGTCTTGTTCGCCAAATCATTTGTCATTTTCATGGGCCTTATTCTGCCCGGTTGTGGAATTTGGGCAAGCCCCCGTCCGCAGTTGACCGTCCTCCATTTCCAACGACCGATCAAACACGTCTAGGGCCCGGTGGTCGTGCGTGACGACCATGACTCCGGCTTTCTGCTCGTGGGCCACCTTACGGAAAAGTTCCATGACCTGACGTCCACGCACACTGTCGAGCGCGGCGGTCGGTTCATCGGCCAGAATCAGGCTGGGGCGATTGGCCAGCGACCGCGCGACGGCAACACGCTGCGCTTGGCCGCCGGAGAGTTTGGAGGGAAGGTGCTCGGCCCGGTCCGCTACACCCAGGTACTCAAGCAATTCCATTGTCCGGGTCCGGGCGGCGCGGGGCGACACGTCGTTGATTTCCATGGCCAGTTGGACGTTCTCTGCTGCAGTAAGAAACGGAATCAGATTGGCTTTCTGAAAGACAAACCCCAGATGTTGGCGACGAAAGCGGCGCACGTTCACGCGTGAACGCTCGCCGTCGAAGACGAGCGTCTGGCCGATGGAAATCCGACCGGCATTGGGTGGCAGGATCAGACCCAGGAGCGTCAGGAGCGTGGACTTGCCTGCACCACTGGGACCCAGTAGGGCAACGATTTCTCCGCGCGCGACCGTCAGACTGGCGTCCCGAACGGCCACGACCTCCGTGTTGCCGCTGCCGTAGATTTTGGTCAAGCCCGTGGCTTCTACCACCAAGCCGGCTGAGAGTGGCGTGGTCATGCCAGCACCTCATTAGGCTGGACGCGCAGGGCTTTGGCGATGCCCAATAGGCTGGCAGCCACCGAAATGGCCAGCACGATGAACGCCAGGGACACAAGGTCTTCCTGCATGATGACCACTCGGCGTGGGAAGTACGGAAAAATCCATCGTCCCAGGTAGTATGCAAGACAGTAACCCAGGCCGCCTAGGAGCAGCGCCTGCTGGAGGATCAAGGCCAGAATCACCAGGTTCCGCGCGCCCAGCAGTTTGAGCATGGCGATGTCGTGGAGCTTATCCAGCGTCAGCGTGTAGAGGATCAGCGCCATGATGATGCCCGAGACGATGATCAGTAGCACGCGGAACAGGCCGAGCTGCCGTCGGGCTTTGTCCACCATTCCTCCGAGCAGCAGGTTGCGCTGGCCCTCGTGGCTGTAGACCGACACATCCGGCCAACTGGCAATTCGCGCGGCGACTTTGACTGGATCGTATCCGGGTGCGATATCCACCAGCACGGCGCTGACCATCGACGTGCCAAGTGCAGGAATTGCCGAGGACACTCCGGCGGCACGATCCTCCAGTTGTGGCTGAGAACGGCCCAGATCAATGGCCTGCAGCCGATTCACGCGCGCGGCACGTTCGGTGCGGACGGCATCGCCGACCAGATCAAACTGCACGGCCTGGGCGTCGGTGAGGGTCATGAACGCCATGGGATCGCCGGACGAGGAACTCATCTGCCCGGTCAAGCCGACCACTGCATAGGTGTCCTTGCCCAAGGGTACATGATCGCCGAGTGCCAGCCCGGAGGATTTGTCGGCGATCATCTCAAAGTGCGCCTGTCCCAGGGCGCGGCCCGCGACGATGGGCAGCCAGAGGCCACGATCCGTTGGCCACGACAGACCTTGGATGGTCACGCGGAGCGGCTTGTCCCGGTATTCGCGCTGAATGGTATGGGAGATGAAACTGTTGGCGCTGACGACACCTGGCACCGCCAGTACCCGATCTTCCACGTTGCGCGGCAGCCGCGAAATCTCCGCAAATGGCCCGCGCGTGCCTTTCTGGACTACCCACAGATCGGCGCCGACCCGGTCCACCAGCAGCGTGGCTTCTTCGACCAAACCGCGGTAGATCCCGCCCATGCCCATGACCAGCATGAGCAGCAAGCTGATGCCGAAGGTCGTCAGCACGAACCGGCCGAAGCTGTGGCGAATATCTTTGAGTGCGAGATTCATGGTTGTTGGTACCTGATGGACCGGCCGTCGCGGGGCAACTCCGCCCCGGGCGGGGCGCTAATGACCACCTGGCCCACGGTGATTCCGCCGGTGATCTCCACGTTTTCCCGGCCGCGCAGGCCCAGAGAGACTTTCTGCCACTGCGCTTTGCCGGCGTTATCCACCATGAGGCCCGCTTTCCCGTCGCGCCAACTCACGAGCCGTTGGGGGACCGTCGGCACCTCGGTGTGGCGTCCGGTCTCAATATAGACTTCGGCGCGTTGGCCCACTGCCCACGTCTTGGGTAATTGCTCCACGCTGACATCCACCAGGAATTCCCGCGTCTCGCGGTCGGTTTGCGGAGACAGGCGAGCCACCTTGCCGGACAGCGAACTGTCCGGGGCGGAGCGGAATACCAACCTCGCGGGCTGAGATACCGCCAACTGCCCCATGGCCGTCTCATCGACCCAGGCAGACACCCAAAGCTCATCCGTAGAGATCACGTCGAGGATGGCCGTACCGGGCACCACGATGTCTCCCGGGTCGCGGCTGCGGCGCACCACCAGGCCGTCGAATGGCGCGACGATCTTGGTGTCTGCCAGCCGTTCCTCGTAATAGTGCAGGCTCGCATCGGCCTTAATGACGGACTTCTCGGCCTCCACCTTGGCCAGTTGGGCGCGCTTGATGTCTGCTTCGGCGACATCGCGCCGCTCCGTGCCCTGGTCGACCTCGCTGGCGCTGACGGTGTTGGACTTTACCAACCGTGCCACCCGCTCCAATTCCACGCGTGCCAGGATCGCCGTCGCTTCGGCGCGAACTATGTCCATCGCCGAACGGTCCACGGCGGCGTGCGTCACCGCCAACTCGGCTTGGGCGACCTGCACCTGCTGCTTCAGATCACCGTCATCCAATGTGGCCAGCAGTTGTCCCTTGGTGACGCGGTCGCCCTGATCTACCAGCAGTTGCACCAGACGGCCGGAAATCTTCGGACTGATCGAAGTACGCACCCGCGCCTCCAGCGTTCCGGTGCCCATGATCTCCGCGACCACAGTGCCGGTGGTGACCTTCTGGGCTTGCACGTTCACAGGGGCAAAATAGATTTTGTAGACGACAAAGCCTGCAATCGCCACGACGACCGCCCACTTCGCCGCCGTACGCAGAATTTTTCTTACGTTGAACGAACCCAGAGCCATAAATGTTTACTCCCACATGCGCCGCGCATGCCGTTGACCTCACATGATCAAATTGAACAGGTAACCCACCAACATAATGCCCGCCGCCACGATGCTAAAGAAGGTGATCAGCAAACGCATCTTCAGCACCTTGCGGAGGATCACCGCCTCCGGCAACGACAGTCCGATCACCGACATCATGAACGCCAGCACCGTGCCCAGCGCCGCACCTTTACCCAGCAATGCCTGAACCACCGGAATGATCCCGGCGGCGTTTGAATACATGGGTATGCCGATCAATACCGCCAGCGGCACCGACCACCACGCGCCTTTGCCCATGATCGAAGCCATGAAATTCTCCGGCACGTAGCCGTGAATCCCCGCGCCCACCGCGATGCCCGCCAGCACGTACAACCATACGCGGCCCACAATGTCTTTCACGGAAGTCCAACCGCAACCCACGCGATCCGCCCACGTGATATTCTCGTCGGAAGCAACTCCTGGGCCGACCTGCATCTTGTACACCCACTCCTCGACGTATTTCTCCATCCTGAGCCGGCCGATGATCCAGCCGGCAAGAATCGCGACGCTCAGTCCGGTGCCCAGATAGATCAACGCGACCTTCCAGCCGAAGAGACTCAATAGCAGCCCCAACGCTATCTCGTTGATCATGGGAGCGGCGATAAGAAACGAAAATGTCACGCCGAGCGGCACGCCCGCGGTAACGAATCCAATGAACAGCGGCACCGCTGAGCACGAGCAAAAAGGCGTGACCACACCCAGACCTGCCGCCAGCACATTGCCGACGGATTCGCGCTTCCCCGCCAGCACGGCACGCGTGCGTTCAGGGGTGAAGAATGAGCGGACGATGCCGACAGCGAACACCACGGCCGTCAGCAGGAGCATGACTTTGGGAACTTCGAAAATGAAAAATTCGACAGCAGCGCTGAGATGCTCGCCGGATCGCAAGCGAAAAAGTGAATAGGTGAGCCACTTGGAAACAGGGGCAAGACTGTAATACAGGCCCGTCCACGCTGTCGCCAGAACCATGCCCAAGAGCAGATAACGCCATACCGAAGGTTTGTCGGCGGGCGTCATCGACGAGGCAGAACCCTCGGCGAAGGCTTCCGGGGGCACCGAACTCACTGCCACTGTGTCTGAACTGCGAGTCGTGGTCATGATGATTTCCTCAGGGAGCTGCATAGATCAGGTAAACGCCGCCGGCCAGCACCAATACACCGCAGGCACCCCGCAGAATCACGCCCCCGCGCGAACGCTCATTCCAGTTGAGATAGCGCTGGACGACCTCGGTAAACGTCCCTGCGGCGACGATCACCGCACAATGTCCCACGCCGTAGCTGGCCAGAAGCAGAATGCTGTACATCGGATGGGTACCGGCGACTTTGAACGACGCGGCCAGCATCGGCGCCATATAGGCAAAGGTGCATGGACCCAGCGCCACGCCGAAGATCAGCCCCAGCACGAGCGCCGCAAGCATGCCCTTACGCTTCAAATTCACCCGCCCCGGCCCCGACCACGGCATGGGGATCACGTTCAGCAGGTGTAATCCGATGAGGAAAAATATCACCGCCACGGCATAGTTCGCGTAGGGGCCAAGATCACCCATCAGGCGGCCCGCACCCGCGGTGATGGCGCCGATGCCCGCAATCGTTGCCAGTATCCCCAGCGCAAACAGCGACGAGAGCGCAAACGCCCGCCGCATGCTCACCTGCCCCTGCCCGTTCACAAACCCAACGATCAGCGGAATGCTGGCCAGGTGACAGGGGCTAAGCAGAATGCTCAGCACGCCCCAGATCGCAGCCGCCACCAGGGCCAAGCCCGATCCCGCCTCAACCGCGCGCGTAAGTGCTGAAAATATCTGTTCCATGTGTTACTCCGGCTGCGTTGCGGGCGAGAGCTGCAAGATTCCAAGCGCGGCCCATCGGACCAGGATGTCCTCCCTGGAGAGGAAGCCCTCGTGGCGCGCCAATTCTTTGCCGGACGCGTCATAGAAGATTTGCGTGGGGATCAGGTGAATGCCGTACTTCTGTCCCGCATCGGGGTTTTCCCGCACATCGATGAACTCCACCTGAATTCTGCCGTCGAGTTCTTTTTTCAGCTCAGCCAGAATCGGGATCATCTGCTGGCAGGGAATGCAGGTGTGCGACCCGAGATCCACGAGGCGCGGCAGCGCTGTGGCTGCCATGGACGACGTTGCCGCATGCGTTTCCGTACCGTTGCCCGCCGCTGTTGCCGCGGATGACGATGAATTCTTGTGTGCCTTGGCAACGATTACCGCCGCGACCACTATCACCAAAATCCCCACGATGCCTATCTTGAACACGGTCTTCACGTTGACTCCTTATTTGAGCATGACCTTGATGGCTGCCACGTCCGGCACCTTGCCCGAGACCTTCACCACGCCATCCACCGCCAGCGCCGGCGTGAACATCACGCCGAACTTCATGATTTCGTCGATCTCACTGACCTTTTCCATCTCGTAAGCGATGCCCAGCGCGTCGGCGGCAGCTTTGGCGTTCTCCGCCAGTTTCTGGCACTTCGCACAACCGGTGCCCAGTATTTGTA
The DNA here is from genome assembly GCA_903845195.1 of uncultured Phycisphaerales bacterium. Lineage (GTDB taxonomy): Bacteria > Planctomycetota > Phycisphaerae > WQYP01 > WQYP01 > CAIMWO01. The sequence continues at coordinate 55,606 of CAIMWO010000038.1, forward strand.
TCTTCTTCATCCAGTGTTCCTCATCATGAACGAACTCAGGCGGTCGCCAGCGTCTGTTTGGCCAGGGTGACAATCTTCTGCACCTGCTCGTCGGTGATCTTCACGCCCTTGGTTTTATCGATGCCGTGATCGGTGACGCGAAGCACCTTCACGTTGTCCAGGCCTAATTTCTGAAAGATCGTCCGGCCGCAATCCATCGGGCACCCGTCGAGGACCAGATTCACGTCCGCATCCTTGGCCGTCTGAACCATGTTTGGAATGTTCGCGCCCAATCCGGCCAGGCAGAACATCTGGCCCTGCCCTTCCGCATGAAGTTGCCGCGCGGCATGGTCGGCGATTTCCGCGACGTTGGCCGCCCCGGAGCAGGCGTAGACCAGCACCTTCTTCTTGGGCGCCCCGGAGCAAGTACCGTTGCAACCGCACGTCGAGTGTTGAGTCATGATCCAGTTCCTTTCGTAAGTGTTCCGGCCATGTGGGCCATTGATTCACTGTGTGATTGAATAGTCACGCATTACCGCCAAAAGAAGGCCCGCCACAATGGGGGCCACTTTCTCCGCATTACCTAAGCGCCCGCCATCACCTTCACTTCCTCATTGACGTTGTGCTTCAACGTCTGCGTGGCGCAGTTGAGAAAGTTCAATATGCACGGTGTCCGCAACTCGTAAAAGACCATCAGGCCCTCCTTACGACTCCGCAAGACGCCGGCTTTGAGCATCACCGCAAGGTGCCGTGACACATTCGACCGTTCCGAGCCGACATGCGCTGCAATGTCGCAGACACACTTCTCGCCGTCCTTGAGGAAATCCACCACCGCCACCCGCAGCGGATGCGCCACGGCCTTGATGATCTCGGCTTTGCGTTCGTAAAGAGCCTTGGATTCTCGATTCAACATCGCGGTTGCTCCGGCGGCCATTAGTAACTATGTGAGTATTTAATCACATATCGAGCCTGATGTCAATGATCTTCCTTGGAAACCGTTGGTCGCCCGATGGCTTAGTGCTGCGGTCGTGAGCTCGCATACGCAGGTTTGTAGTGCGGCGTCCGGCGAATTATCGTGTAGTGCATGTCCGAAGCCGTAAAAGGATCATCGGTCGACATTGACCTCCCGCTCGTCCGCCGGGCGCGGGATGGAGACTATGCGGCCTTTGAGGCGCTGGTTTCGCGCTATGAGGGGAAAGTTTACGCACTGGCGTGGCGGATTGCGCGCGAGGAGCATGATGCGGAAGAAGTGGTTCAGGAGACGTTTCTGAGCGTGGTGGAGCACCTGTCCACATTCCGAGAGGACGCTAGTTTTCGTACATGGCTGCTGCGGATTGCCACCAATGCGGCGCTCAAGCTGCTGCGCAAGAAGCGAGGCTTGCCGATGGTTTCGCTGGAGGGATCAGGCACGCAGGAAGATGATGAACCGCTGCCACACCCGGAGTTCGTGGCGCCGTGGCAGGAGAGCCCGGCGGACCTTGCGGGACGGCATGAAATCCGCGCGTTGCTCGACGAGGCGATGACGGCGCTGGACGAAAAGCATCGCGTGGTGTTTTTACTTCGGGATGTCGAGGAGCTGTCGACGGAAGAGACGGCCGAGGTGTTGGGAATTTCGGTCGCGAACGTGAAGATTCGGCTGATGCGGGCGAGATTGATGCTTCGCGAACGGTTGACGCGGGTACTGGGCGACAAAGACAGACAGGCTCCGCCCCACCGGCACGATGAGGTAGAATAATTTGCGGGTCGCTGTAACCGCCAGCCCTTTGGCGGATCAGTAGGAACAGGTGCTATGGACATGAAGTGCGACGAACTGCTTAAAGCGCTCAATGAATACGTAGACGGCACGCTGGAGCCCGGCGTGTGCGAGATGTTCCAGGCGCACCTCAAAGACTGCAACCCCTGCCGGATCGTCGTGGACAACGTCCGCAAGACGATTCAGCTCTACAAGGGCGACACGCCCTGCGAGTTGCCGCCCGAACTCAAATCTCGGTTGCATTCCTCACTCAAAGCTCGCTGGAAACAGCGCCCGGTTTGAGCGTCGCCCCGCAGGACCATCTCCAATATCAATCCCGCGACAGAATTCTGTAACCCGCCACTCCCTTCGTGGATCAAGCGTAGTGGAAGCCCGCTTCGCGCCACCGTTGACGCGAGCCTTTGAGTGTTCGCTTTGCTCAAACAGAATGCGCTAGCCAAAACAAAGGAGAACGTCATGCGTCTTGAAAGTGCCGTGTATTTGCTCGCTGGGACCATGGTGACCGTGAGCACCGTTCTGGCCCTGACCGTCAGTCATTGGTGGTTGTTGCTGACGGCTTTCGTTGGCCTGAACCTCGTGCAGTCGGCGTTCACGGGATTTTGCCCGGCGGAAATGATCTTCAAGAAAATGGGCCTCTCGCAGCGAAGCTGCGGATAGAATAGCCGACAAGCGTATCTCTTGTTCCGTCTTGCTAAGGAAAGCGTCATGGCCAAACTCAGTCCAATACCGCGTAAATGGCTTATTGGTCTTCGCCAAATAGGCATTGGTCTGGCTTTTCTGGCTGTGGTTACGCTCTTGATGATCTGGCTTGCCGGCGGATTCGAGCCAAAGATCAGCGTCTCCGCCGTCGGTGACGTGGCCATACCTCCCTATACGGGACCCGCCGTCGTGGTACGGCGGGTGTCGCTGCCGCAGACCGAAGAGGCGGTAGGCACGGTTAAGCCGGTGTATGAGATGGTGGTGACGCCGCGTGTGGCGGCGCGGATCACCGAGCTGAATCTTGTCGCCGGTCAGCATGTGACCAAGGGCGACGTCCTGGTGCGACTCGATGACCGCGACCTCAAGGCACGCGTCGAACAGGCCAAGGCGGTAGCGACGGTCGCAATCTCCACGCGCGATCAGGCGAAGATCGATCGCGAGCGACTGGCTAAGGGCTTTGCGAGTGGGGCGGCTTCGAAGTTTGAGTTCGACCGGGCCGATCTGGCGCTGAAGAATGCCGAGTCGGAAGTTCTGCGAAGTGGTGAACTGGTTAACGAGGTGCAGGCCACGCTGGCGTACGCGACCATCAATGCCCCGGCCTCAGGCGTGGTGGTGGATAAGAAAGTCAACGTCGGCGACACGGTGATGCCCGGCCAAGTGCTTGCTACGCTCTACGACCCTTCACACATGCAGCTCATCGCCAGCGTGCGAGAGATGCTGACGCAGCGGCTCAAGGTTGGGCAGGAGATTGGCGTGCGTATGGAAGCCCTGAACCGTACCTGCAACGGCACGGTCAGCGAGATTGTGCCGGAGTCGGAGAGTGCCAGCCGGACGTTCCAGGTGAAAGTCACCGGGCCGTGTCCGCCGGGCATCTATTCCGGCATGTTCGGGCGCATCATTATTCCGCTGGACGTGCAGGATGTACTGCTGGTGCCCACTGTAGCGCTAACCCGCGTGGGCCAACTCGATATGGTCGAGGTTGTCGGGCGCGACAACGCCTTGGAGCGCCGCACAGTGCAACTCGGCCGTAAGATCGGCAACGACATGGAAATTCTGAGCGGTCTTACCGAAGGTGAGAAGGTGGCGGTGAAGGTACAAGTGTCTGGTACCCAGCCCGCATCCGGAGGCGGCCATGAGTAAGACACCCGAGGTACCGCAACTCGCCGATGAGCATCACTTCACCAACTCGTTGGTGAAGAAGTTTCTGTTCTCGAATCTATCACTGGTCCTGATCCTGCTTGCGACGCTCGTCGGAATTGCGGCGCTGATGATCACACCGCGCGAGGAAGACCCGCAGATCGTTGTGCCGCTGGCGGACGTGTACGTCAACTTCCCCGGACACTCGGCGGCGGAGGTCGAACAACTGGTGACCACGCCGCTGGAGAAGATCCTCTACCAGATCGACGGCGTAGAGTACGTCTACTCCATGAGCAAAGAAAACCAAGCAATCATTACTGTGCGCTACTACGTCGGCGAAGATCGCGAGCGCAGCCTGGTGAAGCTTTACAAAAAGATCGACGAGAATATGGAATTGGTGCCGCCTGGCGTGACCGGTTGGGTGGTCAAACCCGTCGAAATCGATGATGTGCCCATCGTCACGCTCACCCTTACCGGCGGCAACGACGAAATGGCGCTCCGACGCGTGGCCGAGGAGGTAACCCAGCGACTGGCGGCCGTGAAGGATGTGAGCCGGGCCTATGTGGTGGGAGGACGACCGCGTGTGGTAAATGTCTACCTCGCAACGAATGGCATGGCAGGGTACGGCGTGAGCCCACTGGAAGTACAAACCGCCATCGCGGGAGCAAATGTCACCAGGACGGCCGGCGAATATCGGCGCGACGACAAGGTGATCTCCGTAGAAGTTGGCAAGGCATTCGCCAATGCCCACGAGTTGCAGAGTCTGGTGGTCGGCTTGAATCATGGGCGGCCGGTGTTTCTCAAAGACATCGCGCGGGTAGAAGACGGTCCGGCGGAAGTCAGCAGCTACGTTCGGCACGGGTGGGGCCCTGGACGCGGCTTTCATGCGGAGGAGGGGGCTTCGGGCACGACGTTGAGCGCGTCCGCACCCCAAGGCGGGATTACGTCGGCTGCCCCGGCGGTCACCATCGCCATCGCCAAGAAGAAAGGCTCCAACGCCGTCTGGGTCGCCAAGGATGTGCTGGGCACGGCCGAGGAACTCAAGAAGTCCGTGATGCCCACGGGCATGGAGATAATCGTTACGCGTAACTACGGCCTGACCGCCAATGAGAAGGTCAACGAACTGGTCGAGGCCCTGGTCGTCGCCATTTTTATTGTGATCGCCTTACTCACCCTCGGCTTGGGCTGGCGTGAGGCGCTGATTGTCGCGGTTGCCGTGCCGGTGGTCTTCGGCCTTACGCTGGCCGTGAACCTCATGTTCGGCTTCACCATCAACCGCGTGACGCTCTTCGCTCTGATCCTGAGTCTCGGTCTGCTTGTTGATGACCCCATCGTCGATGTCGAAAACATCTCGCGGCACTTTGCGCTACGGAAACGCGCCACCCGTAAGATCGTGATGGAGGCGGTGGCGGAGATTCGCCCGCCGCTGATCACCGCCACGCTGGCGGTGATGGTGAGCTTCCTGCCGATGTTTTTTATCACCGGCATGATGGGGCCATACATGCGTCCCATGGCGCTCAACGTGCCGGTGGCGATGCTCATGTCGATGGTGGTGGCGTTCACCATCACGCCGTGGCTGGCGTACCACGTGCTCAAGCGGAAGAAGGGCCTGACCAGCGGCGATGGCGCCCACGATCCGCACGAGACCGGCGAAGTGAAGCAGACCTTTCTCTACAAACTCTTCTATCCGATCATGGCTCCGCTGCTGCATTCTCGGCTGATCGCATGGAGTTCCATCGCCGTGATGGCACTGCTAACCGTGGGGGCGATGTACCTGGCAGCTAACCGCAGCGTACCGCTCAAGATGCTTCCTTTCGACAATAAGAACGAACTGCTACTGGTGCTGGACGCCGACAAAGGTACGACTCTGGAACGGACCGACGCGGGCGTGCGCGCCTTCGAGGACTATCTGGCCCATGTGCCCGAGGTGACCGACTTCACCAGTTACGTCGGCGTGGCTTCGCCGATGGATTTTAACGGGCTCGTACGCCACTACTACCTGCGGCAGGGACCGAGTGTGGCGGAAGTGCGGATCGACCTGGTCGGCAAAAAGAACCGCCAGATGCAGAGCCATGCCATCGGCCTGCGGATGCGCGATGACCTGACGAAAATCGCCCGCCAACACAATCTCAAGCTCAAACTCGTGGAAGTCCCGCCGGGGCCGCCGGTGCTGGCCAGCGTCGTGGGAGAGGTGTACGGACGGCCGGATCACAGCTACGACGATCTCCTTGAGACCGCCACGACGGTGCGGGCGCGTCTCGACCGCGAACCCTTCGTCGTGGATACCGACGATGTTGTCGAAGCCACCCAGACCAAGCAGGTTTTCGTGACCGACAAGGAGAAGGCGGCGCTAAACGGCATCACCGTTGAGACGATCGCCGACTCCGTCTCCACTGCTCTCGGCGGATCGCTCGCCGGAACAGTGCGCGTGGAAGGTGAACGCAACCCACTGCGAATCGAACTGCGCCTGCCCCAAGCCGACCGCTCACGTGCCGCCGATCTTTCGCAGCTACGCGTGAAGGGAACCGAAGGTCAACTTGTCACATTGGCAGAGCTGGGCCGCTGGGATACCGCCCGCGTCGATCAGACGATCTACCATAAAAATCTGCAACGCGTGGCATATGTATTCGCCGAGACCGCCGGCCGGCCCCCCGCCGATGTGGTGGTCGACGTACAGCACGACCTGGTGCCCGCCATCGGCGGAGCGCCAGCCGCGCCCGACAAGGTGTTGCACGTCGGCAACGGCTGGGTCGAAAACGCCAAACCCCGTGACCTTGCCCAGCGCACCTTCCTGTCCAACGGTTCCAACATCCGATGGTCCGTACCCGATGGCCTCAAGATCGACTTCGCCGGCGAAGGCGAGTGGAAGATCACTCTCGACGTGTTCCGCGACCTGGGCTTGGCGTTTGGCGCGGCCATGGTCGCCATCTACGTGCTTCTCGTCGCCCAGACCAAGTCCTTCGTAATCCCGCTGGTGGTGATGATGGCCATTCCCCTCACCATTCTCGGCGTGATGCCCGGCTTTTGGCTGCTCAATCACCTCACCAGTCACCAGGTGATGGGCTACAACGATGCCGTGTTCTTCACCGCGACCGGTATGATCGGCATGATTGCCTTGGCAGGAATCGTCACGCGCGACTCGATTATCCTGGTGGACTTCATTCACCTGTCGCTGAAACGCGGCCGGTCGCTCTTTGATGCCATCATGGAAAGCCGCGTCGTCCGTCTTCGCCCCATCCTGCTCACCGCCGCCGCCGCGATGCTCTCGGCCGTTCCGATTATTGTCGATCCGATTTTCTCCGGGCTTGCCTGGTCGCTCATTTTCGGTCTGTTTGCCTCTACCATCTTCACGCTCTTTGTGATCCCCGTGAGCTACTGGCTTATTTACGCCAACAAGCCCGGCCATGGACTACCAGAGGACGGCGACGCTGCCGAACCACGTGATGTGGCGGCCCAGCCTGCACCCGCAGCAGTTAACGGCAAAAATGAAACACCAGCGATGACGCGGTAGAATCGCAGACCGTACGAGCAAAGGCAGTATCCAGCATGGACACATATTTTCTCTCTCGCCTCCAGTTCGGTCTGACCATCGCATTCCACTACGTCTTCCCGCCGCTGTCGATTGGTCTGGGGCTAATACTGGTCATCATGGAGAGCATCTGGCTCAAGACCGGCAATGCGCTCCACCGCGAAATGACCAAGTTCTGGGTCCGCATCTTCGCGCTGATCTTCTCCATCGGCGTCGCTAGCGGCATTGTGATGGAGTTTCAATTCGGCACCAACTGGTCAGCCTACTCACGCTACGTGGGCGACGTGTTCGGTTCGGCGCTGGCAGCCGAAGGCATCTTTGCCTTCTTCCTCGAAAGCGGTTTCCTCGCCCTGCTCATCTTCGGATGGGACAAGGTCAGCAAGAAAACCCACTTCCTTGCGACTCTCATGGTCGCGCTCGGTTCGACGTTCTCGGCCATCTGGATCATCGTGGCCAACTCCTGGATGCAGACGCCCGATGGTTACCACCTCGTGACGTTACCGAGCGGGCAGGTGCGGGCCGAGGTCACCGACTTCTGGCGCGTCGTGCTCAACCCCTCCACGCTTGACCGGCTCTGGCACACCGTCATGGGCGCATGGCAGGCGGGAGCGTGGCTGGTCATCAGTGTCTCAGCGTACTACCTGCTCAAGAATCGCCACATAGCATTCGCCCGCACCTCCCTACGTATTGCCTTTACGGTGGCCATCCTCGCGTCAATCCTCCAACTTGTCAGCGGGCATCGCAGCGCGCAACTCGCGGCCGAACACCAACCCGCCAAGATGGCTGCGTTTGAAGGCCACTGGAAGACCGGGCCTGCCGGGCTGTATCTTTTTGGCTGGTACGAGCCGCCGACGGAAAGCAAAGACAGCCAGGTCACAGAAGGTGCAGTGAAGGGCGGCATAGCCATCCCCGGGATGCTCAGTTGGCTCATCCACGGCGATGCCTCTAGACCCGTCAGGGGTCTCGAAGAGTTCGGCCAAGACATCCCGCCCGTCAATACTGTGTTCCAGACCTACCACGCCATGATTGGCATCGGCATGACGCTGATCGGACTGAGCGTGCTAGGCGTGTTTTTCTGGTGGCGGCAAACCCTCTGGAACAAACGCTGGTTCCTTCGCCTGTGCGTCGGGGCCGTTCTTCTCCCCCAAGCCGCCAATCAACTCGGATGGTTTAGCGCCGAAGTCGGCCGCCAGCCCTGGATCGTCTACGGCTTGATGAAAACCCGCGACGGCGTCTCTCCCCATGTGCGGGCAGACAATGTCTGGGCCAGTCTGATCATGTTCGGCGTAATGTACACGCTCTTGTTTGTGCTCTTTATCTACCTGTTAGATCACAAAATCCGCCACGGTCCAGACGATCCAACCACTGACCGCGAAGATGGCCTCCACCCGCTCCAAGGTGACCGAGCCGCAACGTAATTTGCCTCACTTTCGATGACGGAAGGTTCTCATGGACCTCAACACGATCTGGTTCCTGCTCGTCGGCGTACTCTTCTTCGGCTACGCCTTGCTCGACGGTTTCGATTTCGGCGTCGGCATGCTCCACCTGTTCACCCGCACGGACGCGCACCGCCGCATCATGCTCAATAGCATCGGCCCCGTCTGGGACGGCAACGAAGTCTGGCTCGTCACTGGCGGCGGCGCGCTCTTCGCCGCCTTTCCCAACGTCTATGCGACACTGTTTTCGGCATTCTACATCCCTTTCATGCTGCTGCTCACGGCCCTAATCTTCCGCGCCGTTTCTATCGAGTTCCGTAGCAAACAGGAAAGTACCGCGTGGCGACGCGTGTGGGACTCAGGTTTCGCCATCGGAAGTTTTCTGGCCAGCATGCTGCTGGGCGTACTGGTGGGCAACTTGGCCTGGGGCATCCCCCTGAATCCCCAGCAGGAATACCTCGGCAGTTTGCTCGACCTGCTCCACCCCTATGCCTTGCTCGTCGGCATCACCACTGTGGCACTCTTCATGATGCACGGGGCCATCTATCTAGCGTTGAAAACTGAGGGCGACCTGCACGACAAAGCCCGCGACTGGATCCGCAACACCATGATCTTCTTCATCATCTGCTACGCCCTCACCACCATGGCCACGCTGCTCTACGTCCCCCGCATGGCTCAGCCATTCCGCGATCATCCAGCCTTCGGACTCGTCGCGCTGCTCAACATGCTCGCTATCGCCAACATTCCGCGAGAGATTTACCACAAGCGCGATTTCAACGCCTTCCTCTCAAGTTGCCTGGCGATCCTCTGCCTCATGGCCCTGCTGGCCATTGGCCTCTTCCCCAAAATGATTCCGTCTGTCCCCACGCCCGCCAACAGCCTCGACATTTGGTCCGGCGCTTCCTCCCCAGCCACCCTCAGGACCATGCTGATCATTGCTCTGATCGGCATGCCCCTGGTTCTGGGATATACCTTTAGCATCTACTGGGTCTTCCGAGGAAAGGTGAAGCTGGAGCAGCACAGCTATTAGAAACGCCGCTGCGCATACCGAAAGCAGGCAAACCGTGCCCCAGACGAATAATCACCATGTGGCGAGGCTTGGGGACCTGCCTCGGAGTGCTTTGCCTGCATGCCTGCGACCGTGGGGAGCCTGATGATCTGGGCAGCCTCTTCCAGTGAAAGAATTGGCGGCACACCCTGTCGGTCGAAGGCGTTCTGGATTTCGGCGATGGAGATTCGCTGGTCCTGGCGGCGGGTAATGGACAGCGACTCGGAATAGGCCGAAGCAAAGCCTGAAGCGGAAACAATGGTTTTCACGGGTACAGCTCCTGTAGGGAGGGAACTGACTATGTCCCTCAGAAGCTTCCCTATTATGGTCAGGAAAATTCACCCGGGAATAGAAAAGTTTGCGGATTTTTGTGTATTGGGTCCGCGGCAGTCCCAACGCGACGGCTGACGCGTAACGGCAGCGTCGGCGGCAAATAGGGACAGTTTTGGGACAGTAGCTGCAAATGGATAGGGGGGTGGGACCATAAATGCCCCCCAAGGGGCGAGTTAGAACTGTTGCAGTTTCTGAAGCGGAGAGATAGGGATTCGAACCCTAGTAGGACTTTCGCCCTAACCGGTTTTCGAAACCGGCGCCTTCAGCCGCTCAGCCATCTCTCCGTGCGGCTCCGCCGCGGGGCGGGCCTGAACAGCCATATTCGCAAGCCTTCGACGGTAGGTCAAGTCTCCGGGCCGCGATGAAGTCCGAACGCTTTAGGCCATGATGGAAAGGCTCGTCGAGAGGTCTCTCAATTAGGGGGGTGATCTATTAGGCCTTGAGTTTTGAGGGCAGGTCAGGCTACGATTGACGGAAATGGCGGTTCCCGGCGGAAACGGACGATAATAACTGTATGTTGAGCCTCCTTCAGTCTCTGCTAACTTCGTTCCTGACGCATTTCACGTACCTGGCCTTGGCCGGAGTACTGATGATTTCCGGCTTGGGCCTGCCGATTCCGGAGGACATTCCGCTGATTACCGCGGGGTATCTGTGCCATCCGGATGAATCGCCCATCGCCAAGGCCAACGCGATGGACGTAAACGACGATGGCGCTCCGGATCAGCCTTACCGTAGGGTGCCTCAACTGTGGTTGATGATGCTCTCGGGAATCGTGGGGGTTCTGGGGGGTGATTCGATCGTCTTTCACATCGGCCGCAAGGGCGTGCATGGCGACAACATGGTCTGCCGGCACATTCGGAAGGTGATGCATTCAAAGCGGCGGGAAAGAGTGGAGAAACATTTTTCGCGGCATGGGAGTCTGACCGTGTTTTGCGGCCGATTCATGCCGGGATTTCGTTCGCTGATTTTTGCCTTTGCCGGCATGTCGCGAATGTCCTACCCGCGATTTCTGCTGATCGACGGTATCGCAACATTCATTTCCGTGCCGCTGTTTGTGTGGCTGGGGTATCATTTCGCCGCGAATATCAATGGCCTCTTCATGCGGATTGATCAGATTAAGCACATTATTATGCCCGTGGCAATCGTACTGATGGCGGGGGGGATCGCACTGTACCTGGTGCGGAGGCGGCGAATCGTGGCGGTGGAAAACATTTGAGCGCGGGCGGCAGCAATGGGGGACGACTGACGCAGTCGCACCTGTGCCGTACAATGTGCACATGCGGCAGATCACTTCAATTCTTATTCTCGCGTTGATGGCGGTGCTGGTTCGGACTGCCGCGGGCGTTACCGTTCGCGCGGAACTGGCATGTCCCGATGCGGCGCGGACCGGGCGCTGGGAAACGCTGAAGGTCAGCGTTTCGGATCTTTCGGATCTGCCGGCGGATTTTCACGTGCAACGGATCGCGGTACGCGATGCACGCGGCGGCCCCTCATTTTCGCGTCCGGTGGAGATGGCTGCCGGAAACGCAGCTAGTTTTCCGCCGCTATTGATGCCGCTTTCCATGCTTGCCGCCGCAGAGTTGCCGCTGGATCGCTGGCCCGTGGAAATCACTCTGGCGGAGAACAACGGTCGGGAGATTCGCCGGCACGTGGACGTGGTGCATCCGGCATCGACAGGGGTGGGTGAGTCGTCTCGCTTTGCAGTTGTGACGCCCGCAGATCAAACCGGCGATACGGATCAGGCTATTGCGATGGAGATTCTCTCGCACGGTCGTCAGGCGGAGGTAATGCCGATCAATCTCGAAGATTTGCTGCATGCGCCATCGCTGGTATTCGCCTCTTGTGATGCCCTGTTGATGGAAGCCGCAGTGGCGGAGAAACTCAATGAACCGCGAGTGCTGGCGCTGGTCAATGCAGGTCTGCGATTGGTGGTGCATTGCGACCGGGCGCCGGGCGGGGGGCTGAGTCGGCTGGTATGGGACCGGCTTTCATCCGCGGATACCCCAGGCGGAACTTGGTGGGTCTCGCCACGAGAAACAATCGGAGCGCCACAGGTGTTGGAGCCGGGCTTACAGGCGGCCCGTGGGCTCGACGTCCATCCCCAAATGGGGACCGGACTGAAACGGCTCTTGCTGAGCATCATTCCGGTGGCGATGGGATTGGCCATATTGCTGCGGATTCTGGTGCACCGTTCGTCGATGGTGCTGGGCATATTGACCAGCGCGATCGTGGTATGGACCTGTGTGTCGCTGGCGCTGGTCAAGACCGTTACGCCGGCAAGCGTGCGCCAAGTGGGATGGACCGTGTCGCATGCACCGCGGGCATCCTCCGAGACGCCAGGTGGGGCAGATGGTGGATCGCTGGAAGTCAGGGAAATTTTCAAGGCCAGTGTGTCGCTGGTGGCACGCCATTGGACGGTTGCCGCCGGTCCAGAAGAAATGTTGTTGGCGGTCGCAGTATCACCGCGTCAATATTTTGCGATCGAGCACGTCACGCTCGACTTGGGAAATCCTGCCGCTCCCGATGGCGGGCAGCAACATCTGTCATTCGAAGTGCCAGGCCGAGAGTCCGTGGTCTACGGTCGGCGTGAAGTGCGGGAGATCGGTAACATCCCACCCTTTCCGCGAACGCCTGAGGAATTGGCCCGCTGGACCGCTACCAACGGAATGGACCTGAAATCCGGTGCGTGGCTGGAAGGCGGCTACGTTGTCGATCCCGGAAAGGAACCGCAGATATTCAGCGCATGGGCCGATCGGCATCCGCTGGATTGGCCCACGTTGCAGCCGGAAGCAGCGAAATGCTGGTATGAAATGCGTTTTGACGGACAGCGGCGGTATTTCCTGCGAAAACTGCCGGCTGGATCGGCAAAAGATACGGGCCTCGCATTGATCGATTTCGGGGAATCTGAGCCAGCGGCAACGGAAGCGAAATGAATGTTCCGCGCTCCGCCCCTCGTTCTTGAGTTCATGGAATTTGTGAAGAAGTGTCATGGAAATGGTAGACAAAGAACTGCCCATATCGGGCGAAGTGTTCAACGTGGCGGGCCGCACGGCGTTTCTGCTCACGCCACGACAAGAACGCGCTAAAGGGCCAACGCCCTGGATCTGGTACGCGCCGACGCTTCCGATGTATCCGGGCACTGAAGAGCAATGGATGTTTCAAACATTTCTGGACGCCGGCCTGGCCGTCGCGGGTATCGATGTGGGCGAGTCGTACGGAAATCCTCAAGGACGGGCGCTCTTTTCCGCCCTTTACGATGAGCTGGTGCAAAATCGCGGCTTGGGAAGAAAGGCCTGCCTGCTGGCGCGCAGCCGCGGCGGATTGATGCTCTACAACTGGGCGGCGGAACATCCTTCCGCAGTGGCGTGCATCGCGGGAATCTATCCCGTGGGCAATCTCACGAGTTATCCCGGCCTGACCAAAGCATCCGAAGCCTACGGAATGACGCCGGAACAACTCCAAGAGCACATGTCCGAGCATAACCCCATCGATCGCCTCGAGCCGCTGGCCAAAGCTGGCGTTCCGATCTTCCACATTCACGGCGACAGCGACACCGTCGTGCCCATGGAAGACAATTCCGCAGAACTGGCTCGGCGCTATCGGCAACTCGGCGGCGAAATGACGCTACGGATTGCCGCGAGCCAGGGGCATAACATGTGGCTGGGGTTTTTCCAATGCCAGGAACTTGTGGATTTCGTGATTCACCAGGCCAGGCGCCATGTGTCCCTGGCTTCTTGACACTGTTGCCGCGCGAACCTACAAGTCATGAATTGCTCGTGCGTGTACGCGAACTCGTGGAGTCGGCAGTGAAGAGCATAGCAAGACTGGGCGCAAAAGGGTTGTACTGGCTGGAATCGCTCGGCGATTACGGCCGGTTTGTCCTGTCGATCGTCGGCTGGATCGTCCGCGGGCCGGGGAAACTCGCCCGCCAGCAGACGTTGTTACAGATGTTCGAAATCGGCGTCCTCTCGATTCCCGTCGTCATGATCACCGGGGCGTTCATCGGCGCGGTGCTGGCGATCGAGGCGCACCCACAATTCCGTGCGATTGGCATGGAAAGCCGGATCGGTTCGGTCATCAACGTGTCCGTCGTGAAACAGATCGGGCCGGTGCTTACCGCGATCATGCTGGCCGGCCGGGTCGGCGGGGCGCTGACCGCCGAGCTGGGCACCATGCGCGTCACCGAGCAGATCGACGCACTGCGGGCCATGGCCTCGGATCCGATCCGCATCCTGGCGATGCCGCGCTTTGCCGCGTGCATTCTGATGATGCCGGCCCTGACCGCGGCATCGGATGCCCTGGGTATGTTCGGCGGCTGGTTCATGTCGGTGCAGATGCTGGGCGTGGATTCGCACGCCTATTGGGAATATTCGCGGGCGGCACTCGATGTTTTCACGATTAACAACGGCTTTCTGAAGAGCCTGTTCTTCGGCGCGGCCATCGCGTCCATCGCCTGCTACAAGGGCTTTAACTGTGGTCCCGGCGCTAAAGGTGTCGGCAAGGCGTGTACCGAGGCGTTCGTGAGCAGCTTCGTGGCGATCCTCGTGATGAATTTCTTTCTCGCCATGCTGCTCAACGCGATCTATCAAATCATCTGGCCCAATGCAGGTTCAATTTTCGGATGAGCAACGGTCCACAACAACTTCCCGCCTCCGCGGGTCCTCCCGAGCCGCACATCCGCATGGTGAATCTGCACAAGCGATTCGGATCGCTGGTGGTTCTCGACGGCGTTTCGCTGAACGTAGCGGAACGTGAATCGATGGTCGTCATCGGTCCGTCGGGAACAGGCAAGTCGGTGCTGCTCAAGCTTATCGTCGGGCTGTTGCAGCCGGATTCAGGAGAGGTCTACTTTCACGGCCAGCGCATCGATCATCTGCCGGATCGCGAGCTTGAGCCCGTACGCATCCGCTTCGGCGTGCTGTTTCAAATGGGGGCGCTGTTCGATTCGATGACGGTGGGGGAGAACATCGCGTTCCCATTGCGCGAGCATACGAAATACAAGCCATCGGAAATCCGCGACATCGTGGCACAGAAGCTGCGTATGGTCGGGCTGGAGAACACGGAACAAAAAATGCCCGCGGAGCTTTCGGGCGGGATGAAAAAACGCGTGGCGCTCGCCCGGGCAATCGCGATGGACCCGGAAGTGGTGCTCTACGATGAGCCCACGACAGGTCTGGACCCGATCCGCGCCGACGTGATCAACGAGTTGATCCTCAAACTCAACGAGGAACTGCACGTCACGAGCATCGTCGTCACGCACGATATGACCAGCGCCTTCAAGGTAGGCGACCGCCTCGTGATGCTCTCCGGCGGCAAGGTGATTGCCGAGGGAACGCCGGAGCAGATTCGCTGCTGTGCGCACGAAGAGGTCAAGCGATTTGTCGAGGGGAAAGCGACGCCGGAAGAGTTGCAGGCGATCCGGCTGCATCAGGTGCGGGAAATCGCCGGCGAAGCAATGTTCAGTGACCTCTGATTCAATCATGAAGCTTTAGGGGCGTCGCCGCTATCAGGGTTGATCCTCAGTGGCAAGCTTTTCGAAGTACGCTTTGACCGGTGCCGCATAGCCGCGCGGCAGCGGACCGCTGAGCGCATCCTGTATTTCCCTTTGCGTCTTGGCGCTGGCCGTCGGCGTGGTGTCCATCGTCACATGCACTTCGCCCGCGGCAAGTACCTTGGCCGTATTGAGACTCTGCACGGCCTGCTGCTGGTAGAACAAGGCCGTGTGATAGTGATATTGCTTGAGGGCATCCTCACTCTTCTTCATGAGGATTGACGCTTCAAAAAGCTTGAAATTCTCGTATCCCGCTGCATGCATCTGAAGCTGCAGACGCTCGGCCTCATTGCGCAGGGCGGCCTGCTGGCCCTTCATCCGCTGCATGGGATCCTGCATGCCTTCGGGAGCGGGGCCTTCGAGACCTTCTCCGCCAAACGCACCCTTCTTGCCGCCGCCGGTCGCGCCGCCGGCGGGCTCCTTGCTCTTGTCGTCCACATGGCCGGAGGAGAATGGGTCTTCCGTCATGCGCGTCGGAGTACGGCGGCCGCCTTTGCCTTCCGCCTCGGCGCCGACCATTTCACCTGACGAACGCCCCTCCCGTCCTTCGCCGGAACGTCCCTGGATCTCCATGTTCTTGGGAAGCTGGTTGCCGGTGACTCCCTGGGCGCTCTGGTTGCTGATGGGTCCGTCGGCCGCATCCCAACCCGCGCCCTTGTCGAGCGAATCGTTCCACTTGCTGCCGAGGCTTTCCATCGAATCGGTCAGGTCTTCTTCCTTATCCATCAGGTCGCCGACCATATCCTGTAGCTGTTTGGGCAATTCAGCCGCCGGCGTTTCATTCTGTTTGGCGGGCTCTTCCATCTGCCAGTTCGTGCGGTCCGGCTGCTGCTGCAGCCATCGCTCGATATGTGTTGTGAGGCTCTTGGCGTTCTCCAGGCCGTTGTCTTCCAGCGCCGTGGCGATCTCCGTCTGCTTGGTTTCCAGCGCCTTCTGGGCCATCGCCAGCTCGACCTTCATCTGCACCACTTCTTCCAGCAGACCCGCGCCGGACTGATCCTGCTCCGCAATCTTGCTCAGGTCCACCAGCCGTTGGTTCAGGAACTTTTCCCATTTGTCTTCGGTGGCCGCGAGATCCTTGAGCTTCTGCTCGTCATTCTTGTCGAACTGATCCTTGGGTTTCTTGGCCAGGTCCGCGGTGGCGTCGATGACGGCCTTCTGTTCCTTCTCAAAATCCTTGAGTTCCTCCGCCATCTTCTTCCAGGCGTCCTTGGCATCGTTGGGCAGATCGCCGCCTTCCTTGTCCACGACTGCCGGCGTCTTCTTCTCCTCGCTCGTTGCAATGGCCAGAAGGCTCTGAAGCACATCAATGATCCGCGACTGATTCTGCCGCAACCGCGTGCCGAGCGGTGCCAACGACTTCGTGTCAGATAAGAGCAGGATATCCGAGGCGCGGTCGATCGCCGCGGTCGCGTCTTCCGTCACCAGTACCTGCAGGCTTTTTTGAATCAGCTTCATCGCCGGCTCAAACGGAAAATCTTTGGCCAGCGTGGCCATGTCGAGGCGCAATTTCGTCTGCCCGCTGGAGATGCCCGTGGTGATCTTGCGGGCATCTTCGATGGCCGTAGCAGTCTTGAGGCCTTCGCTATCGTGTCGCAGGGAAATCTGCCGATCGAGCAGAACCGTCAGCTGTTTTCGCAGTTCATCCCACAGTTTCGTCGATTTGGCGGCAATCGCGGCGGTATCGTTGAAAGACACGCTGAAGACCTGCCCGGCTGTGGTTTGCGGGCCCAAAGCAGAATCCAACGAAGTCAGATTGCGGTTGTCGGTGGCGACAAAACGATAGCGCAGCGTATCGCCGAGCTTGTAATCGCCCGCAGGAAGATCCAGCAGATACTTGATCGTCGCCGGCTTGGCGGAATTTTCGCGGGCAATCGGCCAGCTCTTGATGGCGCGGAACTGCTTCTCGTCGTTGCGCGCGATTTCTAACGAAATTTCAGTCAGTCCGTAATCATCGGTAGCTTGGGCGGCCAGCGGCAACTTCTCGTCCGGTTTGGCGTCCACATCGCGCGCCGGCTCGGTCACGGTCACGGTGGGGGGCTGATCGGCCTGCACGGTGACGCTGTAAAACGCCAGCTCATCGTGGCGCACCGGTGTGGAAGCGTCAGCATCATCGGGCAACCGCTTGAGCGTGCGATTGGCTCCATCGTTGAGCTGCACCGAGTATTTGAAAGAATCCTTGGCCGTCAATTTCGCCGTGAAAGTCTTGCCGTCGGCACTGGGCGACATCGGTTGCGGCGACGCGCCGGCAACGTCCACGAGCGCCTCTTTCACCGGAAGATCAATCGTAGCGGAAATCTGCACAGTGGAGCCTTGCGGCACTTCGATCGACGCCTTGGCCGTCGTGGCCTCGCGCCCGGTAAGAGTCACCTCACGTTTGGGCTTGCCGGTATACGGTGGGGGGGTGATATCCAGGCGGTAATTGACGAGTTGAATCTTCGGCAACACGTCGATGTGATAACGGTCGCTTTGGGAATCGCCAACGGTGATGACGTAATCGAGATTCTCCGCCGCCGTCGCCAGTTGATAGCGGTACTGCGTGTTGCTGTTCCCGAAGACGCTCATCGGGTACGACACCGACTTGCCCGAAACAAAGGTGATGGCGATCTTGGCGTCAACGACTTTGCTCTCCGGGCTCTCGGCCGTCACCACAAAATTGAGCGACTGGCCAGCCAGTACGGAATCATTACCCGGCTCGACGTTGATGATCTTTACCAGGCCGACCTTCGGTACAAACGCGCTCGGCCGCCCCAACACCGCAAGGCCATGCCAGAAAGCCCCGGGAAACAGTCCGATGGCCAGCACGCAAAGCACGATCAACGCACCGGAAGACAGCCATGCATTGCGCGGCTGCTTCCACGGCACCGCCGTTTCCAGGTGTAGCTCGGAAGTACGCGCATTGAGCTCCCGCAGCACGGCAGGAATCCAACGCCCGCCGGCCACCGGCTGACCCTTGGCAACAGCGTCCAAGTCCGTCGCCAGAAGAACCGCATTGATCAATTCGTTGTGGAGCCCAAGTTTGGCCGTGCCGTGCTGTTCGACCAGCCGGGCGATTTCGGCGTACGTCGGACGCAGAAAGATCGGCCGGTGCAGTAACCGCACGTAAGCCAGCGCAATGATTCCCAGCAGCAGCACGCCCAGGGCGACGTTCATCCAACCCGGAAGCGTAAAGGCCCCCACAAGCAGCACAGCCCCCGTCGTCAGCGGTACCGTCACGCCGACGAACAGGGCCAGCGCCCGCAAGACATGAGCAAGTCGAAACCGATTGCCCACGGCATCCAGCCGCCGCGCGATGGCGGCGAAGTCGCTTTGCATTGTGGGAGCGTTCAAAGAGGTCATACCCGCTCCTGGGACGAAAGGAATTTCTATTCGTATAACGCCGGATATTCTAGCATGTTTCAAGACAATCGAGGCAATTCAATACTTATCATCATCCTATCGGAAAGAATGCCATTCCCGTGTAGAATGGTCGGCGACGCCGAGATGTGTGGGGTGGCGGGATCGGCCGCAGCGTATCGTCGCGGGTTGTTGCCCTTTCTGATGAAGAATCCGCCCTATTGGTGCGATAATATTGATGTAGGGATGGCTGGGAGTTCACGCCGTGTCACAGGCATTTGAGAGTCCAAGTGTAACGCAGGATGTCATGGACGTGGCATTCTGGATCGAACCGTCCATCCTCAAGAGAGAGGGATCGTTCGCCCGCCATCTCATCATGGGCCTGAAGTCCGAAGGCCAGCAGGTGACCTGCGTCGCGCCGCACGGCTTGGACCTCTCACAGTTGCCCGTCCTGGGCTCGCGTATTCTTACCTATCGCTGGAACCGCTGGGAACGCCTTCCGGTGATTCAGAAACTTCGACTCAATGCCCTGGCCCGCGAACTGAACGAGAATCCGCCGGACGTGCTGGTCATCTGGGGATCGGCCGACGGCTCGCTGCTTCATACGCTCTCACAAATGGTCCCGGGCCTGCCCATCGTGGTCTGGTGTTGGGATGCTTCGGAACTCTTTTCGCCGTTGATCAGCAACTCCTCAGTACGGCACGTGGTGGCCAGTTCGGATGCGATTGCCTCACGCGTCCCGCCGAGTTTTGCCCACCCGGTCACGGTCGTGCATCCCGGCGTCTACAGCGAAGAAACCGTGGCGTGCTACGATGTCGACGGCCAATTGCCATGCCTGATCTCCCTCGATCCACTCGAAGATATCAAAGCCTACGAACCGTTGCTTCGCGCCTGCCGCATGATCGCCGACGCCGGAGAGGAATTCCTGCTGTTCGCCTACGACACGGGACGTGAGGAATACAACATCTGGCAGATGGCCGAGCAGTTAAACCTGCTGGACCGTCTGTCGTTCGTGCCGTTCCAGCAGGATGCCGAGCCATTACTCTTGCACGGCGATCTCTACATCCACGTGCTTTCCAGTTCGCGTGTGCAGTATCGCACTCTCGAAGCGATGGGACGCGGCCTGGCAGTGGTGACGTGCGCCAATCACGGCGCCGATTACCTGACGGATAGCCAAACCGCCCGCATCGTCGGACCGCAAACGGCCGAAGCCTGGCGAGACGCTTTATTGGATATGATCAAAGATCGTCCGCGGACGACCGCACTGGCCCGCCGCGGCCAGCAGCTCATCCGCGAGCGTCACTCGATAGGAAGGACGCTCGAACAGTTCGGCTCCATCTGCCGCCAAGCCGCTGGCGTCGCCATTCCATTGATAGGTCATTGAGCGGTCATCACGGATCGGCCCACTGAATCAAGCCGGCTTCTTCTTTTTCATGTGTAACCACACCCACGCGACGACCGCGATAACCAATATCGCGATGATCGCCACATCCACGGGCCTGCGGTACACCATGATTTTTTCCCAGTGCGATTCCAGTTTGTAACCCAGCCAAAGCAGAAACGAATTCCACAGCGTCGCCCCGATCAGCGTGTAGATGCAGAACTTGATGATGTTCATGCGCGCGATGCCCGCGGGAATCGAAATGAAGTGCCTCACCACCGGCACGAACCGGCAGATGAAGACCGTGGAACTGCCGTGCTTCTCGAACCAACGATGCGTCAGATCGAGGTGCTCCTCATTGATCAGCAGGAACCTGCCGATCTTCATGACCAGCGGCTTGCCGCCGAAATATCCGAGGTAGTACGAAATCAGCGACCCCACCAGCGACCCGATGCTCGTCGCCAAAATCACCATTTCCCACGCATATTCCCCACGGGCCACCTTGAACCCCAGCGGAGGCATCACCACTTCGCTTGGCACCGGCGCAATCATGCTCTCCAGCGCCATCAGCACGCCGGCCCCGAAGAGTCCCCCCTGGTCAATGCCCCATTCCGCCCACTGCTTGATGAATTCCGCCAGACTGAACGTTGCAAGCATCGGCCCCTCGTTAGGTCGTAAATACACGTAAGACCGGCACTATACCGCACCCCGCCCGCTGGCCAAACCCGCAACCACTGGAAATCGTGCAATCTTTTTGCCGCCCCGTTTTACGAAGTGCGTGCTGATGGCGTAAAATGACTGGTCTATGGAGCACGCCCAATGATTATGTCTACTGGTCGAAATATTCCCGCCGCCCGCTACGCCCCGAAACCCCGGTGGCGGTTAACGCACTATTTACTGCAATCCGCCTGCGTACTGCTGGCCGCCTGCCTGTTGATGGGCTGCCCGCCCTCACCGCCCTCCGACAGTCATCGCATCCCGACAGCACAAGTCGGAGCCGCCCCCGTGCTCGGCACCCCTTCCTTTAATGGCACAGCCTTCGCCATCGTGCCGAAAGAACCCCTCTCCGGCGACGCCCTGGCCAAAGCCCGTCTGGATCGCAAGGCCATTGCCGATCTCGTGCATCGCGAAGTCGCACCGCCATCAACGCAGCCCACGACCGCACCCGCGCGGCCAACCAACGCCGAAGCACCGCCCTTGGCTGTGAAATATTACCTCCAAGGCCGCGAGAAGTTCCTCGACGGCGCCAACTCCGAGGCGATGGATGACCTCGAAAAATCCCTCAAACTTGATCCCGACGCCTTCACTGTCCTGCGGCTGATGGGACGCGTCTGCTTCTCCGCAAATCAATTGGCCCGCGGCAGCTATTACCTCAAACGGGCCCAGGCCCTCCATCCCGCGGATGTCGAAGTGAACTACTTCCTCGGCCGCTTCTATATTGAAGCCGCCGAATGGCCCAAGGCAATTCACTATTTGATCCTGGCCGATGAAAGCCCGGAACGGTCACCCACCATGGCTTTTTCGCCGCTGGTCAGTTTCTACCTCGCCCGTTCACTCCAGGGCGCCGGCTACCACGTCGCGGCCGCACGCCAGTATGAAGATTTTCTCAACCTGATCGTGCAACCCGTCGCGGCCTATCGCTTCGATCGCGAACTGGCCTACCTCGCCGGAGAACAATGGGCCGCTAACCTCGAGGCCGCAGACAATCTCGCCATCGCCGGAGAATACACCAAGGCCGTGCCTCACTATGAACAGGCCGCGCTCGGCCAGCCCAAGGACCACTACATCGCCGGTCGATTGATCAATGCCCTGGCGCTCTCCGGCGACGCGACCGGCGCGACCGCCAAAGCCCTTCGGCTGGTCCTCGATTCCGATGGTGATTCGGACGCCATTACACTCCTCCTCTGGTCCTACAAAGCCACCGGTCGCGAACCGCACCTGCTCACCGAGCTGCGCCTGGAACTCGCCGGCCAGCAGGACCGCGCCGCCGCTTCGGAAATTCTGGCGCTGGTGCTCGAACGCATGGGGCGTTCTTCCGAAGCGTCGACGGCTCTCCGCGCCGCCCTCAAGACCGATCCGGCCAATCTGGTTTTGCTGAAGGCCGCGCTCGCGCGGCTGGAAAAGGCCGATGACTATCCGCAAGCGCTCGAAATCACATCCGCCGCGCTCACCGCAGCCCCGGACAAACACGATGACATCATGGAACTCTTCGTCCCCTTGATGGACGTTCCCAGCGCCCCGCGGCAGATCGTTTCGTTGCCTCCCTCCGCCGGTGCGGCACAGCGCTATCTTCTGGCCCGCACGCTGGCCCGTCATGACGCCGCGCCCGCCGCCATCACCGAACAATTCGCCGCCGCCATGAAGGCTGATCCTTCTTTCCTGCCGGCACGCGAAGCCTACATTCGCGCACTCCTTGGCGATGAACAATTCACCAAGGCTGACCAGGCGATCACCCAGGCGATCGCTTCCGGCAAAGGCGCCGAGAAGGCCCTCGAACTGCAGATCGAATCGGAAATCGTCCAGAATCGCTTCACCAAGGCTGTGCAAGTCGCCCGCGAAGCCAAGGGAAAATTCCCGCGTTCACCTGAATTGCGGATGACACTCGCATCGATCTATCGCCTGCGCGACCAAGACCGCGATGCCGATGCCGAACTCTTCGCCGCCGTTGAGGAATTCCCAAAATTCGAACCGGCGTATCGCCGTCTCATCGATTCCTACCTCGAACGAAGCCATGCCGCCGACGGCGGTGACCGCTACCTTAACGACGCCATCGCCCTGGTCGGCCGCCTCGTGCGCGAAGTGCCCACCAGCCATTACGCCCAGACCATCACGGCCCTGCTTTACGCCCGCACCGGAGAATGGCAGCAATCCGAGGACTACTATCGCCGATTGTTCGAGGAATCGCCGACCGATCCCTCTGTTGCTGTGCCGTTCTCGGAAGTGCTTGTCCATCAGAACAAGCGCGATGAAGCCGAGAAGGTGCTGCAGCAGTCACTGGCCAAGAAACCGCAGGTCGCCATCGCCACCAACCTTGCGGACTTCTACCGCGAGTTGGGCCGCAACGCCGACGCCCTGGCCGTCAGTGACAACCTGATGAAGCGCCAACCGGACAACGAAATATGGCTGCTCCTTCAGGTTTCCGAGCTTGCCGCCCAGCAGCGGCAGGATGATGCGCTAAAGCTTCTCCAGCAAGGCGCTGCAAAGTTCCCCCATTCGCAGAATATGGC
Organism: uncultured Phycisphaerales bacterium; assembly: GCA_903845195.1. Lineage (GTDB taxonomy): Bacteria > Planctomycetota > Phycisphaerae > WQYP01 > WQYP01 > CAIMWO01. The sequence goes on from CAIMWO010000038.1 coordinate 79,015, forward strand.
CACCAACTATGCCCGCCAGCTCGCCACGACCAACCAGGCCGCCGAAGCCGTCAAATTCTTCCAGGATTTCATCACTCGCAACGGCGTCACTACCGACCGCCTGTACGTGCTGGCCAACCTGCAGACCCAGGCCGATGATGAACCCGCTGCGGAAGTGACGCTCGAAAAACTTCTCGCCCGCATGCCCGATCACACCGGTGCCAACAATGACTTGGGCTATTACTGGGTGGACGCGGGCGTGAAACTCGATCGCGCCATCGAAATGATTCGCAGCGCTGTGGCGAATCTGCCCAACAACGCGGCGTTCCTGGATTCCCTGGGCTGGGCGTACTACAAGAAGGCCCAGTTCAAAGATGCCGCACGCTACCTCGAAGAGGCCATCGCGCTGCCCAACGGCATGGACCCGGAATTACTCAGCCACCTCGGTGACGCCCTGTACCGCTCCGGCAAACAGGATCAAGCCCTCGAACGCTGGACGCAGGCCCAGGCCCTGCTCTCCAGCGAATCCAAAGGCCGAACCAAGACCAAGCAACACGTGGACGAAGCCCTACGGCAGGTTCGCGACGGTAAGACGCCGCCGCTGGCACCCGTCGGCCAGGGCGTGGTGATCGAAAAAAATCTGTAATGTTCAGGCTCATCGCGGCGGATGCGCCGCACAGAAAAAACATTTTTCGGGAGTCTTCATGGCTGGTCATTCCCATTGGAAAAACATCAAACGTAAAAAAGCCGTCATCGATGCGCGTCGCGGCCAGGCATGGTCGAAAGTCGCGCGGCTCATCATGATTGCCGCCCGGCGCGGCGCCAATCCGGATGACAACCTCGCCCTGCGCTTCGCCATGGACAAGGCCCGGACTGTCAACATGCCCAATGACACCATCGAAAAAGCCGTCAAGAAAGGCTCCGGCGAACTCGGCGGACAAAACTTCGAATCCGTGCTCTACGAAGGTTATGGCCCCGGCGGTGTGGCGATCCTCGCCGATGCGCTTACCGATAACCGCCATCGCACGGCCGGTGAAATCCGCATGATCTTCGACAAGCACGGCGGCGCTATCGGCACGGCCAACTCCGTCGGCTGGATGTTCACCAAGAAAGGCGTCATCGCCATCGAAAAATCCAAGATCGATGAAGACAAGCTCATGGAAATTGTCCTCGAAGCCGGCGCCGAAGATGTCCAGACCTCCGAGGACGGCTACGAAGTGACCACCACCCTCCATGATTTTGAAAAGGTCCGCCAGGCGTTGACCGCCGCAAAAATCGAAATGGTGCAGGCCGACGTGATGATGATTCCCTCGCAAACCGTCAGCGTCTCCGGCGACCATGCCGATAAACTGCAGAAAATCGTCGAGGGCCTTGAAGCCAATGACGACGTGCAGAATGTCTACACCAACGCCGAGGTGGCCGAGTGACCTCCGCCCTCACCCCACGCGCTGAATCGCGCTGCGGATGAGTTCCAGCGATTCCGCCATGTCCAGCTGGCTTTTGCCGAACCCAGGCGCCGCACCATTGGCCACCGCCGCGGCCTGTGCGTCGGCATAATCGGAAACCAGCATCAGCGGCGGCATGCCCTTTTCACGACGCGCCGCGCCGATGAACTCCACGCCGCTGGTCCCATCCGCATCGAACACACGATTGACCAGCACCAGATCGTACGTTCTCCCGGCGATCTTCACTAAAGCATCGGCCCCATCGTACGCCCGCTCCAGCGTGATCCCCATCGCCACCAGCATCCGGGCAATCCGCGCATCATCCGCACTGCATTGACCAACACTCAACACTAAAGGCATACGCTGCTCCACTTGAAACTACTTCTACTTCTTCCACAAAGGCAACTCACTCACCACCGCCTTCGCCCTGCTCCCCTCCGCCAGCACATCCACCGTCTTTCCCGCCGCCGAGTACGCCTTCTTCACATACCCCATCGCGATCGGCACGTCCCCCAGCATCGGCGACATGCACGAACTCGTAACAATGCCCACCTGCTGCGCCCCATCAAAAATTTCCGTCCCCGCCAAAGGCAGTTTCGTTCCTTCAATCCGCAAACCCACCAGCAATCGCGCCACCGTGTTGTGCGCATGCATCCGCGCCACGATCTCCTGCCCCAGGTAACACCCCTTGGTGACCGATACCGCCCGCGCGTACCACGGCCCCGTTTCCATCGGCAGATAGTGATCCGTAATGTCTATCCCATAGAGCGGCGTCCCCGCCTCGATCCGCGCCGTGTTAAACGCTGACCACCCAACCGGACGCATCGAAATTTCGCCAGCTGGATCGTCATGCCCCTCGCCCGCCGCATGAAGAATCTGCCAGATCGTCACTAGCTGATCCCGTGGAACGATTAATTCATACTCTTCCTCCCCTGCGAGATCCTGGCGAAAAATCGTCGCCGTGGCCCTGCCGATCGTGCGCCGCACATGTTGGAATGGCTCCTGCAAACTCTCGATCGACGCATCAACCACTGCTTGCAGCAGCGCCAGCGCCTTGGGCCCCATCAGCGATAGCCGGCCCAGTTGCTGCGATGCATTCAGCAGCCGCACATCCTCGGTGAAGATATACTTCTCCATGATCCTCAGAAACTCCGGCGTCAGCCGCGCATCGAGCTCCACCAGCGTTGCGTCCTCCGCCTGCAGAATATTCATGTCCATTGTGATGCGGCCCTTGAGGTTCAGCAGGTACGCATAGCACCCCTGACCGGCCGTCAGTTTCAGGGTGTCGTTGGTGACCTTATTGTGCAGGAAACTCAGCCGATCCTTCCCCGTAAGCACCACCACTGAGCGGTGGGGGGCATCCATCAAAGCCGCACCCTTGCGAATCGCTGCATATTCCGCTTCAACTTCGCCATACGATTCCACGATCTGCAAATCGCTGCCATAGGGCAGAAACGCCGCCTCCGCCTGGTCATGCATTTGCTGCAACGGATTGATAGACATCAAATAGAATCCTTCTGAGACAACTTCAACCCTCCCATCATATCATCTCTGCAGCGGGTGCCATTCCCGCGAAGGTAGGCAGGGCATACGTTACAAAATGCGTTTCTGGAATTGTTCGATTGTCACCGCCCCATATATGTCGATAATTCGCACACGATGACCACTCAAGACCTTCTCTATATGTTCTTCATCTTCGCACTCGGCAGTTGCGTCGGCAGCTTCCTCAACGTCGTAATCTGGCGTCTGCCCCACCGCGGACGTGAAGTGATTTACCTAAAAACACAGGGCAAGCTGACGCTTTCCTGGCCGCCTTCCCATTGCCCGGTGTGCGATTCTCCTATCGCCTGGTATCAGAACGTCCCCATTCTCAGTTGGCTGGTGCTCCGCGGAACGTGCGCCAATTGCAGCACCCCCATCCCGATCCGCTACCCTCTCGTGGAACTGGGCACCGCCGTGCTCTTCGTAGCGTTGTACCTCGCCTACTTCATCGGGTTCTGGCCCACTCCCGGCGTCGCCCCGGGCCAACAACTCTTTACCGACCTCGCCAACGACTGGCCCGTCTTCGTCCTGCACCTCTGCCTGGTCGCCGCCTTGCTCGCCGCCTCCGCCATCGATGCCGACTGGTTCATCATTCCGCTCTCCATTCCCGCACTGCTGATGGTTCTCGGAGTAGTCGCCGCGCCGTTCATCAATCACAAGGCCTTTCCCGCTCTCGCGCCGGACGCCTTACACCCCGCACGCTGGCTGATGGCCAAACCGATTCTTGGCGCCGCCATCGGCGTCATCCTGGCCAACTTTCTTCTCTGGCTCAAAGTCCTCCCGCAAAGTTTTGCCAACATTCCCCCCGGCCCGGAACATCCCGATGCCGTCAATGCCGAACTGGATGCCGACAAGTCAAAAGAAGAACCCATCGCCCCTCCGCCGAAGATGACCCGCAAGTCGCCATCCTTCATCGCGGTTCTCGCCATCCTCATCTTCCTCGCCGGCGCGTGGATCGATAGTACGCCGAAGTGGGCGTCGCTCTTCACCGTCATCGGCGGAATCCTGATTTTCCTCATCGGCGTCCTCCCCCGCGACAAGGGCCAGACCGACGTCACTGACGAAGTCATGGACGAAATTTCCGGCCCGCGCGCCCGCCATGAAATTCTCAAAGAGGCACTCTTTCTTGCCATTCCCTTGGCCTGCGCCCTGATCGCCTTTGTGCTACCCTTCGATCTGCCGCAATATCCGTGGCTCACGCGTGTCGTCGGTTCACTCCTCGGATTGCTTGCCGGCGGGGGGATCGTCTGGCTCGTTCGCATCGGCGGAACGCTCGGTTTCGGTCGTGAAGCCATGGGCCTCGGCGATGTTCATCTCATGGCCGGCGTCGGCGCGATCATCGGCGCCCCACTCGTCCTGATCGCTTTTGTGACCGCGCCCTTCCTCGGAATCCTCTGGGCCATCGTCCTTAAACTGCTCGGCAAACCCAACATCCTCCCGTACGGCCCCTGGCTTTCCGTAGCCTCGATCCTCTGCCTGCTCGTCGGTAACCCTTTGCTGCAGTGGTATTTGACGGTTCTTTTCCCACCGACTACGGGATTAGTACTGCCCATGTAAAATTGGGCATTTACTTGCAAGCACCCCTAACCCGGCTACAATTTTCTCAACCGTAATGCGAAATGGATTGTGGCGATGCCTCGGCCCACTGCGAGCCGGCGCTTTTGCCCGAACTCGATAAGGAGATCCCCATGTTCCTTCGTTCCACCCTGTTGGCCGGCCTCGCGCTGGCCGTTCTCACCGTCGGCACCGGCTGCTCCAACAAGACGCAGGCCGAACGCGACTCGCTGTTGAATCAGAACAAGTCCCTGCAGGATCAGTTGGCTGCAGAAAAAGCGGCCCGAGCCGATGCCGAAGCCCGCGCTGCCGCCGGACAGCAGGCCAGCACGGTTACTCCGCCCGTTGCTCCCCCGGCCCCCCCTGCGGATAACACCGACGTCGGCCCCGCATCCACCGGCGATATCGGCGGCGGCATCACCCGCGGCACCAACAAGCTCGGCGAAGCCACCATCCAAATCGCCAGCGATGTGCTCTTTGATTCCGGCAAGGCGACCCTGAAGCCCGCCGCCAAGAAGACCCTCGACAAAGTCGCCGGCATCCTCAAGAAGGAATACGCCGGCCAGACTCTTCGCGTCGAAGGCCATACCGATCCGAACCCCGTCAAGAAGAGCGGCTGGGATGACAACTGGGACCTCGGCGCAGGTCGCGCCCGCGCCGTCCTGCTCTACCTCGAAACCAAGGGCATCGCCAAAAAGAATATGTACATCGCCTCGTTCGCCGACACCGATCTCAAGAGCACCAAGAATTACGCCCTCGATCGCCGCGTCGAAATCGTCGTCGTCAAGGCTGCCAAGTGAGTGAGTCATGAAGTTGCATTGTTAAGGCAAGGGCGCGTCCACTCATCAGACGGCATCTGCCGGCTCATGTTGCGTGCGACGCGCCCTTGCTCTTTTTTTGTTTCATCCAAGAGGTAAATCACCGTGCTCGCGATCGTCGACTATGGAATGGCCAATCTCCGCAGCGTTCAAAAAGCCTTTGAACGCGTCGGCCATGCCGCCGAAATAATCTCCACCCCCGAACAGGTGCGTCAAGCCGACCGCCTCGTCGTCCCCGGCGTCGGTGCGTTCTGCGACGCCATCGATCTGCTGAAAAAAACCGGCCTCGCCGAGGCTATCACCCAGCACGTTCGCACCGGACGCCCCATGCTCGGTATCTGCCTCGGCCTCCAACTGCTCGTCGATGTCGGCTATGAAGATGGCACCTTTGACGGCATGCACATCCTCCCCGGCCAGTGCGTCCGCTTCACCGTCGACCAGCCGCCGCACCGCCTGAAAGTCCCGCACATGGGCTGGAATTCCATCCGCTGGACCCGCGACGTTCCGCTCTTCAAAGGTCTCAAACAGGGCGATTACGTCTACTTCGTCCACTCGTATCACGTTGTCCCCAAGGACCCAGAAGTGATTGCCGCCACCGCCGACTACGGCACACCCTTCGTCGCCGCCATCTGGAAGGACAACATCATGGCCACCCAGTTTCACCCGGAGAAAAGCCAGCACGTCGGCGGCGTTATGCTGAAAAATTTCGCCGAATTCTCCTGTTGAATCTTCCCTGCGTTACTTGTTTTCTTATCTCTCAATAGAGTCCAAAAATTATGCCTCCCGAACTCATCCCAGCCATCGATCTTCGCAACGGCCACGTTGTCCGCCTCAAGCGCGGCGACTACAACCAGCAGACCACCTACGAAGTCGACCCCGTGGACACCGCCAAGAAATTCCAGGATGCCGGCTGCAAGTGGCTCCATGTCGTCGACCTCGATGGCGCCAAGGAAGGCCGCCCCGCCAACCTCGGCATCATCGAAAAAATCTGCCGCGCCACCAAGCTCAACGTCGAAGTCGGCGGCGGACTCCGCACTGAAGAATCTATGGAATACGTCCTCGCCATCGGCGCCCAACGCCTTATCCTCGGCACCCGCGCCCTGGCCGATATGGAATGGTTCAAAGCCATGGCCCACGATGGTCGCTTCCGCAATCGCCTCGTCCTCGGACTCGATGCCCGCGACGGCCTCGTCTCCACCCACGGCTGGACCCAGACCGACGCCGATCGACCCAAGGCCGTCGACATCGCCCGCAACGTCGATTCCTGGCCCCTCGCCGCCATCATCTACACCGACATCGCCCGCGACGGCATGCTCAAAGGCCCCAACCTCCGTGCCACCACCAAGCTCACCAAGGTCTGCAAAATAGTCCCCGTCATCCACTCCGGCGGCGTCAAATCCCTCGCCGACATCACCGCGCTCAAACACCTCGACATCGCCGGCATCATCGTCGGCAAAGCTCTCTACGAAGGCACCCTCAACGCCGCCGACGCCGTCAAAGAGCTTCAGCTCAGCACGACCTGACAAAATCGCTACAATGGACCGAACTATGGCCACGAACAATCACAACGACTTCACCGACCTCGTCTCCGCCCTCGTAACCAGCTACCAGGCCGAGCCGCAGACCCGGCACATCGACGCCGGCTACCTCCCCAACCGCGATGCCATCATCGAGATCATCAAGCAGCTCCGCGAGCTCCTCTTCCCTGGCTACTTCGGCAAGCAAAACCTCTCCAGCAAAACGCTCGAATATCACGTCGGCGAACTCCTCGCCTCCATCCGCGACAAACTCTTCGAACAGGTCCGCAACGCCATCCGCCACCAGGCCACACGCCGCGGCACCGAATGCCCCAGTTGCGACGAAACCGCCGACGTCATCGTCCGCGAATTCCTCGGCACCGTGCCGCAGTTGCGATCGCTCCTGGCCACCGATGTTCAAGCCGCCTTCGACGGCGACCCCGCCGCCGCCGATACCGATGAAATCATCTTCTCCTACCCCGGCCTCTTCGCGATCACCATCTTCCGCATCGCCCACGAACTCCATCGCCTCGAGGTCCCCCTCATCCCCCGCATCATGACCGAATACGCCCACGGCATCACCGGCATCGACATCCACCCCGGCGCCACCATCGACGAATTCTTCTTCATCGATCACGGCACCGGCGTCGTCATCGGCGAAACCACGATCATCGGCAAACACGTCAAGATCTACCAGGGCGTCACACTCGGCGCTCTCTCCACCCGCGGCGGCCAGACGCTTCGCGGCGCCAAACGACACCCCACCCTCGAAGATGATGTCACCGTCTACTCCGGCGCCTCCATCCTCGGCGGAGAAACCCTCATCGGCACCGGCGCCGTCATCAACGGCAACGTCTTCGTCACCCAGTCCGTCCCCGCACACACCCGCGTCAGCACCAAAAATCCCGAACTCCAATATCGCAACCGCCCGCCCCGCGAATTCAAACAGGATCCCCCGGCCGACTGGATCATCTGATATTCGCAGGAGCCTCCCCTGAATCCCGCACTTCTCAATCTCCTCGTCTGCCCCGTCACGCACAGCAAACTGCGCCAGGATGGCGACTACCTCATCTCCGAAACCGGCGGCCTCAAATATCCCATCAAAGACAACATCCCCGTCCTCCTCACCGACCAGGCCCAACTCCCCCCAGGCATCCAGTCACTCGAAGAATTCAAACAGAAACTTCCGAGCAACAAGCCCACCTGAATTCGAAGCTCGTCACGCCCCCGGCTCCTGCTGCGTCAAACAATGCAACGTCCCCAACCCCCACACCAGGTCCCGGCAATACACCGGGATCACCGCCCGATCCTTGAAACACCCCTCTATCACCTTTAGCGCCCGCGCATCATTCACATCATTAAACACCGGCACCAGCACCCCCGCATTGGCAATGTAAAAATTCGCATAGCTCGCCGGCAACCGTTTGCCTGCAAACCATACCCCCGTCGGCATCGGCAGTTCCACCACGTTAAACGCCTTGCCCGCCACGTCCCGCATCTTCTTCAGCCGACGCAGATTCTCCTGCATCGGCCCATAATTCGCATCCGACCTCTCCGTCTCCACGCATGTCACAATCGTATTTCGATTCACAAACCGCGCCGTATCATCCACATGCCCATGCGTATCCTCATCCCCCGCAATCCCACGATTTAGCCACAACACCTTCTTCACGCCCAGAAAATCGCACAGCGTCTTCTCAATGTGCTCCCGCGAAAACCCCGGATTCCGCTGCTGCACTTTCGACAGCAAACACTCCTCCGTGGTCAACACGCACCCCGCCCCGTTCACGTCGATCGATCCTCCCTCCAGCACAAACCGCTGCAACTCTCCCGCATCGTTCTCCCCATACGCCGCGAATCTCCGCACCTTCATCGCCCCCGCCATGTACTCCGGCACCAGATCATCCCGCCCCGAATCATCGTATTTCGCCCACGCATTAAACTTGAAATCCACCACCGCTCGCTCCCCACTGTTTTGCTTCCGCACCACGATCCCCCCCGAATCCCTCACCCAACTCCGATCCGTCGCCCGCTCATGCAGCGTCACATGCGCCACATTCACATCGTTCTTCTCCAGCACTTCCCGCACCCGCTTGGCCGCGACCCCGCCCTTCGACGGCTGCACCAAAATATGCACCCGCTCCCCGTCCGCCAGCAACCTTACCATCTCCGCAAAAACCCACGGAATCGTCTCAAACTTCCCCGGCCAATCCTCCCGCCGGTGCGGCCACGCCAGCCACGTCCCCTCATGCACCTCCCACTCCGCCGGCATCGAAAACCCCAACGCCGCCGGCGTCACCCGGCCCTCACTCATCAATTCTTCTGCCAGTTTCTCGCCCACAGCTACTTCCTTGATCATTGGTCATTGGTAATTGGTCATTCCCCAATCATCTCTCAACCCGCACCGAAACGCACGCACATTCCCCACCCAACTCCGCCGTGGGTGCCATGCCCAGTGGGGTAGGGGCCCCGCTGGGCATGTCGTGCCTATGACAATCTCTGCTCAGAACTCAGCCCCCTTCCCCACTAATCGATCGAACTAATTTCACCATCGGCAACATCAGAGCTATGACAACCGGCAGCAAGAAGAACAACACGAACACGATCAAGGCTATGCCCCTGCTCAATATTCTGCGCTTGGTGCTCAATACGCCTTCTCGCCCCATCCTCATCAGCGCGAAAGGTACCGGCACTAGTCCCGCAAACGCAAGCGTCAGCAAAACCGATACTTCACCATTTTGGGCCAACGATGCGCACCATAACACCAGTTCCGTTAAGGCGGGCAATGCTGTCTTGAAGTCTTTGAACACTTCACGATACTTGGGAACAATGAATACCAAGACGGCCAGTGCCGCGACAGCGTACGCCGCCGCAACGCCTACGTCCTCCAAATACAGCCCAAGGCCCACGGCCCTTCGCGGGATTTCCTCCGCTCGTTTCCGATCCCGCACGATCGCCCGAATTCCTGAATATAACAGTCCGATCGCGGCGAAAACAAACATCGCCAATATGGCCAGCGCAAGTACATTCGTTGCGAAATCAGTCGTTACGTCTCCCATCACCAGAACATAAGAAATAAGAAAATAGAGTGACGTGAGTAAGCCTAGGCAGGCAAGAAGAACTACCACGACGAAAGCCCATAGCGCACCGCGCAGAATGCCGCGCACCAACAGCGTCATCCCATGAGCGGCTGCTAACGCCGCGATCAAGGCTCCGAGAGATACCATTCCCGATAGCCCCAACATTGGCCCCCAGGAAAAGATCGGTTGGCTCGAATATGCCCACACAAGTTGAAATAACCACCCGCACAGCACCGCAGAAATCAGGCCGACTAAGAATATGGCGCACACACTCGCCATGCTCGTCAATATGACGACGACCAATCGAATCGGCGGATAGTCCCGCTGCACCGACTCATACGCCAACACTGATGATGCTTTGTTCGTCATGGCAAGCTTACCTTCTCGCAATCTACGCTGTGATCTTCCTGCCGATCCGCCGTTCGTTCAAAGCTCATCTCTCGATTCGCGCCGAAACGCACGCACAATCCCCTCTCAAATCCGCTTCAACCCGTTTCTGTATCTCCGCCGCCTCAACTCCCGATCCACACAGGGCATACAACGTCGACCCGCTTCCCGTCATATGCACCTTCCGCCTCACACTCTTCGCCGCGCGCTCCCGCAACTCCGCCACCCACGGCGCAATCGCAAACGCCGGCGGCTCCAGATCATTCACCAGCAACCCACTCAACTCCTCCGCCGTCGACCGCGCACACCGCTGCCAATCCGTCTTCCCCAACCCCTTATGTTGATGCCCCGCATCAAACGCCTGATACACTTCCTTCGTCCCCAATCCCCGTGGCGGCAAAAGCAGCACCGCAAATAACGTATGATACGCTGGCAGCGGCGTCATGATCTCCCCACGTCCCGTGCACAAACTCGCCTCCCCCCGCACAAAGAACGGTACATCGCTCCCCAACTCGGCCGCAATCCCTCGCAACTTCTCCTCACCCCACCGCAGCCCCCACGCCTCATTCAACATCACCAGCGCACTCGCCGCATCCGAACTCCCGCCTCCCAATCCCCCGCCCGGCGGCAACACCTTGTGCAACGTAATCGTCCCCTCCGCCGCAACCCCTGCCGCCTTCGCCAACCGCACCGCCGCGCGGCCCACCAAATTTTTTTCCAAATCCGTCGGCACACCCTCCGCCCGCCCCGTCACTTCCAGTTTCAACGCCCCGCCACTATTGAACTGCAACGTATCGTGCCACGAGATCGGTACAAACCATGACTCCAAATCATGAAACCCATCCGGCCGCGCCGGAAATATCCGCAACCCCAGATTCAGCTTCGCCCGCGCCAAAATCTCCCACCGCCCACCCTCCAACCGTACAACCCGCTCCGACATCGCCAAATCCTCAATCATCAAATCCGCTCCTTGATATGCAGAAAGTATCGCATCCCGAAGCCATTCCGTACACCGCCCACCCCCCTAAACATTCGTGTTCATTAGTGTTCATTTGTGGCTAATTTACGTCGTCCCCTCTGTGCCCTCCGCGTACTCTGCGAGAAGCCGTCTTGGAGCCTCGGTGTCTTGGTGGTTTAACCCGATTCTTCATACTAAGATGGACCACAATTCCGGAATGCCAAACCCGTCCAACCAAAGGTCCATCATGCCCTACGAAAATCTGCAGGACTTCCTCAAAGCCCTCGACACCGCCGGCGAACTTCGCCACATCCGCACCGAAGTCGATCCCGTCCTCGAAGTCACAGAAATCACCGACCGTGTCTCCAAAGCCAACTCCGAATTAAAAAACCAAGCCCTCCTCTTTGACCGCATCAAGGGCTCTTCCCTCCCCCTCGCCATCAACACCTTCGGTTCCTACAAACGCATGCACATGGCCCTCGGCTGCGATTCCTTCGACGACCTCGCCCAGAAAATCGCCGAGCTCACCCGCCCTGAAGTCCCCACCGGCCTTTTCAATAAAATCAAAAAAGGCATCGACTTCTTGAAAATCGGCTCCTACATGCCGAAAGTCCGCTCCTCCGGCAGCGGCGCCCTCTGTCAGGAAGTCGTCCTCACCGACTCTGCTGACCTCACCAAACTCCCCCTCATCCAATGCTGGCCCGAAGACGGCGGCAAGTACATCACCTTCGGCCAGGTCGTCACCAAACATCCCGACACCGGCGCCCGAAACCTCGGCATGTACCGCGTCCAACTCTTCGGCCCCAAAACCACCGCCATGCACTGGCACCCGCACCACGACGGAGCCCGCCACTTCCGCGCCTGGGCCGCCCGCGGTGAAAAATGCCCCCTCGCCATCACCCTCGGCGGCGAATCCGTCCTTCCCTACGCCGCCACCGCACCCCTTCCCCCCGGCATCGACGAACACATGTTCGCCGGCTTCCTCATGGGCCGCGGGCTCGATCTCGTCCCCTGCAAAACCGTCCCCCTCGAAGTCTCCGCCAACTGCGAAATCGTCATCGAAGGCTACGTCGATCCCCGCCAGACCATTCTCGAAGGCCCCTTCGGCGACCACACCGGCTTCTACTCCCTCGCCGGACAATTCCCCGTCTTCACCGTCACCGCCATCACCCACCGCAAAAATCCCATCTATCCCACCACCATCGTCGGCAAGCCCCCGCAGGAAGACTATTACCTCGGCAAAGCCACCGAACGCATCTTCCTCCCTCTCCTGCAAATCCTCATCCCCGACATCATCGACTACGACCTTCCCATGTTCGGCGTCTTCCACTCCTGCGCCTTCATCAAGATCAAGAAGGAATACCCCTACCACGCCCGCAAAGTCATGTCCGCCATCTGGGGCGCCGGCCAGATGGCCTGGACCAAAATGATCGTCATCGTCGATGAAGACGTCGATGTCCATTCCGTCGACGACGTCATGTTCCACGTCGCCGCCAACGTCGATCCCAAACGCGACATCGCCCTCGTCGACGGCCCCCTGGACATCCTCGACCACGCCGCCCCCCACGAAGGCGCCGGCAGCAAAATGGGCATCGACGCCACCAAAAAAATCCCCGGTGAAGGCACCGTCCGCGACTGGCCCTCCGAAATCAAAATGGACCCCGCCACCATCAAAAAGGTCACCGATCGCTGGAAAGACTACGGCTTCTAGCTCTAGCCTTGGCGTGGAAACGCAAGGCTCCCACCCTCAACACAAACGGGCTTCACCGCAAGACTTACCCCATGGGTGCCATGCCCAGTGGGGCAGGGGCCCCGCTGGGCATGCCGCGGAATCTTCAGTTTGGTCTCACCGTCGCATTTCTGCTTGCCACGTAGCGGGTCACCACCCTCCAACACGCCTGACCTCATCCCCGCCCCGTGAGTCAAGACAATCCGTGCCTCAATCATCATCCAACAATCCATTCCGCCACACCCGCGCAATCTCAAACCCCACATATGCCAATATCAAAAAGAACACGCTGATCCAAAACCAGTGATGCTCGCCCGACAACCGCGAAGAGAACTCGCGCCCGGGGATATATTGAACCTTCACGAGCTTGGACTCCGGCGTCTCCCAATCCATCGGGACATCCTCATATTCCCGCCGATTCTTCTCGCCATCCATGAATGCATAACCCAGAACTCGCACTTCCCACTGGCGGTTGTACTTCCCGCGACGGACCTCCACCTGCGACGACATAAACATCGCATCCACCGTCTTGCCCCAAATCATGTAACGGATTTCCGACCACGAGAATACGAGCGAGATCAAAAATAATATTCCCACCACCCCCCAAGTCTTCAAACGAGCTGTTTCCTGATCAAGATCCATGAATACCTCCCGATGCGTATCCCGGTGTCGCGCAGTATTCCACGATGATGCTGCCTCAGTCGATCGACACGCGGCCGATACGGATAATCGCTTTACTCAATTTGCGTGTCAATCAGTTGTTGAGGTCGATCCGCCCGTCGACAAAAATATTTCTTCTCTCAAACCTTAATCCCCCAACAACTTGTCAACATCTTCACAATCACGTGTGCGCACAAACGTGGTCCTGCAACCATCTATAGGAGCACATTGCACGCCACCCTCATATGCGGAGGCCCACCTCATGCCAACCGACATTCCGCCATCTCGTCTCTCTCGATCCGTAACAAACCTGCAGCCTGCTTCAGGTTTGTCTCCAACAAACCTGCAGCCCGCTTCCACATTGTCCTCAACAAACCTGCAGCCAGCTTCCGGTGTGTCTCCTTTCACCCCCTCTGGCGCTATCAAAAACCCAAACCTGCAGCCTGCTGCCGGTTTATTAACGCTCCGCCGCCCCAACAAACCTGAAGCCTGTTTCCCCGCTCGCCCACTGGCACCCTCCAGCCCATCAGGTACACTACCCAATCCTGTCTTTCGTATATCTGGAGTAGCCCCCGTGTCCGCTTCCGTCTTCCTGCCCGCGCCCGTTCCCGAACTGCTCAAACGCATCAAGAGCGACCCGAACGGCATCTTTGAAGCAGACGGCAAAGATATCTTCGTCGGCCGCTCCCCCGGACGCCTCGATGTCATGGGCGGCATCGCCGATTACACCGGCTCCCTCGTCTGCGAGATGCCCCTCGACGTTGCCGCCGCCGTCGCCGTCCAGCGCCGCGATGACCGAAAACTCGTCCTCAGAACCTATAACCTGGAAGCCGCCCCCGGCGGCGCCACACCTGCCACCGTGGAACTCTCCCTCGACGATTTCTACGGCACCGCCGCTCTCCTCCCCTACGAAACGCTCCAACGCCTGTTCACCGGCGCGACCCATTGGGCCTCTTACGTTGCCGGCGCCTTTCCGGTCCTCGCCAAGTACAAAAAACTCACGCGCCGCGTCACCGGTGCCAACATCGCCTGCTACAGCACCGTTCCCCTTGGCGGCAGGCTCTCATCTTCCGCCGCCCTGGAATGCGCTGCCCTCACCGCATTCACAACCGCCTATCACCTAATCCTCGATCCGATGGACATCGCCGTCCTGGCCCAGAAACTCGAAAATCACATCGTCGGCGCGCCCTGCGGCGTCAAAGATCAGATCACCTCTGTCCTCGGCAAAAAAGATCAGCTCCTGCTCATTCACTGCCAGCCGCACGAAATCCAGGGATATGTCCCCATTCCCGCCGGCACCATCATCGCCGGCATCAACTCCAACGTGAAACACTCCGTGGCCCGCACTGGCTATCAAGATACCCGCAACTCCGCCTTCATCGCCCACGCGATCATCGCCCGCATGCACAAAGACTTGATCGCCAAACCAAACGCCAAAGACCCCACCAACGGCTACCTCGCCAACATCACCCCGGAAAATTACCAGCGCTACTTCCGCCTCATTCTGCCGGAAAATATCACCGGAGAAGCGTTCCTCCGCGACTACGGCCAGACCATCGACCGTCCCACAACCATCGATCCGTCCGTCAACTACTACCCCCGCGCTGCGGCCGATCATCACGTGCTGGAAAATGCCCGCGTGCGGCAATTCGTGCAGTACCTGCAAACCGCGGCCACCGATAAATCCGCCGCCGAAAAAGCCGGCGCCCTGATGCTTGAATCCCATAAATCCTATTCCGATAACGCCCGCCTCGGCTGTCCCGAAACCGATCTCCTCGTCGATCTCATCATGCAGCGGGGTCCGAAAAATGGCTTCTACGGCGCCAAGATCACCGGCCGCGGAACCGGCGGCACCGTCGCCGTCTTCGCGGAAAACTCCGACCGCGTCCGCCAGGGCCTCCAAGACATCGCCACCGACTATCAAAAACAAACTCAGAAGACGCCCCAGCTATTCCTCTCCTCATCGCCAGGCAGCGCCGAACTCGGCGCCATCAAGCTGACGTTGCAGGAAGTCGGAATCGCAAAATCCTGATCGGCCCGAATCTCCAGCGTGTTACCTTTCGCAAAAACTCTATTGATGCCGATCAATAACCCCGTTACGCTGTCGCGACTTGTTTTGTGGAAAGAGCCCAGTCATGTCCAGTGCTCAGCAGGTTTCGACGGCCTTCATTCTTGCCTCGGCAGTTCTAGCCGCAACCGCCTCAGGCCAATCATCCGACCCCCTCACACTCCGGCTCGACTCCTCCGATGCCACCGCGCAGTTCTCTCCCCCTTACACCGGCACTACCAATCCCGCACCCGAAAAACTCTCCCTCGCACCGGTTATCGTCACCGCCGAAAAACAGGAACAGAATCTCCAAAACGTCCCCGCCAGTGTTACCGCCATCACCGCCCAGCAAATCAACGACGGCAACATCGACACCGTCAAAAAAGCCTCCTTCTACGTTCCCGACATCGTCGTCTCCGAATTCACCAACCGCCGCCTCTCCTTCCCCTTCGTCCGCGGCATCGGATCCGGCCGCAACTCGCCCGCCGTCACCACCTACATCGACGGCGTCCCGCAACTCTCCTTCGCCACCAGCAATCAGGAACTCTACGACGTCCAACGCTACGAATTCCTCCGCGGCCCGCAAGGCACGCTCTACGGCCGCAACACCCTCGGCGGCGTCATCAACATCTACACCGGCGAGCCGTCCAACAAACGCGAAGCCAACCTCCGCCAGAACTACGGCAACTTCAACAGCATCGACGAGCGCGGTATGATCAACCTGCCCATCATCAAGGACGTGCTCGCCGTCCGCATCTCCGGCGGTTACGACTCCCGCGACGGCTACACCAGCAATCTCCTCACCGGCAACGACCTCGACACCAAACAAGCCTTCTTCGGCCGCGCTGCCATCGACTTCAAACCCACCGACCGCATTGAACTGACCTTTCGCATCAATGGCGAGCAGGACCGCGATGGCGATTACGCCCTCGGTGATCTGACCAGTATTCGCCAGGATCCGTGGCGTGTAGCTCACGATTTTGAAGGTTTCTCCCACCGCGATCTCGTCGGCCTTTCACTGACCGCCCGCGTGAAGCTCGACTTCGCCACATTCACGAGCATTACCGCCTACAAGGGATGGGAATCACGTGACGTGACGGACCTCGATGCCGGCCCGCTCGACGCCATCCGCCGCGATAATCGCGAACGCCAGACCGAATTTACCCAGGAATTCCGCCTTTCGTCACCCAAAGATGCCCCGCTGACGATCTGCGATCACGTGGCATTTTCGTGGATCGCCGGCGTATTCATTTTCAACACCGACTACCGCCAGCACGCCATGAATGATTACCGCGCCGGCGCGGTGCCGTTCATCACGCCGGTCCCATTCCAACAGTTCGATAACGGCAACATTCATTCGACCGGCGTCGGGCTAGTCGGCGAAGGCACGCTCACGTTTTTCGAAAAGCTCGACCTCACGCTCGGCGTCCGCTGGGATTACGAGCACGGCGACGCCAGCCTCGACAGTTCCAACACGCTGGGTTTCCCACCGGCCACCGCGCAAACTCCATCGGCTGAATTCTCCAACGTCTCGCCCAAGCTCACGCTGGCTTATCACTGGACCGGCGATCTGATGACCTACGCCACCGCGCAAGAAGGCTTCAAATCCGGCGGCTTCAACACCAGCGCACCCACCGGCAAGGAAGCCTTCGGCAGCGAACATAGCTGGAACTATGAAACCGGCATCAAGTCGAGCTGGCTCGACCATCGCCTCCAGGCCAATCTTTCAGCGTATTACATCAACTGGACCGACATGCAACTCGATGTCCCCACCGGTTCGCCCGGCGTCTTCTACATCGACAATGTTGGCACAGCCTGCAGCTTTGGCCTCGAAGGCGAGCTGACCGCCAAACCAGCTCAAGGATGGGATATTTTCACCGGCGCTTCCTGGGGCCGCGCGAAGTTCGAGCAGTATGTGCAACCCTCCGGTGTTTCCGCTGCCGGCAACGTTCTTCCATTCGCCCCGGAAATCACCTGGAATGCCGGTTCGCAGTATCGCTACCAGTTCGACAAGAACCTTTATGCATTCGTCCGCGGCGAATTCGTTCTGATCAGCCAATACAACTACGACGCTTCCGCTCAGGCCAAACAGGATATGTATTCGTTGACCAATTTTCGTGTCGGTATCGGCGGCAACGCCGACTTGTTCGGCGGCATAGCCACATGGCGGCTGGAAGGCCATGTCGACAACGCCTTCAACACGGTCTACGTCCCGTTGGCGTTTCCGTTCCAACTGGCGCAGAGCGGCTATGTGGGTGAGAATGGGCCGCCGCGAACGTTCAGCGTCAGCCTGACATTGGGCTTCTGATAGTGGTGGTGGGGGGGATCAATGAAGCATCACAACGTGGTCTTCTGCTCGAAACGCTCTCGAATACGGTTAGCGGCATCGAGCACGATCACGCGTGCCACATGGCTCTCGGCCTCTTCCGGCTTGGCGTGAACAAAGGACATGACGATAACGCGATTGCCAACGGCGCTGAGTCGCGCCGCCGCACCATTGATGCCGATGATGCCGCTGCCTGCCGGGCCGGGGATGATGTAGGTTTCGAAGCGGTTGCCATTTTCGCAATCAGCGATGGTCACAGCTTCATTGGGCAAAAGCCCTGTAGCCCGCAGCAGATCGGTATCGATCGTGATGCTGCCGTGGTAATTCAAATCCGTTTGAGTGACGGTCGCCTGATGAATTTTCGCTTTAAGCAATTTGATACGAATAACGCACGCTCCTGTGAGAATCCATCATTATACAGCAGTCGGCATCACGTACGAAGCGTCACGACGAGTCGGATCATCTGCTCGGCAAATCGCTCTCCCAGCAGGATCTGCGATTGCGCGTCGAGATGGGTGCCATTGTCGAAGGTCATCAGGCCATCCGAAGGCACAAAGCCCACACACGGCACGCTGGCGGCAACCTGTCGCAGTCCGGCACGTACCTGCTGACGCACACCGTTCTCACAGACTTCCGCAATGACCACCGGCAGCGCTGGGGCGGTGAGATCGTGCCTCAGCTGTTGCACGAACGACGCGAGATTGACGGCATACTCCCCGGCGGGGCGTGCTTCATCGGATTCTCCCTGGTGCCACAAGAAGCCACGAAGGTGAGCCCGATGTCCTCGTTCTGACAGCATCAAAAGGCGCGTGCGAACAAATTCCAGCATCGCGTGGTACAGAGACTTCGGCTCCTGCGGATTCCAGTCCTGATAGAGCGACGTACCGCCCTCAGAAAATTTCAGCAACACAATTCGCCGTCCCGGCAGATCCTTGGCGAAGGCCGGTCCGAAGCTGAGTTCCGGCCCGAACGTGGGTGCCGGCAACACAAACGGCTCGACGCCGGCCGCCCGCCAATAGTCGATGGGCGGAGAAGAGAAACCCGGCGCCAGTGACACAATGTCCGTCAGTATTCGCTTCGATCGTGTGCCAGCGTTCGAATACGCGATCAGCAAGTCATTTCGCGGCTGCGCGTAGGAAACGAGATCCCCCGTGAGATCCTTGATCGCACCGCGCCCATCCATATTCGATTGGCCGGCCAGCACAAAAACGTCGTACTCTACGGTCCCGGAAGTGGAAACAAAACTCATGCGCGGCCTTTCTAGATCTTGCTCATCCTCGCTGCGACTGCCACAATGGAGCCATGCGAATCGCTGAGATTTTCTATTCCATACAAGGCGAAGGCAAGCTCCTCGGCATGCCGTCGGTTTTTGTACGCGTCAGCGGATGCAATTTGCGCTGCACATGGTGCGATACGCCATATGCGTCGTGGAAGCCCGATGGACCGGACATGACCGTCGCACAAATCGTCGCCGAAGTGCTGCGCCTCGCCGAGCCCACGGGCCCGCGCTACGTAGTCATCACCGGCGGCGAGCCGATGATGTTCAAAGACCTCGTCCCGCTCATCGACATGCTCAAAGGCGTGGGCAGCCATATTACCGTCGAGACCGCCGGCACATTATGGTTGGAAGGCTTGCCGGTAGGGGGGATCGATCTGGCCAGCATATCGCCGAAGCTCGCCAACTCCACGCCGCACGAGCGCGACGGCGGCCGTTTCGCGCAAACGCACGAGCGCCAACGGATCAACCTGGGACCGCTGCGAGAATTTGCCACAAGCGTTGGAGGCGTCATCAAAGATCGCCAGTGGAAATTTGTGATCTCTTCGCCGCAGGACCTCGAAGAAATGCAGGAATTACTCGCCACCATCAATGGCGACCTCGACGAACCCAGCCAAATCGCCGCCGAAGATATCCTACTGATGCCCGAGGGAACCGACGCCGCAACCCTCAACGAACGCTCCCGCTGGCTGGCCGCCCTCTGCAAAACCCACGGCTACCGCCTCTGCCCGCGCCTCCACGTCTATCTCTACGGCAATACCAAAGGCACCTAACCTTCACGACTTTTTTCTGCCGGCATTCCCCGGCATCATCGGCCAGATGATCCCCTCCAATTCTCTTAGCGGCCAGTAGGCCATGTAAAGAACTTCGTCGCAAAGACCGCTGTACGTGCCGCTGCCTCGCCGATCGCCCAAGCCGACGTTGTCGGTACGAACCCAATTTCCATTGTCGCCAGTGTATCCCGTTGCATTGTGCACAAAATTGTGAACCATCCGCATTCTAATGTATCCGCTGACATACAGAATCATCACCACTAAAGTGACCGCCAACCGCGCACGCTTACTTCCCGGAAATCTGAGGCGTGACGTTCTTCCGTAAGGGAGCGTGTTGTCTTTCATGCCATCGCCTTTAGTGTCTGCTCTCATCTGGTATAATACCATCGCCTACAATGAGTCCCTCGTGTCTTCGTGGTTGAATTATGTCTGATCGTAAGCTCCTCGAAACCTTTCCCAATCCCAATCCTCAGCGCGAGTACGAGATTCTTCACGTCGCACCGGAATTTACATCCGTCTGCCCCAAGACCGGACAACCGGATTTCGGCACGATCAAACTCACCTACGTCCCCAACAAACTCTGCGTGGAGCTGAAAAGCTACAAATTCTACCTCCAGAGCTACCGCAACCAGGGAGTCTTCTACGAGGATGTCACGAACCGCATTCTCGATGACCTTGTCGCAGTCCTGAGGCCGCGCTCCATGACCATCACCACCGAATGGACGCCCCGCGGCGGCCTGCATTCCGTCATCACCGCCACGTATAAGCGACGCAAGTGATTGCATTGGCGTCCTAATTCCCTGTATACTGCTCGACTCTCTTCACCGGGCCGGGGTCTCAAGCGGCGTCTACGATGCCCCCCTGAGAGCTCCAGAGAAACGGCTTGGCGTCGTTTCTGGGTGATTTGGTAAGGAGGCACACACGTGCCCAAGATGAAGACCCACAAGGGGATCAAGAAGCGGGTCAAGGTGACCGCTACCGGCAAGGTCAAGTTCCACAAGCACAACAAGGGACACCTGCAGTCGCACAAGAGCGGCAACAAACGCCGGCGTCTGCGCGGCACAACGACCATCACCAGCCCATGGGCTACCAAGATGATCACGTTGCTTGGACCTGGCGCCCGCTAAGCTGCCATGGTTTTTGTGGAACTATCGTTTCTGTTTTTTTCTGATCATTGACCCTTAACTCCTCGGAGGTCCCTATGCCTCGCGTTAGAATCGGCGCCGCTCGTAAGCAGCGTCATAAACGCCTTCTGAAACGTGCCAAAGGTTTTGTCGGCGGACGTTCCAAGCTTTACAAGACAGCCCACGAAACCTTGCTGCGTGCAGGCGCCAAGCGTTTTGACGGCCGCAAGATGAAGAAGCGCGATTACCGCGCTTTGTGGATCACACGCGTCAGCGCCGCGGCGGAAGCCAACGGCCTGCGCTACAGCCAGTTCATCAACGGCTTGCTGAAGGCAAACATCACCCTGAATCGCAAATCGCTGAGTGAAATCGCCATTGCCGATCCGGCCGCTTTCACGCAAATCGTCGAGAAGGCCAAGGCTGCACTGGGTATTAAGTAAGTAACCTTACCCACACGCAATGTGATGTAATGATGAAAAGGCCCGGGAGTTTTCCCGGGCTTTTTTTATTTTGCCAATGTGTCCCAATCCAATGGATTCCAAGGTCTGGCCATGCCACGCTTGTCGGGACGACGACGTCGGAATCGACCGAGGGTGGTGGAGGTGGACGCCTTTCTCCACACTTCGTAACATGGTGGATCGTTTCCATTGCGTATTGAACGAGTGCTGGAGCCAGATTGCCCATGAACCTCGACCAACTGCTTGCTGGAGCCCAGTCTGAGATTGCCACGGTGAAAACCGGGCAGGAGCTTGAGGCCTTTCGCATCAAGTATCTGGGGAGCAAGGGGCTGCTCAAGGATGCCGCGGATCATCTGAAGACCATTGCGCCGGCGGAGAAGCGGACGTTCGGGCAGCGGATGAACGAGGTGAAGAACCTGATCAACGCCGCGTTTGAGGAGCGGAAGGCAGGGCTTTCGAGCGGGCCGCAGGTGGTGACGGGAATCGACATTACCGAGCCGGGGCGCATTGCGTTTGACCATTATGTTCCGGGAACGCCGCACATCATCACGCAGACGATCGATGAGCTCTGTGCGTTATTTGCACGCATGGGGTTCAGCATGGCGGAAGGACCGGAGCTGGAAGATGATTTTCATAATTTTGATGCGTTGAACATTCCACGGATTCATCCGGCACGTGATCCATTGGATAATTTTTATCTGGATCGCGGGGTGGGTGCGCCAACCTACATGATGCGTTCGCAGACGAGCTCGGTGCAGATCCGGACGATGGAGACGCAGAAGCCGCCGATTCGGATCGTGGCGCCGGGGCGCGTCTATCGACCGGATACGGTGGACCAAACGCACCTGTTCATGTTTCATCAACTTGAAGCGCTGGTGGTCGACAAAGGCGTGACGATGATCGATCTGCGTTCGACGATCGACCAATTCGCCAAGGCCATGTTCGGCCAGGATGTGCAGACGCGGTTTCGGCCCAGTTTTTTCCCGTTTACGGAGCCCTCGGCGGAAGTGGATGTGCTGTTCACATTTGCTGATGGTTCGACGAAGTGGATCGAGCTGGGCGGATGCGGGATGGTAGATCCCAACGTATTCAAGGCGGTGGGAATCGATCCGGAAATTTACACGGGTTGGGCGTTCGGTTTCGGTATCGAGCGTATTGCGATGCGACGGCACAACATCGATGACATTCGGCTGCTCGTCGAGAACGACTTGCGTTTCCTGCGGCAGTTTTGAGCGGAGCGTTACCTATGCGTATTCTCGTCACCGGCGGCGCAGGTTTCGTCGGGTCCAATCTGGCCAAGCATCTGGAGTCTCCCGTGGCGGGAGATCATCAGGTGGTGGTGCTCGACAATTTTTCTTCGGGTAGTTTTACAAACCTGGTCGATTTTCACGGCGATGTCATTTCCAGCGGGTGCGAGAGCCACGAGCCTTGCGTGCGCTGCGACGTGATCTTTCACGAGGCGTCCATCACGGACACGACGGTGACGGATCAACTGCTGATGATGCGGAATAACGTCGAAAGTTTTCGCAACGTTCTGCACTGGGCCGCGCGCTGGAATTCACGGGTGGTATGGGCATCCTCGGCGGCGGTGTACGGTAACCAGGCGGCGCCAAATAAATTGACGGATACGCCGCACCCGCTCAACGTCTATGGATATTCCAAGCTGGCGATGGAACGTCTGGCGTATCTGTGGTCGAAGGAGCACCCGGAGCTGCGCATCGTCGGTCTGCGTTACTTCAATGTGTATGGTGCGGGCGAAGGGCACAAGGGCAAGTTTGCCAGCATGATCTATCAGTTGGCACAGCAGATGAAGGCCGGCAAGCGGCCGCGGATTTTCAAGGCGGGCGAGCAGAAGCGGGATTTTGTTTCAATTCAGGATGTCGTTCAGGCAAACGTTCGCGCCATGCAGGTGGAACGTCTGCCGCAGGCGGCGGTGTTCAATGTCGGTTGCGGACGTGCGGGAACGTTCAATGAAGTCGTGGCGGGGCTCAATAAGGTACTGGGGACTAATCTGCAGGCGGAGTATTTCGAGAATCCGTACGCGTTTTTTCAGAATCACACGGAAGCGGATATCTCGGACACCGCGACGATTCTGGGGTATCGACCGCAATATGCAAGCATTCAGGATGGCATACTGGCCTACAAAGCGTCAGGGGCGCTTTGAACGATGGCGACCAGCCGCTGGATTATCGCGACAATACTGCTATTGATGGCGACGGCGTTCGTGGTGGCTGAGGATCGTGCCACGGTGCGGGATGCGTCCGGCGATTTCAACGCACAGCTGGCGGCATTGGCGAAGATTCGAACGCTGCAGGCGCACTATACCTGCCGAAAGAAGATCCCGGGAATCGATGACGAATTTGTTCACTCCGGCACGATCTGGATTCGCGCCGGGCGGAGCAAGGCGGGGACGCAATTTGTCGGGCCGGGCGGTGGGGGGGTTCACATGCATGCAGAGGCGCCGTTCCGCTCGGATACGATTCTTGAAGATGGCAAGAATATGGGGCGCACCCAGCATGAAACAAAATGTAGTGTGGACCCGCAGCCATCCAAGCCTGGACTGACAGCGCTGACCGGCCAGATCGCGGGGCTGTGCGTGGGGCATCCCGGCAAGCTTGCGGAATGGTTCACCGTGGAAGAAGCGAATGAACAGACGTTCCAGTTGTGGCCCGCCACCGACGAACTGCGCCGGATTCTGAAACGCATGACGGTAGTCTTCGACGGTCCAACGCACAGGATCATTTCCGCGGAGATCATCACGCCGCAGGACGATCAGATTCGTTACGAGTTTTCAGATATTCAGATTGATAACGTACTACCTGCGGAGGCATTCCATGTGGAATCGCGGTGAGCAGGTGTGCCGTCATTGTGGCCAGGAATGAGCGAATGAATCGCTGCTTTTATATCACCCTGCTGCTCTCGCTCATGCTGGCCGGCTGCAATTTTGCGCCCACACGCCGGTTCTACGGGCCGATCGAAAATTCTCCCGAGGCGATGAAAGTGGCAGCGGCGCTGGATCAGTGGCCGGACCCAGCCGATTTCCCAGACGGTCTGCATCGTCATTTTTTCACGACCATTCATGCCGGCGGGAAACGTACCACCGCCACCGGCATTCTCCGGTACTACGGCGAGCACGACTTCCGCATCACGGTCATCACCGAACTGGGCGCGGTGCTCTTCGACGCCCGATCCAGCACCGACGACGCGACGGTCTACCGCAGTCTTCCGGGGCTCGATACGTCGATTGTCCAGACGCTGTTCAGCGATCTTTCCCAGTCGTTCATTGAGCCTTCATCGCTAGAAGGGCTGGAGCTTCGAAAGACGCAGTGGGTTCTGCACCAGACGGATACCCGGCGGTTCAAACACACATTTGAATTCAATCCGGACGATGGACGACTTCAAACGCAGAACGTTTCGATGGGCCTTTTTGATACGCTGCAGATTGCGTACAAGCACTACAATGTGCACGGTTGGCCGGACGAATTGCAGATCTCCCGTCCGGCCCGGCTCTACGCCATTTCCATCTCCTTCGACGATTGATTCGTGATTCGGACAATCGGCCGCACCCTCTTCAGGGGGAAATACCGACAATTATGTCCATAAATGCAATTCTGCGCGTCATTCCAACCGATGAAATTGATAAGTGACACATTCGCCCATCTCGATCTGTGCCATTCTTCAAGTGGGCGCATGTCTCGTCATCTACGTAACGCGATCAATGGAAGTTCGCTATGGCCAGTACAACACCAGTGGCGCCAACGCTTGCTCCAGGCAAGACGATTGTCAGTCGCGATAAGCTGACGGCAACTCTTTCATTGCCGCCGGGGACCGCGTCTATCAGTGCCGACGATCTTAAGAAAATTCTGGACGCTGATCACATTCAGATCGCGGCCGACGCATTTGTGGCAGGCGTTCCTGATGCTAGCGGCGAACCACGGTACACCGACGGGATGATCGTGGCTCGCGGGACGGAACCGGTCGATGACACGCCTGCAGAAATTCGTCTCGATCGCGCGGAGAGTACCGATCCAAACTCCAAGGAACGCATTGACTACAGGCAGCACTGCAGCCTGTTTCTCACCAGTCCTAACCAGGTCGTGGCCAAGGCCGTTCCGTACGTCAAGGGAAGCGACGGCGTCGATGTGTTCGGCAAGCCGGTTCCACATCGCAAACTCCCGGCGGCGAACGTGACGCTGGGCAAGAACGTTGCGTTTGGTCCCGATGGAGTCAGCATTCTGGCGCAAGTAGCCGGCGAACTGCACACGCAAGGGTTGAAGATCTGGATCGATCCACGGCTGGAAATTTCCGGCGACGTGGATTTTTCCGTGGGCAATATCAATTACGCCGGCGATGTTGCGATTGCCGGCACTGTCCGCGACCTCTTCAAGGTGCACGTTACGGGGAATCTTGAGATTCGCGGCTCGGTCGAATCGGCGGAAGTGGTCTGCGGCGGTTCGCTGACGGTCCAGTGCGGCATCGTGGCCCATGGCAAGGGATGCTGCACGGCCAAGGGCGCCCTCTCTGCCAAATTCATAAGCAACGCCCAGATCCAGGCGGGGGGGGATATTTCTGTGCGACGCGAACTCAACAACTGCCAGGTTCACGGGGGCGGAAAATTACTGATGGAGCAAGGCGTTATCCATGGCGGCCATATCACATTGGCTGGCGACTTGGTGTGTCACACCATCGGCGCCGAGTCCGCGGTGCAGACGCTCGTGGAAATCGGCATCGACCAGGGGCTGCGAGATTTCATGGGCACAGTCTCGGCGGGTATCGAAACAAAGCACCGGCATCTACTGGCCAAGAAACAGGAACTGGACATGATGCAGCCCAACACCCGCAACATGACCGCCACACAACGAGCCAAAATGGCGGAATTGAACAGCAGCCTGATTGAGCAGACCGCGGCGCTTCAGACGGAGGTCGATCACTGGCGGCAACGCCTAGCCGCGGCGGCCCATCCTCCGGTGGCGACGCTGACCGTTCAGACCTGCATCCATCCGGGCGTGCAGATCCATCTTGGCACATTCCAGGTGCGTATCAGCCAAACCGTAAAGGGCCCGATGAAGATACATGCCGTTTCGGATCAGAGGGGTGTCGGGCTCAGCGCCACGAACCCCCTTACCGGCAGCACGTATACCCTCGATTACTCGGTGTATTCCGATCCGGCATTGCATGCCGTGCGTCAATTCCTGCAGACGCTCACGTTGGTCGCTCCCGCCACCCCCGCCAAGACCTCCTGAACGCCTATTGACCGTATTTTTGTCATATCGCTGGCTCAGGGCGACCCGGACTTGGTACACTCACACGGCTATGAAAAAGGTCTATCTCGAAACTTTTGGCTGCCAGATGAACGTGCTGGACTCGGAACTGGTCGTGAGCCAGTTGCGCAGTCTGGGTTACGATTTCACGCCGGCGCTGGGCGAGGCGGATGTCGTTCTCTACAACACGTGTTCAGTTCGGCAAAATTCCGAGCAAAAAGTGTGGTCCCGGCTGGGGTTGCTCAAGGACCGCAAGGCTGCGGATCCGTCGCTGGTCATTGGCATCATCGGGTGCATGGCGGAGCGCGACGGTGTGGGCCTCATGAAGCGGATGCCGCACGTGGATCTGATGTGCGGGCCGTCGGAACTCGATCAACTGCCGTTCCTGCTCGACAACGTCTGCAAGACGGGCAAGCAGCAACATGCGCTGGCGGGCAATACCGCGCGGCGATCCAAGACGCTGGAGCAGGCGGAGGAAGATGGATTAGAACTGCTCGACCTGGGGCGTTCATTCAGCCCGACGGAGCAGCGGTTTCAGGCATACATCCGTATCGTGCGGGGATGTAACAAGTTCTGCACGTACTGCGTCGTGCCGTACACGCGCGGGCCGGAGGTTTCACGCTCGCCACGGGCGATTCTTGAGGAAGCAAAGAAGCTGGTGGATGCGGGCTGCCAGGAGATCACGCTGCTGGGCCAGACGGTGAATCATTATGTGCATGAGGAAGAGACGCAGGTTTCCACATCAGCCGGGCCAGCGAAGAGGCGCACGACCTTTGCGGAATTGCTGCAGATGTTGCACGACAAGCTGCCGGCGCTGCCACGGTTGCGATTTCTTACGAGTTTTCCGGCCGATTTCGGCGATGACATTCTGCACGTCGTGAACGGATGTTCGCGCATCTGCCGTTATCTGCATATTCCGGCCCAATCGGGATCGAACCGCATTCTCAAGATGATGAACCGCGGCTATACGAGCGAGAGTTACCTGGAATTGTTGGACCGGGCGCGCCGCATCGTGCCGGGGGTGCAATTCGCCGGCGACATTATCGTGGGATTTCCGACGGAGACCGATGAAGATTATGCCATGACGCGAACGCTGGTGGAGAGAGCACGCTATAAGAATTGTTTTATTTTTAAGTATTCGCCGCGGCCGGGTACGGTGGCGATCAAGCGTTTTGCGGATGATATTCCGGAGGATGTCAAACGATTTCGAAACAACGATGTGCTGCGCGTGCAGAATCGGGTATCGAACGAATTGAACCGGGAATTGATTGGGCAGGAAGTCGCGATTCTGTGCGAGGGGCCTTCGGGATGGACCGGCAGGGGAGCGGATGGCGAATCAGTGGTTGCTGGGCAGAAGAGCACGCAGGAATGCGAAGCGCACGGACACGGCGAGCCGGGGAGCGTGGAACTGGGGTCGCGGCTTGCACTGGCGATGAAGACCGCACCAGCTGGAAATAATCGAGTGGATCCCGCCGGGCCGAAGCTGGATCGCCATGGAAATCCTCTTATCGCGCCATCGGCCATGACGATCGGTGACGAGGTTCAGCTTACCGGGCGGACGACGGCGGACCAGATCGTGGTATTCAACGGCCCTCCGGAGCTGACGGGGAAGATCGTTTCGGTGCGGGTGCGGGAAGCCTATGGCATGACCATTTTCGGAGAATGGGTGGATGCGACCGCGCCGGCTGAAGTGCTTTGAGATCAGGCAGCGTAACCTAGAAAACTATTTCCAAGTTCATGGAGATTTTTCTCCATTTGAGGCCTAGCATCTACCAACGAACGGCCAAAGGATGTCGGCAGGAGGTGAACCGAGCTGAAAGTGGGGCATGAAAGTAGTTCGGAATAGGGTGAAAATAGCGGGCGGGAGCAGGCCAGGCCGTGCGGCAAGGAACGGTAGCCAAAGAGATTATCGCTGGTATGGGTTTTGTTTAAGTAGCGAGTCCGGTGGACCGACGATATATCGTAGAGGATAGCCGGGCAGTTCCCGGGCGGATTTTGTTGAACTGGGGCCCCGAGAGTGTTACACTCGCGACCAATGGAGAAAATAGCATCTCTCGCATTGCGCCGGTGACATATCTTTGAGGCATTTTTTTTGACCGACACACATCTGTGTGTACAGACGGAAATGTACCTGTATGCCCGTTGAATCAGGCCTGCAACTTTACCTCAATCAGATCAACCAGGCTCCCCTGTTGACAGCGGACCGGGAAAAGGAACTGGCGCGCCGCATTATTCGAGAAAACGATCCGTCAGCGCGTGAAGAGATGGTTCGCTCGAATCTGCGGCTCGTCGTCAATATTGCCAAGAACTACACCAACCGCGGCCTGGTGCTTCCCGATTTGATCGAAGAGGGGAACATCGGTTTGCTCAAGGCGGTTGAAGGTTTTAATCCCGAGCTCAATATTCGCTTTTCGACGTATGCCTCATGGTGGATCAAACAGGCGATCAAACGAGCCCTGATCAATTCGGTGCAGCCGATCCACATTCCGGCGTACATGGTGGAGATGATCGCCAAGTGGAAACAGGCGATCGGGGAGTTGGAGGACCGCCTGGGCCGCATGCCGCACATCACTGAGCTGGCGGAGCACATGCAGATGTCGCCGAAGAAAGTGCGGATCATTCACCGCGCGGTCAAGGCGTTTCATTCGCCCACGCAGGCACATGTCACCGAGGATGATGGTCTGGCGCTACATGAGATGCTGCACGATGAAAAGAATCTGCCGCCGGACGAGATCGTGCTGGGCCGCGATGAAGTCAAGACGATCTACCAGTTGTTGAACAAGATCGATCGGCGGGAAGCGGAGATTCTGAAATTGCGTTTCGGCCTGGACAATGGCCAGCCGCTGACGCTCAAGGAGATCGGCGAGAAGGTCGGCCTGACGCGGGAACGCGTGCGGCAGATCGAGACTGAGGCCCTGCGGAAGCTCAACAGTTATCTGAGTTCCAACAAGCTGCCGATTCTATCGCACATCAACGACGGCGTGCCGGACATGCATCCGCCTGCAGCCGTTTACGATGTGGATGAAGAGTTTTGAGGGACGCGGTGGGGCGAGGCGAGGGGCGCACAATTTCCACGAACGAACACCAATTAATACAGATCCAGCATTGAATTCTTATCAGAAATTGAAAACTGCGATGGCGCCACGATGCGACGTGTTGATTGGATCATATGCCTGCGTACAAACTCAGATTATTGAACGCGTGGCCGATGGAAATCGGAAGTACGCGGCGCGACCAGAGAAAGAGACACGCGAACATCAGGCCAAAGACCCCCGACCTGATGAACGCGTAAGCGCCCTGGTAGATATGGACTAAAGCGAAGAGTACGGTGGAAAAAATCACGGCCTTAACGATGGAGCCCGAAAATAGTTTCCATCGCGGCAGCAGGTAGGCGCGAAAGAATAATTCTTCAGAAAATCCGCCAAGCAGATACTGAAACGCGAGGATCAGGTGTTCGAATCCTCCCTCGGGCCTGATCTTGCCAGGCACAGCAGCATTATGATGCAAGCCGGCGAGATCTCTGAAGAATGGTCCGAGCAATATGGGGATCCAATATCCGGCCACCCATCGGACAACATATACGGCAGCACAAGCGAGAATTGTGAAAAGCAGGTCCTTCATGGAAAGGCGCTTAAACCCATGCGTTTGCCAATCGACGCCGGCGAGCATGAGAACCAGGAGGACAATAGCAATCGATCGTAGAGTCGCGGTGATTTCCCAGAATTCCTGGTCGCCGAATGATAAATGCGAAGGCGAGGTTGGGGGCAATAGCACGTAATGAATCGATAAATAAAAATGAGGCAGCCATACTGCAATGATGATCAGCAGAAGTTCCCAGCCGAGGCGGCGTTTCTGAGCGGGGTTGAGTGCCGGCTGGCTGGCAGGCTGAGGGGCGGGCGCATTTTCAGATGCTATGTCGGGGTCAAGTTGCGAGGCTGGCGCATCGGGCATGGTGGTCCTGCAATCAACCGTTGCTGAGGCGGCGGTACCGGGCCAGGGCCGTCAGGGGGAAGTAGAGGCGATAGAGGTGGTATTTGAGGTAGAAGACGCGGGGGAAGCCGGTGCCGGTGTACCAGTTCTCCTCCCAGTTGCCGTCGTCGCCCTGATTTTCGATGAGCCAGTGGATGGCTTTGCGGATATGCGGGTCACTGGCGGAGGCATGTCCGGCAACGGCCATGAGGCCCATGGCGCCCCAGGCGGTTTGCGAGGGGGTGGATGGTCCGCGGCCTTTGAGGGCGGGGTTTTCGTAGGTATCGCAGGACTCGCCGAAGGAGCCGTCGGGTTTTTGGATGGAACGAAGCCAATCGGCGGCCTTGCGGATGTACTTATGGTCCATGCGTTCGCTGACAGCGCGTAGGCCGGTGAGAACCTGCCATGTGCCGTAGATGTAGTTGACGCCCCAGCGTCCGAACCAGCAGCCTTCTTTTTCCTGGGTTTCCTTGAGGAAATCAATGGCTTTGCGGACAGAGGTGTGGGCCGCGGTGATTCCGCAATGGCCGAGGCATTCGAGAGTACGTGCGGCGATGTCGGGGCAGGAAGGGTCCTGAATGGCATTGTGATCGGCAAAGGGGACGTGTTCGAGAATGGGGCGATTGCGCGTGCGGTCAAAGGCCGCCCAGCCGCCATCGTCGTTTTGCATGGCCAACAGCCAGTTGATGCCGCGTTTGACGGCGTGTTGTGCGGAGTGGCCGCCAGCGCGTTTGAGCGCCATGACAACCATGGCGGTGTCGTCGACATCAGGGTAATGCGGGTTGGCATATTCGAAAAACCATCCGGAGGGTTCCACGTCGGAGCAGTTCTTGGCCCAGTCGGAAGGGACGCGGCATTCCTTGGCCAGCAGCCAGCGGGCGGTGGATTGGGCAACGGGATGCTCGGGGCTCATGCCGGTCTCGGCGAGGGCGTGGAGTGCGATGCCGGTATCCCAGACGGGTGAGAAGCACGGTTGAATGCGAATGGCGTCGCCGTCGCGTATGAAGAGGTCTTTGAGGTGCTGCTGGGCTTCGACGACTTTGGGGTGATCGTCGGGATACCCGAGTGCCTTGAAGACGATGAGAACGTAGACCATCGGCGGGAAGATGGCTCCGAGCCCTTCGGAGCCTTCCATGTGCTCGAGAATCCATTTTTCGGCCTCGCGGATGGCCTTGGGGCGAAGAGGCGTGACGGCGGTTTTTTCGAACCGTTTGAGGGATAGGTCGAGGAGGAGGAACATTTCACGCCACGAGCGGGGCAGGCCTTTGAGGCGGCCGGCGACGGCGTTGGCGGCCGCGGGGTCTTTATAGAGTTCGGCAATGCCGAGGTCTTCACTAAGCTTGCGGACGGGACGAAGCGTGCTGACGATCGCCAGGGGCAGGATCATGGTGCGGGACCACGCCGAGACCGCATAGAGGTTGAAGTAAAGAAACTTGGGCAGGAGGACGATCTCGGGAGGGATCGACGGGCAGGCATCGTAGGAGATTTGTCCCAGGGCAGCGAGGTAGAACTTGGAGAAGCTGTTGCAGAGCTCAGCGCCACCGAGTTTCAGGCAAATATTGCGGGCCGCGATCATGTGCGAAGCTTCGGGATCGTCGCCCATGAGTTTGAGGGCGAAGTAGGCCTTGACGGTGCCGGAGAGATCGTTGGCGCCGCCCGGGTACATGTTCCACCCGCCATCCGGTTGTTGAAGGGAACGGAGGTAGTTGGCGATGAAGGGAAGGTCGGGGTCGGATTCCTGTCCAAGGATGAATTTCAGAAGGATGTATTCGGATTCGAGGATGGAGTCGCCCTGAAGTTCCGCGCACCAGTAGCCCTCGGGTTTGTGCAGGGCCACGAGCGCGGCCTGGGCGCGGTTAAGCACAGGGGTAACAGGTAGTTGGGTAGATAGATCCTCAGGGCTGGAATGGTCTTGAGCGGGGGAAGTCCGCGGGGTGACTGGTAGTTGCGAGTCAGCTGGCGAGCGAGTAACTGTGGTCACGAGCGCGTGTTCCTTTGGGCTGGAATGTGTCGCGGCGCGCCACGATTCAGCGCTGCGAACCTTGATCATGAGGCTAACACATTGACTTTGTATGGGCAAGGCAAAAGGCCAGAAGATGGAGGGGTATTTTTGCGAATGCGAAGATACGGGAGCGAGCTTGGGAACTGGTAATGAAGGCGTTCGATCTGTTGTTCGGAGGCGATCCGCGCTCATTCGCGTTCATCGGCGGTTGAGCATGTAGCCTGGGCTATCAAGGGTCCAGATGCTCGGAGCGGTCGGCGAGCCAGTCCTCAAGTGTGGCGGTACGCTGCGGGTGTTTGCGGCTGCGGGCGAGGAAGCCGATGCCGTACTGGGGCATGGGGTCCTGATCGGT
This sequence comes from uncultured Phycisphaerales bacterium, assembly GCA_903845195.1. Classification (GTDB taxonomy): domain Bacteria; phylum Planctomycetota; class Phycisphaerae; order WQYP01; family WQYP01; genus CAIMWO01. The sequence goes on from CAIMWO010000038.1 coordinate 112,272, forward strand.
GGGTTGATAGCGGAGGTCAACGCTCCAGCGGACATGGTCGGAGTTATTGGGGGTGGAGCTGTGGAGGAGGCGGTCATTGAAGAAGATGGCGCTGCCGGCCGACATGGGGAGGGCGACGATTTTGCGGCCGTTGATTTCGTTCTCGGGGAGGGCGAGGAAGCCCGTGCCGGAATACGTCTCCTGGTGATGGGCAATGACCCGTTTGCGGTGGGTGCCGGGAATGAGGTGGAGACAGCCGTTTTCGAGGGTGGAGTCGACGAGAGGGATCCAGCAGGTGATGACGGGATTGGAGTTGGCATCGGGCCAGTAGGATTTGTCCTGATGCCACGGAACAGCACCGGCGGCGACCTTCGGGACCTTGGGGCGGACGTTGTAGACGGGATTGGAGAAGATTTCGGGGCCGATGAGGGATTCGATGACATCGAGAATCTTCGGATTACTCATGAGGATGAAGTAGCCGGGCAGGCGGTCGCGCCAGCTACGGCCGTATTTGAGAAATTCCTGGTCGGTCAGGCCGGCGCAGAGTTCCGCGAGGCGATAATGAAAGGGCCGGTGGGTGAGGGGATCCTGGATTTTGCCATCGCGGATGAGTTCTGCGGCGATCATGTCGACCTTTTGGGTCATGGCCTGACGTGCGGGGGCGAGATCGGCGTCGGAGAGGAGATTTTCGAGGAGGAGGTAGCCCTGGGTGTCGTAGCGTGTGACCTGTTCGGCGGAGAGGCGGCCGGTGGATTGGCGCAGCGTGAATTCGGTGGTCATGTGGTTGGCTCCGGCTTGGGCGCGACAGGGGGCGTTTGGCATGCGTCAGTATGCTAAATCTCGCGTGCTTCTGCAATTGCCAACAGCGCAGCTTAATTGGAGCGAGCCGCAGGTGAGGAATCGTCTTCGTCCAAACGCGGCATGGGCCGAGGCCGATGAAAGCGTGATGTGTTGGGAGGAAATGAGGGGATGGGTATACTGTCGGATTATTCATTCGTGATTTTGAAACAGGTGCAGTGTTGAGCGCAGATTTCTACGGTGAATTTCAAGGGTGGCTGAAGGAACATGATGGGGAGCAATACGATCTTCACGATCAGCATATCAATGCTTCGTTTGTGAAGATGCTGCGGACCATTGGGTTCAACAAGGGTTATGTGCGAGGGCAGGGGAGCTACCTGTGGGATGCCCAGGGGAATAAATATCTGGACTTGCTGACGGGGTGGGGCGTGTTCGCATTGGGACGGAACCACCCGAAGATCAAGGCGGTGCTGCAGCAGGTGCTGGCGCAGGATATGCCCAACCTTGTGCGGATGGAGTGTTCGATTCTCTCCGGTCTGGTGGCCAAGAAGCTGACGGATCACACGAGCGAGGGGCTGTCGCGGGTCTTCTTTACGAACTCCGGAACGGAAACCGTGGAAGGGGCATTGAAATTTGCCCGGGCGCATACCAAGCGGCAGAAGATCGTGTATTGCGATCACGCATTCCATGGGCTGACGCTGGGGTCGTTGGCGGTCAACGGTGCGGATTTCTTCCGCGAGCCGTTCGGCGAAATGATGACAGGAACGGTCAAGGTGCCGTTCAACGACCTGGCGGCATTGGAGCAGGCGCTGGCGGGAAAGGATGTTGCAGGGTTCATCGTCGAGCCCCTGCAGGGAAAATCCTGCGAGCTGGTGGCGGATGGATACCTGGCGGAGGCGCAGCGCCTTTGCCGGAAGTACGGAACGCTGCTGATACTGGATGAAGTGCAATGCGGGCTGGGGCGTACGGGCAAATGGTTCTGCTTCCAGCATTTTGCGGATGTGGAGCCGGATATCCTGTGCGTGGCCAAGGCGCTTTCAGGCGGGTACGTGCCGGTGGGCGCGGTGGTCACGCGACCGGCAATCATGCAAAGCGTATTTTCCTCAATGGAAAAGTGCGTGGTGCATTCCAACACGTACGGTCAGAACGACATGGCCATGGCGGCGGCCCTAGCCAGCCTGCACGTGATCGAAGATGAAAAACTGGTCGAGAACGCCGCGGCCATGGGCGAATATGTGATGGGGCGGTTGAAGCCGCTGGTGGGCAAGAATCCGTTTGTTTCTGCAGTGCGCGGCAAAGGGCTGATGTTCGCAATCGACTTCGCACGGCCAGAGAGTTCGTTCAAGCTGAAGATGGCATGGGACATGCTGCACAAGATCAACTTCGGCGTCTTCGGGCAGATGATCATTATCCCGTTACTGCAGAAGCATAAGATTCTGACGCAGGTGGCGGGATACCATACTGAAGTGATCAAATTCCTGCCGCCGATGGTGGTAACGAAAGAGGATCTCGATTGGTTTGTCGACGCGTTGGACTCCGTGCTGGAGGAAACGACGCACTTTCCCGGGACGGCCTGGACGACGGTGCTGGGATTGGCCAAGGGGGCAATGCGGGCATAAGAATTGTTTGACCGATGCATCGATTCATGGATTTAATTTGACGGTGAGCGCGACGTCACAGCGGATGGTGCGATGGGATTTGTACAGCGACAGATCATCAAGTTGGTATTGCGGGTGGTTTCGTATCCGCGTGTGACGCTGCTGATCTGCGGGGTATTGTTGGTGGCGGCGGTGGGGATGGCGTTGACGAGCCTGTCGTTGTCGACTGACCATGACGCATTGATGACGCCCAAGCTGAAATTTTTCAAAGATTACCTATCGTTCACGCACAAGTTTCCGGAGAACGAGTGTTTCCTGGTGGTCATCGAGCCGCTGGATCAGCAGCGCCCGCCGAAAGCGGCGCGGTGGATTGCGCTGGCCGAGGATCTGTCTGCGCGGTTGCGGGGGCTCAAGGAGAGCGTGCGGCGGGTGGATGCGCGGGTGCCGCTGGACAAGCTGGGGGATCAGGGACTTTTGTTTGCGGACTGGAAGGAAGTGCGGGAAGAGTTGGCGGAGATCAAGCGGATGGAGCCGCTGCTGAAGATCGTGGGTGAGAAGCCTGGGTTTGACGCGCTGGTCCTGGGAACGAATATGACGCAGCGGCTTGTGGGAGCGCTGGCGCAAGGCAAGCCGGAAGAGTCGAGGGAATTTGTAACGCTGATCGCGACGAGCTTGAATGCGGCGTTGCAGAAGCCGCCGGAGGAATGGAAGCACGGGAAGGAGATTCCGGATCTGACGGCGATGGATCCGAAGGCGGCAATGGATCCGACGCGCAGCGGATACTACGTCATCCCGGACGAAAAGGACCACACCAAGCGGTTGATGCTGATCAACGTGTACGACCAACGGAACATGACGAAATTGTCGGAGGTCACCAAGCCGCTGGATGAGATGCGCGCGGTATGCACGGATGTGGCGAAGAGGTATCCGGACTTTCACGTGGTGGTAAGCGGCAGGCCGGCACTGGAAGCCGACGAAATGAAGTCTTCCGACCACGACACGAAAATTGCGGAAATCATGGGGCTGACGCTCGTTTTCCTGATGCTGTTTATTTTCCTGCGGTCGCTGTGGATGGTGGTGGCGGCCGAGATGTGTTTGGGAGTCGGGATCGGATGGACGTTTGGGTGGGCGACGCTGTCGGTGGGGCGATTGAACCTGCTGTCGCTGGTGTTTGTCATCGCGCTGATCGGCATTGGGATGGATTATTTGATCCAGATTTTGACGCGCTACCGGTATGAGAAGAAGCGTTACACGCGGCCCCAGGCGATCTGGGCACGGGTTTTCCGGTTTGTGAGTCCGCCGATCTCGACGGCCTGTGCAGGGGCGGCGGGTGCCTTCTTTGTGTCTACCTTGACGGATTTTCAAGGTGCAGCGGAGCTGGGAATCATTGCCGGCGGCGGATTGCTGCTGGTGCTGACGACAGGCTACACGGTACTACCGGCCTTACTGACGTGGTTTCCGCCAAACGTGGGGAAGGTGGAGGAGGAGGATCGATACACGTTCAAAGATCCTCCGCCGCGGGCGGGGGGGTGGCGGCTCATCGTGCCGGCGATATGGATTCTGGTTGCAGCGGGGGGATTGTATCTTGCCTTGCCGCCGGAGTTTGATCCCAATTTGATCAAGCTGCAGGCAGAGGGATTGGAGTCCGTGCAGACGGTGCATCGATTGCCGACGTGGTCGGCGGTGTTGCTGATGGATGATCTGGCGAAGCTGCGGAAGGTACGCGACCTGGTGTTGGCGAAACGGCCGAGAGAACTCGGGCCGACTACCATTGTGCGTACGGACAGTCTGCTGGATGCCATAGATAAGCAGGCATGGCTGGCGCAGAACAATGGGGAGTTATCGAAACTGCAGTGGCACGAGCCCGGTGGCGTGAGCGCGGATGATCTGGCAAGAATCATGCATGCGCTGCAGTCGGTGGTGGAGAAATGGCGTGGAAAGGGTATCGATGGTGAAGGCGGGTTGGAATCGCAAGTGAAGGCAATAGTCCCCGTGCTTGGAAACAAACTGCTGGAGGCTCGATCGTGCCAGCGTGTGCAAGCCTGGCAAAAGGCGTTCTTGGGCGAGCTGCGCGCCAACGTGGCGCAGTTCTGTCCCGGGCCGCTGGATGTTCAGCGATTGCCGCCGGAACTTCGGGATCACTATGTGAGCTACGCATCGGACCTTGGTGGGGCGATCGCAAATGGGCCGGTGACGAAGAACCAGGCGGTGGGGCAAGGGACTTATGCGCTGCACATCTATCCCGCACAGGATTTGTGGAAGGCGCGGGAACTGGACAAGTTTGTGGCGGAATTGCGGGAGCGTGTGCCACCCGATGTGATGCTGACGGGCTTGGCGCCGCAGCTACAGGGCTCGACACTGGCAATTCACAAAGCGTTCATGCAGTCGACGATGTATGCGCTGATCCTGATTTTCATCCTGGTATGGCTGGATCTGCGGAAGCTATCGCAAACCTTGCTGGCAGTATCGGTGCTGGCGCTGGGATTGCCGATGCTGCTGCTGTTCATGTGGGCGTGGCGCGCCACCGGAGCGGCGTTGAACAGGGACTTGTTCGGAATTGTGGGGTCGTGGAATTTTGCGAACTTCTTTGCCCTGCCGATCCTGATCGGCGCCGGTCACGAATATGGCGTGTTCATGATCCATCGGTACCGGGAAGTGCTGCACGACCCGCGGCGGGTGTGGCGGGCATGGGATGTATCGGATCGGGCGCTCCTGCTCTGTGCGATCGTGACGACGTGCAGCTTCGGATTTCTGATGATTGCGGATCACCGGGGATTGCGTTCGCTGGGGTGGGTGATGGCGTCGGGATCGACCTGCATCTACCTGGCGACCTTGCTGGTGCTGCGGCCGATTTTGCAGTGGCGACTCCGCGTGAAGGGGGTCTATAGTGACAAGGGGAAGGGGTGACAGGATGACCCGGTGAAATGCTGCGAGCGCTTCGCCGTTTCAGCCCTACACTTTGTCACATAACGGCTGGGGTGTAGTTAATGCAAGACGGGCGATACTTTTATCTGGTGGGGAAACCGGCGTCATCAGAACTGAAGGCGGGGGTGCGGAATCCGTTCAATGGGGAGATGGTGGCGGAGGTCTGCCAGGCGAACGCGGAGCAGGTGGAACGGGCGATTGCCGGGATGGTCGAGGCCTATGCGGAGTTGCGCCGATGGCCGAGCTGGCGGCGGACGAAGGCCTGCGAGCATGTGCACCGGCGGCTGATCGAGCGAGCGAAAGAGTTTGCACGAACGATCGCGCTTGAGGCGGGCAAGCCGATCAAGACAGCGCGGGGAGAAGTCGCTCGAGCGATCACAACCTTCAAATTGGCGGCGGAAGAGGCGACGCGAATTGTGGGGGAGCAACTGCCAGTCGATATTGATGAACGCGGGACAGGCTATCACGCTGTGGTGGAAAGGGTCCCGATCGGACCGGCGAGCTTTTTTACACCGTATAATTTTCCGTTGAATCTGGTGGCGCACAAGGTGGGTCCGGCGATGGCGTGCGGGTGTCCGTTCATCGTGAAGCCGTCGGAGCGGACGCCGCTGACGGCGCTACTGTTGGGGGAGCTGCTGGCCGAGACGGAGTTTCCGGCGGGGAGTTGGTCGGTGCTGCCGTGCGATCGCCAGACATCGCGGCCATTGGTGACGGATGAGCGTATCAAGGTATTCAGTTTCACCGGATCGCCGGAGGTGGGGTGGAAGCTCAAGGCGGCCGCCGGGAAGAAAGCGATCGTGCTGGAACTGGGGAACAATTCGGCGGTGATTGTGGAGGGGGACGCGAATGTGGCGGAAGCGGTGAAACGAATTGTGCCGGCGGCGTTTGGGTATGCGGGACAGAGTTGCATCAGCGTACAGCGCATTTACCTCCACGCATCGATCGCGACGGAAGCGACGCGGCAGTTGGTCGAGGCTACGCAGAAACTGAAGGTGGGCGATCCGCTGGATGAAGCGACGGATGTTGGGCCGATGATCGACGAGGCCGCGGCAGCCCGGCTGGAATCATGGATTGCCGAGAGCGGCGGGGAAGTGCTTTACGGTGGGTCGCGGAAGGGAACGATGTTTGAACCGACGCTGGTGCGGGGCGTTCAGGCGGGATCAAAACTGGGATGTGAAGAGGCGTTCGGTCCGGTGGCGATCCTGGAAACTTATTCGGATTTTGACGACGTGCTGCGACAGGTGAATGCGACGCGATACGGGCTGCAAGCTGGGATCTTCACGCGGAACCTGTTCAAGGTGCGGCAGGCGTTCGAGACGCTGGATGTGGGCGGACTAGTGGTGAACGATGTGCCGACGACGCGGATTGATAATATGCCGTACGGGGGAGTGAAGGATTCCGGCATCGGGCGCGAGGGGGTGCGGTATGCGATGGAGCACTTTCTGGAACGTAAGGTGATGCTGACGCGATTCTGATTTCGCGGTTAATCTACACCTGCGATGGTGGATATCGTGGCGCGTATGAGAGGCAAGGTTCGCGAATGATACGATTTGCTAAGTTTCGCCAGGAGTTGTTTGGGCCGGTGCCGGGCCAGGAGATCTATCACAAGCCGGGCAAAGGCAAGGGGTGGCCGGAGGAATGTCCGCCGATCCGGGCGGCCAATGCGTTTGGGTTCGATATGCTGGCGAATTTCGATTTGGACTTCCGCTATGTGGGTGACACGTGGGTGGTGAAACATCCGCTGGTGATCGAGAGCGATTTTGTCTGGGCGCCGGACCCGCGGAGCGGCGGCTTGCCTCTGACGCAGGAATATGCGTGGTTCTGGCAGAAGGGGCAGACGCTGCCGCACGTCATCACAGACAACGTGTACGAGGTGATCCGGCACCAGGTGAAGGTGAGCACGTTTTTGTACCTGGAAAGCGACAAAGATGAGATGCTGCTGGTGACGGAGGTGCCGAACCAGCGGCGAAAGTTCCGGGCGATGAGCGCACTGATTGAGACGGACTGGTACCCGGCGAGTTATCCATGGCATTGCGTGCTGGAGCTGGATCCAGCGGCCAAGCGGATCGTGATCGAGCGGGGCGAACCGCTCTGCCGGGTGATCCCGGTAAAACGCAGCGAATATGCGGCCAAGCCGATGACGCCGCGGCAGTTCAATGCGTTTTTCGAACGCGGTCAGAAGTGGCTGCAGATGCACGGGCGCCCCCATGCCGAGGGCGAAGGCGAAGGAACGCTGGACATCACGCGGACCTATTCGCGGCAACAGAAGAAGAGCGGGTTTGACGTAAAGGAATGACAACTCGACGTAAGCGGCGATCAGGCGGTGGTTAATGGGGGCTGGGCGTTGGCTTCCTTGAGCAGGCGAAAGGCTTCTTCGAGGGCCTGCGGAATGATCCGTACGTTCCCGATGATGGACATGAAATTAATGTCGCCATTCCACCGGGGCACGATGTGGGCGTGAATGTGGCCGGGGACGCCGGCGCCGGAGCATTTGCCGATGTTGACGCCAAGGTTGAAGCCCTGCGGGTTCATGGCGCGGGTGAGGAGCTTCTGGCCGAGGACGAGTTGTTCCATGATGTCTGTCCGTTCTTCGGAGGTGCATTCCTCCAGTGTGGCGACGTGGCGGTAGGGGGCGACGAGCAAGTGGCCGTTGACGTAGGGGAATTTGTTCAGCAGCAGGACGGAATGGGCCGTGCGAGCCAGGACATAGTGGGCATCATCTTTTTCCGGGGCTTTGGCCAGGGCGCAGAGGAAGCATTCCTTAGGGCCGTCGGCGACGGCCTTGATGTAATCGAGCCGCCAAGGGGCGTAGAGGGTCTGGTTCATGTGAGCCTCCGATGCGCGGGCGAACTGCCCACACAATGCCTAAGATTAACGCATGGGTGACCGCCTGCAAGCTTTTCGTCCGGCAATCGGATGGCGAACCGCCCATGCATAGATTTACCGAGAGTCTCTTGCGTGACAGACGAGAGTTTCGCTTGTATCGTCAATACTCTCTTCGCGTTCTTCATTGCCAAACGGATAACGCGACGGGAGGCGGTTTCGTAACTCCAAAAATCGCTGGGAACAACTTGTTTTCAATGCGAAACCCGGGTTATGAAACAGCTTGTAGTGGGATCAGAAACGCCAAACGGAGCCAAACATGCCACTCGATTCATTTGCGGCCACGCGCACCAATGAACTCGCCAGCGCAGAGCCCTGCGCCATCGTCATCTTCGGAGCGACTGGAGATCTAACGCAACGGAAGCTGCTGCCGGCGATCTATAATCTAAAGCGGGAGGGACTGCTGCACGAAAACACGGTGGTGATCGGATTTGCCCGCCGCCCCAAGACTGACGAACAGTTCCGCGCCGAGATGCTGGACGGCGTGTCGAGGTTTTCACGCAGCAAGCCCGTGGATGCGACGGTATGGGAGAAGGTGGCTGCTAAACTGTTTTATCATCAATCGACATTCGAGGATCCGGCCGGTTTTGAAAGCGTGGCGAAACGGTTGGCCGAGTTCGACCAGAAATTTCAGACCGAAGGCCGGCGGATGTATTACCTGTCGACCAGTCCGTCCGAGTTTTCGCCGATCATCAAGAATTTGGGCGATGCGGGATTGGGAAACATTGACCCCTTCAATGCAAAGGCCTGGCGCCGGGTGATCGTAGAGAAGCCGTTCGGCCGCGACCGCAAGACCGCGTGCGACCTGAACCAGGAAATCAGCCGCGTCTTTGATGAGTCGCAGGTCTACCGCATCGATCATTACCTGGGCAAGCAGACGGTGCAGAACATGCTGGTATTCCGTTTCGCCAACGGAATCTTCGAGCCGATCTGGAATCGCAACCATGTCGACCACGTGCAGATCACCGTGGGCGAGACGCTCGGCGTCGAAGCCCGCGGCGGGTACTACGATACGGCCGGGGCGCTGCGCGACATGATTCAGAATCACCTGATGCAGCTTCTGGCGCTGACGGCGATGGAACCTCCGGTGGGTCTGGATGCCACATCGATCCGCGACGAGAAAGTGAAAGTGTTGCGCTGCATTCAGGCGTTGACGCCGGCCGAAGTGGGCCAGCGCACGATTCGCGGGCAGTACCTCGCGGGGAAGTTCGGAGGGAAGGACGTCAAAGGATATCGGCAGGAAGAGAAGGTTGCGCCGGACAGCCAGACGGAGACATTTGCGGCAGTGAAGCTTTTCATCCACAACTGGCGATGGAACGGCGTGCCGTTCTATTTGCGAAGCGGCAAGCGGATGCCCAAGCAAGGCTCGGAGATCTGCATTCATTTTAAGCCGGCTCCGGGGGTATTGTTCAATTCGAGCGGACGCGAAGTGGTGAACAATGTGCTGGTACTGCGGGTGCAGCCGCACGAAGGCATTTCGCTGCTCATCAATGCCAAGACGCCGGGGAACGTGACGCGGATTGCCCCGGCGCACATGGATTTCGATTACGACCTGGCATTCGGATCCTATTCACCGGAGGCCTACGAGCGGCTGCTGCTGGATGCGATTCTTGGCGATTCAACCCTGTTCATCCGCAACGATGAAGTGGAAACGGCATGGCGCATTATCGATTCGATCGAAACGGCGTGGACCAAGGGTACGCCTCCACTGGCGTTCTACGCACCGGGCACTTGGGGGCCGACGGAAGGCGGCACGTTAATGGAGCGGGAAAACCGCCATTGGGACGCCCTGATCGACACTTCGGCCCGGGAACTTGCAATCGACGCGGATTACTGAGAAAACATGCGACCGTAATGTCTTTTTTTCTGGAGAGGAAACCATGGCGAATATTCCGGTCGGGGTTCAGTTGTACACCTTGCGCGATCTGACGGCGAAGGATTTTTCGGGAACGCTGGAGAAGGTCGCGGCGATCGGCTACGCAGGCGTCGAACTGGCCGGTACGGGTGGGCTTTCGGCAGCGGACCTCAAGAAGCTTCTCGAACGCCTGAAACTGCGTGCCTGCGGAGCGCATGTCGGCCTTGGAGAGTTGGAAGGAAGTTTCGACAAGACTGCGGATTACTACTCTGAGGCGGGCGTCAAGACGATCATCATGCCGTGGCTTCCGGCGGATCAACGGACCGGCACGGATTTCTGGAAAACACTCGGCAAGAAGCTCAATGACATCGGCGCCAAGCTTCGCGCCCGCGGGATCACACTGGCCTATCACAATCATGACTTCGAGTTCGCCAAGACTGACGGCCAGTACGGACTAGACATACTGTTTGCGAGTGCAGAGCCGCAGAATCTGAAAATGGAACTGGATGTCTTCTGGGCCCAATATGCAGGCGAAAATCCGGCGACCTACGCAGCGAAGTACAAGGGACGGCTGCCGTTGCTGCACATGAAGGATATGACTTCCGATGGCCAGAAACACTTTGCGCCGGTCGGAACTGGCTTGGTGAATATTGCAGAGATCGTGAAGATCGCGCCGTCGCTGGACGTGCAATGGTTCGTGGTTGAGCAGGACGATTGCTACGGAGCTTCGCCATTGGATGCGATTCGCACAAGCCTGGAGAACCTGCGGAAGCTGGGCGTCGTATGATGAAAGGCGGCCGCGCGGCGGTCGCCATGGAGAGCCGCGGCGGAGTCAGTGGTCCGTCGCGGCGGATCAGGTCACGATTAGCACAAGGAACGCAACATGCCAGAGAATCAACCGCCGGTTATTACTTCCGTCCCGCCGATGCCGCCGGCTCCCGGCACGATGCCTCAAGGCCGGCCCGCAGCGCCGCGAAAACGCTTCAGCATCCTCGGTTTGATCAGCTTTATCCTATTGCTGCTTTCGCTGGCAGGTAATGCGATCCTGTTCATCCTGGTGATCTTGCTGGGCATCGCCAGCGACGGCGGCGGTTCGGCCCACGTGCAGGCGGAACGGCTGGTTCACGGCGGGGGAGACAAAATCGCGATCCTGCCGATCCAGGGCGTGATCGACACTGCGCAGGTAGAACGGGTCAACCAATATTGCGAGTACATCAAGGAGGACCGGTCGATCAAGGCCGTAATCGTGGAAGTCGACTCACCGGGCGGCGGGGTGACGTCTTCGGATGAGATATTCCATTTGCTCAAGAAGCTGCGCGCCACCGATCGGAAGCTGGTCGTGTGCATGCGCGGGCTGGCGGCCTCGGGGGGTTATTACGTGTCGATGCCGGCGGAAAAAATTTATGCCGAGCCAACGACGCTTACGGGATCTATCGGCGTGATCATGTCGACGTTCGAGGCGACGGAAATGATGAAGAAGATCGGCCTGAAGCCGGAGACGGTGAAATCCGATGCGGCCGAGGAATACAAGGATGCCGGATCTCCGTTTCGGCCGTTCACGGATGCCGACCGGGCGTATTTCAAAAATCTGATCAACCAGGCGCACGTGAAATTTTCCAAGATCGTCGAAGATGGACGCAGCGGAAAGCTGACCGAACCGATCGCCAACATCGCCGTGGGGAAAATTTGGACCGCCGATGACGCACTCAAACTCGGCCTCGTGGATGAAATTGCCTACGAAGATGAAGTGTGGGAAAAGACGGCGTCGGAACTGTACCTGAAGAATCCGACGATCGTGAGGCTGAAGAAACGCGATGGACTGTTCGAAGTGCTTGGCGCACATGCCCCAATGGGTGGCGGCAAGGTGGAGATTAGCGTGGATCCGAAATCGCTACGGCCGGCCGAATCGATGGAGATGGAATACCGGTACAACGGGATACGGTAATTGGGAATAGAGAATAGTGAATAGAGAAGCCGGGACGTTGGCCATGACGGCTTACGTCCCGTTTTTTTGCCGGTATTACGAATGCAGGTGACCGGCGAGCAGGGCGTCGATGACCTGGGCGACGCCGCACTCGGACTGCGATGCGGTGACCCGCGTGGCGAATTTCCGGATCACGGGCGAAGCGCTACCCATCGCAAAGCTCAGTGAAGCACGCTGCAGCATGGCAATATCATTGATGTCGTCGCCGATGGCGATCACACGGTCGGCGGGGATCTGCATCATCTCGCACATTTTCTCGATGCCCGTCCATTTGCTCGTTACCTCGCAGTACACTTCGATGATCTGACAATCGAAGTAGGGCGAGTAGATGGAATGGCTCGAAACTCGCGTGCCAAACTGCTCTGCGAGGGCACGCTCCAGCGGGGGACTGCTTTGAACGTCCACCACGATGCCGAGACGAATCACATGCCGGCGAAACGCGCGCGGAATGTCGTCAACAATTGTCGCTTCCATGCGATTGGCCAGCAGCCATTCGACCGTGGCGCGATGCGGTGGCCCGTGGTCGGCACGGAAGTAGATCGGTTGGCCGGTCTCGGGATGATCGGCAAGAACCAGGACGGCATGGCCGCGGCTGCCGAAGAAATCCATGATTTCCAGCGCCAGATCGTAAGTCATGTGTCGGCAGGAAAGGCTTTTTCCGGTAGCCATGTCGCAGATCATCGCGCCGTTAACGAAGACGCCAGCACCGGAAAGTCCTAGTGCGGCAATGGGGCCGGCGCATTCGCGGGAATTGCGGCCGGTGGCGAGGGCGACGTGGATGCCGGCATCACGCGCCCGGCGCAGGGCATCGAAGTCGCGATCGTTCGCCTTGTGGTCGTAACCGATGAGCGTTCCGTCGAGATCGCAGGCAATGGCCCGCCAGTAGGGAACGGAATCCATACTCATACTGCGTTCCGCCTTGCGGCCAATTGTTGGTAGAGAGCCTCGATGCGATTCACCATGAATGGCGCGGAAAATCGTTCGAGACAGAACGATTGGCCGTAGCGGCCCATCTCGACCGCAGCGGCGCGATCGGAGGCCATGCGGATCATCGCGTCGCGCAGTGAATACGCATCGCCGGTCTTTACGAGGAAGCCCGTCTTGTTTTCGATGCAGACCTCAGCAGCGCCGTCGCAATCGTAGGAAATGACGGGAACGCCGGCGAGTAATGCCTGCGGCAAAGCACGGGCCAGTCCTTCGCGATAACTCGGATGAACGAGCGCATCCATTGCCGGAAGTAGCCGCGGCACTTCGGTAGGGGGGACCAGTCCGGTAAGCGTCACGCGATTGCGCCAGCCGCGATCCGCCAGCGTTTTTTCGAAACGCGTGCGGAAAACGCCATCGCCGATCCAGAGCAGATGGGCGCTGGGAATTTTCGCGAAGAGGTCAGCCATCTGTGCGATCAGATCATCGTGGCCTTTGAGCGGTTGCAGACGCGAGATGGTTCCGAAAACAAACGCGGTGGGGGGGATATTCAACTTGGTCCGTACCTCATCACGTGTGATGCCGGGATGGATGAAAGGCTCGACTTCCATTGCGCTATAGATGGTGGTGAAGAGTTCGGGCTGACCAACGCCTGCGGCGAGCGCCTGCCTCGTCATAGCATCGGCAACGCAGATGATGGCATCACAGCGCCGTGCCGCCCAGCGTTCCATCGCGATCCAAAGTTTGCGCGCGGCCGCACTCTGGTAAGGATGGAACGGAAGGCCGTGGATGGTGTGGACGACGAGCGGAGTTCTGAATTCTGAATTCTGAGTTCTGAATTTCACTTTCCACGCGGCGGCGCGGCCGAGGATGCCGGCTTTGCTGGAATGGGTGTGAACCACGTCCGGTTTGAGTTCGCGACAGAGGTTTTGGATTTCCCGGTACGCGGCGTGGTCATGCCACGGATGCGGGCTACGGACTAGATGCGGCGTGACGATCACGCGATAACCGCCCTTTTCTGCCCGCTCCATCAGCGAGCCCTCCGGCCCGAGGCTCGGCCCGGTGAGCAGCGTCACCTCATGCCCCTTGGCATGCAGGCCCTCGCAGGTCAGCAGGGTATTCTCCTGTGCCCCGCCGACAATAAGCCGCGTGATGATGTGCAATATCTTCATGCGGAACGCTCGAGTATCAGCGTAAATGACGTTTCAGCCGGAGGCGAAGAAGATGTTATGGCCAGCAGTGGCAAACCAAACAGTGAGATGTAAGACTTGGGCGTCGAAGATGGCGGTGGAAGGATCTGCACGAGACGCCAACCCTTTTCGGCATAACCTCGGATGATGCTCTCTGCTCCAATTTGAAATTCTTTCGCAGGAAGAAGCACAGTCTTGTAATCGAACATGTTGCGGCTCCTCGAAAATGAAATTCAATACCTAATCCACTGCAAACACAATCCCTGCGCCGGGGCGGTAGGTCCGGCTTGCTGGCGGTCCTTGCTGGCAATGATGTCGCTGATGCGTTCCGGTTTCCAGTGTCCGCGCCCGATTTCCAGAACGGTACCGACCATCGTGCGGACCATGTGGTAGAGAAATCCGCTCCCTTCGACGGAGAAAATCACCAGCGGGCTGTTGCCGCGGCTGCGGTGGACGGAACAGCGGAAGATCGTGCGGACGGTGTTGTCGCGGTCGTCCGTGCGGCCGCGGAAGGCTTCGTAATCGAACGTGCCGACGAATCGCTCGCATGCGGCCTGCATCGCGGCTAGATCGAGCGGCTGGTAGTAGTGGTAGACGTACTGCCGGTTCATCACGGGCCGATCGCGATCGTTCCAGATCAGAAAACGGTAGCGTTTGCTGACCGGCATGAATACGTCGAAGTGCGTGGGGGCGATGTCGAGGGTGCGGATCAGGATGTCGGCGGGCAGGCGGCTGTTGATCGCGCGGCGAAGCACTTCCGGCTCCAGGTAAGTGGTCGACTGCATGACGGCGACCTGGCCGAGAGCATGCACGCCCTGATCAGTGCGCGAGGAGCCGCAGACGGTGACCGGATGGCTGACGACGCTTCCTGCGGCCTTTTCAATTTCACGCTGAACGGTAAGCGCCGGCTCAGGCTGGCGCTGCCAGCCATTGTAAGCGGTGCCGTCGTAGGCGATGGTCATGCGGAAACGACGCATAACCGGCTCGGCGGGCACGTTTGCGGCTGCGAGGACTGTGGTGGTGGTGGGTTCCATAAATGGTAGGGGGGCCGAGGATCGCGGGCGATCTCGACCCCTCCTGAATCTCCGTTGTTAAACAGCCGTTGGGCTGCAATCCATCTACTTGACGAGCAACTCCGCGATTTGCACCGCGTTGAGGGCCGCGCCTTTGAGGAGCTGGTCCCCGGCCACGAACATGCAGAAACTGTGGCCGGTGGGATCGCTGGAGTCCGTACGGATGCGGCCGCAGAGAATATCTCCCTGGCCGGAAGCGTCCTTGGGCATCGGGAAATAATTTTTCTCAATGTCCTCAACGATCTTCACGCCCGGGGCGTTCTTCAGCAGGGCGCGAACTTCGTCCGGCGTGATCGCCCGTTCGCATTCGACGGTCAGTGCCTCGCTGTGAGCGCGAAGCACCGGCACGCGGACGCAGGTGGCGGAGATGCGGATGTCGTTGTCACCGAAAATTTTCCGCGTCTCTTTGACCATTTTGATCTCTTCTTCGTTGTAGCCGGTGGCAGCGTCGATCTTGCTGGTGTGGCTGAAGAGATTAAACGCGTACGGGTGCGGAATGATCTTCGGTTCAAAGGGCTGGTTGTGCAGGTATGCATGAGTCGAGTCGATGAGTTCCTGCATGGCTGCGGCACCGGCGCCGGAGGCAGCCTGATAGGTAGACGCGATCAGACGCTTGATGCGGTTGACCCTGTGGATCGGCCATAGGGGGGTGATAGCAATGATCGTCGAGCAGTTCGGATTGGCAATGATGCCCTTATGGAGCTTCACGGCCTCCGGGTTGATCTCGGGTATCACCAGCGGAACCGTGGGGTCCATACGAAACGCCGAGGAATTATCGACCGCAACTGCACCGGCCTTGGCAGCGATTGGACAGAACTTTTTGGAGATCGATCCCCCAGCCGAAAATAGGGCAATATCCACGCCCTGGAAGCTGGATTCGGTGAGTTCCTCAACCGTGATTTCCGTTCCCTTGAATGTCATCTTCTTGCCCTTGGAGCGGGCCGAGGCGAGCAGACGCAGTTCCTTCATCGGAAACTTACGCTGTTCGAGACAGGAGAGAAATTCGACTCCTACGGCACCGGTGGCGCCAACGACTGCAACGACGGGGAGCGACATCTGAGGAACCTTTCGGGAAACAAAAAGACACGAAACACAAAACATTAAACGGGAACGAAGATTCAGGCGACCTTTTGGCCTTCGGTGAGAAATGTCTCATCGAGGGCGTAAGGATGCAATTCGCCGGCCATTCCCATACGCGTGGGGTCGTTCATCGGATAGAGGGCTGCATGGCGGGAACGTTCGAGATAATCCGTGCGGCCGATCCGGAGAAAATCGCACGCATCAAGGGAATTCTTGGCTTCGTTCTGGGCGCCGCTCTTGAGCACCCATTCAAAACCGTCGACCTTGGGGGCAATCAAGTTGCGGGCCGAACGGTAGAAACTGCGAAGCAATTCTTGGCCTTCTTCTTTGCTGCGGAGAAATGCCGCCTTCAGTTCGAGATAACCTTTGAGCGACAGATCGCGCCGGCGAATGGCGTCGGCATGGTCGGTGACGCGCAGGGCTTGGTTATAGGCGGTAGGGGAGTTCAAAGTGTCAGCGGGAAAGGACATGACGAAGTCGCCCCGTTCAGGGAGACCGCCGTTCTGCATGATCGCAAGGATTTCGAGGTCCTTGTTGGGATTCAAAACGCGGTGAAAGACGCCCGGGCGGAAGAAGACGACCTTGTTGGGCACGATGTCGATGGTTTCGAGGCCGTCGATGCCGAGGATTTCGATCTGGCCGGTGCCTTTGAGGATGTAGTAAATCTCAGAGCAGACGAGGTGGATGTGAGCACCCCCGCCGGGGATGCCGTCGGGTCCGGGCTCGGCGTAGATCCGGATATGGGTAAGCCCGACGCCTGCGGGGAGGATGAACTGGCGGATATCCATACGAAAAGCCTCAGGGGCGGTTGGAGAAACAAGAGTCAAGCAGTAGGAAGCAAGACGGACACAACCACGCAGTGTATAGTCGGACCATAGTACCGATTTTGCGGTTAAAAGGCGAGACTGGCGGGACGTCGGGAGGGAAAGAAAAGGGCCACAGGTGGCCCCCGTGGCGAGAGTTAATAAAGGGGCCAGGGGTGGCACATTTGGGTTTTTGAAGGGTGGAAGGGGGGTGAAGGAAGAGAATGAGGCCACCAGTGACACCGCTGTGGGCGCGAGAGGTGTCATGGGTGGCACTTGCGTGGGGACGGAACGGGGCAGGCGCGTGGCGATGATGTAACGGTAACACGTCGAATTGAGCATCGATCCCCCCTGTCGAGCGAGAACCTAATTTTACCCGAACATCATTTGAAACGCAAGGAAAATCCGGGAGAAGATTGAGCCAAAGCCAGGAAGACGCGAAGGACCACGAGACGATGAGGTAGCCCAGGCAGATGACCACCCATGAACACAGATTCCTGGAGAGACGGGTGCGGAGTAATCCTGCGGGGTAAGACAAGGTGGGGTTCCCAGCGAATGGTGGGCGCGCCGGCCGGACAGCATAATGGCTGTCTGAAAGGAGTCTGCCATGGGAAGACGGAAGTTCACGCGTGAGTTCAAGCTTTCGGCGGTGCAGTTGGTCAAC
>CAIMWO010000039.1 GCA_903845195.1 uncultured Phycisphaerales bacterium
ATCGGCCCTGCCGGTGACAAGCAGACAAGTGAATAGGTCGAAGACAACAAGACGGACCACGGGATATTGAAAGTGCTCTCTCTCCCTCCCCAGGCTGGAGTTCCTCACGGCCTTTAGCCTGGTTTTTTTGACACGATCGCCGGCCCTGCCGGTGAATGAATAGACAATCGCATAGGTAAGTTTTTCCGAATGAGCCTCTTGAAGGAGAGGCAGGAAGGGTAGGAGAATCATGGACGCTGATTTCACCACATATCTGAGCATGATGAACGACGAGCAGCTGGGCCTCTTCTGGATTATCGGCAGCGAACGAGCCAAGAAGTGGATTCAGGAAGAGCTCGTGCGGCGGGCAATCGCCCGCGGCGAAATTCCCGTAAATAATTCGATCCGTACCGCAGCGAACGGTGGCCGCGAAGTTGTGGCAGCCTGATCAGAATGATGGGAATTGATTCTCCGGGATCGAACAGATCGAGCCGGAGTGAAATGAGAAGTTGTAAGACGAGACACGCAGGGTAAACCAGAGAATTACAGAGAAAGTTGTAGGAAGCCATGCTAGCTACATTCACACCCAATACGCACCTCCGGCTGGTTCGCGGTGAAGCGATGGAGACCGGGTTTCCCCAGTTTCCCACTGACGCGACTCAGCGGGCACTCCTTTCTGGGGTACTTCAAGCCCTGATGGCATCACTGGATGCGAAGGATTCGTATACGAAGGGACACTCGGAGCGGGTGTCATATATTGCCCAGGAGATAGCCCACGAGATGGGATTATCGGAAGACGAGATCGAATTGACCCGATTGGCGGGATTAGTTCATGACCTGGGGAAGATCGGTGTGCCCGAGAATGTTTTGCGTAAGCCCGGAAGACTTACGGAAGAAGAATTCTCTTTGGTTAAGATGCACCCCGAAATTGGCCGAAAGATAGTTCAGGAGATACCGATGATCTTCCGCCTGGTGCCGGCGGTGTTACACCACCACGAGCGCTGGGATGGCCGGGGATATCCGGCAGGTTTGGAAAGTGAATCAATTCCGCTGTATGCACGGATCCTTGCCGTGGCGGACTCGTTCGACGCGATGAGCTCGACGAGGACATACAAGGCGTCGCTCAGCCGCGAGGAAGTGCTTGCGGAAATGGAGCGGTGCAACGGCACCCAATTCGACCCGGAAGTGGTCGAGGCGCTGCTGCGAGCGGATCTGTCGAAGTACGAACAGATGTTGGACTCGCATCGTGCTGAAAAGGATGCCGCCTGATCGCAAGATCAGGATTTACTGTGCTCTCTCTCCCTCCCCAGGCTGGTGTTCCTAACGGCCACCCGCCTGGTTTTATTTTTGCCGCGAAATGGACCGAATCCTGCCCAACCTTCCCCAGGCCAGTCATGCGTTTACCTAAGGATACCGATAATAGAAGTATTCGTTTCGGGGAGTGGCCGACGGATGATCGGCTATGCCCATCCATAATGGTGCGGGAAACGTACCTGATCCTGTCTGGTCACCGGCGACGCAATGAAGGATAGACCCTAATGAAGTTCCGGGCTTGGCTGAAGAGCTTTCGCGGTGTCGTGTGGATCGGCTGCCTGCTGATTGTCGGATACCTGCTGGTCTGGCCGCTGATGCAGAACCTCTGGGCCTACCTATTCTGGGAACGGGTGCCGTGTGTGGTCTATCCGATCAAAGGCAGCGATATCGAGCGCATATTCTTTATGCACGACGGACAGTCCTATTACACGCCACGGCACGACTTCTGGCAGACCCATGCCATTGACCCAGTCCGGACTCCTGATATTCCACGAGGAGGAACCGCGGATATAGTATATGTGAGTTCCGGTAAGAATTTTCAGACGGTTTTACGTCTCGACGCGCATAAACATCCCGAGCGAGCCGCAGGACGCTTCGCGATCTGCGGGCTAGTAATTGTTGTCACGGCGGCCCTTACTTGGCCACGAAAGAACAAAGTGAGGCCTTCGGCGGCCAGCACGCCGCCAATTCCCGAAAATACGCCGGACTTATAGCGGCCGCTACGTAAGAGGGAGTACTTTGGCGGATGTATTTGAGGAAGCTAGATGATACACTTACGGAACGGTACTTGAAGGCTGGACAATAGGACAAGGCATCAAAACCAGTGAGTTGTGCTACTCGCGAAGGGAAAGTTTCCTGATGACGACGATTGAACTACCGCTGGACAATACCCTTGAAGTCGATGCGGAGATGCCAGTGCTTTCCGAAGCGTTGCCTTTCCCGCGTCCGCGTCACCAGGTGTTGTGGTTTCTACCGACCATGTTGATTGGCGGTGTTTCGTGGATGGGCGGTGGCGCCAAGGGACTCAATGATGTTGCGATGGTACTTTTTACGATCGCTTGCCTGGTTGGAACTCTGTGGGAACTGCGGCATTTTCGTCGGAATATCGGTACGGGCGGGCTTGTGATATTTCTGGGGGCGGCAGTATGGTTCTCACATGACTACTTGACACATTGGTTCGGCGGTAACTACGGGCACAGCGACGATGTGGCGAAATACATTGTATCGCACGAGATTATCGGCAAGGGTGTTTTCCTCGTGGGGTTATTCATGGAATGCGCCGTCATTGGACTGCAATTTTCTTGGGGAAAGAAGCTGTCGCGGGCCATTGCATCTGTGCCGGAGCCGGCGGATCGGGGTTTCTTCATTTTGGTTCTGGTCGTTTTTGCTGTGGGTTTAATCCCCTATATGTTCTTTGTAGAGGATTCGTTTCTAACTGCGATTTATCGGGACATGGTGGCCATGCGAAGCGGACACATCGCAAACTGGACGGTCGCCCGGACCGGTAACCTGAATTACAGTTGGGGCGCTTATGTGTTGCGCTTGAACGACGTAGGAACCGTCGGCGGTGTATTGGCCGCATGTTATGCGGCCATCGTCGCCCAAAACCGGGTCGTCAAAATTATTTGCTGGGGCATCTGGTTCTTTTGGACTGCCTTGGCTTTTGGCGGTGGTTCCCGCGGCCCGCTAGTGGCGATGGTAATGCCGGTGATCGGCATTATCGTGCTCAAAAACTGGATTTTTCGCAATAAGGTGGCTGCACGACCATTGATTCAGGCGGCGGTTCTAGGCTTCATCCTCCTATTTTGCGTTCAATTCCAAGGCACCTATCGTAATACCGAGGTCGACGAGCGACGATTCAACGGCGTGGATATCACGCAATCCCAGGGCAATATGATGTTTACCGAGCCGCTTTTGGCCTATGATCTAGTGCCTTCGGCGATTCCTCATTCCGGCGATGTCTTTGTCGGGGCACAATTTGTGCGGCCCATGCCAGAGATCGTCTTTCGCTTTGCGGTCGGCTGGATTCCACGAGCCCTCTGGAGAACCAAACCAAATTCTTTGGGTGATTGGTTAGGACTGCATGATTTTGCATTTAGTGCGTTCTATAACCAGCTGGTTACCGGTGGATCTGCGAGCAATGACGAATTCGGTGAGGGCACAGGATCGGGTGGAACGGTGACCACCTCTATCGTGGGCATGGGGTACGTTCCCTATGGCATCCCTGGGGTGATTCAATACGGTCTGCTCTTCGGTTGGCTTAACATCGTGGCAGAACGAGCATTGCGCTATTCCAACGGGCGGATCATGGCACTATTGTTTGGCTTAGGGTTGACGACGTATATGTTTCGTTCGTATCGCGATTTGACGCCGCACAACGTTTATCCCCTCCTGATTGGCATGCTGGTCATATCCATATTCACTAAATTTTTGGCGAGCGGCTCCACGAACCAAAGCAGTTAGGCCAATCTCTTTACGGCGTAGAGCCCGGATGCGCGAGCGGAAAGCCGTGACGAAAATCAGATTTTTACGATCAACCATCCAGTGCGAGGATCGAGTAATAAAAGGGGACGGGAGGGCGTTCGGCGTCGGAAGGGACTTATTGGTTCAAACGCACCGTGAATAACTGCGATCAATGATCGATCGAAAAAAACTTCGTACTGCCGCGAGACGATGCTGGAAGCGATAGCTACTGGCACGCTCCACGTCGCGGCTCTCACACAACCTAAGCAATTCGGGATTTTCGAAGAACGAAAGCATACGTGACGGGTTCCTTGCCGTATTGCTTGAAGAAAGACTATCATGCTCTGGTCGTTCCTGCCAGTCGGCGAATGGATGTCTTGTACTGCAAGATATATGTGTTATGCCCACGCAGCGTGATTATTACGAAGTGCTCGGTATTGCCCGATCGTCCTCGGCGGAGGACATCAAGAAGGCATACCGGAAGTTGGCGCGGAAATTCCATCCCGACGTCAACAAGAATGATCCGGGAGCTGAAACGAAGTTCAAGGAAGTTCAGGAAGCATATGACGTGCTCTCGGACGGCCGGAAGCGCCAGGCGTATGACCAGTTCGGGCATGCCGGGGTCAATTCTGCGGCGGCGGCGGAGGCTGCTGCAGCGGCCGCGGCGGCCGGACAGGGGCGCGGGGGATTCCGCTATGCCACATCAACTCCCGGTGGGGCGACCGTTGATTTCGGTGAAGTCGATATCAACGAGGTGCTCTCCTCGATGTTCGGGGGTATGGGACCGATGGGAGGAATGGGAGGTCGAGGCGGTGGCAGGGGCGGGCGTGGGCCGTCGGGCGGTCGAGCCCAAAGTCAGGCCAAGGGGGACGATATTCTCTATCCGGTGCACATCACGTTTGAACAGGCGATCCGCGGTACGACTGTGGAAATACGACTGAATACGGAAGACCGGCGAATTGACGAGACGATCAGTGCCAAGATTCCCCCGGGTGTGGACGAGGGATCGAAAGTGCGTGTGGCCGGGCGCGGCCAGCCTGGCCCAGGGGGGCGCGGGGATCTGATCATAGAAACGCACGTGTCGCCGCATGCGTATTTCACGAGACAGGAGAAGGATATTCTGCTCGACTTGCCGATTTCCATGGCGGAAGCGGCAAATGGCGCGACGATATCGGTGCCGACCGTGGACGGGCCGGTGGAGTTGCGCGTTCCCGCTGGAATCAGCAGCGGGAAGAAGCTGCGAATACGGGACCGCGGAGTTTTGCAGCGGGACGGCACGCGAGGCGACCAGTTTTGTCGAATCCAGGTGCAGGTGCCGAGCGATCTGACCGACGCCGAGAAGCAGCAATTGGTGAGCATGGAAAAGAACCACGAGTTCAAACCGCGGCAAAACACGGGGTGGTAGCACGATCGCCGGGCGGCGTGAACGAAGCAGGGGAGTGGGCTTTACGGGAAAGGGGATGCTGGTGCCGTACCGTGCGATGATCTGGACCGTCCTGACGGTTGCGTTGGCTTTGCTGTTGGTAGCGATGTGGGTGCATGCGATTCATCCGATGCTGAGTTCGGCGATGAACGCGCTGGAAACGCAGCCGGGAGCAGCCAGCTCACGTGCCGTGGTCAGCGCTTCGGGCCCAGCAATGGTGCATGCGGCAACGACTCCGGAAAAGGATTTATCTCGGCTGGTGCGCGGGACACTGATCCTTTGTTTCGTGCTGGTGGGTTTGCTCGTGGTGGTGGGTGTGGCGGCGATGTTTCGCGAGTGGATGCGTGCGTGCGGCAGCGGGAGTTGGTGGGGGCACAGGCATCGGACGGTCTATGTGGATGCGTGGAAGATTGCTGGAGAGCGGATGCAGTCGGAGGGCAAGGAACGCGAAGGTGGGGAGGATAAGCATTCGCAGTGACCAGCCTGTGAGTGTTCGTACAGTTTGGGTCGATATTGAACCTGCGCATCATGGAGCATCAAATGCCCTTCATCATTTCTCCTGCGGATCGCGAGATTCTCCGTGGACTTGCCGGGCGCGTCGCGGCACTGGCAGCCCGGCCCGTCGAATCTGAGAAGCGTCAGCTTTGGTACGATCATAACAGCCTCAGACCGACGCGTCCGCTCATCTTCTGCGATCCAGAGAATGGCTGGCATGAGATACTCCCGCAATCGTCCCTCGCCTGCCAGGGCGACTTGGCCCGTCAGTGGGAATTCCGTCTCCGCCAGGAAATCTTCTGGGGCGAATCGATCAAGGACGACCGCGTGATCGAACCGACTTTCGTCATCTCCCACGTCCATACAGAAAGCGACTGGGGCATGCATGAAACCCGGATCGGCGGCGACCATGGCGGCGCCTATCGCTGGGATTCTCCTCTCACCTCCTATGACCTGCTTGGCAAACTTCGCTTTCCGCAGATCACCGTGGATCACGCCTCTACGGCACAGCTTCTCGGCCTCGCTCACCAGACTTTCGGCGACCTGCTCCCTGTTCGCCTCCACACCAACTGGTGGTGGTCGTTGGGTATGACCTGGACTGCCGCGAGTCTCCGCGGCATGGAGCAACTCATGCTCGACATGTACGACGAGCCCGAGAACTTGCACCGCCTCATGGCGTTTCTTCGCGACGGCACGCTGGCCAAACTGAACTTCCTTGAATCGAACCACCTGCTGTTTCCCAATACCGCCGGGACATACGTCGGCTCGGGAGGCTTTGGTTTTACGCGTGAAATTCCTCGAGATTCCAGCATTCCGATCACTACCGGCCAGATGTGGGGATTTTGTGAGAGCCAGGAAACGGTGGGCATCTCTCCGGACCAGTTCGCGGAATTTATTTTTCCGTACCAGAAACCGTTGCTCGACAAGTTTGCGTTAAATTGTTACGGATGTTGTGAACCTCTCCAAACGCGTCTGAGTGTTGTCAAACAGTTCCCCCGACTTCGCCGGATTTCTGTTTCGCCCGCAGCCGACTTGGAAAAGATGGCAGAAGGCCTGGCGGATGCCTATATCTATTCCATGAAGCCCCAGCCGGCCGATCTTGCCATGCCGACGTTCGATGAAGCTCTCATTCGCGAACGTCTCCGGCGGGCCTTGACGATCACGCGCGGGAATCATCTTGAACTGGTCATGAAAGACAATCACACTCTCGGCAATGAGCCTCGCCGGCTGACGCGCTGGGTGGAAATAGCGCGCGAGGAACTCGCGAATGCCCACCGGGCCTGATAGGCGCCGGCGGAATCGTCGGCCATTGGAATCGGCGGCCCGTCGAGATGTCGAGAAGGTCAATTGGCGAATGGCGGTGATTTTTGGGGGGAAGTTTGGTACAATGCGGGACTTCACACTCCGGCCGTTGGTACGGCGTTGGGGTGAATATTAGCATTGTGTCAAGAGAGTATCATGCCGAATCTGAAACGCCGTGACGAACTAAGAAACATTGCCATCATTGCCCACGTTGACCACGGCAAAACCACGCTGGTCGATGCCATGCTGCGGCAGTCGGGCATGTTCCGGCAATCCCAGCTCGACGATAAGACCCTCATCCTCGACAACAACGCCCTCGAACGCGAACGTGGCATCACCATCCTTGCCAAGAATGTGGCCATGACCTATCCCGACGCCAAGGGCGTCACCCGCAAAATCAACATCATCGACACCCCCGGCCACGCCGACTTCGGCGGCGAAGTCGAACGCGTCCTTAAGATGGCCGATGGTGTGTTGCTTCTGGTCGATGCCTTCGAAGGCCCCATGCCCCAGACCCGCTTCGTTCTTCGCAAGGCCTTCCACTATCACCTCAAGCCCATCGTTGTCATCAATAAGGTCGACCGGGCGGACGCCCGTTGTACCGAAGTTCTCAACGAGATCTTCGACCTCTTCGTAGAACTCGACGCCGGCGATGACGCCCTCGACTTCCCCGTCGTCTACGCTTCCGGCCGCGCCGGCTTCGCCAAGCTCGACATGAAAGACGAATCCACCGACATGCGCCCCCTTCTCGAAACCATCGTCAATAAGATCAAGGGACCCGTGGCTGACATTGAAAAGCCGCTCCAGATGCAGATCACCAACATCGACTACAACGAATACGTCGGCCGCATCGGCATCGGTCGTATCTTCAACGGCGAGATCCACAAGGATGAGCGCATCGGCCTGCTCAAACGCACCGGCAAAATCGAATACCACAAGATCGTCGATCTGTACCTTTTCGCCGGCCTCGGCCGCGAGAAGACCGACCGCGCGGAAGCCGGTGACATCTGCGCCGTCGTCGGTATCGAAGATGTTGATATCGGCGACACCATTGCCGATCCGGAAAAGCCTGAAGCGCTTCCTCTGATCGACGTCGATGAGCCCACTCTCAATATGATCTTTTCGGTGAACGATTCTCCTTTCGCCGGTCGCGAAGGCAAGTTTGTCACCAGCCGCAACGTACGTGACCGCCTGTTCAAGGAACTCCAGTCCAACGTTGCACTGCGTATCGAAGA
Organism: uncultured Phycisphaerales bacterium; assembly: GCA_903845195.1. GTDB lineage: Bacteria > Planctomycetota > Phycisphaerae > WQYP01 > WQYP01 > CAIMWO01. Next base: position 8,212 of record CAIMWO010000039.1, read on the forward strand.
GACCGGCACGTCCGACGCGCTGCGCGTCTCGGGCCGCGGATTGCTGCACCTGGGCGTACTGCTTGAAAACATGCGGCGCGAAGGTTACGAGCTGCAGGTCTCCAAGCCGAAGGTCATTTTCAAGGAACTCAACGGACACAAATGCGAGCCGATCGAATTACTGGTGATCGACGTGCCACAACAATTTGAAGGCCCGGTGATGGCGGGCATCGGCAACCGCCGTGGCGAACTCGTCAAAATGGACAAAAAGGGCAATATGACCCACCTCGAGTTCAGCATCCCCGCACGCGGTCTGATCGGGTTGCGCACGCGACTCCTCAACGCGACCCAGGGCGAAGCCGTGATGCACCACACGTTCCACGACTACGAGTTGCTGCGCGGCTCGCTGCCGGGCCGGCAGAACGGCGTGATGGTCTCTATGGAAAACGGCAAGGCCAATCCCTTCGCCATGGACTTGCTCCAGGAACGTGGCGTGATGTTCGTCAATCCGGGCGACGAAGTGTACGAAGGCATGATCGTCGGCGAATACAACAAGGACGGCGACATCACCGTTAATGTCTGTAAGGAAAAGCGGCTTTCCAACATGCGGACCACCTCCTCGGACCGCAACATCATCCTGAAGCCGTCGCGAGACATGTCTCTCGAAATCGCATTGGAATACATTGAGGATGATGAGTTGCTGGAAATCACCCCCAAGACGATCCGGATGCGCAAGCGGCATCTCAAGGAAAGCGATCGCCGACGGTTTGAACGCTCCGCCGCCGCCTTGGGCGCTGGCGAGTAAGACTGCGGGAATCTCGAATCTCAGAGGCGGCGGATCAGCAGTGATTCGCCGCCTTTTTTATTTTTGCAGGAACTTGCGGAGGGCGGAGGCCGGGTCGGGCTGGGAAATGATGGCGGAGCAGACGGCGACGGTGCGGATTCCGACAGACGTGAGTTGGGGGAGATTGTTGGTCGTGATGCCGCCGATGGCGACGATCGGAAGCGGGATTTCGCGGAGCGCTTCAGCGGCATAGGCCGGGCCGGCGATTCGAGGCTTTTCCTTGGTAGTGGTGGGGAACATTGGGCCGACGCCGATGTAGGTGGCACCATCGCGGAGGGCGGCGCGGGCCTGGTCGAGGTTTTCTGTGGAGACGCCGACGATAAGCCGGTGGCCGGTGAGTCTGCGGATTTCGGCGCAGGGGAGGTCGGTCTGGCCGACGTGGACACCATCGGCGCCGGCGAGGATGGCGATGTCGGGTCGGTCATTGATGATGGAGATGACGCCGGCGCGGCGGCACTTGTCGGTGAGGATGCGGGCGCGACGAAGGAATTCGGCATCAGGGAGTGATTTCTCACGTAACTGAATGGCAAGCGGTGAGAATTCTGAACTGCCAACGGCGGACATTGATGCAACGGCGTTCAGAATGGAATCAAGTGTTTGTTCCCACGGATTCTTGCAGAGGGATTCTGTCAGCAGAACGTATAGGCTCACGCGGGCAAAGCGGGTCTTGAGATCGCTGCCGCCGGTGAGGCGGGCGAGGGTTTGCTCGATGATGTAGCCGCGGTAGCGGAGCGCTTCGATTTGAGCTGCGGCGGGGGGGGTAACGATCTTGGCGCACTCTTCGAGGACGCGCAGGGCTTCTGAGAGGCGTTTGCCGGCGGCGGTAACGACGTCCGCAAGTGAGGCGCGTGTGAGCTCGGAGTCCGTCTTGTTCGCGACGCCAACATCTTGAGCCGTATCGCGAGAAAGGACGGCTACGTCTATGCCGGTGGCGGCAAGTGCAGCGGCGAGGGCGTGACGGATCGACTTGAGTTCTGCGGCGAGGGACTGGTCATTAACGACGAAGCGCGCGTAGTCTTCCATCACACGGAGGGCTTCGCGGGTGCGATTGGCGTTGGCGTCGAGCATGCGGGCAACTTGAGGGTCATTGAACATGTGTGAATTCTAGAGGGTATTTGGTGAATTGAGAATAGGAAAGGAATGAGGATCGCGGCGGGGTTGAAGCCCCCTGCCAAATGAAAATGCCCGCTCGATGCGACGAGCGGGCATTGGCTGGCAATGAAATGATAAGTAATTCGGGGTTACTGGGCGCCAATGATATTGTTGACCTGCATGCCGGGGTTGCGGACGTAGGCATCTTTGGCGGCGCTGACCGCAGATTTCTTGGCGTCTTCGCGGCCGGTGACGAGGAAGATGCCTTCGTGGGCGGCGGACTGGATGGATGAGCCCAGCCAGCGGATCGGCGAATTCTCGCCGATGCCGGGAATGATGGTGGCGCTGTTGACGAAGACGATGGCGGCTTGGAATTCCTTGTCAGCGTTTTCGGCGTAGGTCTTCGCCTTCTCGGCATCAATGGCGCCTTCGAACTTGAGGCCGGATTCCTGATAGGCCCGGGAGGCGGCTTCGTTGACAGTTTTGCTCATGCCGGCCGTGAAATATCCGACGACATTCACGCGGCCCGCCTGCTGGCGGCTGGACGCTTCGTGCAACAGAAGCATGGCCTTGAGGTTGGGATTATTGACGACTTTGAGAAGCGGGTCCTTGTCGCGGCCTTCCTTGGGTGGGGGAACTCTGTCGTTCACAGCTTTCTGATATATGGACAACTGGGAGATGGCTTCACCGTAGAGTTTGACGGAATTGGAGGCTGAGGAGTTGACGGCCACGAGATCTTTTTCGAGTTCGGAGGCCCGGGTATTAAATTCCTTCAGTTGCAGGGCGAGGCCGAATTTTTCATCTTCGATGAGCCGCTTGGCCTGCTGGCGAAGGTCGGTGGCTTGATCGGTGCCCTGTTTGATGCGGGAATCGTTGAGGCCCTGGCCGTGGGTGAGGGTATTGAGAGCCGATTCCGCTTCCTTCTGTTTGATCTGCGCGACAGTGAATTCGAGCTTGGCTTCGCTGAGCAGGGGGAGCAGATTGGCGACTTCCGCGGTGAGTTTGTCGGCTTCCTTGCGGGCTTCGACCGCACGCCGCATGGCTTCGATGGATTCGACGCCGGAGGCGCGGTCAGCGGCGTTCATTTCGTTTTCCGTCTGGCCGTAGATTTCCGCGGCCTTGGCTTTCTTCTGGGCGATTTCGGTTTCCAGTTTCTGGACGTCGGAGGCCCGCGAAGCGGCTTCGGATTTGGCCTTGTCGAATTCTCCGCCGGCGGCGGCCACCGCATCGGCACCATTCAACCCCGCGGCTTTCTTGTCGTTGGTGCCGGCCTGGGAAGTCAGCGAATGGATGCGGAGGGAAAGCATCTGGATGTCGGTCGTACGGGTGACAAGATCAAACAGGCGATCCTGAAACGTGTTCAACAGGTTTTGGGTTGAAAGGGCGGCAACGGAAGCGTTTTGCGCCTGAACGAGGCTCTTGTAACCGGCCTGAAGTTCCGGTTCGGCGACGACTTTGGTGAGACGGTCAGAGGCGTCCTTGAGGTCGCCATCGACCGATTTTTGCTGGAGGAATTGATGCCAGACGTGCTTGGGGTCTGCGGGATCGACAGCTTTGCCGGCCTCGAAAGCGACCTGAATTTCGGTCAAGGCTTTGTTGAGGTCTTCGGGGGTGGTGACTTTTACCTTATTGATGTAGGAAGGCGCGGGCCGGAAGTCACCGGCGGTTTCAGTAATGCGTGCGGCTTCATTGGACGCTTTGGAAGCTTTCTGGGCGGACTCATCCGCATCCGACCGGTTGCACGCCGCGAACACGGATAGCGATGCACCGAGGGTTGCCATGGTCAGAATGTGACGAATTTGGATGGATGACATGCGAGACTTTCCAAGATTGAGATTCACCACAGCCACTCCTTTACGCCAGCGCCGGTGAGAGCATGGAAATGTGCCACCGATGACTGAGTATGTACCAGTTAAACGCTGGTGCGTCAATAGTTTGGGGTGGACAGATAGCCGCGATTTCTGATGTGAGGCCAGACATCGGCGCGGTAGTTCAGGCCGGACCGACAGCGGCGTCGAGCGCGGCCTTGAAATCCTTCTTGGGGCGAAGGCCGATGAGGCGATTTACCATCTGGCCTTTCTTGAAAAGAATGACGGTGGGTATGGAGGAAATGCCGAAGCGCATGGCGACGTTGCGACCGACTTCGGTATCGAGTTTTCCGACTTTGACCTTGCCTTTGTATTCTTCGGCGAGTTCGTCGATGGTGGGGGCGAGCATGCGGCAGGGACCGCACCATTCGGCCCAGAAATCGACCAGGACGGGCGTTTCGCTGTTGAGAACTTCTGCCTCAAAATTGTCGTCGTTGAATTGAACAATGTTCGGACTGGCCATGATAACTCCTACGGGTTTGCGACTTTCCAATCTACGGAGGAAAGTGAGGAATACTAGGTAGGTTTTGCGGGGGTGTCAAACGGATTGGCCGGTTGATCGCGACTCGTTGCACTTGCGGTTGGTTCGACCTTACTTGAGTTCAGCAAGCAGTTCGATTTCAACGGCGGCGTTGAGGGGCAAGGCGTTTGTGCCGACGGCGGCGCGGGCGTGTTTCCCGGCATCGCCGAAGATCGCGACGAGGAGATCCGAGGCGCCGTTAGCGACTTTGGGCTGCTCGCCGAAGAGGTCAACGGATTGAACGAATACGCCGATGCGGACGATACGTGCGACCTGGTCAAGATCGCCTCCGCAGGCGTCGCGGAGGACGGCCAGGGCGTTAAGGGTGCAAAGCTTGGCGGCTTCGATCCCTTGTTCGACAGAAAGGGAGAGTGGTGAGCCGACAGCGCCCGTGAAGAGGACTTTTCCCTCTTTGGAGGGAAGCTGTCCGGAGATGTAAACGAGGTTGCCGGAGCGGACGAAAGGAACATAACTGGCGACGGGTTTGGGCGCGGGAGGAAGGATGATTCCCAGACGGTTTAGCGCATCATCGATATGTCCCATGGGGGGCTCCGGTAAGACTGCCTTGCGTGCAGCGGTATAGGTTACTCTGTACAATGGTGGTTTGAAAAGACGGAGACACAATGACCGCAAGTTCCGTGCAGAATACGTTGACGACTAAGACTCCCGAAGCGTCGCCGACCGTTGAATGGTACGAGGCAACGGAGATGCCTTACTACTCCATGGTCGTGCCGATGTACAATGAGGTGGACAGCATTCAGGAGCTCTATGAAGGGCTTTCGCGGAACTTGGCGGCGTTCGGCAAGCCATACGAAATCATCTTTATCAATGACGGGTCGAAGGATGACACTTACGCCCAGTTATGTGGGCTGGCGGAAAAAGATCCGCATGTGTTTGTGATCAATCTTCGGCGGAATTTTGGGCAGACGCCGGCGCTGGCCGCGGGTTTCGACCACGCGCGGGGGGAAGTGATCATTGCGATGGATGGCGACCTGCAGCACGATCCGAACGAGTTGCCCAAGTTTATCGCCAAGATCGATGAAGGATTTGATGTGGTGTCAGGCTGGCGGGAACGCCGCGTGGATGGGCTGTTTTTGCGGCGGATACCTAGTAAATGCGCGAATTGGTTGATACGGAAGATCAGCAAAGTGGATGTGCATGATTTCGGGACGACGTTTAAGGCTTACCGGCGCGATCTCTTGGAACATATCACACTGTATGGGGATAACCATCGGTTTATACCGGCATTGGCGTATATGGCGGGGGCGAAGATCACGGAAGTGCCGATCAAAAATATCAATGCTCCTTATAGGGCAAGCAATTATGGCATTGGGCGGACGTTCCGGGTGATGCTGGATCTGATGACGATCAAGTTTTTGAACAGCTATCTGACGCGGCCGATTCATTTGTTTGGGAAGTTCGGGCTGATGTCGCTGGCGCTTTCGATGGTGGGATTGGTGTTTTTGCTGGTGCGGAAGATCATGGGGGTTTCGATCATGATCGAGCATGGACCGCTGTTAGTCGTTTCTGTGATGCTGTTTATGATGGGGCTCGTGTTTTTCTCGACGGGGCTGCTGGCGGAATTGATCAGCAGGGTTTATTTCGAGAGCCAGCGGAAGTCGATTTACACAGTCCGTGAGATTCGACATGACAGTCGGGTGTGGCGGGGCAGGCCGGGGCGGCCGATCGTGCCGCGCGAGTAAAAAGTAGAGTTTGAAACAGACCAAAACAGACCCAAACAGATCGAAAAAGATCTCGTTTTGGAGATGTTTTGCGTGTGTTTTTGATGATTCTGGCGCGCTTTTGAACGATTTTGAGCGTTATTGTTGCATTTTCAGACAGAGCTCAAACCCAAGACGTTGGCCATGGAGTAGCGGCCGGGTTTTTGCTTTGCGATAAAGGCGGCGGCGCGGAGGGCGCCGCGGACGAAGGTGTCGCGGTTGGTGGCGACGTGGCGGAGTTCGATGCGTTCGCCGGGGGTGGCGTAGTAGATGGTGTGTTCGCCGACGACGTCGCCCATGCGGACGGCATGCATGCCGATGGTGCCTTTTTTGCGGAGGGTGTCGGTGCCGGCGCGGCCGTGGACGAGCGATTCGTCGAGGTTGCGGCCGGTGGCCTGGCAGATGGATTCGGCCAGGGAGAGGGCGGTTCCGGAGGGGGAGTCTTTTTTCAGGTTGTGATGGGCTTCGACGATTTCGATGTCGTAGGGTTCGCCGAGCTGTTTGGCGACCTGCGCGGCGATGCCGAGGAGGACGTTGACGCCGAGGCTGGTGTTGGTGGCCTGCAGGATGGCGGTGGTGGCGGCGGCGGCGTTGATGAGGTCGTGGTCGGCGGGGGTGAGGCCGGTGGTGCCGATGATCATCGCGATTTTTCTCTCCCTGCAGAGTAGGAGCAGCGCGCGCGTGGCGACCGGGGCGGAGAAGTCGATGATGACCTGCGGATTGCCGGTGAGGGTGGAGGCGATGGGCACGCCGTTGGCGGCGATACCGGCGACGGTGCCGGCATCCTGGCCGATGGCGGGGGAGTTCGGGGCGTCGATGGCTGCGACGAGTTTGAAGAGGTCGGGCTGCTCGGCGGCCAGGGCGATGAGGCGTTTGCCCATGCGTCCGGCGGCGCCGGTGATGGCGAGAGTGGTCGGCATGTGAGTTCCTCCTGAGTTGGGGAGATTGTAATGTGGGGACGGGGACGTTACCACGAAGACGGTATTAACCACGGAGAACACGGAGAACACGGAGAACACGGAGGGCACGGAGGGCACGGAGGATGTATGGAGGGATTACGATTTTTTTTACCACCAAGGCACCAAGACACCAAGAGTATTTTTTGAGTGGGGTGAGGCGGTAAGATGCGGGCGTGAGTTTGGGTTGTGGTCGCGGTATTTTTGAAGGACCGATCGATGGAGGTCATCATTCGAGATGTTGCCGAGCGGGATCAGGCGGCGGCGCGGGCGGTGCAGGATGCGGCTTTTGCTTTGGTGCGAACGGTCTACCGGCCTTGCCCGAAAGCTGTGGCCGCGCCGACTGGCAAGAACTATGTACGCCATAGATTGGTTGCAGTCTTTTGCGAAGAGGTGGTCGGGACGGTGGGGTATGAGGTTCAGGTAGATCGTCTCCATGTGATCGGTCTGGCGGTCCATCCGAAATACCATCGCTGCGGGATTGGGCGGCAGTTGATGGATCATCTGGCCGAATTTGCCCGAGGCCAGGGGTTGCGGAGTTTATCGCTGTACACCGTCGAAGAGACCGGGAATGTGCCGATATTTTTGCGGCTGAGTTTTGCGGTTGTTTCGCGGAATCCGGCGGAGGACCTCGAATCCGTCATGGGAAATGAACTGATGGAGGCGTTTATGATGCGGGCGTTGTAGGGCCTGTCGATGGGCGAACGAAGGTGGCGTTTCGAGGCTGCAGAATTTCGATATAGATTTTTTTCACCACAGAGAACACAGAGTGCACAGAGAGATGACCATTTTTAACCACGAAGACACGAAGATTTGGGCGAGTGAAATGAAGGGCTATGATCGGTCTCGGTGTGCTCTGTGAGCTTGTATCTTGGGAATATCTATGTTCAAGACCTCTTCTATCGAGTCTACTAGGCCCCGCCGCGTCCGCGTGACGAC
>CAIMWO010000040.1 GCA_903845195.1 uncultured Phycisphaerales bacterium
CGACTATGTGGCCAAAGACCGTGCGGCCCTGATGCACCGACTCGATCAAGCTTTGAACTGGGTCACCGACCGCGCCGCCGACAATCAACGCACCTGCACCATAAAGCAGTAAACTTTTGGCAGACGCTCTAGGTAAAACGCGCCGAAATAGTCGGAATATGATCGGTATTGCAAATTGCATTTAGGAAAGCCTGCCCTGAGTGGGGGATATTGCAAAATGCACGACGAATCGCCTGATCAGGCGTGGGCAGAGGCACAGGGCCGGCTGTGAAGAACTAGCCGCCGGCGCGAGCCAGCGACGCGAACAGGTCGCCCCGGGCCTCGTAATTGGGGTACTGATCCCAGCTGGCGCTGGCAGGCGAGAGCACGATGGCTTCGATGAGTGCCGGTCGGTCGCCCTCCCCCGTGCTGCCGGCGTCCCCCGCGACGGCGCGTGCCCATTGCACCGCCAGTGGCATCGCTTGCTGCAGCGTTTGTGCGTAGGCGATTCTTGCGCCGGCACATTGGACGCCGGCGGTTTTCACTTGATCGACCATCGCCTGGCCGGTCTGCCCGATCCCGATGACGCCGCCGGCGCGTTGGGCCAGCAGTTTCTCAAAGGCCGATAGATCGATGTGCTTGTCGTACCCGCCGACGATGAAGATCGCGGCGCCCGGCGCAAAAGCTTTTAGCGCGGTGATGGAAGCGTCGGGACTGGTGGCTTTGGAGTCGTTGTAGAAACGAAGTGTGCGAGGCGCTTCGCCAGGAATCGCAAGCTGCGTGGCGTGGACGATCTGCAGCCGATGCGCCAACCCGCCGAAGTTTTCGATCGCGCGCATGGCCGCGGCGCGATCCACGGCCACCGGCAGATGATCGAGTGCCGCCAGCGCCGCACGGGCATTGGACTGGTTGTGTTCTCCCGGCATCAGCAGATTCAACGTGCTGGGGCCGCGGGTCGTGTATTTGATGACCTTGCCTCGGGCCAGATGCACCCACCGGCTGATCAGGTCGTGATCGTTGTTGAGGATGGCTACATCCGCGGGTTTCTGAAACTTAAGGATGTTCTGTTTGATCGCGGCATACTCAGCCATCGTGTGATGTCGGTCGAGGTGGTTGGGGAAGAGGTTGGTGACCACCGCGATATTGGGGCTCCACTGAAGATGTGCCGTCTCTTCCAGCATGAAACTGGAAAGCTCAAGGACGATGAGATCCTGCGGTCGGATATTGGGCAATTCCGCGAGCAGCGATTTGCCGATGTTTCCGCCGAGAAAGACGCGGTTCGATTCCGGCTGCACATTCAGTCCCGCTTTGATCGCTTCAAAAATGAGGGTCGTCGTCGTGCTCTTTCCGACGCTGCCCGTGACGCCGATGGTGAATCCGCGGCAACGTTCGAGAAAGAGGTTCATCTCCGATGTGCAGGGGATGCCGGCGCGGAGGGCCGCCTGCACAAACTCGCTCTTCGCCTTGTCCACGGCCGGGTTGGTGATGAGCAGATCGCACGCGGTGAAGTCCGCCAGATCGTGGCCGCCGAGTTTGAACGTGATGCGGTCGCCGAGGTCGGCGAGTTTCTGCACCGATTCTGCGAGTTGCTCCGCATTGGCCGTGTCCGTGACGGTCACGCGGGCCCCCTGCTCGGCCAGCCAGCGGCTGACGCCCACTCCGCCGCCGAAACGGCCGAGGCCCATGACGAGAACGCGTTTGTCTGCCAACGGAAAATGCGAGTTCATGATCTTCATCCGTGAAGGTGCAGGTGTGCGGCGGCCGGACCGCAAAGTTTAAAAGTTTACTTGAAAAACCAATCCGGCTTGGGTTTTTTCCACGCCGCATCGGGAAGCTCTTCGAGCCGCTTGTACATGAGATCCTGATATTCATCCGAACGATATTCCGGGAAGACGGACAGGAAGCCGCCGTCGACCAGGAGGTCCGTACCGGTGATGAAACGTGCCGCCGGCGATGTCAGGTAGATGGCCGCCAGGGCGATGTCGGCGGGCCGGCCGCGGTACGGCAGCGCCTGGATCCGCGAGCCGCGCTTATCCGCCAGCGGCAGGAGTTCTTCGAGAATCTTTTCAGAGTACTCTTCGTGAATCGACTCGACCCACCACTTGAGTTCCTTGGGCAGGTTGGCGATCGGGCCGGGGCTTAGCGTGTTGACGCGGATGCGCCGGCCCGCAAGCTCCACCGCCATCTCGCGGCTCATGTTGATCACGGCGGCTTTTCCCGCGGCATAGAGCGTGGCGCGAAACGTCGGTCGATGCGCATTCACTGAAGCGATGTTGACGATCGATCCGCCGCCTCTCCCCCCCGTCTTTTCGAAATGCGGCACGAGTAGCCGCGCCAGCAGCCACGTGGAACGGACGTTGGTATGAAAGTAGCGGTCAAAATCTTCCGTCTTTTCCTTGAGGATGCCGCGGGAGTTGGGAATCGCCCCGCAGTGGACGAGCGCATGAAGACTGCCGGTATATTCGGCGGCGGTGGCGACCAGTTTCTCGACGTCCGCGACAGTCGCCAGGTCGGCGGTGATCTTATGCACGGGCAGGCCGCGCGCCACCAACGCATCGATCCGATCCGCAAAGGGCGCATCCTGTTGATCGGAGGCGAGCACCGTAGCGCCGTTGACGGCAAAGGCTTCGGCGATCTTCGCGCCAATCCAGCCGGATGCTCCCGTGACGATCACGGAGAGTCCTTTTACGGAAAAGGCGTCGGCGATGTGCAGGGAAAGTGGGTCGGTATCCTGGAACAACTTCACGGGCGTTGGTCTCCTTGAGTGCGCTTGAGTAGGACAAAACAGCATCGCCGAGCGAAAGCGGGAATGCAAATCGCGTTGCGACTGCGGCTTTCCTACAATAGAAGGATGAGCGCTGTCGCGACAACTTCGCTGGAAAAGCAACTTACCCCCCTGCCGTGGGAGTGGTTTGATTTTGCCCCGCCGCCGGAGGCCTCTTCGCCGGATTTTCCCGGTCTGCAGGTTTCGACGGGGACCGTGTTGATGGACCATCGACCGGTGCCTTACCGCGTCATCGAAATGGCGGGCGATTCGCATCGGCCCAAACTGATGCTGATGCACGGCATGGGGCTGAACATCGCCACGTTCCACGGGATCGCGGCGTATCTGCTGGCGACGCATGACCTGATCATGCCCGATTACACCTCGTTTTCGTTGCCGCACGCGTGGCCCCATGGAGGCGTCTCCGTGAAGGTGATGGCGGAAACGGTTTGTCGCGTCGCCGATGCACTGAAGATTGAGCGGCTCGCGCTGGCGGGAAATTCTCTTGGCGGCGGCATGTGCCTGATGGCGGCGCTGCAGCATCCCGATCGCATCGGCAAACTGGTCCTGACCAACCCCGCGTGTTACCCGCAGGAACTTCCCTGGATGTATCGCCTGACGCGCGTCCCGATCGTGGGCGAACTGTTCATGACCCTCTCGCCTGCGGATCGGTTCATTGCAGGCATCGAATTCATCGGCTACGTCGACAAGAGCCGCTTTGTTTTGCCGTTGCGCCAGCGATACCGCGCGCAGCTGAGCCACCGCGCCAGCCGCTATCGGCTCATGGACATGATCCGCCATCTGCCGGGCAACGAACGCGACCTCAGCTTTGCCGTGCATGTGCGGCGGCTTTGCGAGATTACGCAGCCGGTACTTCTGCTCTGGGGCATGAATGATCCGCTGCTCGATCCGGAATCCGGTCCGCGTCTGGCCAAGGACCTGCCGAACTGCCGCTTCATCACGTTTGCCGATCTGGGACACATGCCGCACGAGGAAGCCCCGGAACGCGTGGGACCGATCATCGCGGGATTCCTCAACGGTTAGCGGAAGCATTGCCCGGTTGCATCGCTGCGGCCACAATACCGGCATGAATCGCGTGGTCATGAATTACCTAGCCGTTGCCGCCGCCGGCGCCGTTGGCGCCGTGCTTCGTTTCTTTGTTGCACGCCTTTTTGCGGGTAGCACCTGGCCGATCGGCACGTTCATCATCAACATTACGGGATCGCTTTTCCTGGGCTGGTTTCTTACACGCTTCGGCGATCGAATCGAAATTTCCGAACCTCTCCGCTTGGGCATTGCCGTCGGATTTGTCGGCGCCTACACGACATTTTCCACGTACATGTTCGAGTCGGACAAACTGATTCGGGACGGCGAGTGGCTTTCAGCATCGTTTTACCTCGCCGGCTCGCTGTTCATCGGACTTCTGGCCGTGCGCCTCGGTGCGATTGTCGCCCATAGAATGTGATGCCGGAGGGACCCATGCCCATCCTTGGCGAACAAATTCTGCTCCGCGTCTATCTGCTCAACACGGACCACGCCGGTCTTTCGCCTACTTACGAGCGCCTGGTTCGCGAAGCCCGCAAGAATAACCTCGCCGGCGCGACGGTGCTCAAGGGCATTCTCGGTTTCGGTTCGCGCGGGATGGCCCAGCCGTCGGATTTCTCGCTCTCTTCGCCGACACCCGTCATCGTTGAAATCGTCGATGCCGCAACCCGGATCGAAGCGTTCCTCAACATCATTCTGCCGGCCATCGTTCATCGCGGCATGCTGACGCTGGAACGCGCCGGCGTGATGCTCTACCGGCGCCGCGACGACCGTTCGCCTCCCTCCAAACCGACGCTGGAATTACTTTCCGGCGTATCGCCCCTGTCCACCGTCCCCACTCTCCACGGGAGTCTGGCCATGACTACTCAGGAAACCGGCTGCCTGCTGCGGATATTCATCGGCGAATCCGATCGCTTCGAAAAGCGCCCGCTGCACGAGGCGATCGTTCGCAAGGCCCGCGATCTCGGCCTCGCCGGCGCTACGGTCCTGCGCGGCGCCATTGGCTTCGGCGCCAATTCCGTTCTGCATACCAACAAGGTCGTCGATCTGTCGACCGATCTGCCGATCGTGATCGAAATCATCGACACTGACGCCAACATCGAAAAACTTCTGCCGCACCTGGAAGAAATGGTGCACGAAGGCATGATCACCATGGAGCATGTCCGCATCGTGCTGTATCGGCATAACCCGGCCGACGGAACGCCCGGGTAGTCGTTCATCCTTAGCGGTAAACACTTTCCCGTCGTCGGGCAGAAGTAGCGAAGCCGCAAGACGGAACTCTTAGCAGGCAGCATCTGCAGCGCGAAAGTGGTTACGAAAACGCATTTTTCTGGAATTCCCCTGCGTTAATCGCTACTATCTGAGGTTTATGGTTGTCCGATGTTGTCTTGGCAGGGGAACCCGCGTGAGCCTCAACCGATTGCTGGTCGCCGTCGTGCTGCTCAATGTGTTAGCGTGGCCGACGCTCGGGTTCGCCTCAGCCTCCGTGTCCTCTGATCAAACTTCCGCCGCCCCCGCCAACTATCTTGAAGCCCATGAATACCACTTCGACAACGCCCGCATCCCCGGCAGCGGTTCGGTGCGGCAGAACGTGACGGCCTGGCAAGTCAGTGCCGGACGCTGGAACGGCCAGTCTCTCAACGGCCTGAGCATCGTCCTTGTCGAGTCGATTGCCGAAGACGGCCGCACGCCGCGGCAGACCAATTGCTACCTTTCACATTTCGCCACCGGAACGCAGCGCGAGGCGCTGCTGAGCGCCTTCATGTCCACCCAGCCGGAGCATTTTTCCTCGCTCCAGATTCAGAACATGCGTGTCGAGCCTGCCGCCATTTCCATCGAAATCGACGGCCAATCCGTCACACTTCATCTGGGTCTGATCGCCTAAAGTAGCGAACCGCGGGGGATACGGGGCGGGAGGCGCTGGGAATGCCCGGTGAGTATGCACGTAATGACTGGCGTGGAAAAAATCGTCTCTTTCTCTTTTCGTAAACGTTTGAAAGTGATAGCTTTTGATAAGTCGCCCAAACGGCTGCTGTAGAGCAATTCTCAGGGGATAATAAGATCCCAAGTTGTCTCTCCTGTCACTGCAACCCTACTCTGGCCTCAGTAATTCAATTTAATCTAGAATTTTTCACATTAATCTGCTTATTATTGTAGTCGTATAGTTTATTAACAATTATACTAGCAAAGCTGCATATAGCTTGTAATAATAAAGTGTAAGCATCTTGGAATCCTCGCAGAATTCGATTCGTGACGCTGCGGATGCTCGCTTTTCGGCGATCGTCGTGGCGTGATTGTGATGGCAAAGGTGAGTTCCTGTCAGGCCGCAAAGAAGTGAGCGAGCCGTGCATACGTTAGCGGAAGAATCCCCTGCCCTGCGTTCGATCTGGCGGCCAGGAATCACCTCTCGGACCGATTCGCGCGCCCGCGGCGACATTACAACTTACCGCGATCCAATCCCTCGCGTACCCGTGGCCTTTACGCTCATAGAAATTCTCGTGGTCGTCGCCGTGATTGCCATACTGATTACTGTTCTTATTCCGGTGCTATCGAAAGCGTTGGAATCCAGCCGGCGCGCCAAGTGCGCGGCCAATCTGCATTCCCTCGGCCTGGCGATTCAGGGCTATAACGTCGACAACGGCGAATACCCGCGAACGTCGTGGCGATCCTTCAATATGCCGGCCTATACTCCCTCCTATTTTGGAAGCAATCAGGTCGTGGTTACCGCATTTAGCGGGGCACGGGGATATGACCCCTTCAATGGCAGCGCCCCCGCTGGGAATTCCACCGGCCTCTCCAGCAACGAGAGTTCTAAGCCCTACGACAACGACGTGACTGCCGCGCTCTTTCTGCTCGTACGCCAGAACCGCATAGTAGCCAAGCAATTCATTTGTCCCAGCGCTAGCAGCCCGTTTACGCCGGACGTCTACGAGCCGGGCCGCAAACGCTCCCATGGCGGATATCCCGACAACAACAAGATGGATATTTTCCCCAACTGGCGCAGCAATTTCACCAACAAATATAACCTCTCCTACAGCTACACCATTCCCTATCCCAGCCGAACGTGGGACGAAAACGGAACTTCCGCTATGTCGGTCGGCTACCGCTATGACTCCCGCATGAATCCGCAAATGGCTCTGGCCGCCGACCTGAACCCCGGAAATATCAAGGGAGGCGATCTTTCCACGCTGACCTTGAATGCCAATCCTTCCGTGATGGCGCTGTGGAATAGTTTGAACCACGCCCAGGCTGGCCAAAACGTACTGTACGCGACTGGCGACGTACAGTGGGCCAAGACGCCGTTCGCGGGCGCCAACGCCGACAATATTTACACCCGCGCCGCTGGTTCCTACTCTCCGACGCCGGATCGCGCCAGCGACGTCACGTATCCCTATGGCGGGAATCCGCCATCCAATGTTGTGGACAATATCCTTCTGCCCACCCAGACCGCATTGACTAACGGCACCATGACCACCTATTGATTGACCACGCAAAGACGGCAGATCCGAATACGGAAGTACGAACCTGCGGAGACCGACTCATGCATCGCCGGCGCGGATTTACGATGATCGAATTATTGTCCGTCGTGACAATGATCGTCCTGCTGGTCGTGATCATGGTATACGTCATCGTGGCAGCGCAGGAGAAAATGAGAATTGCGCTGTGTGCATCGAACATGCGCCAAATCGGCTTGAATATGGCGGCCTATGCACGCGACAACCGGGGCTGGTATCCGTTGTGGGGTTATCCCGGAACCGGAGATCAAGTGGGTCTTGGGTCGGTCGGCCCTTGGACGGGGTACGACATTGCTGGAAATGCCTATAGCGGAACACCAAGCGGCCAATGGGGAACACACTTGGACCCGGTGGGAATTATGCCCTGCTTGGTGGTGTCGAAATATACCAGTTGGGGCGGCACCTATCAGACCAATGCCGGGTACTCCACGGGATGGAAAATTTACTACTGCCCCGACCTGGTGCCTTCGAACTGGTTCACGCAAACAGTTGTCAAAGATTTTTGGGCACAGCCCAATCCACCGGCTAACAACACGCCGAATATTGGCTATCACTATTTCAATGGGAACTCGTCGGGGTGGGTCAATCTGAATACGACTCCGAGCAATCCCGACTACTACTACACGAATAGTTATTACCGGGGCCGCGTCGTCTACAAGCCCGATGGCACACGCTATAACCCCTCCAGCGGTACGGCCTCCTTCGCCGCGGGATACATCGGTGATCCGCCCAACTGGGTTATTCTTGCGGATCGCGCCAGTTATAACCAGAGTTCGCTTTCTTGGAATACCGGGTCGGCGAATATCTTTAACATCCCCTCGATCAATCACGACAGCGGCATGAACAGCCTGTACAACGATGGTAGCGTTCGCTGGGCCTCCTTTACCACCACCCCATACGTGGTCCCAAGTAATTGGTACAGCCTGGGCTACGGCGGAAATCCCTGGCCCAATAACGACATAGTCGTCGCCGGCCTCATTCGGCCATAGTTTGTCGAGTGATCACTTCGCCTGAATTTCCGGAAACAATTCGCCGACAGATGTGTCTGGTGATGCGCTGCCTGACGCGCCTCCCTCGGCAGTGCTCCCGCGCGCGGCCGGCTCCGGCGCGGTTGCGTTGGACTGCGCGGGAGGCTGCTCCGGTATGGCCGGCGCGAGCATCGCGGCGCTGCTGGTGCGGGGCATCGTAAAGACTGTGGCCACCTTGAGCGCCACGACTACCGACGAAAGCAAGGTCACACAGCCGATGCCGCACAGGCCGATGATTCCCAGCGCCTGGTGACTGGAACGAAGCTGCACGCGGCGAATCGCACGCTGCCGCGCGAAAACCTGCGCCTGGTGCGTGTTCGCATCGGGGACGGCATCAGTTGCGGCGGCATTCGGGATATCGCCGTGCGGGACATCGGAAGGTTTGATACGCGGCGCGCCGGGCGAAGTGCCGCGCGGCTGTTCGATCGCCACGGCTTCGGCCGCAATCGGCTCGGGCATCATCGACGCCAGCGGATGCAGAACGGCCGCCGCACGCGCTGCCGCTGCCCGGAAAAGACGCGGATGAGCGTTGCCACGGGCCGGCGGCGTCAGCACGTCGAGAACCGTCGGACGAATGGAAAACGGGTCCTCGCGCCAGCGGCCCAACGGAACCGTCTGGGCCACCAGATGGTCTTCCCGATCGGCAGCGCCAAAATTGGTGATCTTGGCACGAAGCAACGTCCCGCAGCGTTCGCAGCGGACGAGGAAATCCAGCAGGTCCGGTGGAACCTGCGTCGCCCGGCCGCACGCCGGACATATACATTTCATGCGGACCTCCGAAGATGACCACCCGCACCGTCCATCGGGTGAAAGGGAAGGGGTCATCAGGAGAGGCAAAAAATGTGATTACAATATTGATAGGCGATGGATTATCAGACGTAACAGCGGTGCTCGCCGATGTATTTGACTACCGAAACAGGGGTGTAATAGTCGATCGAAAGCCCGGCCTTGACCCGCTGACGGATCTCGGTGGCGGAAATCGCGATCAGCGGCGTATCCAGAAGCGCCTGCTGAAACTGCCGGAAGATTTGCTCTCCCAAATGGTTACGCACCGCGTCCAGATCGGCATCTCGGCCCGTATCACCCGGCGGACCCAGAACCGACGTCCTAGGCAGGATGGCCACGCCGACGGCGGCAAGCAAGTCCGTAACGCGATGCCACGTGTGAAACCGGGCAAGCTGATCGGCGCCGATCAGTAACACCATATCGCCACCGTACTTACGTTTGAGGATATCCACGGTATCGAACGTATAACTCGGTGGCTCGCGGAGCAGTTCGCAATCGTCGACGGCAAATCGCGGCTCCGAAGCAATCGCCAACCGCACCATCTCCAACCGCTGCTGAGGTTCCGTACCGCCCGTTGCCGCACCGCCCAGTTTGTGCGGCGAGATGCGCGCGGGAATGAACACCACCCGATCCGCCTTGAGCAATTCCATCGCCCGTTGCGCAGTAATCAGGTGCCCGAAGTGGATCGGATCAAACGTGCCGCCATAAAGAACCGTCAGAGGCATGGAAGCATTATAAGGGAGAATTCGTTAAGGCAGAATTCAGAATTCGGAGTTCAGAATTCAGAGTAATGGCGGGAACCGCGGCGCGCCACTACTCCGAGCGACCAACCTATGGGTGGTCGGTACAATGTCTGTCGATGAAACGCCGCCTGTTCAACATCCTCGTCGCCTTCTCGCTTCTGCTCTTCGTTGTGACGGTGGGGCTGTGGCTGCGGAGCTATTGGACGACAGACCATATTCTTCTTCCCAAACCAGGTATGTATCAACGCTGGAGTATCCAGTCATATCTCGGACGACTCGGTTGTTCGACGCTGAAAATGGATCGTCCCATTCCCGACCCGTCTTATTGGTACACTCGCAACGTAGACGATGAAGATCAGTACGACCTAATCCGAGGGGCGGGAGAGTTTAAATGGACAGGTTTTGGAAACTATCGACAGACAATTGCTGGTGGGAAAACGCTCTACTACGAGCAATTCTATTATGTTCCGTACTGGTTCCCCGTACTTCTGTCTGCAATTCTGCCGTGGATATGGATCGTGAAAATTCGGAATTGGCGGCAGCATCGAAGGGGGATGTGCAGGAAGTGCGGCTATGACCTCCGCGCCAGCAAAGACCGCTGTCCGGAGTGCGGGGCATCAGTGTCCGTTTCAACTGGAGAATCTCATGAAACAAGTTGAGCTTGACTATCTGACACCACAAAAGAAGAAAATCAGCCTTCAGGCGCGTGTGGGACTGATATTTGCCATCGCTCCGTTCTTCCTGTTTTGCGTCGTGGAGTTCTTCTTATTTAATGATGAAACGCAATTCAATTCTTACCAAGATGCTGCGATGACTGTGGGAATTTTGGGCTGTCCGATCATTGCTGTGGTGCTGGGGCAATTGGCGCTGCGTCGAATGAAGCGGGATCCGAATCTGCGCGGCAGAGGTCTGGCGATAGCGGCGCTTACACTAGGCGGTTTATGGCTCGGTTTCTGGCTTTTCGCGATCGGCGCCCACGTGGTGATGTGGGTCAACAGTCTGGGTACTTGAGCTGTGAAAATGAATTTCGCGCGGTTTACTTTCGTTGCCTCACGTATGGCAAGCTGATTTTCGTCATGGTCGAATCCATGACGTAAGAGTCTTACGCCGACGTTCAGTGGAATTGGCCGCACCTCGTCAGGTATAGTGAACTCAACGGCTGCCCTTTCGCAGCCGAATCTTTGCAAGCAGGCGTTCGAGCCTGACCTTCATGCCTTCCCAAATCCACCAGCGGCGTCTGGCCCTCGAAGCGGCCCGCCTCATGGTTGAGCGGATCGAAACCGAGTATCTCCACGCCAAGGAACGGGCCATCCTCCTGCTCGGATTGCCCTACAACACGCCGTACCCGACGAACAAACAAATCAAGGAATGCATCGCCCAACTGACGCGCAAACAGATGGGTTCGGAGGCGATGGCGGGTCGGCTGCGCCTGATGCGGGCGCTGGCCGAGGAACTCATGACCGTCCTGGAGGACTTCGATCCGTACCTGATCGGCTCGACGCTCAGCGGCCAGATCCGCAGTTCCTCTGATATCGACCTGCACGTGTACTGCCACCATTTTCTGGAAGTGAAGGAGCGGCTACGCAGCTTCGGCTACGAAGAGGTCGCCGAGGAGTTGGTGGAGAATCAGAAGGGAGCTTTCGTCCACCTGCGCTGGCTGGAGCAAGACATCCCCGTCGAGATCACCATCCATACCTGGGAACAACGCGGCGAAGTGATGATCTCCAGCGTCACCGGCAAGGCGATGAAACGTGCCGATCTCGAAGAGGTACGCAGACTTTTCGGAAAGGGGTCAGCTTAGAGCGGGAATCTCCGTTTGAACGCGGTGGCAAAATAGAAACGGGGCGTTCGATGTGAACGCCCCGTTTGCTTGATGGCCGGTATGCGATGTACTTATTTCTTGGGCTCTTCCGGTTTCTTGGGTTCTGCCGGCGCCTTTTCGGTCACCTTGATGTCGAGGGCGCGGAGGTGTTCGGAGTAGATCCATTTCACTTCGACCTTGTCGCCGACGTGGAGTTCCTTGATCTTGGCGACGATGTCCTTGTCGAAGCCGCCGCCGTCCTTGGGGTTGCCGCCGATCCATTTGGGGAAGAATATTTCCGTCGTGCCGTCGGCGGACTTAGCGCCGAAGCAGGTGGTGGTGGCGTTGACGATTTTCTTGGTGACCGTGCCGGTGAAGGTGCCGGTGTCGCCTTCTTTTCTCTCGGCGTCGGCGGCGCGGGCCACCGCTACAGCGAACAGGGAAATGGTCAGGATCGTGATCAGGCAGACGAAACGACGGGTTAGCATGACGGGTTCCTTTCAGCTAGTGGCGGCTTCATAACTCCAAAAAGTCGCCGGAAACAACTGATTGTCAATCCGAAACCGGGGTTATGAAACAGCTTACAAGGTTTTCAGCCCGCGGCAATCGCGGGCGAGAGGTGTTTTGATTATAACGCAAAGATTCGCGATAACTTGCGGGAGTTGAAAATAACCGGTGTTTTGTTCGTAGTGAACTAAGGAGGCGTACGTATGGTGACGGCGACCGGCATAAAGGATGTGGCGAATTCCGCGGTAACGCTCGATGCCCGGGGATATTTTTCAAAAAGCGGCCGGACGATTGTCCCGGTCGGCGTGAATTACTGGCCGGGCTCGTGCGGCGTGGAGATGTGGCAGGCCTGGCCGGAACAGGAAATGCAGCACGATCTGGACGTGATGCGCAACCTCGGCCTCAATTGCGTGCGTTTCTTCCTGCGCTGGCCGGATTTCGAGCCCGAACTGGGCCGCTACGAAGAGGGCATGTTCGACCGCCTGCGAAAATACATGGGCTGGTGCGCCCAGCGCGGAATGCTGATCCACCCCTCACTGGTGATCGGCGGGATGAGCGGCGGAAATTTCTGGCCGCGGGGCAAAGATCATCGAAACCTCTTCGCCGATCCGCTCATGGTCGAGCGCAGCGCCGCGTATTGCGGCAAGGCGGCGGGAGTGCTGGCGCCGTTTCGCGAGAACATGATTGCGCTGGACCTGGGCAACGAGTTGGGCATCCGCGACGCATGGGAAGCGCCGCCGGCCGCCATCCGCCACTGGTGCCAGACCGTTACCGACGCCATCCGCGCCGCCTGCCCGCACACGCTGATCGTCAACGGTCTCGATAGCGGGCAAGTCAGCGTCGATTACGGCTGGCGGCTCGGCGAGCAGCCGGGCACCGATTTCTACAGCGCCCACACCTATCCGGTGCCGGGCTGGAACGTGGTGCCTTTCGACGGCATGACCGATCCGGTCTGCCAGGCCATCCTCCCGTTCAACGTGCTCGCCTCGCGCGCGTTCGGTCCGGTGATGGTGCAGGAATTCGGCACGATTCTCACCAACGGCAAGCCGGAATGTGAGTCGTACCTGAAAGCGGTGCTGCCGGCGTGCATGAAGAACGGAGCTAATGGATTCCTGTGGTGGTGCTTCCGCGACGTCAGTGCGCAAGTGCATCCTTATATAAAGGGCGGCTTCGAAGGGCGGCTGGGACTGGTCGATGCCCAGGACCGCGTGAAGCCTTCCCTGGAATGGGCGATGGACTATTTTCGCTCGTTGAACACACAGCCGTTGCCGGAGCGTCCGGCGGCTCAGATCGCGCTCTACTGGCCGCGGGAATATTACAAGCGCGATAACGAACGCAATCCCGGCAACGATCCGTCCAATCAGTTCCGCCGCATGATCGCCGCCTATCACCTGCTGACCCAGATGGGCCACAACGTGGGGATTGCCCGTGGCGACTTGCCCTTTGATCCGGCGCTCAAGACGCTGCTGATCACCGGCGCGGCGCTCACCAGCGTTGAGAGCCGCGATCTCGAAGCCTGGGTCCGCCGCGGCGGACGGGTGCTCTGGAGCGGTCCGACGTGGTCGCAGTGGACCACCAGTTGCGATGCGCTGATCGGTGCGCAACCGGTGGACATCCGCATGCCCAAAGGGATCACCGTGACGCTTTTTGGCGAAAAATGGTCGCTCAACAATCATCCCTCCGATGGACGCGTCGCGGCGCGCGTAACGACCGCCAAGGTCCTGGCCATTTCCGATGATGGCCTGCCCACACTGCTGTCCAATGCGCTCGGCGATGGGAAAGTCGTCACGGTTCTGGCCACCGTCGAAGACACGATCGCTCATACCGTGGATCGCGCAGCCCGCGACCGCTGGCGGCAATGGTATGATGGACTGCTCACGGAATTGGCCGCGAAATAACGCAGACATGTTTAGCGGGTAGAACTATGGCGAAAATCTATACCAAATTCGGCGACCAGGGGCAGACCGTACTCTTCGACGGTGAGCGCGTCCGCAAGGATCATCTGCGCATCGAAACCTACGGCACAGTCGATGAGTTCAACAGCCATCTCGGTCTGGCCATCGTCGACTGCCGCCATGAGAAACTGCGGGCGATCCTCACGACCCTGCAAAATGAATTGTTTGATCTCGGCGCCGATCTCGCCATGCCCATCGACGCCGAGATGGTGCTGGGCAAGATCAAACGCATCGGCGCTGCACATGTCGGCTTTCTGGAGCAGACTATCGACGCCGTGACCGCGGAACTGCCCCCGCTGAAACGATTCGTGTTGCCCGGCGGTGGCGTGACTGCCGCGCGGCTGCACGTCGCACGCACCGTCTGCCGCCGCTCCGAACGCCTGCTGGTGACCCTGATGGCCGAAGAAAACGTCGGCGACCAGCCGCTGATCTACCTGAATCGCATGGGTGATCTGCTTTTCACACTGGCCCGCTGGGCCAACAAGCTCGATGGCATTAATGATGTGGAATGGGGCGCGGAGGGCGGGTAACAACGAGTTAGCAGGAATAAAACGGCAGGAAGTACGTTTTCACCGTGGCGCGCCATGTGGCTGACCGTCTTGCTTCTTGATCCTTGCTTCTTAATTCTTGCTTCCCAACCTGCTACACTGAAGAACCCTTTACGAAAGGACGTGGCATGGCAGAGCACAGTGGGGTTTCCCGGCGCGGAGTATTACAAGGCGCGGCGTTGGCGGTCGGCGGCGCTATCGTCCTGCCGGCGCTGACTGCTTCCTCTGCCGATGCGGCCGACGCCCCCGCCAAGGTTCTGCCGGATAAAGACGGCTGGCTGGCGACGATGAAAGTCGCAGATCTCAAGAACAATTCGCTGCATGCCGTGGACGGCCAACCCGTCGCGCTGGCACGCGGCGAAAAGACCGTCATTGCCCTGTCGACCATCTGCACGCATAAGGGCTGCAAGGTGGCACCCTCGAAGCGCGACCAGAGCCTCTTCGAATGCCCCTGCCACCGGGCGCGATTTGATGCCCAGGGCGATGTAAAACACGGCCCGGCGGGATCACCTTTGTCGCGGCTGGCCATCCGCCTGAAGGATGGCGTGATCGAAGTGAACGTCAAGACCAAGGTCAAAGCGGATGACAAGGCCGGGTCGATCGAAGTCGAGTGAAACGCTTTGATGGCGATGACTCGCCGATCCGCGGATAATCGACCAACGTCTTGTGCCAGTGGAATCATGCTCTTTTGAAAAGCGAGCGGACATGGAAGGACTTTCGCGACGTGAAATATTGGGAACAGCTGTCAGCCTGACGGTCCTCGGCGTGACGGCCGGCGTCACCGGTTCCCTCGGCGGCTGCGGGCTCATCCAAGAGAAGGAAATCCCTCCCAAAGTGACCACCGGCGTGGTGAACGTCGGGCCGGCAAAGGATTTCCCCGCCGGCGGCGCGAATACCAAATTCTGGGAACTCTACGGAATCGTTCTGACGAATGATTCCGGCACCGTCCTGGCCGTACGGCCGCGGTGCACCCACAAGGGCTGCCTCGCCACCTGGCAGGCCGACCATCAGCGCTTCGGATGCCCCTGCCACGGCAGCCAATTCGACATGCTCGGCAAGGTACTCAAGGGACCGGCGGTCAGGAATCTCCCTTCGGTGGTCGCCGAAAAGCAGCCCGACGGTACGCTCGCGGTCGATCTGACCAAACTCTACGCCGCCGAATCCGCCCTCGGGTTCAAACCGAAAGGTTAATAGCCGTAGGCCGAACCTGCTGCCCGCGGCGCTTTTGTCCGCGGCATCCGGCGGCTATACTTCCTCAGCCAAAAGCGCCGGGAAGTCTGCCGGCGAAACTCGAAGTGGAGCGAGCCAAACGCATGAAAATCGAAGATGTCATCGAACTTTCCGAACCGAAGCTCACCAGCTTCGAAAATATGTTCATCCCGGCCGTTCTCGCCGGGCTTGGCACCACCATCCGCCATCTGCGCCTCTCCATGTTCGGCACCCACCGCACCATGCAGTACCCCGAGGAACGCCGCGAACAAAAATCCGTCTTCAATGGCGGCATGGACACGCAGCGCTACCGCGGCGTGCACCGCCTTAACCGCGATGAACAGGGCCGCGTCAAATGCGTCGCCTGCTTCATGTGCGCCACCGCCTGCCCCGCCCACTGCATCCACATCGTCGGCGAACAGGCCCCCTGGTCCGACCGCGAAAAATATCCCGTCAAATTCGATATCGACGAACTCCGCTGCATTTATTGCGGCATGTGCGAAGAAGCCTGCCCCGTCGACGCCATCGAACTCACCTACGAATACGACATGGTCGGCCTGACCCGCTCCGAAATGATCTTCGACAAGGAAAAACTCCTCGGCGTCTACGACCGCACGGTCGAAAAGAAACCGATGTGAGCCCAGTCCATATCCAGCAATCCCACTGAAACCCACTGCTTTTCCGGCACGCAGGCCGGCGCGACCTCTATACTGATGTGATGGGGAACTTTTCCACATTGACGGAGGCGCGTATGAAAACCTTCAGCAAACACGTGCTTGGTGTTGTGGGCAAGAAGTCGCAGAAAAATCGTTCCGATTGGAAGGGCCGCGATACCGGCACGCGCCGCGGCGGCTACGCCAAGAATAAAGACCATCTCGGCTCCGACCAGGATCGCACGATGAGCGCCAAGCCCAGCGGCACCCGCGATGAATTCGGATCGCGCCACAATCAGGACCAGCGCACCGCGGCCCAGATAAGAATGGGTCGCCAGAACGGCCATGGCTATGATCCGTCGTTCCGCGAAACCAGCCAGGATGTTCGCACCAGGCGCGGCCGCGGGAACACCGAACAATACCGGGCGAAGAAAAAGAATCGCAGCCGCAAGCCTCCGGCACGCATCGCGCTGGTGCCGCCGTGACGGTCTGCCGCGCCGGATGGGCGGCGCGGACTATTACCCTCCCCGGCTGGTTCGCCACCAGTCAGGCAGACGGGGATTGAAGAGTCTCCATCCGACGCCGTGGTACGACGGGCGTCGCATTTCCCACGGCACGAGCACCAGCGTCACGGCCGCGGAGAGCAGATACACCAGTGGCCAGGTGATGGCGCTGAAGAAAATCGCGCTCGCCGCCAGCGAGAGAAAGACCGCCGCCCAAATCAACTCCGGGAGGCGCGGAATGCGAAATACGTTGCAGAACAGAAAAAAGTGAAGTGTGACAAACGCGATGGAAAGGCTGAGCCACCGGTCCACCGGCGCCATACTCGCGGTGGCGACCGCGCCGAGAACGATCGCCAGGATGTCGCGCATCGAGATGCGAAAACCGGGAGCGAACTTCGGTTGGTCCATGCTTAGTCCCGCGCATCAATCCGCACGCAGCGCCTTGCCCGCCCCCGAAATCGGCGTGACTTCCACCGCTTCGAAAGTCACCGCTGCGTTATGCGCGCCCAGTCCGCATCGCTTCTCATCGTCCAGCTTCCACGGCGTGTACCGCGAAAGATCTTTGTAATCCGTCTTATATTCAATCAGCGGCTTGTCATCGAATACCACGCGGATCACGTCCTTGCGGATCTGCACCAGCGCCACATGCCGCTTGCCGTTGGCCAGGGTGATCGGGGTGATGGTGGGATTGTCCTTGGCGATCTTGTTGCGCACGCGCTCCAGGCGTGCTTCGCCCTTGGTGTCCAGTGAGACGCCGAACGATTCGCCGCGGACGTGCAGGAGAATCGCCACCGGCCCGTCGCCTTCGGTGCGGGTGAACGCCACGCGCAGGTCGAACTCCTCCGGCGGGTCGTAGGGAAGTAGAATCCGCGCGTATTTGGTTGAATCACACGCCAGTGCTCCATTGGCCAGCCGCCATCTCCCAGCCACGGAATCCTTCGAGGGATCGATCGCCGAAAGTAGGTTGTCCGCGGGCGCCGTCGCCGCGGTAGACCTGCCGGACGCAGGACCGGTAGTGGCCCCGACGGCGTTCGTGTGAACCGTTGCCGCGGTCGCGGAATTGTTAGGCACTGTCAGTCGCGACTGAATCCGTGTCAGTGTGATTCCTGAAATGTTGGCCTGTGCGACGGCATACCAGTGCCGGGCGCGGATCAACGCCGACGCCTGCCCCCGCCCCGAAAGCTTCTCCGCATACCCCCACCACAGATCCGCTAACTCCACCTGCCTGAGCGGATCGGTCGGTGCCAGCATTTCGCGCTCGGCCAAGATCCGCAGCGCCGCATCATCCGACTTGGCCAAGTGCGCCAGCCCCGCATCAAAGTCGCCTTTGCTTAAGCAGCAGTAGCGGCCGACGACCAGGTGTGCTGCCGCATCGTCTGGGGATTTTTCCAACCGGCCTAGTGCTATCTGAGCCTGCCCAATCTCCCCCGCCACGGCCCGCAAATCCGCCAGCCGCGGTTGCAGCGCCGCCACCAGCGCCACCCGCCGCGTCTTGTTTGCCGCCGCTTCCGCCAGATTGACCAGAGCGCTCAATGCTTCGCCGTTGTCGGCGGCGATCGCCGACTCCGCCAAGTCCAACGACAGTCGCGCCAGCGTCTCCTGCTGGCTGACCGTCGTCGCGGAAATTGACACCGCCACCAGCGCCTTGCGTTTGAATTCCAATACGTCGATACGAAACCCTGCACCCAGAATATCCACGGCCCGACAGGCGGTATCGCCGTCTCCCACCCCCGCCGCCAGGTCGCCAGCTTCGATCAGCAGCACGAATCGTGCGGCCAGATCATCGTGCGTCGCCAGCGCCTCCTGTAACAGCCGGCGCGCCAGCGCCTGCCGATCCTCCGCGGACTTTTTGGCGAAATCTTCTTTGAACAGCGAGTGGATCAAATCCTTGGCGTGGCCCTGGGCCGCCGCATCAGGCAGCGGTTGAAGCGCGGGCTGCGAAGCGGCTACGGACGTTGGCATCGATGCCGGAGGAGCTTCTGCATAAAGTGGTATTGCATACGCGAGCAGGGCAAGCACGATCACATAGCGCGTCGCTTTCACCGGTGAACATCTCATCGATGCATTCCTTTGGACAAACCGCGTTGACGGGACCATGGTAATGGCGCGCCAATTATTCGAGCAAGCGGAAAGCGCCACTAATATTCAAGATCGGAAGTGTGGCCGCCGTTTCCTACGCCGCTTGGCGTTGGACGGCAGGATGATAGAATAGAAAATGCACAGGCGACGCAGGGAACGCGTTGCGGATTGCGTACGGTCCGGCCGGGAAGAATTGCCGGAGCGCACGCCACGGAGTCACCTGCTGGTGAGTGAAGTAGAAAAAGCTGTGGGAGCGGTAAAACCTTCGTTACCGTTGGTGCGCCTTCCCATCGAGAAACCGCAATTGGCAGTGGACTTTCTCCATGCCCGTTCCCATGGCGTGATGGATCTCATCGCCCATTTCTGGGAACGCCTTCCGCAGACCCCCCCCCTGCAGCGCGGCGACCTGCATCTCGTGGCCGCGCTGGACCGGGTTGATGAATCGACTATTAAAGATATAACGCTACAAACATTAGATATCGACCGGTTGTCCGGAGTGATGCTCTACGTGCCGAAGGCCTACCGGGCTGACGTGCTGGCGCTGAACCAGGAAACCGCCGAGGCATTCGTCGGTTATATCCGCCAACTCGGCGCCGGTAATGGGGGGGCCACGGGCAGCAATGGTTCACCTTCCACCAATGACGGCAAACCAGACCCAGAGAGCCCACCCGCAACAGAGTCCGGAGCCGCCACGGGTGATCGATCTGCAGACAATGGGCGAGAGAAGAATTATAATATATTGTCAATAATAGACTTATGTGGATCTCGCCCCACTGTTGATCTCGATGCGGCGAGAATGTCTCCGGACGCCCCGGCAACGGCGGCAATCGATTTTCTCAGCGGCACCGCCGAGGGCCTCGGCTGGATGGTGCCGGCGCTCTTGCCGCTGGTGCGTAAACGTGCGCCGGTTCGTCAGTTGATCAACGTCGTCATGCAACTTCCCGCCCAGGTATCCGCGGCGACGGATCCTCAGGTGCGTATCGCGCGGACCGAAGACTTACCGGCACTCAACCGCTGGCGGCGTCAATACAACGATGAGCGCGGGATTCTCTTCGATGCAGATCTGGATGCCGCAGTTGAGACCCAACGGGTGTTCGTCTACGAGTACGACAAGCAGGTCGTGGCGCTGGCGAAGTTCGATCTGGAATTGCAAAATCTCATTGAAATTGGGGGGGTATACACGTTCCCGGAGTTCCGCAAGAAGGGCTTTGGTGTCAGGATCGTTGGGGATTTGGCGTGTCGAATTCGGGCCAAGGGGAAGATTCCGACGCTCCAGGTGGATCAGGAAAACGCTCCGGCCCTCAAGCTCTATGGCGGTGCGGGTTGGAAGACAAAGGGTAAACTCGCCCGCGTCTGGTTGACCGGCTAACTCCGCCGCGTTCCCTTCAGGCCCGCTCCTGTTCACCCCACGTTCAATGAATCGCCGCCCCCGAAAGCGATCCCCATCATGTTCCACGTGGAACAATTCTCGAAATGAATTGAATACACTATTGACGCCGGCGCGAGCGAAGCGTAAAAGGGTTCCACGTAGAACATGTTCGAGAAAGGAGTCTCACGATGGCTGTCAAAGATCGTCCGCGTCTGGGCCGGGGTCTCAAGAGTCTGATTTCCTCGCCCGTGGTGATCGATGCCTCTTCCTCCCCTGCCGGGCATAACGGTGATGGACGGGCGGTCATCGGAAGCATCTCCGAGGGTGGGGTCGCCATTGTCGACGAAGGGGCGGCGAATGAACGTCTGATTCAACTCTCCTTAGACCTGATCGACGCCAACCCGCACCAGCCGCGGGAAAAGATGGACCCGCTCCAGCTTCAGGAACTCGCCGCCTCGATCAAAGCCTCTGGCATTCTTCAACCTATTATTGTCCGCCCGGAAGCCGGCGGAAGATTCCAACTGGTCGCCGGGCATCGGCGAACCGAGGCCGCCCGACAAGCCGGCCTCACGACAATTCCCGCGATTGTGCGGGTCGATTCCACCGATGAACTCCAAGCCGAGTGGGCGCTGATCGAGAACATTCACCGCGAGGATCTCAACGCCATCGAGCGTGCCCGGGCCTTTCGCAGCTTCATCGACACCTTTAACCTCACCCACGCCAAGGCTGCCGAACGCCTGGGACTCGACCGCGCCACAGTCTCCAATTTCCTCCGCCTGCTGGAACTGAACCCCGGCGTCCAAGACCTCGTCTCCCGCGGCATTCTTTCTGCAGGTCATGCCAAGGTGCTGGCCGGCGTGACGGACTCCTCACTCCAGGACCGTCTCGCCAATCAGGTTGTTACCGAGAGCCTAAGCGTGCGGAAACTAGAAGAGCTTATCGCAACCCCCGATCAAATGGGTGGAACCAAAGGATCGTTGGATGGACAACAAACAACCACGGACGTGGCTGGCCACAAACGCACCCTCGTCGCCAAATCTCCGCATATCCTCGACCTGGAACAGGAGCTCTCACGAAAGCTGGGCACCAAGCTCAGGATCTTCCCCAGCAAAAAGAAAAATACCGGCAAGATCGTCATCCAATACTTCAGCCTCGATGAGTTCGATCGCATCGTGGAAAAATTTAACTGAGAGCGGCTTCATTCCCCCAAGCAGCTGGACTCAACCCGCTTTCGATGCGCAATCGGCGGCTTGAAAACCGCTTGGTCACGTTTGTCGGCCGCAATACCCACACAAGTCGAAATTCCTGCATGAAATACTGAATGATGAACGGAATAGGGGGGCACTATGCACTTGGACCCAGCAACATGGCTTTGCAATCCCGATTCTATATTAGTATAATAGTTGGTTCATCCGCTGTTTGTCGCCATCGCGTCGTATTCTCCCACCCTTTATCAGGCGTGAGGGAATTATGGATCTTAAGGTCAGGAAAGAATCAGACGACTTGTATAACACGCTGGTCGTACTAAAGCAGCAGTAAGCGGCTGACTTAGACGCTTCGTTCCAAGGACCGATCAAGCGCCGCGCTAGAAGTCCGCGGCTACGTCTTTGCGGGTGGTGCGGATTTGCCACCAAGACATAATGGAGAGCAACAAAGTGGTCAAACAGATACGACATTGGATTACCAAACCTACTGCGTCGTCGAGACGCACCGCTACTCTGCCCCCAACCTACGAAAATTTGCAGACCATCGCAGGCATCGCCAGTTCGTGCCGTGATGTGAATGCTCACCCGCCGGTCTCCGCCGCTTCACCCCCGTCGCAGGCCTTACGAGATCATCCGAGGATGACTCTCCTGTTGCACTACGTCTTTGCCCTCCTGGTGGTAACGGCCACACTGGGACTTCGCTGGACCTTGAATCCGCTGATCGGCGACAACACCCCTCTGATCGCGCTCTACCTGGCGCCAACCATCATCGCGGCATGGTACGCCGGACTCGGCCCCGCCATCCTGTGCATCGGTCTCGGCCTGTTGCTGGGTGACAAAGTACTTGCCGATCCGAACGTCCCACTGCTCGGCAAGATCGTACGTGACTTCGTGTTTGTCATCGAGTCCCTGCTCATCGCCTGGTTCATCTGCAATCGCCGCAGCGCAGAAGAAACCGTGCGGCGACTTTTCGAAACACCTGAACTCCACTCCGACGATCTGGCCAAGTGGGTCAGGAAGAACGGCCTTCTGGGACGCTGGGGTCTGCTGATAGGAGTCGTATTTATCACCGCGATATTTACGGCCTACGAAATCATCCAGGAATTCTCTCGCCCGGGTTTGTCCAAATGGCAATCGCACTGCCTCAGTATCGTGATGGTTTCTCTTATCAGCGGCATCATACTGTTTCGACTGCGCAGCATGATTCAACAGCAGTTTTCGGTCATCGTAAGAATGGTCCGCGAGCTGCAGCAGCGCAAAGCGGAAGCGGCCAAGCTGGCCCTCGTGGCCAGCTACACCGATCACGCCGTGATGATCATCAACAACGCGGGAGCCATCGAATGGGTCAATACGGCATTTGAAGGCATAACGGGGATCCCCGCGGTCGACACGACGGGTCGCCGAGTCTTCGCCCTGCTGGAGAGTCTGCAGGTTGAGACGTCTGTTATACACGCCATTCGCGACTCTTTTGCCGGCGGCGAGCGGCTCAAAGTGGAAGCCATCACCCTGACACCCTCCCAACGCCAGGTCTGGCTTTCCTTTGAAGTTCTGCCGATTCCCGCCGCCGCCGGCGATGCGCCGACGCTCGCCGTGATCGCCGAGGACATCACGGAACTCAAGCGTTCCGAAGCAGCGCTGCGGGACAGTGAGCAGCGCTTTCGCCGGTTGATTGAGCAATCCGTCGATGCCGTGTTCGTACACGATTTCGACGGACGTTTCGTGGAGGCCAACCCGCGCGCCTGCGAATGGCTTGGGTATTCGCGCGCCGAATTACTGACGATGCAGGTCAGCGACATCGAAGTCTGCAACACCGCCGAGCAGGTCCGAACCCAGCTCGCGGAACTGCAGAACTCGCCCCTCGATACACCGCCCATAAACCTCGACTGCATCAGCCGGCGGAAGGATGGTTCCACGTTCCCCTCCGAAGTCCGGATCGGCATAATCGAAACCGGCGGTCAGCGGCTGGTGCTCGCCACCGTTCGCGACGTCACTGCGCGCCGCCAGGTCGAAGCCCAATTGCGCTTGGCCCACGATGAACTCGAGCGACGCGTCACCGAGCGCACCTCCCAGCTGGCCCTGTCCAATATCCATCTCCAGGGAGAAATCGACGAACGCTCGCGCGTCGAGGAAGACCTGCATCATTCGCGGCAGATGCTGCAGATCGTGCTCGATCATATCCCGCAGCGCGTCTTCTGGAAGGACCGTGACTTACGCTACCTTGGTTGCAACCGGCGGTTCGCACAGGATGCCGGCGTGGAGGATCCCCAGGCCATCGTGGGCAAGACCGATTACGACCTCGCCTGGAAGATCTCCGCCGACCAGTATCGCGCGGATGATCGATCGGTGATTCAAACCGGCGTGTCCAAACTCCATTTCGAGGAGCCCCTGGTCAACCGGCAGGGGGCGCATCGCTGGCTGCAGACCTGCAAAGTCCCGCTGCGCGGCAGCGCCGGAAATATCATCGGCATGATCGGCACCTTCGAGGACATCACCGATCGTAAGAGCGCCGAAGAGTCGCTGCGCCAGGCACGCCGGGATGCAGAGCAGGCCAACCGCGCCAAGAGCGAATTCCTCGCCCGGATGAGCCATGAGATTCGCACGCCGCTCAACGGCGTGATCGGCATGACCGGCCTCCTGCAGGATACGACGCTGAATCGAGAGCAAACCGAATACGCACGCCTCGCCCAGTCCTCCGCCGAAGCGCTGCTGGAACTGGTCAATGACATTCTAGATTTTTCCAAAATCGAGGCCGGAAAAATGGAACTGGATTACACCGATTTTGATTTGCATCTCGCGGTCGAACAACCGATCTCCCTGCTCATCTCCAAAGCCCGCGCCAAAGGTGTCGATCTGAAATGCTTCGTGGAGGCCCCCGTGCCCACTCTTCTCCGCGGCGATGTCCACCGCCTCCAACAGATTCTCCTCAACCTGATCAGCAATGCGGTCAAGTTCACCAGGCAAGGCGAAATTGTCGTCCGCTGCGCCGTCGAAAAAGAAGATGCCGAGCGCACCACGGTGAGATTCTCGGTCACCGATACCGGCATGGGCATCCCGGAAGATCGCGTCGAACGCCTCTTCAAGAGCTTCTCCCAGGTCGATTCCTCAACCACGCGACAGTACGGCGGGACCGGCCTTGGTCTGGTCATTTCCAAACAGTTGACCGAATTGATGGGCGGCCAGATCGGCGTCAACAGCCGCTTGAACCACGGCTCAACGTTCTGGTTCGTCGTCCCCTTCGAACGCACTCGTGCCCATGAGGAGGCCGCCATGACTCACCTTGATCCGACTGAATCCAGCGCACCGGCCGGGTACAGCGGTAACGCCTGTGACGCTGCCGCTTCGCCGCAGAATCCGTCGCCGTCCGTCACCGGGGGCAAGCGAATTCTGCTGGTGGAGGACAATCTGGTGAATCAAAAGGTTGCCGCAAAATACTTGGAACGCGCCGGCTACATTTACACGATCGCCAGCAACGGGCAGGAAGCCCTCGATGTCCTGATCCGGGAATATTTCGACCTGGTGTTGATGGACTGCCAGATGCCTGTGATGGATGGTTTCGAGGCCACGCGCTGCATTCGCGATTTGCAGGCTCATGGTCGCCTGGCCGGGCGTATGCCCGAACAGCAC
The DNA here is from genome assembly GCA_903845195.1 of uncultured Phycisphaerales bacterium. Classification (GTDB taxonomy): domain Bacteria; phylum Planctomycetota; class Phycisphaerae; order WQYP01; family WQYP01; genus CAIMWO01. Next base: position 25,313 of record CAIMWO010000040.1, read on the forward strand.
CTGCCGATCATCGCGCTGACCGCCAGCGCCGTATTTGGCGACCGCGAAGCCTGCCTCAACGCCGGCATGGATGATTACCTCACTAAACCGCTCAGCCGGGAAGCCATGTTGCAGACGATGGACCCTCTCCTGGAGAAGTATTCTCCAGCCGTCATGGACCAATCCGCCAGGCCTGCACCCGTGGATTTCGCCACGATTCTTGGAAATTGCTCGGGGGATTTCTCCTTCATCACGGAGTTGCTCGACTCTTTCAAAGTTCAGGCGGATCGGGATCTGGACGCGATGCAACAGGCTCTGGCCGCGCAGGACGCCGCCGCCCTGGGCAGCGCGGCACACAGCCTCAAAGGCGCGGCGGCCTATCTGGCTGCCGAACCGTTGCGCAAGATGGCGGAGAGTTTGGAAAGATCCGGGCGAAACGCCGCCCTCGCCGGAACAGAACAAGCGGTCGTCCAAATGCAGAATGAGATCGACCACTGTCTCGAATACATCCGGAATTGTGTGAATCAGGCTACTGACGCCGATCGGTTGAGAAATGCATGACGCCGTTGAACCCGGCGCGGAAATATAAAGTGAGGCATTGGAGTTTGATGGGGACGCAATGAGTACGATTTTGGTGGTCGATGATTCTGTATTTTGCCGGGAAGTGGTTTCGCACGCACTGCGCTACGAAGGATACGAAGTGTACGTCGCGGCCAACGGGCGCGAGGCCCTCGAATTGGTGCAACGTCAGGCCGTGGATTTTATGATCGTGGACAACGAAATGCCGGAGATGGACGGACTCACCTTTCTGCGATTTGCCAATAAGCTCCCGCAGTGGTGTCAGATTCCCGTCATCATGCTCACGGCCATCTCGGATGAACAAAAGGTGGTTACGGCGCTGCAGTTGGGCGCGGTCGACTATCTGCTCAAACCGGCGTTCTCGGTCCCGAAACTGCTGGAGCGGCTTCGCAAATGGCTGCCCCTCAAGGAACTCCGGGCATTGTCTCCGGCAGAGCGGGCTGCCGTCGAGGTATGCACGGCCGTCCATGCACCGCCTGCGGTGATGGCGCCGCCTACGGTCGTCTCCTCCCCAGTCCCTGCGCAAGCTGCCGGAACATCGGCCGGCGTTCCCGCCTGGCCAAAACTCCTGACCCGAAAAGAAACACTGGATCGGGCCGATCGCATCACCGCCGCCAAGACCATCGCCGGCGTCGTTTCGGAAATTATGGCCCTGGCCAACTCCCCGCGTGCCGCCCTGTCAGACATGGTCCGCATCATCGAGAGTGACCCCATCCTGGCGACACGCATATTGCACCTGGCCAACTCCGCGGCTTACTCCGGCGCACGCACACGCATCACCTCGCTGGAAGATGCCGCGCGCAACATTGGCTCGCGCGGCATCCTGGACATGGCCATGTCCGTCGGCATCTTCAATGAGTTTCCCCCCGACGAATCCGACGGCTTCAACAGCATACGCTGCTGGCAACATTCGTTTGCCGTCGCCGACCTGATGACCCTCCTGGCTCCCAAGCAGGAATCGCAGCACGGCGCCGCGCAACGCCTCACCGGCTTGTGCCACGACCTCGGAGAAATTCTCCTGCGCCAGCATTTCACCCCGATGTACGACCAGATCCTCGAATTTTCGGCCATCCACCGCCTGCCGCTGCACGAGGTCGAAGCGACGGCGCTGGGCGTGCGCCATCCGGAACTGCTGGGCCGTCTGCTGGCGCACATGGGTTTGCCGGCGACGGTGATGCAGTCCATCCGCGAGTTCCATGAAGCACAATTCTCCGGCCAATATGCCGACCTGCGCCCGCAGGCCATGGCGCTGCACGTCGCCAATCAGCTTGCCCACGGATTGCTTCTGGCCGCTTCCACGCACGAAACCGTTTCCCCGATCAGCCGCACCCAATGGCGCTCGCTCGCCGGCGATGGCCCGCCGCCGCTGCTCGATATCGTCAGCAAACGCTCTGAAATCATTGCCTCTACCAACGTCCTCACGCGTCTGCCCGCCATCGAGGAAAAACGTCTGCTGACACCGATCCTTCCCCGCGCCAGCATGCGCCTCTGGTATTACCGCCCGGAAAATTACGTGGAACTCGATCCTCTCGGATGTGCACTGTCGTTCCTAAGCGATGTCACGATCTCGCCGCGGCTTCCGCATGAGGGCGAATGGGCCGAACTGGATGGTCTGGTCGTCGTGGGCGTCCGCGCCGGCGTCGCACCGCTCATTCCCGCAGCGCTCGCACAGGCTTGTGCCGATGCCCAGCGCCCGGAGCTTCCAATTCTCGCACTCTCCGGCCAGGGCGATCCCCCGGAATCAGACGGCCCCCTCACGTTCCGCAGCTACCCCATCAGCTTGCGCGATGTGTACGAGTGGATCAAAAACTCAATCGAAGAAATCTGATCGCCCCGTCGCGCAGCGTGTTGGCGTCTGTCGAGGCGCGCGTTCATTCAAGGCCCCTTGCCTGGCGCAGTAATGCCGCCGTCGCTCGGTGCGGGACCGGCTCCACCGCCCCGAGTTGCCGGCGGTGGCATCATCATGTTCATCATCGCCATTTGCCCAGCCTCTGTGAACAGCACAAACGGAGTGCCGACATCCACGTAAAGATACTTCGCCTCGGCATTAGCCTTGGCGCTCCACGTGATCGCCTGTCCCGCGAGGCTCGTGTGAAGCTGTTTCATTTTTTCCGGTGGCAGCGGCGGCATCTGGCCCGAACTTTCCGCCGCGCTCAGGCATGCATCCAGATCAATCGACCCGGTGCACAATTTTGAAATTTCACCCTTGGCCGGAAGCGCCGCGACCGCATCGACGTGCTGTCCGTCATCATCTGCAATGGAAAACGTCAGTATTCGTCCGTGCTGTACCACATCAATCGTCGTGAGCTGCTTTCCCTTTACGAGTTGGGTGAGCCGTGAAATTGCCTGGCCCGCGGCATTCTTATAGCTGGTGAACGCCATCACGTCGCCGTCGCCGCTGTCTTTATTGGCGGCATTGAGTTCGGTGGCGATTTCCTGCATTTCCTTTGCCGCGTCCACATCATGCCCATACTGATTGACCAGGTAGAGTACGGGTTTTCTGGCGGTGATTTGCACGGCCATCGACTGGGCATCCGCCCCAGTGAAAAGCTGGACGAATCGAGTCATCGCTGCTCGAATCTTCGGGTTCGCTGCCGCACCGGGCTTCTTGTCCGCAACTGCATCATCGGGAATCTTGGCCATGAGGGTACTGGCCCAGTTGGCCGCTTCGGCATTGGGATAGGCGATGTGCATCTGTGCCACCACATCAGCCGGAAACGTCGGACAGGGAAATCTGCGGGCTTCTGCCAGTTCCACCGGCATCAACCAGAGTTCCATGTGAACATTCTTCTCATCTCTGCCGATGGCCAGAGAAAAGCGATCAAATTTGTTCGCGCAAGATTCAAAAAATTCGATTCCCATCTTCTCGCCCGCGGCCTCGGCGGCGCTGGTCGGGGATTTCTTTGGTCTGGATTCTTCAAACATTGCCTTCAATTTCGTCGGCGCGACTTTCCGTGCCGCGGCCAAATCCAGCGAGAGCAGCGCCAACCGCCCCGGACGTGTATAGTCCTTCGCGAAAATGTCATCCTTGATCGCTGCCAGTAAATCCGTCGCGCCCTGGTACATCATCAGATAATTAGCTGTGCGGCGGAATTTGACATTTCCCAGCGAAACCATGTCCGCATGCCCATCCGTCACTACGCCGCCCATCTTGGCAAAAGATTCCACCCCGGCCTTGCCCTCCGCCACCGGGAACATGAGCACCGCGCCGTCCTGCGTGGTGATCTTCTCGCCGCCAATGAAAACCAGGCCGATCGGCTTGTCGCCCTGCAATCCGCCGGGCCCGATGAACGGAAAATTTCCCTCGATCATCGCCCGCGGATCCAGCGGAATCGGTATGCCCAGATCTGCAATCAGTTTCTTGAGTTCATTGAAGGACGCCACTGAAACGCGTCCGATCGGCGCCGCGCTGGGCGCCGGCCCGGATGCGGAAGCCTTCGGCTCCTCGGCCCGAGCGGCCAGTGTCCCCGCACCCGCCAGACAGAGCATGATTGCCAGTGAAGTCTTGCGGAAGAGTTTCATGGTGGGCTCCTTTCGTGAAACCTGTTGTTGGAGAAATGTTTGTGGCCATGGTAATCCGCGCGCGAATAAATGACGAGAACTCTCTGCTGAATTCTGCCGACAGCCATGACTGGAGATGAGTAGTTTGCCGTTCTACTTCCGGCTAAAGCTGGGGGACTAGGATTCGAACCTAGACAAACAGAACCAAAATCTGCTGTGCTACCATTACACCATCCCCCAGTGGATGGATGACCGGCGGAAAACGTCTGACACTTGCCGCCGGTCTGTATCGCCTGCATATCGGGGCTTTCCCGTTACTGCAGCCAAGACTCCAGATCGTACCCGACACCGCACGCGAGGGTCAATCCGTCACAATCATCACTTTCAACGCCCCCATTCTTCGCCCTCGTGGGAATTACCGGACCTCCCAGCATAAACCACAAAGTTGAAGAATTTCATTACTCGCCTGCCGAGATCGGAGTATCCTAATAGTGTCGCTCGCATCTCTTCTCGACCAGCCTCGTAGGCTATAGTGAGTGGTTTGCCGCATCCTCGCACTCTTGGGCTTCGGAGTCGGTTACCCCATGACCTTGCTTCCTTCCAGCCTCTCGTCCCATGTACCCCATGATTCCTCCGGGTCAACCGCCGGCATGGCAGGCATGGATCGCGAAACCGCGGCCCTTCGCTGGGCCGATGACGGGCGGCACGTCCTCAAAAATTCCGGCGCCTACGAATGGTGGTACTTTGAAGCCATCAGCCCCTCCGGCGACGGCATCGTCTTCGCCCTCTTCGAAGGTCTTCCTTTCCATCCCCAATATCTCGCCCGCATCCACCGCCATTCACACCGCCCCGGCGCAACACCGTTCGATCGTCTCGGCCCCGAACTGCTCGCCGCGTATTACCCCGCCGCCTACATCGCCGTCTACCAGGGCGGCAAACGCGTCGCCCAGTCCCTCAACCTTTTCCCGCCCGGCTCCATCGTCGGCGAACCGCAAATGCCCGATATCCGCATCGGCCCCAACCGCATGACCCTCCGTCAGGACGGCACCTTCGGCATCATCGCCCGCGGCTATCCCTTCGATATCGTTCGTGCCCAGCCGCGGCCTTCGCGCGACCAGGTCATCACCGCCAAACTCACCTTCGCGCCCAGTTTCCCCGGTACCGCGCATGTTCGCAGTTTCCGCCCCAACGGTCCCGACGGCGCCCAGCACACCTGGGTCCTTGCCGCACCGCATGGCCGCATGACCGGCAACGTCCAGGTCATCGATAACAAAGAAGGATTCTGCCGCCTTGATGTCCGCATCGACGCCCTCGGCTATCACGATCATGTCTACGGCCAGGGCGGTCTCGGACAAGGCCTCAACAAAATGCTCTGGGGTTATCTCCAGGGCGATAACTGGACCGCCGCCTGGCATCATTCCGTCCCGCGCTCCGGCGCCCGCGATCACGCCGACGGCCTGGTCATCTTTGAAAAAGGCGCCCTCCCCGTCGTCCTCGAAGGCCCGTCCGTACGCCTCGAACATCGCCAGCTCACGCCTTGGTTCCTCGGCCATCCCGAGCAACTCGCCATGCACGGCTCCAACACGCAGGGCCTGCCGATCGAATTTCAAGTCCATAACGATACCATCATCGACACTGCCCCCTTCCACACGCGCCTCGCCGCCACCGGCTCGCTCAACATCCCCGGCTATCGCCAGTACGTCGGCCGCGGCAGCACGCACGTCATGAACGTCCGCCGCCTGCGCTGGCCCATCCTCTCCGACATTGTCCTCATGGCCGCCACCCCCGTCTCCCGCGACGACCCCCTCTGGTGTGAGTAACGCACACCCAACAGGTCGGCACAGGCGCCTTTCCGAATATCAGTTTACCTCATCCCCGCGTCTCACTTAGAAGGCGCGGTTGTTCTTGGTTGCCGCCCAGCGCTCGCAACATGGCGAGTATCCGCAGCAGATACACCACACTTACCAGCACCACCAGAAATGCCGCCCCCCAGTTTGAATCTCCCCATTCAAATGTCCACCGATACTCCGCCCCTCCCTGCAGATGGCTCCCCGCCGTCGGCCCGTACCAAATCGCATGGCCGAGGACTGGAATGACCGCGATCGGAATCAGCACATCGTACTTGGAATGAAAACGTTTCGTGTCTATTCCATGAGTCGCGCAAACGTTCTTCAACGCCTTGTAGATCCGATATAACACCACCAAGGCGACTATTCCCAGCACGACCAGCCCGCCGCTAAGACCAGGAAGCGATATGCTCGATGTCTCACCGTGATATTCCCAATGGATGCAGGCCAGCAACAACAAGAAAATGCTGATCCACGGAAGGTCTTTTACGCGTTGAATAATCGTCATGGGTTTACCTCCGGAAATCCCTCGCCTCCCGCGCTTTGTCATCCAACGAGTTTTGTGATCACATCATCCGAGTCAATAATTGCTCGGGTCCCATTCAGGATTTCGCCGCGGCAAACGCCCCCTTGGCCACGTCGATCGTCGCATCGATATCCCCCTCCGTGTGCGCTGTGGAAATAAACCACGACTCAAACTGGCTCGGCGGCAGCATCACGCCGCCATCCAGCATCACCTTGAAAAACCGTGCATACGCCGCCGTATCGCATGCCAGTGCTTCTGCATAATTTTGCACCACCGGCGAACCTTCCTGCTTCTTACTGGCCGCTTCGTTCTTCAGGAAGAACGGCGTAATCATCGATCCCACCCGCTGCACCGCCACCGCTACCCCCGCCGACTTGGCCGCCTCGATCAATCCCGTCTCCATCCGCGCCCCCAGCGCCTCGAGTTGCGAATACGCGTTGCCATCGGCCAGTAATTCCAGCGTGGCGATCCCCGCCGCCATCGCCAGCGGGTTGCCCGAGAGCGTTCCCGCCTGGTAGATCGGCCCGGCCGGCGAAACCTGGTTCATGATCTCCGCCTTCGCACCGTACGCGCCCACCGGCAACCCGCCCCCGATGATCTTCCCCAGGCAGGTGATGTCCGGCCGCACGGAGTACAACCCCTGCGCCCCGCCGTACGCCACGCGGAATCCCGTCATCACTTCATCAAACAGCAGCATCGCCCCATGCTTGTCGCACAATTCCCGCAAACCCTGCAGATATCCCGCCACCGGCGCTACGACCCCGATGTTTCCGCAGATCGGTTCCACCATCACTACCGCTATCCGCGCCCCGTGTTCCGCAAACACCTTCGCTGCCGCTTCCAAATTGTTATACGCCACCACCAACGTATTGGCCGTCACCGCCTCGGGCACGCCGGGACTCGACGGATGCCCGTGCGTCGTCGCGCCTGATCCCGCCTCCACCAGCAACGCATCGACGTGTCCGTGATAGCATCCCGCGGCCTTTACGATCAAATCGCGCTTCGTCACGCCGCGCGCCAGCCGCACGGCGCTCATCGTCGCTTCGGTCCCTGAGTTCACGAACCGCACCATCGGTACGTGACCCATCGCCTCGGCGATCAGCGCCGCCAATCTTATTTCGGGTTCCGAGTTGCATCCGTAACTCGATCCCTTGTCGATCTGTTTGGCCACCGCCGCCCGCACGGTAGGGGGGCAATGACCCGCAATCAGCGGCCCATAGCTCATCACGTAATCAATGTACGAATTATTATCCGCATCAATCAGCCGCGCGCCCTTCCCCTCCTTGATGAACACCGGCGACATCCCCACCGACTTAAACGACCGCACCGGAGACGATACGCCCCCTGGCATAAGCTTCACCGCTTCGGCGAATAGCTTCTCGGATTTTGCGTAACGATTCTTGGGTTTCGCGCTCTTGGCCATAGCCCAAAAGCATACTCGGAACCGCCTTCACCTGCGAGACCCAACCCGCTCCATGCCCATTGAAGGGAGAAAATCCACCCCTTCCGCCAATCGGCTTCCACGCGTTAACATGCTTTCATGAAAGCACTTCCCAGAAATCTCCTCTTTCTGGCGACCGCCCTGCTCCTGGGCGCCGCAGTCATTATGGGTCTGCGCTGCCCGCATACCACGATCGGCGCGCGGCTCCTCGCGGCGTTCGAAAAATCGCATCCCTCCCAGCATCTTCGCGCCGCCCTGCCCATTCTCGATGACCTCCCCGACCCCGCCGAAGTTCGACAAATCGCCGCCGAAGAATTCACTTCCGGTGTCGGCTACGGTCCCGGTCGCACCGCACTTACCGAAACCGACGATGCCCGCTGGATCGCCGGCCCCGGATTTGAATTCCTCTGGCGACCCCATCACCTATCAACCCTGTCCATTGACGACCCCCAATCCCAGCGCCAGCTCGCAGACGCGTTCTACGCCAGCGGCGTTCTCGCCGACAAACCTCATGACCTCACCCGCACCGCCCTCAGCGAAATCCACTCCTGGACCGGCGAACAACAATTGCTCCATTGGATTCAGGCCGACCGCGCCCTCCTCGCCCGCACCGATGACCCCGTCCGCGCTGCCCGCGAAGCCCTGCTCCTCCTCCAGCCCTCCCCCGACGGCATCATTCTTCATTTCGCCAGCGACCAACACAACTTCTACGCCTGGTCGCCCGCCGACCAACCCCGCCTCTGCCAACTCGCCGCCTTCGATTCCCGCGGCCAACAACTCTTTCTCGGACACCTCACCCTCATCGAAGACCTTCCCCCCGCGCGCACCCGCCTCCTCCTCTACACCCTCGCACTCCGCGCTACAAATAATCTTGAGCCTTGAACCATCATCCGTTCCATTGCGTTACCGACCCTCCGCCCATGCCCGCTCCACTTCCCGCGCCAACCTCACCGCCCCTTCCCCTACGCCCTTCAGCTCAAACACCCGCTCCTCTTCCACGTCGCCCGCTTCAATCACCACGTTCAGATAGTCCGCCGGCAATAATCCTGCAATCTTCTCCGCCCACTCCACCACCACCAACCCATCGGATGTCAGCAACTCCTCAAATCCCACCGCCGCAAAATCATCCGACCCGCTGATCCGGTATGCATCCAGGTGATATACCGGCTTGGACCCCGAATAAATGTTCATCAGCACGTATGTCGGAGACGATACCAGCGCCGGGTCATTCACTCCCGCCCCTTGCGCAATTCCCCGGGTCAGGTGCGTCTTTCCCGCCCCCAACGTCCCGTGCAACGCCAGCGTCATATTGACCGGAGCCAGCCGCCCCAGTAGCTTTCCCAATGCCTCGGTTTCTTCAACACTATGCGTAACCATCTTCATGGAAAGATAATAACGACTTTATGAGTCCTCGACAGCCCGCAGCATCCTAAACTTCTACGTGACTTGCTCTCCTCCATGAGATATCGTGGAAGCCACTCCCTCACCCTGACGATAAGATCAAGGCAGTGTGATCTCGTGGCACCAACCTCGATGGGGCAACTATCGGCTTGCAGGCAAACTGGAATTGGAAATGACGAACGTAAACATGACGAGCGAAAACGCTAACCGCGCGTCAGATCCGCGACGCTCACCTGATCCCGCCGGCCAGCCGCACTCCCCATCCGGCGCCTGGCATGGCCTTCCACCGGAACCCAAACTCCTCGAATGGGTCCTCCGCCATCGGTTCGCCAAAGAGCCCGAATTCCGTAACACCTCCCATGCCATTTCCTGGACCGCGGAGCTTGTCGATTTCCTCATCGCCGGCCCCAATGACCAACACGCGCCCGAAGATGTCTTCCCGCGCCTCCGCTGGGGCGGACAATTCGTCTTCGCCAGCCATCACCGCAATGCCGTCACCGAAACCTATCGCCAATTCGCCGACTGGCTCGGCGGCGGTGGTTGGGTCATCGAACAGACCCCCGCCACCCTCTGGAAATATCCCTTCGGTATCCGCATCCCCGGTCTCGGCCGCCCCGTTCATTACTTCGTCGCCCGCAAAGTCATGCTCGTCCGCCCCGGCGAATCCAGCGAACGCTTCACCTATAACGTTCATCTCCTCCGCAACGCGGACATCGGCCAATACGTGGTTTGTAAACAGGTCCCCACCACCGAACGTGTGTTAGCACGCCTCAAGGAAAAATTCCCCGAGGCCGATCCCGAAACTCTCCGCCGCCGTGCCCGCAAATTCACCGAAAAAATCTTCCCCGTCTTCCTCACCCGGGAAACCGCCATCCTCAAACTGCTGCAGCGCGATCTTCCCCCCCAGTTCCGCGAAAAAGTCCCCCGCGTCCTCCATGCCGAACAGGATGCCCAGGGCTACGTCCGTACGCTGCATCTCAACTGGCTCCGCAACGGCGGCAAACCCATCACGCAGCTCGAATTCGCCCGCCAGTCCGCCGAACTCCTCGCCGCCCTCCACGATGACGCCAAGGTCATCCACCTCGACCTGCGCCTCGACAATTTCGTCCTCACCGAAAGCGGAGTAGGCTTCGTCGATTTCGGTTCCGCCGTCCGCGTCGGCGAAAACTTCCCCGAAGCCTCGCTCCTCTCCACCCTCTTCGAAGAAATGATGCGCACCAGCCAGATCCAACGCATGCTCGGGAAAATGACCGAGGGCGGCATGGTCACTTCCGAGGAAATCCGCAACAGCTACCAGCGCATCGACAAGGCCGTCGATTTCTTCTACCTCGCCATCCAAATCAACGCCCCCCATTCCAACCCCGACTTCAAGGGCCTCATCAAGTTCAACCCCGACAGCCCCGAAGCCGCCGAACTCGCCAAACTCACTGAACAGATCCTCCGTCCCGAAGACCCCAGCACTCCCGCATTCAAATCCGCCTGCGACATCCTCGCCGGCATCCGCGCCATCGAAAAAAAACTCTCCTAGCCTTGCGTGGAAACGCAAGGCCTCCCGCGCTCCCCCCGTCGGGCCGTTCCTTGCGCAAGGATCGTCATGCAAATGCTGTGAGGTCTTTCACCACAGAGCCACACACCCGTGTTCATTAGAGCGCTTCGCCGTATACTTCTCCCATGAATCTTCTCATCGCCACAACCAATCCCGGCAAAGTCCTCGAGATCCAGCATGAACTCGATCTCGCCGGCCTGCACGATTCCTTCCGCATCCTCTCGCTCAAAGATTTCCCGCCCTTCCCCGACTGCGTCGAAGACCGCCCCACCTTCATCGGCAACGCCACCAAGAAAGCCCGCCACTTCGCACACCTCGCACAGGCCCTCACCCTCGCCGACGATTCCGGTCTCTGCATCGATGCCCTTTCCGGCCGCCCCGGCGTCCTCTCCGCACGCTATGCCGGCGCCAATGGAGGGGGCGGGAGTGGGGGGGGAGACCGTCACGCCATCGACGCCGCCAACAACGCCAAGGTCCTGGCCGAACTCGAACCCATCCCCGACGACCAGCGCCAGGCCCAGTTCGTCTGCGCCCTGGCCCTGGCCACGCCCAGTGGAGGAGGCGTCGATCTGGCCGTCATGGTCGATGAAGTCCCCGGCGTCATGCTCCGCGCCCCTCGCGGCGCCAACGGCTTCGGCTACGACCCCCTCTTCTTCTTCCCCCAGTTCAACAAAACCACCGCCGAACTCGACATGGCCACGAAATCCCAAATCTCCCACCGCGGCAAAGCCCTCCGCCGCATGCTCGCCTGGCTCAAAGAAAATCACTCCCGACTCCCGGCCTTGAAATAACCACGACGACACGACGGCCACGACGGGATACACTAATGCCTGAATTGTACTGGCGTCGCGTCGTCGTGGTTGAGAAACATGTTCAAACTGATCAGAGAAACCCCCTGGATCAAGGAATGGCAAACCCCTTGGGGCACGTACATCGATTCCAAGCTCCGCTGGCTCGCCATCGAGCCCAGTGCCGACACGTTCCTCGCCGCCTGGCGCGCCGCATCAGAACCCGAAAAATTCGACCTTGAAGCCGCCTTCGAGTTCTATCCCTACGAACTCGAAGAGGATATCCAGCACATCCTCGAAACCATCGCCCGCGAAGATCAACCCCGCGCTCAGCGCATGGCCCAAAAACTCTTCCGCGCCGATTCCGTACTCTCCCCCGATCAGCAGCGCTTCCTCGACGCCCTCGGCCAATACCTCCAGGACACCTCCGCCCCCATGCGCCTCGTCGGCGAGAACAAATGGTTCGCCGCCTACGCCAACGAGTCGGGCTTCCACATCGACACCCGCATCACTTCCCCCTTCGACATGCCCACCGACGAAGAACTCCAGCAGCACGCCGACGCCAGCCTCTCCCTCGCCTATAAACGCCTCCTTGATGTGGTGATCGCCAACAAGTATCTCCTCGAACCCCGCCCCGGCGAGCAACCCTTCCCATCGCTGTAGAAACGGCTGCCCGATTGAATGCTAAAATGGAACTTCCAGGCCGAAGATATCGACCCAGAAGTTCCATGGTTTAAACACACTTATTAACGCCCGGGCGAGCCGCGCATTGTGGGTATTCCGGATGCCGCACGCACCGGCGCGGGTTGTACGGCTGGTGCCGCGGGCGCTGCGACCGGCGCCGCCGCGGCCGGAGCCACATGTACCGGCGCTGAAGGAGCAGTCGCCTGCGGCGGAGCAACGCGAATAGGTGGCTGCGTCATCATCGGCCGCTGCATTTCCGCCGCTCGCGGTTGAATGGCTGGTACCGGTGCCGTCTGAATGGACTGCGGCGCCACGGGCGCTGCGGGCTGAACCCGTGGTGCCGGTGCTGCCTGATGATTCACCGGCCGCGGCGCTTCAATGGCCCGCGGTGTAACTGTCGGAACCACCGCGGGTGTCGGCAAAGCACGATCGCGCCGTTCCATATTCGGTAATTGACGAACCGCTTGCGGCCCATTCGGCTGAATCGTCGTGGTCGGCGCTGCCTGATGAATCACGGGCCGCGGTGCTTCAACCGTACGCGGTTTAATTGTCGGAGCCGCCGCGGGTGCCGGCAAAGCACGATCGCGCCGCTCCATATTCGGCAACGGACGAACTGCTTGCGACCCACTCGGCTGAACCGTCGCAGTCGGCGCTGCTGGACGAATCATCGGTGGCAGCGTACGCCCCTGCGTCGCCTGCCCGAAACGCGTCTCCGGCATCGGCCGCACCTGATGCGCGGTCGGCAACATCGGAATCGGCTTCGCCACGTTGTGTGTCCAGGGGCGTCCCGTGTTGGCTGTTGCCCGGTTCGTATTCCCATGGATCACGGTGTTATTGATCGTGGTGCGCGTCACCTGCACGCCGCCGTTACCGCGAATATCCCGTCCTGCACTCGTGCGAACGTCGCGGTCATGATCGTGCCGCCAATTCGCGCCAACGCTCACATACCGATGGCCCCAGTCGCAATCGTTATTCAGCCATCCGCCGATCTGCAACCCGATGCCGAAGAAGATGGGCGCCGGCCGCTCATACACCGGACGCTCCACATACACGATCTGCGGATCGTACACCGGCACATAAATCACGTCCGGACGCGCCGGCTCAATGCACACCGCACCGTTGTCCGCAAACACCTCTTGCTGTGCCGTCGTCTGCAATGTCCCCGCCGCCTGCGCCTGCAACCGCAGCCGCTGAACCGACGCCATCACATCTTCCTGCTGATTCACAAATGCCGCGCCCAGCGCCTGCGTCCATTCCAGGTGATCGTTCATGTTCTGCAGCACCGTCGGATAATGCACCAGCGCCTTGATCGACGAATCCCAGCTCTGCACATCGATCGCCTGTTCGCTCGGCTGCGGATTGGCCGCCAGCCAGCGCTGGGCCAGCACGATCTCCGTCGGATACGTCGCCGCCGGCAGCACCTGCGCCAGCAGCGGATCCGGATACAACGCGATCGGCGCGACCAGCTGATCGATCTGCGCATCGGTCAATCTTTCCGCCACCGGTGGCGCGTACGTCACCTGCGGCTGGGTGTAAGTCGTATAGTTCGTCGGATAGTTCGCCGAAGGATACGCCGGGGTGTATTCACCCGCATACGTCTGGGCGCACGCCGCCTGAAGCAAACCGCTCACGACCAATCCGCCACCCAGAAGCATCATCCGCATACTCAAGTTCGTTCTCATGGCCTGCCCTTTCCTGATTCTGTCCCGAACACCCGTAAAGCTCTCATCAACCTCTTGAATGACACCCACAATCACACACGGTTTGTTAGTTATCACTCCGAAATAGTCAGCGCTACGGAACTAATAAACCCGCGACGGATTCGCAATAACGCGGTCCGACGGGGTTATTTATACATAATAATGAATTAGCTGCAGGTAATGATGTACCCGCCGCGAGAAACGCCGCCCCCATTCCTCGTTCATCGCTCAACGTTCATCGTCTTCCCAGCCCCTCACTCCTTCACCAACGTCCAGCTCGCATCCGGGTTGTACTCCGTGATCTTCTTCGCCGCATCGCTCGTCTCCTGCCCCAGGTCTTTCTGATAGATCTTCCCCTGGTGATTCACGATGAACGTCATCACCCCCGAATTGCCGTATTGTGCCGGCCACGCCACCAGGGCGAATCCCGCGATCATGTTCCCATTGATCACGTAGTCATACTTGCCGCCTGGCGCCGCCGCTCCCTGCTTCTTCAGAATATGATAGTAGTACCCGTGGAACGGCTGCCGCCCGCTGCCCTTCTTGAACGTATATCCTTCCTGCGACGCCTGCGCCATCATCGGCCCGAACGGGCTCTGCTGCTCCCCCGGCTTCGTTTCCCAATACAATCCGTCCTGAGCCCCCGGCGTGCTCAGAAAATGTTGCGCATACTTCAGCACGCCCGATCCGTCGCGCTCCACGCTGGCATACTCCCGCTGCGCCTGCAGATACACTTTGCATTCGTTGATCACCGCCAGCTCATCGTGCCCGATCCGCCGCGTCAGAATTTCCTGCTTCCCCGCCGCCGTGTCGAAGTACCATTTCCCGGCGGCATTCTTCACCACGGGAATCGGAAACGGCCAATCCTTCACGCCGATATGCAAAATGCTCGTGCTATCGTCTTTCTTCTCCAGGCGATTCTGCTCCGTGGCAATCCGCCCCAGCGCCTCGAATCCCCGCGCATCCTCCACCTTGTCCCCCGAGAGCAACTGCTTCGACACCGGGCCCAGAATCTTGTCCACCTGCCCATGATCCTGCGCCTTGGCGGCCGCCAGCAACGCCTCTACCGCCGCTCCATCGGAATCAAATACCGTTTGCTCATCCCACGGCTGACCGCCTACCTGCACGGCCGCCGTCTGCGTCCCAACGCAACCCGCCAGCGCCACGAGCAAAACGATTCCCACGCCTCGCCAGACATTCTTCATATTCGCAACTCGCTTTCCCATAGCCATAGCATTCTGTCTTCGTGTTTTCGTGATGAACATTCCTGCCATTCCGACTCAGTGTCCGTGCCTGTCGCGGTCAGGATGGCCCATCTTCTGCGGACCATTTTGCGGAACGACCTGCGCCGGCACTGGCGGCGGCGCGTGCGGTGGTTCATGCGGCGACTCATGAACATTCGGTCGGCTCGCCCGGCCGCGTTCCACCTCATGCTGCACATCCGCGCGGTTCTCATACCCGCCGAAAACATGCAGCTCCGGCGTATTCGCCTGCACCGAACCCGTGACCTGCCCCCCGTGTACCTGCACCGTCACGCCCGTCTGTGCCGGCCAGCCGCGCCGGTCGTCGTCGCGCCGGATCATCGTCGCCGGCAGCCGTGGCGTAGCCTTCACGGGATCGTGCGCCCACGGCCTCACGACCACGCGCTCCACATGCACGTCTCGCGCGCGTTCCCGCTCCCGTACATCCCGCTCAAAAACAATTCGATTCCCCTCGTAGCGCCAGTCGCGATGCCACCCGCCGCCCACAGCCACCCAATGATCGTGCCAGTCAATATCATTGTTCAGCCATACGCCGATCGCAAAACCGCTCCCAAACGAAATGAATGATGCCACCGCCACCCGCGGATGCCCGATCCACGGCCGCTGCACAAATATCACCTGCGGATCGTACACCGGCACGTACAGCACCAGCGGATTCACCGGCACAATGCGAATGCCATCATCCGCTGCCAGCACCTCCTGCTGCTGCGTGTTCAGCAGCGCCCCAGAGGCCTGCGCCTGCACGCGCAGCCGCTGAATCGACGCCATCACGTCCGCCTGCTGATTCACAAATGCCGCCCCCAGCGTCTGCGTCCATTCCAGGTTGTCGCTCATCGTCTGCAGCACCGAGGGGTAATGCGCCAAGGCCATCACCGATGGGTCCCAGTTCTGCCGTGCAAAATCCGCGTCCGTCGCCTGCGGATACGCCCGCACGAAACGCGCCGCCGTCACGACCTCCAGCGGATAAGTCGCTGCCGGAAGAATCTGCGCCAGCAGCGGGTCCGGATAGAGCGCGATCGACATCATCAACTGATCGATTTGTTCATCCATCAGCCGATCCGCCACCGCCGTCTGCGCCACCACCGGCGGCGAAGAGTACACTGGCGCACTGCCGTACGGAACATAGGTCTGCGCCGCCGCGCTCTGCGCACACGCACCTGCAGCCGCCAACACCATCGCCGCCGAAATACCGCGGCCCAATGCCACCCTGCTGATCGCTGACATTCGTTCTCCTCTTCGCCAGATGCTCGCCGCGGATCTTTCGCGGCCTAATTACCCGACACCTCAACCGCCCCTTGGTGAGTTCACCCATCCCATGATCATATACCTGTCAACGCGTCAAACCCCGCCAAGTTCCGCGATTCCCCCTTCCTCCTCCTCCCGCAAAAACACAGAAACCCGCAAGATCCTTCTCGCGGGTTCCTCCTACGCACAAAAATAAAAGGACGGACTAACGGCCAGCGGCCGCTCGTCAGACCTTCCCCACCAGCAAACTCGTGTTATGCCCGCCGAATCCAAAGGAATTCGACATCGCATACTTCACTTGGGCCTGCCGCGCCACCAGTGGCACGTAATCCAGATCGCACCCGTGCTCCAAGTCCGGCTCTTCCAGATTGATCGTCGGCGGCAGCACGCCGCGCGACAGCGCCAGTGCCGTAATCACCATTTCGATCCCACCCGATGCCCCCAGCGAGTGTCCCAGCGCCGACTTCGTCGAGCTGATCGCCACTTTCTTGGCCGCCGCGCCGAACACCACCTTGACCGCCCGGGTCTCGGCCGCATCGCCCAGGTCCGTCGACGTCCCGTGGGCGTTGATATATCCGACCTGTTCCGGATTGATTCCTGCTTCTTTGATCGCTTTGGCCATCGCTGCGGCGGCACCCGCGCCATTTTCGTCCGGCGCCGTAATGTGACAGCCGTCGCCCGTCGCGCCGACCCCCACCACTTCGCCGTAAATCTTCGCGCCGCGCGCCTTGGCGTGTTCAAATTCTTCCAGCACCACCACTCCGGCGCCTTCCGACATCACAAACCCGTCGCGGTTCTTATCCCACGGGCGGCTGGCCTTGGTCGGCGCATCGTTCCGCGTGGAAAGCGCCCGCAATGCACAGAATGCTGCCAGACCCAGCTTGGTCATGGCCGCTTCAGAGCCGCCCGCCAGCATCACGTCCGCATCATCATATTGAATCGTTTTGTAGGCATCGATGATCGCGTTGCCCGCCGTCGCGCACGCCGTGGCCGTCGCCGAGATCGGCCCCTTCAGCCCCCATTGAATCGACAGATTGCCCGCACATGCATTGACCATCAGCTTCGGCACCGTGAACGGGCTCACCCGCCGCACGCCCTTGGCCAGCAGCACATCGTATTCCTGCTCCATCGTCTCGATGCCCCCGATCCCCGATCCGACGATCACCCCTGCCCGATCCCGGTTCACCTTCGAAAAATCAATCCCCGAATCCTGCACCGCATGCATCCCGGCGCACAACCCGTACAGCGAAAACCGATCCAGCCGCCGGATTTCCTTGGGCTCCAGCAGCTTCGTCGGGTCAAAATCGTCTGCCGTGATTTCCCCCCCGATCCGCACCGGATAATTCTCGATCCCCTGGATCCGGCTCAACGTCTTGATCCCGCTGTGGCCCTCCAGCAGGCGGTTCCAGAATGGCTCCAGGTCCTCGCCCAGTGGCGTAACCACCCCCAGGCCCGTAATGACAACGCGACGTTTGGCCATGATCTTCGAAGAAGAAAAAAGCAAGACAACAGAAGCAAGAAGGGCGTTACCGCACGGCTTCTTGCTTCTTGCGTCTTGCTTCCTGCTTCCGCTTACTCCTGCGTCTTCTGCTTGGCTGCTACCGACTTGATGTAGTCGATCGCCTGCCCGACGGTCTGAATCTTCTCGGCTTCTTCATCCGGAATGGACATTTCGAATTCGTCTTCGAATTCCATCACCAGCTCGACCGTGTCGAGGCTGTCCGCATTGAGGTCGTTGATGAAGCTCGTGTCGCGGGTGATTTCCGCTTTGTCCACGCCCATCTGCTCGGCCACGATGTCGATAACCTTCTGCTCGATTTCGTCGATTTCAGCCATGTGTTCTGGCCTCCTGATCCTATGAGTTCCAATCGGTATAAATGGGCTCAATCACCCAAGATAGAGACCCGATAGCCTACCCAATCCTGTCCACTTTGGCAAACGACTCTGACAACTGGCCACTGGCCACTGACAACTGACCGCCTCACATCGTCATCCCGCCGTCCACTGCGATCACCTGCCCGGTAATGTAGCCGGCCTTGTCGCTGGCCAGAAATGCCACCATCGCCGCGATGTCCTTCGTCTCGCCGAAGCGACGCAACGGAATGATCTCCAGCACCTTCTCCTTGATCTGCGGCGGCAGCACGTCCGTCATGTCCGTAGTGATGAATCCCGGCGCCACGCAATTCGCCGTCACCTGCTTGCCTGCAAGCTCCCGCGCAATCGACTTGGTCATCCCGATCAGCCCCGCCTTCGAGGCCGCATAATTCACCTGCCCGGCATTGCCGATCATCCCCGCCACCGAACTGATATTGATAATCCGCCCCCATTTCGCCCGGATCATCGTCCGCGTCGCCGCCCGGCACGACACAAACGCCGACTTCAAATTCGTGTTCAGCACATCATCCCAATCCTTGTCTTCCATCCGCATGAACAGCCCGTCGCGCGTGATCCCCGCATTATTCACCAGCACGTCCATCCGGCCATGTTTCTCGATCGCCTTCTCAATGCTCGCCGTCAGTGCCGCGGAATCCGCGATATCCACCGCCTCGGCCTCCACGCTCCCACCCTTCTCCGCCGCCGCCTTCACTACCCCCTCCAGTTTTTCCTTGTTCCGCGCCACCGCGACGACATGAAACCCGTCCGCCGCCAGCGCCAGCACAATCGCCTCACCGATCCCCCGCGATCCCCCCGTCACATACGCCACCCGCTTCTCATTCGCCATATGAAATTCCTTCTCTCAATAATCTTCGTGGTCTTCGTGGTTACGTCTCTCACGTCGCCGTAGTCGTCAACCCTTCCGTCGTCGCATACGTCTCCACCGGCGCTCGCCGGTCGATTTTCTTCATCATCCCCGTCAGCGTCCGACCCGGGCCCACCTCCACCCAGTTCGTCACGCCCAACCCCCGCAGCGTCTCAATCCCCTGGCACCACCGCACCGGAGAAACCACCTGGTCCACCAGCAACGCCTTGATCGATTCCGTATCCCCGTGCACCTTGCCCGTCACGTTGCTGATCACCGGCACCCGGCCCGTTGTGAACCGCACCCCCGCCAGCACCTCTTTCATCTGCTCCGCCGCACTCTGCATGAACGGCGAATGAAACGCCCCCGCCACCTTCAGCGGAATGCTCCGGCATCCCTTCGCCTCGGCAATCTTCGCCGCGCGCTCACACGCCCCGATCGCCCCGCTCAGCACAATCTGCCCCGGCGTGTTGTAATTCGCCGGCACGATCACTTCGCCCTGCCCCGCCTCCGCACAGATCGCCGCCGCCGTCGGTTCATCGGCCCCCAATAGCGCGAGCATCGTGCTCGGCCCGGCCTCCGCCGCCGCCTGCATCAACTGCCCGCGCGCCCGCACAATCTTCAACCCGTCCTCAAACGAAAACACCCCCGCGATGTGCAATGCCGTGTACTCGCCCAGCGATAACCCGGCAGCAAACTCCGGCGCCTTGGCCTTGCCCAACTCCAGCAACGTCTCCCAGATCGCCGCACTGGTCACAAATATCGCCGCCTGCGCCACATCCGTCTTGTTTAGTTGTTCTTCCGGCCCTTCAAAGCAAATTTTCGATAGCGAAAACCCCAGCGCCCGATCCGCCTGGTCGTACACCCGCCGCGCCACGCCGAACCCGGCATAAAAATCCTTCCCCATCCCCACATGCTGGGCGCCTTGACCGGGACATAAGAGAGCCGTGCTCATCGTGTACATATTCCTTGTGAAAAAGGCTCAAGGTCCAATTTTCAATTTTCAAGATCCGAGACAATCCTTTGGTCTTTGAAACTTGAAAATTGATAATTGAAACTTCTTACAGCTTAACCGTCACGCCCGCCCACGTCAGCCCCGCGCCGAAGCCCACCATGATGATCCAGTCGCCCGGCCCGCAGCGCCCGGCCTTCATCGCCTCGTCCAGCGCGATCGGCACGCTCGCCGCACTCGTGTTCCCGTAACGGTCGATGTTCACGAACACCTTGTCCTTCGGGAATCCCATCTTTTCCGTCGCAGAATCGATGATCCGCTGATTCACCTGGTGCGGCACCACCAATTTCACCGTGTCCGCCGTCAGCCCGCACGATTCCATCGATAACCGCAGGCTCTCGGTCATCTGGTGCACCGCGAACTTGTACACCTCGCGGCCGTTCATCTTCAAATAATGCTGCCGGGTGTTCACCGTCTCGGCCGTCGCCGGGTTGCGCGACCCGCCCGCCGGAATCGAGATGAAATGCCAGCCGTGCCCGTTGGCCCCCAGGTTGAACGCCTGCACGCCGCGGGTCGGATCGTCCGATGCGCTCAGCACCGCCGCCCCTGCCCCGTCGCCGAACAGAATGCACGTGTTGCGATCCGTGTAATCGATAATCTTGGAAAGTGTCTCCGCCCCGATCACCAGCACATGCTTGTACGCCCCGTTCTGGATGAATTGCGCCCCCGTCGCCAGTGCATAGACAAACCCCGAACAGGCCGCGTTGATGTCGAACGCCCCGATGTGCTTCTCGATCCCCAATTCATGCTGCACGATGCACGCCGTGCCCGGCGTCTGAAATTCCGGCGTCAACGTGCCGACGATGATCAGGTCGATGTCCTGTGGTGACAGTTTGGCCGATTCGAGCGCGCGCTTGGCCGCCAGAACCGCCAGGCTGGCCGTAGTTTCGCCCGGCGAAACGATCCGCCGCTCGCGCATCCCCGTCCGCTGGAAGATCCACTCATCGCTGGTCTCGACCATTTTTTCGAGGTCAGCATTGGTCAACCGCTTTTCGGGCAGTGCACATCCGGTCCCGGCAATGATGGCGCCAAATTGAGGCATTTCGCAGCCACTCCATGAAAAAAGGCCAAGAATATCCACAATAAACCCAGTAGACGCAAGATGCAAACGCCCCCAAGTCGTCACTCGCCATCACCCACAACCCCGGGATCATGATGACCGAGGACCGAAGAATCGCCTCAGCGATCACCCCCGATTCTGAATTTTGAATTCCGAATTCTGAATTTACCCAGCTTCGGCGATACACTAGGCGATACACTATTGGATCGGAATGCCCCAAACGCCCCGAATCAAATAGAGATCAGATATTGAGAGGAAGCCGCCATGTCGAAAGAAACGCCCAAGCCCATGACCGTCCGCGACCGCCTGAAGAGCAAGCCCAAAGAAAAGACCAAGCCCAAGTCCCAGGAAAAACGCATCCCCAACGCCATCGGCAAGCTCACCGGGAACCGCTCGCATTGGTGAGACGGGTGCTCAATCGCCGGGGGCGGTTAAGACGGCGGCAGCGGAACAGGAATTCCGGCTGGGCCGGGGCGGGGGGGGGTGACACTTCTATTTCAGCCAGACGGTCGCCTCACGCGAATTTTGCGGGCGCCATTCGTGCTGCTATACTTTGACCTCCAAACGATGGGGCATATAAAAGGGTCTTATACATGGCGATCAATCACCCGGCCGCAGCCAAGCTCAAAGAGAAATTCCCGAACGTCAAGTTCACCGGAACGGAGTTCAAGGGCGACGTGCAGATCGTCGTGCCCAAAGAGCACCTTCTGGAAGTGATCAAATATCTGAAGGACGATGCTTCGCTCAACTACAACATGGTCAGCGACATTTCCTGCGTCGATTATCTGAATTATCCCGGAGCGCCGGCCAATGGGCGCTTCGGTTTGGTGTACGTTTTGAATTCGATCGCGATGGGCGGGGGCGATGGCACGCCGCGGCTGATTCTGCGGGTGTTCGTCGATGAGCCGGGGCTGGAAGTCGATTCCCTGGTGCCGCTGTACGCCGGGGCCGAATGGCTGGAACGTGAAGTTTACGACATGTTCGGCGTCAAGTTCCGCGGCCATCCGGATCTGCGGCGAATCCTCACCTGGGACGGCTTCAAAGCCCATCCCCTGCGGAAAGATTACCCCGTCACCGGCCGCGGCGAACGCGAAGAATATCCCATCCTCTCCCGCGACTCGGCGTAACGACCTAATAGAAAATGTAAAATAGAAAATAGAAAAAGCTGATGCCTCGGTGGAAATTCCCAACGCGGCGACAGCCCATTTTTCTATTTTACATTTCCTGTTTTCTATTTCTTACCTGATGAATCTCATTTCGCCCGCGTTGGGAACAAGCGGAAGTTCGACGCTGGGCGCTGGCCGGTAGCCGGCGGGCCAGTAGACAAAGAACGCTTTCCCGAGAAGGTAGCGTTTGGGGACGATGCCCTGGCGGATACCCAGGTCGTCGAGCGGCGGGTAGATGTCCGCCCAGCTTCGTCCGTCGTCGGACCTTCGGGAGTTGTCCCCCAGGGCGAAGAACTCGTCGGGCCCCAGCGTCAGGGGATTGCCCATCGTGGCCGTGCCGGGGCCGCTTGGAAATCGGCTCTTGGACTCCGGTCGCGGGCGTGCGACGCTCTGGGTGTAATAAAGATCGCGGCCCAACTTGAGGTGGCCGATGGTGCAGGCCCCGCCGACCTGGATACGTATTTCCGGCTTGCTCAGGAAGAGCGCGCGATCCCGATTCGGCTCTTCCTTTTCGATCTCCGCCCTCTCGCGCAATGCGTCGGCGGCCGTCCAGGGCGGCGCGTGTACCAGCAGCAACTTGCCATTCACCAGAAACTGCACCGAATGATCGACGTTGCACAGCACGACGTGATAGCCCGTCCCGGCTTTGGGCAGGGGGGTGTCGGTGGCCGGGATACTTCTGATACTCTCCCAGAGGCGGGTCGAAATGTTGTATTTGACCAGTTCAATGCCCGCGCTGCTCCAGGTGAGTTTGTATTGATTTCGCGGCGCCCCCAGCACCATCGCCAGCGATTGTCCGGCTGCCTCCGCAGGCGTCCAGGTGCATTCGAGTCGAAGATCGCCGACGCGCAGCAGATCCGTCGCAGGGAGGTCGTTGACATCGCGGTTGTAGCCGAGAATATTGAAGGCGTAGGGATCTTCGACGGAAAATTGAAGCAGGCCGGCGGTAGCTGCGGGATATTGGATGACGGGCCCACGGATATCCCACTCGTTGGCGTGTGGACCGGCGCCTTTCCAGGGGTTGTGCCAGCTATCACCGGTGGAGCGGGGTATGCCTTCATCGATGGGATAGTAGTCATTGTCATAGACCAGTTGCCAGAGTTTATCCTGGATGAACAGGGGCTTGCGCGCGATCGTGCGGTATTCGGGTCCGGTCTTTCCTCCGGTGGGATCGGGCGGCGCGACGTAGATATCGCCGTTGATGATTTCGATGGTTTCCCCCGGCCGGCCGATGAGGCGCTTGATGTAATTGTTCTGGGCTTCGCGGGGTTCCTTGAAGACGATGACGTCCCAGCGCTGCGGATCGAAGACCGAGTAAAGGTACTTGAAGACGAGGATGCGGTCGCCGTTATTCGTCCAGGCGAAAGACGCGTTCCCGGAACGGTTTCGGGCATCGAAGGCCGTCGGCCGGGTGTCGATGTACTGCGGCAGTGAGGTGGGATCGATGTTGAAGCCGCAGTTGGGACAAAGGGTGGCACGCTCATCGCACGGGATGTTGTCGTTGCGGACGAGATCGGGCCGCTTCACTCCGGCGACGCCCCAACGGGCGCCGTTCTTATCGTAGACGTATTGGAAGCCCAGATTGGCATCGACATCAAAGTGATACCCGCACTCGGGGCAAGTCGCTTTGAAGTGAGCGCCGAGCAGTGTCGGAGCCATGGAACCGGTGGGAATGACGAACGCTTCGAGGACAAACGCGCGAAACGTCAGCGCCAGGATCAGCGCGATGATAATCGCTTCGACGGTGTCGATCAGGCTCCCCAGCGTGTTCTCAGCCTTGGGCGCCGGCATCTTTGCGGCCGGCGCCGCAGTGGGCGCGCCGCCGGCCGAAAGAGCCGCCAATTCCGCCGGCGGCAACGAAGAAGGTTTGGACGACATTGGTTCGGTCATGCGTTCCTGTCAGTACAATACAAAATGCAAAATAGAGAATAGAAAATAGAAAAACTTTCGCACCTTCTCGCGGCTTTTTCTATTTTCTATTTTACATTTTCTATTTTTAATGTCCTTCCGCGGCACTCGCCGCCGCTTCCATCACCACTTCACTCAGCGTCGGATGTGCGTGAATCGTGCCGGCAATTTCATTCTTGGTGCATTCGAGCCGTTTGGCCAGCACCAGCTCGGCCAGCATGTCGGTGACGTTCGAACCGATCAGGTGCGCCCCGAGAAGCTCGCCGTCGTCCTTGCGGAAGATGAGCTTGACGAACCCGTCCGTGGCGTTGATGGCCTGCGCCTTGCCGTTGACGCTGAAGTTGTATTTTCCGATTTCGTAACCGATGCCCTGCTCTTCGCATTGCGTTTCCGTCAGGCCCACCGACGCCACCTGTGGCTCGCAGTAAGTGCAGCCGGGAATGAGCGTGTAATCCATTTCGCGCTTGCTGATCGCGAACATCCGCTCAATGGCGATCTTGGCTTCCATCGTCGCCACATGCGCCAGCCACGGCGGGCCGATGACATCGCCGGCGGCCCAGATGCCCGGGATATTCGTTTGAAAATCCTTCCCCACCTTGATGTGATTCTTGACGATCTCGGGGGTGCACGCCGGCGCGAAGAGGTTTTCCCAATTGCCCTGCACGCCAACGGCCACGAGCACTTTATCCGCCTCGATGGTTTCCTGTTTGTTCGTCTCGGTATTGGTCAGCGAGACTTTGACGCCGCGCTCGGTCGCTTCGAGCTTGTCGGTCTTGGTGCGCGTCCGCACGTCGATGCCGCGTTTCTTGAAGATGGCTTCCAGGCGCTCGGAAACGTCGTGATCTTCGATGGGCAGTATCTTCGGCATCATCTCAATGAGCGTGATTTTGCTGCCAAACGTGCCGTAGATGTACGCAAATTCCACGCCGATAGCCCCCGCGCCGATGATGGCCAGACGCTTGGGAATCTCCTTGAGGACCATCGCCTCGCGGCTCGTGATGATGTTCTTCCCGTCGGGCTTGAGCCCGGGAATTTCGCGGTTGCGCGCCCCGGTGCAGATCAGAATGTTCTTGGTCTCCAGCGTCTGGGTCACTTTGCCTGAAGCGTCCTGCACTTCCACAACGCCCGCCTTGGGAACGAACGCGGTTCCTTTGAAGGTTGAGACCTTCCCTTTCCTGAAGAGAAATTCGATCCCCTTGGAAAGGTTCCCTGCGACGGTGCGGGACCGCCCCACGACTTTGCTCCAGTCGAACTTGCCGGTGTCGACGGCCATGCCGTAGTTCGGGGCCTCATGTTTGATTTCGTCGAAAAGATGGGCATCGCGAAGCAGGGCCTTAGTCGGAATGCAGCCCCAGTTCAGACAGATCCCCCCGAGTTCCGCGCGTTCAACGCACGCCACGGTTTTGCCGTGGTTGGCGGCATGGACGGCAGCTTCGTAACCTCCGGGACCAGACCCGATAACGACAACATCAAAGACCTGACTCACCACTCGCGGGCTCCACTACTGAGATTGAAAACGAACGGCAAATTGTATGCGAAGACGCTGCAGGAGCAAAACGGCCAGAAGAAAGTGCAGGACACGAATCTCATGAAAGAGTACGAGCATGAACCGACCTGCAGATTTCGCGGGGTGCCATCATTTTTCTAGAGGGCGAATCGTGCGGCTGGCAGTAATATAGTGGAACATTCATTTCGTTGGCTGGCATTGGGACAAATTGAAGGAGTACCGTATGACTTGGCGGAAGATTGCAGCGTGGATGGGTGGCGTGTTGCTGGTGGTGGTGGCGGGGGGGGCGGGAAGGGCGGCTTGTGCCGCCGAACCCGCAGCGACGCAGGCAGGAACAGGTGTGCGGGCCGAAGGACGGCGGTGGGAGGCGTTGCCGGCGGGGGTCTGCAGCGTGTTTTTGGGACCGGACCAGCGCCGCTGGTTCGTCAAAAAGCCAGGGGATGGGGCGATAGACTTGGATGCGATCAAGAAGCAGGTTGCCGCGGAATGGCGCAAGCCGGCGCCGCTGCTCATCGATTGCTGGCCGGCGATGTTCGAGAAAAGTGGCGCAGTGTGGCTGGTGACGCGGGATTGCCGTCTGCTGTTGCGGTACGACGGTGAGCACTGGGTGGATCACGAGGCGCACAATCCACCCGAGGTGCCGGGAGGCTTCGTCGGTGTTTGTCCGGGCCATGGTTTGTCCGGAAACCGCGAACACAACCTGGAAGTCGGCGGGGTCCGGTTTTTTATTGAATCGACCGGGATCAGTGCCTACGACGGAAAGGAATGCGCGTTTCAGCCGTTCGTGACCGGGGGAAGCAAGTCGTACACCGATCCGGTGGCCTTGTTGCCAGAGAAGGGCGGAAAGAGCGTGTTGGTGCTCCAGTCGCGTCCGACGACGTATTTGTGGCGATACCGCGCGGGGCAGTGGTCACAGGTCGATTTTCCGTGGAAGGGATACGTTTCGGGCGCCGCCGTGGGCCCGGACGGTTCGTTGTGGGCGAATTTGAACGAGAAAGTTGTGACGATACCGCTGGAGGGCGGCAAAGGTGGCGAAGATGCGCCAGCGAAGGGCGATTTGGCGCGTGCGGAGCCTTCGCCTCTCAAGATCAAGGATTGGGATGTGAACCAATATCATCCGAGTCTGTGGCAGGACCAGACAGGGGATATCCATGTGGGCCTTTCGATGCTTCCGGTGGAGATCTGCAAGGAGCAGCGCGGGGTACTTTTGGTGAAGCCGGACGGAAACATGAAGTTTTTGCCCGGGATAGCAACACCGACCAAACCGATTGTTCACAGGAGTTCAGTTTCCGGCGTGGGTGACGAGAGTTGGTGGTACACCACGACCGTCGTCGGCCCGGCGCAGATGTGGCGTGCGAATCTGGCGGTCGATCCACCGACGCAAGAGAAAATGGGAGTCATTGGATTCCAATTTGTGCAGGAGGTGGCGGACGATGGAACGGTGTTTGTGAGCGCGGGCGATCCGTTGAATTCGAGTTGGCGGATGCCCCAGACTGACGGAATCAACGCGATCATCGGGTACAAGCCCGCCGCGCCCGACGATCGACCGATGCTTCAGCCCAAGACGCTTGAAGTGGGGGGTTCACTGGCCGTGGCGAGCGATGGGGCCATGTGGGCCCCGATCCCGGACCAAGGGCTGTGCCGATATGACGGCATGGCGTGGCGGCCCATGGTTGGCGCCACGGTGCCGGCGGGCATTCTGATTCCGGGGCACGAAGGAACGATGCTGCAATGGTACCGATTTCGGATGGAGGTGCCGGAGTCCTTTGCGCTGATCGACGCCGGGAAACGCCTTGAGGGTCAGGATCTGATGGCGCTGATTCGCGATAATCGCCAGGCGTTTGTGAAAGCGTGCGGGGGGCTGATGGAACCGGCCGTGTGGGATGTGACACAGGAGCGGTTCGGCGGCGTAAGCAAGACGACCGGGCAACCGGTGATGGGCGGTTGGAGCGTGGCGGTGGACAAGGGCGGGCGCGTGTGGATGGTGATCGATCACAAGTTGCGGGTGCTCGATGCTACACGGACCTGGACGGAGTTGCAGTGGCCGGCGGGCGCGGACCCGCAACCGAATCTCCCGAATCAAATGGAAAGAGGTCCCACGACGGTCGTTCGTGTCGGCGATGGAGTGTACGTGGCGGATATGACCTTGGCGAAGGGGCTCAAGCATTCTTCAGGTGGAGTCCCGGCGCGGGCGTATTTCGTCACGCTGCAGGATGGGAAGGCGAATTGGGCGGACGCACTGGAAGTTCCTGCGGCCAATGACCAGATGTTTCGGGCGCCGGACGGTGCATTGTGGATTGCTTTTCGGCGGGAGACGCAAGGCAAACCGCCGTGGACGAATGTTAAGAATGTTCTGGCGCGCGTGGATGGGAACGCCGATCCGAAGGAGTACGTCTTGCCCGCCGAGCCGGTGCTGCTGGACCGGTCGGGAATTCTGTGGCTGGCGGCTGGCGGTAGCTACGTGGATATTCATGATGGGGCGTTCAGCCTATGGAAGGATGGGGAGATTGTCGGGCACGTGAGTGTCCCGGGGGTGTGGACCGGCAAGTCGATCGTTGCGGACAAGCCCGGCTCGGTATGGGTACTGACGAACATCGGATTGCACCATCTGGTGGCCGAAGGCGCAAGCAAGCCCTTCGATTACCAGGTGAAGACCTTTGGAATCGTGACTGACCCGACCGGCGATGTATTTAATTCGACGCTTGCGGTATGCGACCAGGGACTCGTGCTGGGAACGTACTACAACGGGGAGGATCATCTCACGCACCATCGCCTGCACTTGATCCCGACGGCGGCAAAGTAAGCCAACCGCCGAATGTGCCGCGACCAGAATACGGCGCCCAGAAAACCAAAGGGGCAAAGCCCCTCGTTATTTTTCGTCGGCACTCTTGGGAATTATGTAATGGACCAACTGAAGGTTGCCCTGAAAGAATGGAACCTCCTCAACAACGCACTCCTGGATGGAACGCAGGCCATCCTGTTGCGCAAGGGCGGAATTCTCGAAGCCAACAACGAGTTCGAACTCGAATACAAAAAATTCCTCCTCTTCCCGACCTTCGTCCATCAGGACCCGCGCATGGTCAAGCCGGAGTGGCGGGCGGGGATCACCAGCGTGCGCGCGGAGCCGGAGACGATTGAGATTCGCGGCTATGCCGAGGCGGCAAAGATTTTCGAGGTGCCGGACCGGCCCGCGATGGACAAGCTGTTCGATCTGCACATCTGGGATGTGCCGCTGATCGATATGCGGTTCAGTTATCGTCCGGAGAAGCCGTTGTACCTGGTGGTGGTGCGCGCATTCCGGTTGCCGCGTCCGGTGGTGATCCCAAATATGCTGGAATACGCCGGCTGCAAAAGCTGGGTGCCGCTGGAGCAGGAGATCGACGTAACCGGCGCGGCGCCGGCAACGGGCGAGGATCAGATCGCGGCCTTGCTGGGGCGCATCAGCAGAACATTCGCGCGGTGAGCGGCAAAAATAACGCGAGCCGGCGTAATACCACCGCCGGCCCGCGCACTTCATGAAATCTCAGCGAATGCTTCCGCATCAAGCCTTACGGCGGCGGGCGATCAAACCGACCGCGCCCAAGGCCAACAGCGACAGGGATGCCGGCTCCGGCACGCCGGGGTTGCCGCCCGGAGGCGGCGCAATGTTCGTCGTAAGGGTGAAAATGAAATCGTTATAATCGCCCTTGCCTTCATATTTGTTGGTCTTTGACGAAAGGTCTTCCACGCCGATCAGGTATTTCTCCACTCCCGCGGTCAGGTCGACGCCGAAAATGGCAAAGTGCTGATTCTTCGTGTCCTTGTTGGAATTGAGGGCGGAGTTCATGTAATACGTCCCGCCCGGTCCTTGGATGTACAGGCCCCACGAGGCCGAGGGATTGAATACTTCATCCGCGCCCACCAAAGGGCTGTCCGATCCGGTCCAGATCGGATGCAACACGCTTGCGTTCGTCGTGTCGTACCAGCCCACCACGTTGGAGCCCGCGTTACCGGCGATCTCCAGTTTGAGCGAACCCGCATCGGTGTCCGCCGTATCGTGCGTGAAGTGCATGTTCAGGTCAGCCTTCCCCGCATTGCCGCCACTGTTCTTGTAACCGTACCAGGGAAGGTGCACGGTGTTGGGTGCGCCCGCGTAGTTGCTGTTGACGTAATAGCCGATGTCCTTGTGGGAACCATCGAGGGACTTGTTGTCCCAGAACGGATTGCCGTTTTCGTTCACGGTGCCGTAAGTCTGGAAGCCGGTGTTGACGCTCGACCCGACCACGGTATCAGCAAAGGCCGCACTGCCGGAGGCGACGATCGCCGCGGCCACGAGGACTAGATAACGGTTCTTCATAGAATCTCTCCCATCCAAAAGGATGACTACCCGAAACCACTTTTATTCAGCGCGCAGTACACCTGCACGCGTTGGGATCGCGTTTGACTCACGTTTGCCGATTGACGCCTTCGTCGGCGCGCAACGGCCCGGATGTGCTGCAGCCCATCGTGAAAACACGATGTCCGCGGCCTTCAATCGGTGCGTCGCTATGTTCCTGGGAATTGAACCCGGCTCGGGTTCGATGGTGGGGCTTTTCTCTCTCTCCCGCCAAATTCCCGCCCGCGCGCTATCGCACGGACCCTCAAACTTACCCCGCCCGCCAGCGCGTGCAAACGAATCATGAGAAATTTGCGAGAATTCAATCGCACGGATTTTGCCGCGTAAACATCGGCCCACAACAGGCTTGCAGCAAATGCCCCCGAACCATGGACCGGTAACGATTAGCCGCGGAAATGCCTCTGCGTTTGCCCAGCTTGCGTGATCGTAACGCGCGTCACAGTACGCTTAATCGCGCCGGCTCGGTGAATGGAAAAATCGCGTGATGTTTCAGGACGTTCACCAGCGCCGGCGTCCCCTGCGTGCGGGCAAAATCCCATTCCCGCTGCGTGATCCCCACGAGTTGCATCAGATCGACCACGCCGCTCGCCAATTCAAACCGTGGACCAAATGCCTCCGGCGTCGTAACAATCAGATGCGTCAGCCCAGCCCCGGCAGCAGAACCCTCGCCACGTCCGGGAATGATCCCGCCCAGCTCAATGCGATCGTCGAGTTCGACCAGATGCCCCTCAAGCACTTCGCTGGCCACCAGCAATTGCACAGCCATCAGCCAATGCAGAATCGGAATGGCCCACGAAGATTGGCTGCGTGTCTGCAAAAGAAATTCAAACCCCAATCCGCTGAATTGGCGCGGATCGACCGTCTCGGGATTTTCTCCCCACGGATTGCTCATGCCCGAGCTGATGTACGCCCAGCTCGGCCGTGCATCGGTGGGGGGGCACTCAAATACGCCGTGCGTCAGGTACCGCGGATCAGGGTCCGATGTGCCAAGCTTTTCAAAAGTCGTTTTCGGAATGGCATAGATCCCCGGTCCCAAATCCCCCAGCATCCCGCGATAGATCTCCTCTTCGCGCTGGGCCCACACCCCTTCAAACCATTTCTGCCACGCCGCTTCATTCATGCGGGCATTCTACCGATTCGCCCCCGCCTGTCAGCCCAACGCCTTGACATTCATTGCCGACACCCTATGACTACTGCACTGATGGAGGATCGACTGATGATTCATAAGCAAATCGAATTTCACAACGTGGCGGAGCTCCAGACCCGGTCCGTCTCGCCGGGACTATTCTTGAGCCGCTATCCGACCAAGGTCTGCAAGACTATGACGCAGTTAGGTCAGATCGCCGCTCGCGTCTCCAGCGGCGTCGAATTGCGCTTCGTCACCGATGCCGAGTGGGCCAACATCACGCTGTCCGCACATAACGAATACCCCTGGGCCTCCAACGGCACCATCGACTTGTACAAAGGGGATTACTTCTGCGGCCGCCACACCGTGCCGGAAGGACAACGCTACACCCTCAAATTAAGCATCCCGCCACTGCTTCGCGAACTTACCCTCGAGGCCGGCAAAGATGCCCGCTTTTCGCCCGACGTCTGGAGGCTCGTACTCGGTAACGCCGATTTCGTGTTTCATGAACTCAACAACGTCGGCCGGCCCGTGCGCCCGCCGCAGAAGGACGAAAAACCTGCCCTGCGCTGGCTCGCCTATGGCTCCTCGATCACCAACGCCGCACCCGACGGCTATGTCCAGCATGCCGCCCGATTCCTCGGCGTCGATCTCCTCAACAAAGGCCTCTGCGGCTCCTGCTTCTGCGAACCCGAAACCGCACGCCACCTCGCCAAAAACGAGCAGTGGGATTTCGCCACTCTCGAACTGGGCGTGAACATGCGCTGGGCCTGCACCGGCGAAGATTTCGCCCGCCGCGCCGCCGAATTCATTTCGATCTTCCGCCGCGCCCAGCCCCAAAAACCGATCGTCCTGCTCACCATGTTTCCCAACAGCGACGACTTTCGCAAAACCCCCACCCAAGACACTACGCGAAACCGCGAGTACCGCCAGGCCCTGCGCGACATCGTCACCAAAGCCGGCCCCCGCTCAAACCTGCACCTCATCGAAGGCGATCAAATACTCACCCGTTTCACCGAACTATGCAGCGACGGCGTCCACCCCGCCCCCTTCGGCCACATTCTCATGGCCCACAACCTCGCCCCCCTCCTGCAACCACTGCTCCGCAAAGTGCCCCCGCACAACCACTGATCCTTCCCCCGCGACCCCACCCTCAGAGCCGTGCGGCTACGCCGCCGGCCCGCATCACCGTTTCCGCACCAACATAAACCCCGCGCCCACCGTTGCGATCATCGCATCGACCCGCGCATCGTCCCGGATCTTCAGATTCAGCGCATGCATCTTGCTCGTGGCCGGGTCGTAGTCGGCCGATTCGCTGTTCGGCCCACTGCCCAACACATTATCCATCGCGATCAGCCCGCCGGGACGAAGCAACTTCAGCACCCCTTCGTAGTAGGCGTCATACGCTTCCTTGTCAGCGTCGATGAACGCAAAATCAAAAGTCCCCGCCCCGCCCTGCAGCAGCAGCGTTTCCACAGTCTTCAATGCCGGGGCAAGACGCAAATCGATCTTCCCCGCCACGCCCGCCTCGCGCCAGTACCGCCGCCCGATCGCGGTCCACTCCTCGCTGATGTCGCAGGCGATCAGTTTTCCGTCCGCAGGCAGCGCCAGGGCCACGCACAACGCGCTATACCCCGTGAACGTGCCGATTTCGATCGCCTTCTTCGCCCCGATCAACTTGACCAGCAGCGAAAGCAGCGCCCCCTGGTCCGAACTGATCTGCATCCCGCCGTGCGGAATGCCCGCAGTCTCCGCCCGCAAACGCTTCTGCACGTCCGGTTCGCGCAGCATTTCCTCGTTGACATACCGTGCCACGGAATCCGAAGCTACCAGTGATTTGAATGCCATGCGGCACCTCCGTGGCCAATAGTGTAATGCGTTTGGGGCAAGAATTAAGGATTCGTATGATGCGCCTCCCCCAGATTTTTCGCAGACAATCCCCTCACCTGCAAAAAAGAAGCATGGCCGTGATCTTCACCCCATTTCACGTTCCATTATTTGTGTTTATTCGTGATCATTTGTGGCCAATTTATCGTCGTCCTCAATCCGCCCGAACGACTCGCAAACGTTACTTCTGCCGGGCCAGCTCAGCATCAGCATCCGCCACCGTCAGGCGATTGCGCGCCAGACATTCCTCGGAAAGCTTCACTTTGGCCTGAATAATCGCCGACTTGGCAGCCTCTGAATGCTCGACCAACTCGGCCAGCGTCGCCTTCTTCTCGGCTTCGTTGGCGGCCTTCTGACGAGCCGCCTCAGCCTCGGCCGCTTTCGTCGCGGCTTCCGCGGCCGCGGTCTTCAAACGGTCCGCAGTGTTGGCCGCTTCCTCGGCCTGCGCCTGAAAACGCAAAATGATCGCATTCACTTCGCGAAACGGATTGTCCAAATCCTTCGGCGCCGCCGCCATCGCACTCGGCACAACCGCCAACAAGGCCAAAGACACCACCGCGCTTCGTAGGCAAACCTGCATCATGTGATCACTCCGGATCTGGAATGGCCGGCCACGCACCCTCGCGCCGCCGATGCTCATGAGTATACCTCCCCCGGCCCCCGGGACAATGGGGCATCGCCAGATCGGCCGAGTCGCCATCGGTTCGGTTCGAACTTCAAGCCCAGGGATTGCAATCCCTGGGGCCCGCGCACTCGATTGCCCATTCAAACGCCGTGTTCTGAGCATCTTGCTCATCAATAGATGCACTTACTTCGCACGCACCAGCAGCACCGGCACGCTCACGCGATGCTGCACCGCCGTGGCCGTCGCGCCCAGCACCAAATCCCCCAGCCACTTGTGTCCGTGTGTGCTCATGGCGATCAAATCGCAGCAGCATTCAGAAGAATACTTGATGATCTCCTTCGCCGGATCGCCGTACGCCAGGTGTGTCGTCACCTGCAACCCTTCCGATGCCAATTCCGTCTTGACGCGATCCAGGTAACGCTGGTCATCCGTGACTTCCGGGCTCACGGCCTCATCGCCGAACTGCCGCCCCGCCCATCCATCCACCACATGCATCAGCACCACCCGCGCCCCGCACAACGTCGCCAGAATCTTCACGTGCGCCAGCACCGCGCGATCCACATCCGACGCGTCCAACGGCACCAGTATCATCTTATACATTCACCACCTCACCATGATTCTAGGTGAGACCACCGCGTTTAGACAGTATCGGCGCATCGCCCCAGCCTTCCGTGACGCCCCGCCGCCACTCCGGTAAAATGCCCGTCTGCCGTTTCAGTGGGAAACATGAGGATATCAATGGCCGACGCACGCCACGAAAATACCCGCGCACCCGTTCCTCGCGCAACCGCAGCGCAAGACCGCCAATTCTGGATCGGCGTAGTCGATCGCCTCGCCCGACCCGTCCTCACCGCCTTCTCCCGCGGCCAATTCAAAAAAACGTTCCCCGTGCAAAGCGGCGGCAAGGATGATCGCAGCAAGTTCGCACACCTCGAAGCCCTCGGCCGCCTGCTCACCGGCATCGCGCCATGGCTCGAGACCGGCACCTCCGCCCAAGACTCTTCCGACGAAGCGAAGTGTCGCACAGAATTCGCCGCCCTGGCGCGCCACGCTATCGCCGCCGGCACCGATCCCCAATCCCCTGATTACCTCAACTTCGAAACCTTCGGCCAACCCCTCGTCGACGCCGCCTTCCTCGCCCACGCGCTGCTCCGCGCCCCCGTCGAACTGTGGCACAAACTCGATGCCCCGGTCCGCACCCGCGTGATTGATGCACTCAAACTCACCCGCAAAACCACGCCCCCCATGTGCAATTGGCTCCTCTTCAGCGCCATCATCGAAGCCTTCCTCTTTTCCGTCGGCCACGAGTGGCAACCCGAAACCGTCGACCTCGCCCTGCAAAAACACGAGGAATGGTACAAAGGCGACGGCGCCTATGGCGACGGCCCGCACTTCCACTGGGACTACTACAACTCCTTCGTCATCCAGCCCATGCTCATCGACGTGCTGGCCATCCTCGGCGATCAGCGGCCCGACTGGCAGCAAATGAAATCCCCCGTCCTCCACCGCGCCCAACGTTTCGCCGCCGTCCAGGAACGGCTCATTTCCCCCGAAGGAACTTTCCCACCCCTCGGTCGATCCCTCGTCTATCGCTTCGGCGCTTTCCAACTCCTGGGCCAGATCGCCCTGCGTCACGAATTGCCGCCCGACATTTCCCCCAGCCAGGTGCGCTGCGCCCTCACCGCCGTCATTCGCCGCACGATCGCCGCCGAAGGCACCTTTGATGCCGAGGGATTTCTACGCATCGGCTTCTGCGGCCACCAGCTCGGCGTCGCCGAACCGTACATCAGCACCGGCAGCCTCTACCTCTGCGCTGCAGGTCTGCTGCCCCTGGGCCTGCCCGCGAGCGATCCTTTCTGGTCAGATCCTTATGCCGAATGGACCAGCCGCCGCATCTGGTCCGGCCAGGACATGCCCGCCGATCACGCAATCTGAGCGCAGGGATTGCCTATTTCGCAAATGTGGTAACATATTCGCTGAGACACAGGAGAGTTGGATCATTCACAATTGTATCCAATTGACTTTTCTCCGGCCTTTTCTGGTATAAGATATAGATAAGAAGGAGGCCTCCTCAAGCTGCACCAACGCTGGTCGATAACACAAGTAGGAGGAGATAAACATGATGAACCTTAGTGAATATCTTCGCGGACAGTTGCAGGAAGCCTGCAGTGCCGAAAACAAGTGGTATTGCAGCCAGTACTTCGGCTACGAAATCACCGATCCCAAGACGCTCCTCGAGTACTACATCAAACACGGCGGCACGCAGCACTTCGCCCAGCAACACCAAAAAGAACTCGAGTGCTCCAGCCGCTGATCGCAGCCCGTAGCCGGCACCGCATACCCCAGCCCGCCCCGCGCGTTCAGCGCGCTCCCCAAATCATACTTGTCATGACCGAGGCGCATCAGTATTCGTCTGATCCGCTGTCAGCGAATTCCACGTCTGAAATCCAGCATAAACATTTTCCGGCCGCGCGCCAGGCCCGAATTCCATCTGCGCGATGACCCCGCCATTGCGGCACAGCGCGCGGTGAACATCTCTGACCGCCTGCGCAACTTCATCCGTGGTTCCCCGAACTAGCAGATGTTGCCGATCCAGCTCCCCCCAGAACGTCAGCTTCCCCGCAAACCGGCCCACCTCTTCCACCCCCATGCAGAAGAGCTGCGAATTCAGCGCATCGAGTCCCAACTCGATCAGGTCTGGAATGATGTCGAGGATGTACCCGTCAGAGTGCATAAAGATTTTCTTGTGATGGCGGTGCGCCAGCTCGATGTAGTCCCGATACAGCGGCTTGAAGATCGCCCGCCACACCCGCGGCGAAATCAACAGTGAACGCTGGGCGCCCCAATCATCCATGAACATCAGGGCATCAACCTCCGTGCGCGCCCAGATCTCCAGCTTCTTCAGATAAAACTGATGCAGCCGCTGGATCAGCGCCATCAACGCCGGCTCTTCGGCCGCCAGGTCGAGCATCGCATTTTCCGAGCCGCGCAGAAATTGAACCCGCTCCCACGGCCGCGGACAGCAACCCGCCAGCACAAACTGTTCCGTGCCGCGGCAAAAGCCATTCACCGCGTCTACATCCACGCTGAGCAATTCCACCGGCTCGCGGACCTTCGCCAGATCCTCCCACTCGGCGATCAGCGGCCGCTTGATCTCCCCGATCACGCCTTGCTGCACGTTGGTAAAGGTGCAGCCCCATTCGTCGCGGTATTCGCCCACTGCATAAGGATCGCCGCTGACACCCGTCGGCGTTTTCAAAAAAGACGGGGCCGTGCGGATATCAGGAGGAAAGTCCGCATGAATCTTCGCCAGTTCCTGCGGATATCGAGCCGTCGCCCACGGAAGAGTCCAAAGCTGCCGCGGAATCCGCCCCGGCCCGTCAAATTCCAGCGTCTTCAGGACAATCTCGCGCGAGGTCATGGCAAGTGCCTTTTCGTAGAGGGATGAAGAATCGCAATGAAAGCCACTGCAGGATAATCGTTCCGCCACGAATTGAATAATCCGCCCATGACCCTAGTAACGTATTGCAAACCAGTAGCGTTCCTCCCTGTTCCGGTTCTCTTTGTGGGTTCTTCCAGCAAATTGGTCGGGCCTGTTTTTCAGCCCGTAGGGCTGGTAGATGATAGCCGGGGGCAGAGCGAGCGACCGTAGGGAGCGAGCGCCGCCCCCGGTATCCATCGCCACATTTCTCGCGGACTCCGCAGGAGTCCCACCCACCCCGAAATACCCCAACGTTGAATCCCCAACCACGCGACAGAAGTATTGGCTGCCCCGTCTTTGTGTTTATTTGTCCATCTGTAACTAATTTACGTCGGTCAGCGCTGCAGCACGGGAATCCCCGCCCCCACCCTCATTTCTTCCCCATCGCCATCTGCACCAGCAGATAAACATCCAATCCCGTAATCAACCCCGCGCACGCCCACCCCGCAGCCTTCATCCCCCATCCGTTCACGTACCGCCCCATGATCCGCCGGCTGCTCGTGAAATGCATCAGCGGAATCATCGCCAGCGGCAACTGAATCCCCAGCACCATCTGGCTGAAATTGAGCAACTTCGTCACCGTCCCGTCCCCGTACATCCCGATCACAATCACCGCCGGCACAATCGCCAGCAACCGCGTGATCAGCCGCCGCAACCACGGCCGGATCTTCCACGCCATGAACCCCTCCATCACCACCTGCCCCGCCAGCGTCCCCGTCACCGTCGAACTCTGACCGCTCGCCAGCAATGCCACCGCAAACAGCACGCTCGCCAGACCCGTCTTCAGCAGCGGCGCCAGCGTCAGATACGCCACCTGAATCCAGTCTGTATCATCATTGATCGCAATCAGCCCGCCATGCCCGTCGGGCAACCCGCCCCCGCCGCCGTTCAACTGCGGAAAGAAAGTCATCGCCGCCAGAATCATGATCGACGCGTTCACCATAAACGCCAGCGATAGCGCCACCACCGAATCGATCGTGTTGAATTTGATCGCCCGCTTTATCGACGCATCATCCCGCTGATACCGCCGCGATTGCACGATCGCACTGTGCAGATACAAATTGTGCGGCATCACCGTCGCACCGATGATCGCTATCGCCAGCGCCAGCATCCCCTCCTGCCCCAGCGACGGCGTCACGATCGACTTGCCGATCTCCAGAAAATCCGGCCGCGTCTGCGGCAGCACGACGATCTCCATGAAGTAACACCCGCCGATGGTCGCCACCAGCACCAGGATAAACGCCTCAATCTTCCGAAACCCCAGCTTCTGCAGTGACAGCAGCATCACTACATCCGCCGCCGTGATCATCACCCCCCAGATGATCGGTATCCCGAACAACAGCTTCAGGGCCACCGCACTGCCCAACACTTCCGCCAGGTCGCACGCGCCGATCGCCAGCTCGGTCGCCAGCCAGTTCGGCCACTTCATCCAACCCGGATAGTAATCGCGGCTCGCCCGCGCCAAATCCTTCCCCGTCACTACCCCTAGCTTCGCCGCGCAAATCTGTAGCACAATCGCCATCAAGCTCGATAGCGCCACCACCCACATCAAACCATATTTGTACGTCGCGCCCGCCGTCAGATCCGTCGACCAGTTCCCCGGATCCAT
The DNA here is from genome assembly GCA_903845195.1 of uncultured Phycisphaerales bacterium. GTDB lineage: Bacteria > Planctomycetota > Phycisphaerae > WQYP01 > WQYP01 > CAIMWO01. The sequence continues at coordinate 64,308 of CAIMWO010000040.1, forward strand.
GTACCCCACGCTCACCAGCAACGCCGGACCCGCAAACGCCCGCCAGTTTCTCCAGAACCCCGCCCCCTCGCCCGGCACAGCAATCGTTCCCCGCACCTCCTCCAACGACTCGCCGTGAGGCGTATTAGGCACAACCACCGCCGTCGCAGTCGGTATCGGCAACGGCAAGTCTGTAGCGCCCCCGACCGAATCCTTCACCGATCCACCCCGATCGCTCCCAGAATTAATCGCCCGCTCAGGCTCTTCAGAAATCATCCCTTACGCTCTCCTGCGGTCGATTACCCGCGATTTTGTCCCTTCAACCCCATTATTTTGATTAATCAAAATAGCCTAATATACTGGACTTATTCCGTCAAGCGAGGTATCAAAAGTACGTTTCATCCACCTTCCCGGAGTACCGCCTTGGCCAGCCGCACGATCGAAAACTATTTGAAGCAGCTTTACTTAGAGCAACAACACGTCGCCGAGGAAAGCGTCGCCATGGGACGTCTGGCCACCCTCATGGGCGTCGTCCCCGGCACCGCCACCTCCATGGTCAAGGCCCTGGCCGATTCCGCATTGGTCAACTACGAACCCCGCACCGGCGTCAAGCTGACCGCCGCCGGTGAGCAGTTGGCGCTCCACGTCATTCGCCGTCATCGCCTGGTCGAATTGTTCCTCGTGCAGATCGTCGGCCTCGATTGGTCCGAAGTTCACCAGGAAGCCGAGGAACTCGAACACGTGATTTCCGAAAAACTTCTCGAACGCATCGACCTGCTCCTCGGCCACCCGAAGGTCGATCCGCATGGCGATCCGATCCCCAGCGCCCAAGGCCAGGTCGAGGAACTGCCCCCCAACACCCTGGTGACCTGCCAGGAAGGCGAGCCGCTCCAGGTGACGCGCGTCCTCGATCAGGATGCCGCATTCCTCCAATGGGTAAATCAGTCGGGCCTCACCCCCGGCTCGCGGGTCCAGGTCGTCTCGCGCAATCCCCAGGCCGACAGCGTCTGCGTGCAATCACAGGATCGGCCGGCACTGACACTTTCCACTTCCGCCGCCGCCAAGTTTTTAGTGAAGCCGCGCGTGGCATGATCGCGCATAATCTGGACAAATGACAATGAACCACAGAGACTCAGAGACACGGAGGACGCACAGAGATCTTGGCGCAGGGCTTTGCTTTGCGCTCTTGCTGCTCGTCTCGTCCCTGACGGGCTGTGGCGACTCCGGCTCGACCACCCAACTTCCGGCAACGACGGCATCCGCACCCGCGACGAGCCAAGCAGAATCCCAGCGCCCACGCGTGATCAGCACCTCGCCCGCCGCCACCCTCATGCTGGTCCAGATCGGCGCCGACGACGCACTCGTCGGCGTCACCAAATACGATCAACTCTTTCTCCCCGCCAACAAAGCCTCCCTCCCGGTGGTCGGCGACTATGAATCGCTCAATTACGAAGCGCTCCAGCAACTCAAACCGACGGTGCTCGTTCTGCAGATGGCCGAACATCGCATCGAGTCGCGCCTCCGCAATTTCGCCGCCGATCACCACGTGGCGATGGTGAACATCAAGCTCGATACCACCGCCGATATGTTCGCCACCGCCCAGCGCCTCGGCCATGCCAGCGGCCACGAATCCGATGCCCTCACCAAGATCAACCTCGCCAAAGCCGAATTGGCCCAGATCGCCGCCGATGTCTCCAAACTCAATCATCCCAAGGTCGTCTACGTCGTCACCCGAAGCCCCATGTCGATCGCGGGAAGCCAGAATTTCCTCGATGAAGTGATCACCCTCGCCGGCGGCGAGAACGTGGGCGCTAAGGCCGGTAAACTCTGGCCCAGCGTCGGCACCGAAGTGCTCCTTCAACTCGCCCCCGAAGTCATCCTCGTCGGCGCCCCCGGCGAAGCCGCGCAAGTCCCCGGCGACCCACGCACCGTCGCGTTCCTCAAACTCAACATCCCCGCCGCCCACACCGGCCGCGTCTTCGTCGTCACCGACCCCAACAGCCAGATGGTCTCACTCGATATCGCCCGCCAAGTCCGCCTCGTCAGCAAACTCATCTACGCCGGCACCCTCGCCACTCCCGAACGCTGATGAAACCCCGGGAAACGTGGATGCAAAACATCCCCGACTCCACCGGGATCACACCAATTCACCCAACGCCCAATTCTCGCCCGGTAAATTGGCAGACCCGAACGCTCTCTCCGTTTATGATGCCTCACATCTAGGCTTGCATGAGGACCCCGGCGTGAACGGAACCATCACCGCAAAAAGTTACGCACGCCTGTGGCTGTTGGCGACGCTCGCCGTCGCCGCCGTATTCCTGCTCTGCCTCCTCTGCGGCTACGACGTCCTCCTCCGCCGCGTCACCGTCGGTTGGCCCGCTGCCGAATTGCTCGAATCCCGCATGCTCCGCCTTATCGCCGCCGCCATCGTCGGCTTCGCCCTCGGCGCAGCAGGCGTGACGCTTCAGGCCCTCCTGCGTAATCCGCTGGCCGATCCCTACGTGCTCGGAATTTCCAGCGGGGCTTCCGTCGGCGTCATGCTCTGGCTCCTCTTCACCGGTCCGCTGCTGGCGATCCCGGCCGTGGCGACATCCGAGTTCCTCCGCCAACTGCTCGCCTGTGGAACAACGATCCCCGCTGTCGCCGGTGCGGTCGTCAGCTGCATTCTCGTCTTTGTCCTCGCCCGTGGCAGGCAAAGCAACAGTGGCGAAGGAGGCGGGGGGGGTGGGGCCGTCGACCCCGTCACCCTCCTCCTCGTCGGCGTGGTGATCAGCGCCATCAACGGCGCACTGCTCATGCTCCTCAACAACATCGCGCCCGGCGGCGTCCAGCGCAGCCTCCTAAACTACGTCATGGGCTCCATCAACGAACAAGCCCTCACCTGGTGGCTCATCGGCACCGTCATCCTCGTCCTCGCCGGCGCATACCTCCCCGTCCTCCTCGGCAGCCGCGCCCTCAATATCGGCAGCCTCTCCGACGTCGAAAGCGTCAGCCTTGGTGTGAACATCGGCCGCCTCCGCACGCTCTGCTTCATCTGCGCCAGTATCATGACCGCCGCCGGCATCGCCCTCTCCGGTCCCATCGGCTTCGTCGGCCTGATCTGCCCCCACATCTGCCGCTCCATCTGGGGCGCCGACCACCGCAAGCTCGTCGTCACCGCCCCCCTCTGCGGCGCCGCCTTCCTCATGGCCGCCGACTCCCTCGTCCGTGTCGCGCAATTCTCCTCCAATGGCGAACTCCCCGTCGGCGTCATCACCGCCCTCTGTGGCGGACCGTTCTTCATGGTCCTCCTCAAACGCAAGGGGGCCGTGGGATGACCGCAAAACCAAAAACCACCCCGCGCGTCGAATGCCTCGCCATCCAAGACGCCACCTTCGCCTTCGGCTCCCAGCCCGTCGTGAAAAATGTCCGCGCCGATATCCACGCCGGTGAACTCGTCGCCATCGTCGGCCCCAACGGCTGCGGCAAAAGCACCCTCCTCCGCCTCCTCGTCGGCGAACTCTCACCCGCTCAAGGCTCCATCGCCATCGACGGCGTCGCCCTCCGCGAATTCCGACCCCGCGAAATGGCCCAGCGCATCGCCCTCGTCCCCCAGCAGGCCACCACCGCCTTCGCCTACACCGTCCGCGAAATGGTCCTCATGTCCCGCTACGCCGCTCACGGCGCCGCCGGCGGACTCACCGGCCTCGGCTTCGAAACCCCCGCCGACCTCCAACTCGCCAATGAAGCCATGTGGCTCATGGATGTCCATTCCCTCGCCGATCGCCCCGTCAGCAGCCTCAGCGGCGGCGAGCGCCAGCGCGTCACCATCGCCCGCGCCCTGGCCCAGCAAACCCCCGTCCTCCTCCTCGATGAACCCACCTCCGCCCTCGATATGTATCACCAACTGGAACTCTGGGCCCACCTGCGCGAATTGGTCCAAACCCACCGCCGCCTCGTCGTCATGGTGACCCACGACCTCAACGTCGCCCTCACCCAAGCCACCCGCGCCCTCGTCATGGATCGCGGCGCCATCATCGCCGACGGCCCCCCCACCGATGTCCTCACCCCAACAATCCTTCAACAGGTCTACCACGTTAATGCAGAACATCGCGAAGGCGTCCTCCGCTTCACCCGCATGACCGAACATGCCTGATCAAATTGGTCCAAGCGATCAAGACTCAAGGCCCTTTTCCCGCTCTGCCCGCCGCACTCCCCGCGTCGCCAGCCATATTCATATAGCCCCGGCTTTAGCCGGGTTCTCCGCCAGAACAACTTGCATGCGATGCGTTCACGTATTTTCGCGATGACAACAACAATGGGCATAAATACGATTTGACGATCGCCTAATCTGATATACATTTAGATTTGTTGTGGATTTTTACAGATTCGTTCCGTGGCTGGTGCATATCGGAGAGCATTATGTCAAAGCTGTATTACGTAATTGTCGCAATGACAGGTATTTGCGTACCAGCGGTTGCCCAGGCCGCCTATTTCAGTTTCGATAACGCACCGCAGTACGGCACTGTGGGCGGAAGCTCACTGACGGTCGATGGGGTGCAGGCCAACTTCTCGACGACGGGAAATGGCTTCTCTTATCAGGCAGCCAATGTACTGGGGTTCACGCCGTCGGGATTCTCCGGAATCTGCATCTATCCGAACAGCGTCTTTGCCGCAGATCTGCAGATCGATTTTCCCACCGCCACCGTGACTGGTTTTTCAATTCTCTATTCCCCCGAAGAGTATGCATGCGATTCCTCGGCCCTGATGCGGGCCACTGCTTACTTGAACGGCGTATACGTCGGGACCAGCACGATGACCGCCAACCCGCCGGGGACGTGGCCGACAGCGACGCTGGCCATCAATGCCGCGGGGGGATTTGACCGCGTCGTGGTCCATTACGCTTCAGCGCCGCCAACCGGCGGCGACTGGGGTCCGATTTTCATGGCCGACAATATGAACGTCACGACGGCCTCCGCTGTCGTGGGCGTGCCCGAGCCCGCAAGCCTCTCGATCATGGGTCTCGGCGGGGTGCTACTCTTGCGGCGGCGTAGACGCTGAAGCAGCACTGTGTATAGGTGAACAATTATTATTTGGGGTAGGAATCCCCTCCTCCCCTTCGCACCCCCAAGTCGCACTGCTTCTTCATATAGCCCCAGCTTTAGCCGGGTACCCCCATCCCCAATCAACATCGTCTCATACCCCCGCAAATCCGCGGCAATGTCTCATTCCTCCTTCCGCGTTAGAATGCCCAAACCAACACAACTTGCTCGGTCGAGATCGACAGCCTCCGCGTCCTGTTGTCACCAAAGGAAGGCGAAGCCCCCATGCAGTGGACGATCACCCACGGCGATATTCTTGATGTACCGGCCGACGTGCTGGTGTGCTCGGCCAACGTATTCCTGAACCTCTCTGGCGGCGTCGGCGGCGCGATTCTGTTCCGCTATGGCGAAGCCATGCAGAAAGAATTGCACGGAATTCTCGCCCATCGTCAGCGCCGGTTCGTTGATCGCGGCGAAGTCATTCAGATTTCGCCATGCGGAACGCCCTACAAGGCCCTGCTTCACGCCGTCGCGGTTGATGCCCTCTACGAGTCCTCCCCCCAGACCTCCTCACGGCTACCTTCAAAGCCAGTCGGATTCCTTGGTCGGCTGCTTGGCAGGACCGCAACAATCCCAACAAGGCGGATGCACGCGACGGCTAGCAGTCGCGCCTGGTCCGCAAACGTTGGCAGCGAGGGGCAAGAATGAATGACCGTATCGCCTCATCAGATGTCCGGCCAGAAGAGATGGCTGTGATTGGTGACTGGCTTCGTTTGCTCACCGATCTCAAGATCCGGCCAACCGACTCATCGGTTCAGAAGCCGGAGCGTCATCCGGCTGAAGTGCCTTTCAGTTTCGCCTGCGGCACCCGATCGAGCCGTGAATGGCTGAAGCTGGAGAACGCCACGCGCGAGAGTGGCGAGTGGCAGAATGACAAACGACTTCACTTCCTTCGCTGGCGCGATCCGGAAGCCGGCCTTTCCTGCGTCATGGAGCTGACGGAGTTTCGCGATTTCCCTGCCCTGGAATGGGTCGTCCGGCTGCGTTGCGACGGAACCGAAGAGACTGCTCCCATCGCCGATTTCAAGGCGCTCGATACCTTCTGGACGTGCGGCCGAGACGGCGAGATGCCAGAACTTCGCCGCGGCTACGGCAGCGACGGGCGGTATGACGACTTCGAGTATGTGTGCGACGAACTGCGGCAGTCCATGTGGGATAAGGGACGCACCATTCGCATGGACAGCGCCGCCAACGCCGCGTTCCGCAAGGTCCGGAACGGTTCGCCCTCGTTCCTGCCTGTGGATGGTCGTGCCTCCGCCACCTGGCTGCCCTTCTTCAACCTGCGTACCGGCGGAGACGGCTTGATCTGTGCGGTGGGCTGGAGTGGCCGGTGGTTTGCGGAGTTCGCGCATGACGGCTCCGGCAAGACCGTCGTTTCCGCCGGCATGGAGCACCTGGAACTCAAGCTTCGGCCGGGCGAGGAGATCCGCTCTCCGCGCATTGCGTTGTTGTACTGGCAGGGCACGCCGATCCATGGGCACAATGTTCTGCGACAGTTCATGCTGAAGCATCACAGCCCGCTTGTGAACGGCCAACCGGTCGAGGTGCCGATCTGCAACGGGTCGTGGGGCGGCACACCGACGCCGGTGCACCTGCAGACGATCCAGTCCATCGCCCAGCGGGGATTGGCCTACGAGTACTACTGGGTGGATGCCGGCTGGTATGGCACGTCGGACAAACCTTGTCCCAGTGTCTTTGAGGGCGAGTGGCCCCTCACCGGCGACTGGCGTGTCAACCGTCTCTACCATCCCGACGGACTGCAGCCCGTCAGCGACGCCGCGCACCGGGCCGGCATGAAGTTCCTGCTGTGGATCGAGCCGGAACGGGCCAGGTACGGGACGCCGGTAACCATGGAGCACCCCGAATGGTTCTTTCGTCGCTCGAAGGAAGCCCCGAAACCAGGCGATGACCTGTTGCTCGACCTTGCCCATCCCGGGGCCTGGCAATGGGCGGTGGAAACGGTCTCATCGTTGATCACGGAGAATGACATTGACTGCTACCGGGAGGACTTCAACACTGACCCCAGTCCATTCTGGGCCAACGCGGACGAAGAAGGACGCAAAGGCTGGCTGGAGATCCGCTTTGTGGCAGGACTGTACGCCTTCTGGGACGAGTTGCTCCGCCGCCATCCGGGACTGCTGATTGACAATTGCGCCAGCGGTGGCCGCCGCCTGGAACTGGAGACCGTCAGCCGCAGCGTCGCGCTGTGGCGGACAGACTACAACTGTTTCCCGCACACGCAAGCCGAGGCCTCGCAGGTGCACACTGCCGGGCTGCACTTCTGGTTGCCGCTCAACGCCACGAGTCCGATGGCGCCGCCGGGCGATACCTATCAGGTTCGCTCTGCCTATTCGGCCGGTTTGGTTCTGAATGTCGAGGAATTCGGGCTCCGTGACTGCAAGCAGCCAGACTTCCCGTGGGACTGGTTCCAGCAGCGGATTCTCGAAGCGAAGCGACTGCGCCCCTACTTCTACGGCGACTACTACCCCCTGACGCCCTGCAGCATCGATCCCCAGGCATGGATGGCCTACCAGTTGTCGTTGCCGGCCAAGCAGGAAGGCGCGGTGCTGGCCTTCCGCCGGGCGGAATGCCCCATGACCTCTGCCAGCTTCCAACTTCATGGCTTGGATGCAGCGGGCGTGTACACATTCGAATGCGCCGACAGTGGTAAGAGTTGGCAAGTTAGCGGGCAGGAGTTGATGACGAAAGGCTTGGCGATGTCCTTGGACACTCCGCGCACCAGTAGACTGCTGTTCTACGGACCATGCTGCCCCCCCTCCGCTCCGCCGCGATCCCTCCGTTGAATCAAAGTGCTTTCTGCCGGAGTCACGGTTACCTCCGCCCGACTTGCGCCATTTCACCGGGAGAGGCTTTGATTGGGCGCACAAGGTCGCACTTCACCAGGAGGACATGGCGATGAAGATGAGAATGACTGGGCTGGCGTTGATTGTGGCCGCGTGGGCGAGCGTGGCGATGGGGCAGGAGGGCGCGCCGCCGAGAGAAAATGCCCAGCGCTATTCGATTGAACAGGCGATTTCAGATCGGGCGCAACTGCATACGATCGCCTTTGACTGCCTGGCGTTCCTGACCGGCGATATGAGGATGGATACCTTTCTTCCGCCGGGCAAGGTGTCGGACTACTTTGGCTTTCAATACATGCGGGATATTGACGCCAAGGAAGGCGGGCATAACACGTCCTTTCTGACGCGCATCGCCAACAACATGCTCGCGACGCTCAGCGCTGAGCAGAAGGCACAACTCCTGACGCTGGCCAAGGAACAGGAACCCGACATTAAGCGGTTCGCCCAGATGCGGTTTCCACTGATCAAGGCCTTTCGGCGAAACATGGAGGGGGACATTCCCGCCGGAAGCAATGGGCTTGATAAGTCGGCGGTGGTCAAAGCGTCAGCAGAACTCTATGAATTGGATGGCGAACTCGCGTACGGACGCGCCAAGGTCATGGGAGCGATTATCCGCGGACTCGGCGAACAGCAGAAGGCGACGCTGGCTAAGCTGAAGTTCGGCGATTCTCGTACGTGGCCAGACGTGCCCGAGTCGATCGACAAGCGGAGCATGTCGCATGAACTGAACGTGGCGGTGATGACTTATGCCAGCGAAATGTTTGCTTGGTACGCGGGATCGGTGGACGCGGACACGTACTTCTGCCCCGAGCGCCATGGGATGTACTTTGGCGGTTTTGGCATGAAGACCGCGCCGGCGATGGGCAAACAGGATTACTCCATCAGCACTTCGCTCACCGGGGATAGCGGCGAAGCGCTCTTAGCGACGCTCACGGAGAGTCAGCGCAAGAACATCACCGACCTGATCGAGTTGCAACGCAAGAACCTGACCGATATCGTCAACACCCGCCGCGCGATAGCCACCGAACTGCGGCAGTTTTTAAAGGGGAACGTGGCCGACAAAGACAAGGTGCTGGCCCTTTCGCGGCGCTATGGCGAACTCGACGGCGAGATGTCGTATCTGTACGCGACAGCGTTTGGGATCGTGGGAAAGACGCTGGCGCCACAGCAGAAGGAGCAGTTGTCGAAAACGCGCCAGAGCAATCCGAATGATCCCAAGGGGCCGTTCTTGTACTCCTCGCCGATTGAGATGCCGAAGATTGAGAATACGGATCATTTCTTCGGTGTCGGGAAAACAGGAAAGCGTGACTGACCCCCACCCACCCCAGCAGCGTCGCCTCCCCTCCGTCAAATCAAATTTCCTATCAGGAATCGCAGCGCTACCCTCGGCAAATGTCGATGTAAAAGATCACTGACCCTACCGGGATCGCATCGACTCCCCCCATCCCGCCAAACTGAATACTCACAACTCAAGACTCAAGACGTCTCCCCCCAACAACGAGCCACGAACCACGGTCCACGGACTCACTCCCCCCCATGCTCCCACCCCGCCTTCGGCCACGGCATCTTCACGCCTGACTCCGTCTCCAATACCAACACCTTCTCCCCCGTGATCGTCCCAATCGCCGTCAGCGGCACCCCGCCCTGCTCCGAAATCGGAATGATCGTCGGCACATCGTTCGGATCGATCGCAAACAGCAACTCGTAATCCTCCCCGTCCGCCAGCGCATGCAGCCCCGCCGGAATCTGATCGCGCCCCGCCAGCGTCTGCGCATCCTCGTGAATCGGCAGCAGATGCGGGTAAACAATCGCCCCGACCCCCGAAGCGGTGCACAGACGCGGAAGATCCTGCGCCAGCCCATCCGACAAATCCATCATCGCATGCACCTTCGCCGTGCGCGCCAGCTTCTCCGCCAGCCGGATGCGCGGCGTGAACGACAAATGCCGGCCAAGTATGGAACCCCCCAGCCTGCCCGAAACAAAAAGCGTATCACCCGCCTTCGCCCCGCTACGCGTCAGCGGCAGATGATCGGACCGTCCCATCGCCGCCACCGTGATCACCAGCCGCTGGTCCCAGATCGCCGTATCGCCGCCCACCAGCGGGCAATCAAATGCCGCCGCCGCCGACTGGCAGGCCAGAAAAAGTTCCTGGGCAAACGCCTCCGAAGCCTCCCGCGGCAACGCCACGGAAATCATCACCGCCGCCGGAAGGCACGCCATCGCCGCACAATCCGACAGGCACCGATTCACCGCCTTCCGACCCGCCTGCGTGGCTGAGTGCTCGCGCAGATCAAAATGCACCTGATCCAGCGCCTGATCGATTTTCAGCAGGACCAACGATTGCGGACTCAGCCCCGAAAGCCCCGACTTCGCAGCCCACCCCCGTGCCCCAGCCCAGCGCCCCCCAACCACGACCGCCGCCATGTCATCGCCAACATTCAGCGGCACCTGCGGATGGGCCGGCGTGTGGGAGCGAATCCAGTCAAGAAAGGGGTTTTCGAGCATCGCAGGATTATAACGGAGAGTGAATGCGGAGGTGTATGTCCGGAAAGATCGCTCAAAAAGGCTGAGAAATCCATTTAAGCTGGACCGAAAAAGTGATGATGAATGAAGTGTCACCAGTGCTTTTCTTGGTCGGAGGTTCGGGGCATGTCGCAGGTTGTCGTCGATTTGATTGTTCGGGACGGGGAAACGCTGACGCAGAAGATTGCGGAAATCATCGCCATACCAGCAGTGCGCAGGCGCGAATCACCCGCCGAAGTGCTGCGAAATATGCGTACGGAGAAGGATCATCGGCGATGGGGCGGGTATCGGCTGACGTTGGAATACGCGCCGGTGGAAGAAGAAGAGTTGGTGGGCGGCTAGGCAAATTGGGACCCAAACAGATCAAAACAGATCAAAAAAAGTCGAAAAAGAACCCACAAAACACTCAAATTTCTTCAAAATGCACCCAAAATGCACTAAATAGTTTCAAAATTGCCTATGGCGGCATTGTGCCTTGACGCCCCCGAGGGCCATGGCTACCTTTAACTGGTAGAGTCGTACAAAACTCAATAGCGGGTAAGATGCCCGTGGGAGTCTAATTGTGAATATTACAATCAGTGGGCGTCACTTGGACATTACTCCGGCGATCCGGACTTATGCCGAGGAAAAGGCCGGAAAACTCATCAAGTATTATGATCTCATCCAGAAAATCGACATCATTCTTGACGGATCCGCCGCGGCCAAGACCAAGCGGGCGGAAATGGTCGTTGATGCCGAGCATAACAACCGGTTTGTCGCCCACTGCGATGGCGAGGATTTATACGGCTGCATCGACCAGGTGGCGCACAAGCTGCAGCTCCAGCTCACCTCGCACAAGGAGCGGTTCCGCAATCGAAAACATCCCGGCGAATAACCGGTGTCAATACTTGCGGCCGCCCGATCGATTTTCGATCCGCTTTTTCCGCAAGTTCCTGGAGTCTCTGAGGTTCCCATGAAGCTTGCAGATTTTATTGTCAAGGAAGCCATTGTTAGTGAAGTAAAAGCCACCGACCGGGACGGGGTGATCCGGGAACTGGTAACGGCGCTGGCGGGGGCCAAGGCGGTCGCGGCCGGTGATGTCGATACGATCGTCAAGGCGATCGTGGACCGCGAAAAGCACGGTTCGACGGGTTTCGGCAAGGGTGTGGCGGTGCCACACGTCAAACATCCGGCGATTAAGAAGCGTGTGGGTGCAATCGGACGGTCTTCAGTAGGCGTCGATTTTTCGGCGTTGGACCAGGCGCCGGTCTATTCGGTGGTATTGCTGCTTTCGCCGCCGAACAATCCGGACGGGCATCTTCAGGCGATGGAAAATATTTTCCGCAATCTGCAGCAGGATACGTTTCGGCGGTTTTTGCGCCAGGCGGACACCAAGCAGAAGATCGTGGATTTGATTGAAGAAGCCGACCAGGCCGGCGCGACCCGCTGATGCGGACGCGGAACATTGTCCCCCAAATGAGTTAGATGTTGCTTCATGGATCGTCAGATAACCATCCAGAACAAGCTTGGACTGCACGCGCGGCCGGCGATGCAGTTCGTCGACATCGCCAACCAGTACCAGTCTGCGATCAAGGTGTGCAAGGGCGACCAGTGCGTGGATGGCAAGTCGATCATGCAGATGATGATGCTGGCGGCGACGGCCGGTACGCCGCTCAAGATCGTGGCCGACGGAGATGATGCGGCCAAGGCGCTCGACGCGCTGGAGCAACTGATCATGGGGAAATTCGGCGAGGAATAAGGGTCCGGGGACGCGTCGCAGGTGAATGACGCAATGACCAATAGCAGATAACGCAATGGAGTTTTGAATATGCCACAGTTTGGCGCATGCGTAGGTGTTGAAGAGGCTGGGGCATTCAAGGCGGCGGGGTGGGATTTCATTGAAGGCAACGTGCAGGGACTTCTGCAGGGCGACAAGGCCGATGACGCGTGGGCCGCGCAGGGGATCGCGGCAAAGCTGAGCGGTGCGGCGCTGGCCATGCCGGCAGCCAATTGCCTGGTGCCCGGAAGTTTGAAGATCGTTGGTCCTGATGCTGACCTTGGCAAACTCCAGACCTACATGACGAATGTACTCAAACGTGCCCGGCAGGTGGGGATGAAAACGCTCGTGTTCGGCAGCGGTGGTGCGCGGCAGGTGCCGGAAGGATTCGATCGTGCCGCGGCACGGCAGCAGATCATCAGTTTCGCCGCGATGAGCGCGCCGCTGGCGGCCCAGCAGGATGTGATCATCGTGATGGAGCATCTCAATAAGAAGGAATGCAACATCATCAACACCGTGGCCGAGGCGATGGACTATGTGCGGGCGGTGAACCATCCGCATTTTCAGTGCCTGGTCGATTCGTGGCATCTGTGGCTGGAAGATGAGCCGCTGGAGCATCTGGCGGCGGCGATGCCGTGGATCAAGCATGTGCATCTGGCGGATAAAGAGGGACGCGTGGCGCCGGGGCAGTCGAACGGGGTGGGGAGCGATTACCGCGCGTTTTTCAGCGTACTCAAGAAGGCCGGGTATGACGGACGGATCAGCGTTGAGGCGAAATTCGTGCCCGATGGGGCGTCCACCGCAGGTAGCGTGCTGGCATTTATAAAACAGCAGTGGGCGGGGGCCTGAGGGGTGCGGGGAAGCTACGCGGCATGCTGAGCGCGTGGCCGGGCCGTACGGCGATGAGGCGTGAGTGGCGGAGACGGCGGAGGCGTTGGAGCGCACGATGTGGGCCTTTAAGTCATTCATGCTGTCGTAGCTGTAATCCTGCTCCACGCCGTTGGGGAGCTTTTCCGAACCCAGCGTGCCGACGGCGGTATAGGTGTACGCAGTCACCAATGGCGCCGAGGAGTAATCCTGTCCACCGAGCTTGTAGGCCGTGACGGTATCGAGGCGGCCGAGTTCATCATAGTGGTAGCGGGTATCCGTCGTGATGTTCGTTCCGCCGAGTGTGCTGCCGTACGTGCGGGTGTGTTGGCCCGTGGCGGGGTCGTATTCGTAGTTGATCACGCCTTCGGGGGAAGTCACGCTGGCCACCTGCTGGGTGATCGGATCGTAGGTGAATTGGGTCATGCCCGTGGAATCGGTGTAGCTGTCCTGGCGGCCCAGCTGGTCATAGTGGTAGTGGACGAAATCGCCCGTCAGGTCCAGATCGTTCTTGTGGGTCGTATACGCCGTCATCGTGGCAAAATACCGCTTATAGACCAATCGGCCAAGGGTATTGTGCTCAGTGCCGGTAACGCGGGCATCATCGGAGTAGATGTACTCTGTCACCTGACCCTTGAAATCCATAGAAGTAGCGGTGCGGCCCAAGGAGTCAAACGTGGTGGATTCGCTGGCATCCGACTGGCTAGCCACGCTGGGCAACGTCCGTCCGTACTGTCGGCCAAACGCATCGTACAGGAATGTCGTGGTGCGGTTCTTGGCGTCGACCTGCGTGAGTTGTTCGCCCAGTTTGTCGAAGGTGTACTGGTAATGCGGACGCGTCATTGCATTACCGTTCTGGGGGTCTGCCACCGCGGGTTGATACACGTCCGTGAGGTTTCCGGATACATCATAGATGTCGTCGGTCCAACGCGGGTCTTCCGAACCTGTGTACTGCGCCGACTGCTGAATCTTCCGACCTAGACCGTCATGATGCACCGTTCGTCAATATTCTTTTCATCTCTATGGCGCCGCCATTACAGTCTGGGATCAACATTGCGTTTTCTGAAATTCGCAAGACTTTGAAACGGACTCCGGTACCTCCCTCACATCTGGCGAAACCCAAATTTCGAAGTGAGTAGAGCCAATTGCCCTCGTCTACATTCAATGCCGAAAACCAAGGGAGTCGATCGTTTCCTCGTCTAAGTTTCCATGTACCATCACCAGCTAAAATTAATTCGGAATCCAAAATCTGCCATCGCCCAATGAAATCTGACGCTTGCATTACAACCTCCTCTCTCTTACGGGACCGGCACTACAAGGAATTGAAGCGGTCGCCATCGTAAAACACCACCATAAAACGCTATGAGTTGCAATCCCTGCAGCGTATTTTGCCATCTAGGCACTGCCATCAAATGTGCGCCAAGTCCACCATCGGTTGTAGATGCAAACGGATATTCATCGAGAGAATTGTTACCTCGAGCAATTTCAACCGGTGTAACAATTAAAGGCCTAAAAGCAAAATTCTCTAATCGATTTGCAACTGTGCGAGGATTTCCGGGGCCATTATATTGCAATATCCGCCATGCCGGATTTAAACTTTGGCCAGCGACCACATTTTCATAAATCTTTGGGTATATCGGTTCTGGCACAAAAAGTATCGGAGGTATTGGCGGAGGTAAGACACTCATAGCCTTTCTCGCCGCAGCAATTGCTTCTTCCCCTAATCTCTGAAGCTCAATTCCAATATTGACTACGGCCGCTTCACCAGAAGTGATATAAGCGGATATCTCCCTTGCTAGTGCTGCGCTAAGAGCAGATGTTGCGCGACTGGTGAGCTTTGGAGCTGCTAATATTGTCACGATGAGTAGACCCAACGCAAGCACAACAGCGGATTGTTCAGTGATGGTAAAGTGCCCGCTTGGATCGATACCATTGATCGGATCGCCATTGGCATAGAGGTATTTGTGCAGACTTAGCGGATCAGCGTTGCTGCCCCTGTAGCTATCCGCGGACATGAACCGTCCATCGAGGCGATACCGCGCCCGCTGGTAGGTGAGACCGGTTTGCAGGTCGAATCTCCCATCGGCCAACAGCTGCTTGGTCATGGCGTTAGTCGCATCGAATCCGATGGCATTGCCAAAGGCATCGAAGGTGTAGCGTTCGAGGATCTGGACCAAATTGGTGACCAGCATCCGCGTGTTGCCGTGGCCATCTTTGAGGAGGTACTCTATGGCCGCGTTGCGAACTTGCGCGATGATGTCGTTGCCGACTTCATACGTCCGGTTCGGCACGCCGCCCTTTGTAGACGATTCCTCTAAGACTTGGCTGTAGCCGGTGGGGTTGTTGTTATCCACGAGGAACCAGGTATTGCCGGATGGTGTGAGTTCTGCCACGCGGTTGCCGGCATCGTCGTACAGGTAGGCGGCGTCCACCGTGCCGTCGCCATTGGTGTCGGCCGTGACCATGCGGTTGCGCAGGTCGTAGCCGTAGATTACGTGGGTGTTGGAAGAGGTGTTGTCCTTGGTGATCGTGCTGCCGTTGGCATCGTAGGTGTAAACCGTGGTGCCGCTGAGGCTGGAGACTTCCTGGGTGAGTTGATCCCGGGTGTTGTAGCTGGAGGTGATCGTCTCATCTTTGGCGTTGTTGGCATCGACGTGCGTCTTACTCATGCGGTTGCCCACCAGGTCCATGGCGAAGGTGTCCGCGTATTCGGTGCCGGTGATCGTCGGCATCGTGTGGTCGAGGGTGGAAATGTCCACGCTGCTGCGGGTTTCATTGGTTAGCCGGTCCAGCGCATCGTAGGACCACTGGAGCAGATCGGCGGAATTGACCGTGCCGGTGTCGTCATAGGTCACTTCCAAGGCTGAGGTGCGGCTGCCATCGCTCTGCAGGCCATACTTGAAGGTCTCGAGCAGCGTGGTGAGACTGCCGGCGATCTTCTCGATCGTTTCGTTGGTGAGCCGATTGAGGCTGTCGTAGCTGTAATTCTGCTCCACGCCGTTGGGCAGCTTTTCCGAACCCAGCGTGCCGACGGCGGTATAGGTGTACGTGGTCACCAAGGGCGCCGAGGAGAAGTCCTGTCCGCCAAGCTTGTAGGCGGTGACCGTCTGGAGGCGGCCGAGTTCATCGGGCGAATAGCGAATGTCGCTTACCGGCGCGGCGGAATTGGTGCCGGTCCAGGTGCGGGTGTGGAAACCCGTGGCCGGGTTGTATTCGTAATGGATCACGCCTTCGGCTGAAGTCACGCTGGCCACCTGCTGGGTGATCGGGTCGTAGGTGAACTGGGTCATGCCGGTGGAATCGGTGTAGCTGTCCTGACGGCCCAGCTGGTCATAGAGGTAGTGGACAACATCGCCCGACAGGTCAAGATCGTTTTCGTGAGTCGTGTAGGCGGTCATGGAGGCAAAATACCGCTTATAGACCAATCGGCCAAGGGCTGATTGGGCTGGATCAGGAGGAGGCATCGGTGGATCGGATGCAGGGTTCGCGACGATGGCCGACGGGGCGTAAAGCGGAATTGTGGGTGAGGGTGGCGGACCGCGACGTGGCAAGCCTGAATGGACATGGGATTGAGTTCGCATCTTGGCCAAATCTGCGATAGCCGATTGGCCCGCGCCGACGGCGTCGGCGGGGTTTAGAGTGACGTGCGCCCAGCGCATCTGGAACGAAGAAAGTGTAATTGCTGGCGATTGTTTCAAGGGGTAAAGTTTCATTATGCCACGAGGACCACGACAGACACCGGCGGGGTGGGTTTACCATGTGGAGCGTAATGCGCTCACCCCGAGGGCGTGGTACCTGGCTGGCGTTTGACGAGGGGTTGAGAGTAGGCGGAGTGAGATGGTCATGAGACGGTGGGTACTACTCACGTTGGGTCTTGGTATGGCCGTGACAGGAGGCATGCTCGCGAGCAGTAGTCATCCGACGGCTTTGACTCAATGGTCGGGAGGGATACTCGGGGCAGGAGGAGTCATTGTGGTAACAGTATTACTCTGCTTTGAGATACGACGACGCTAATGTCGTGCTTCCTATACTGGCGAAACATGCCTGACGGGGCCCCTGCCCCGTAAGGCATGGCACACGAAACGTCACGTTGCAATGGCGGGCGCATGGCGAGGGGACACAAAGATTATCGGCGGCAATATTTGGCGCATCAGTGATATGCGTCTGTAACTTTTCTTGGCTCATTTCGTGTGGCTTTTTGAACGTGCCATCGGTTGATCGGGCCGGGAAAGCCCGAGCCGGTGGTGAGGACAGGAGAAAATCATGATTCGTGCGAAGACTCTGGTGTTGGTGATGGCGGCGGCTTTGGGGACGGCGGCGTTTGCTCTGCCGATGCCGGTGATGGCGGAGGCGGGAACCACGACTCAGCCTGGCGCCCAGCGCGGTGCGGAGCATCATGAGCGGCTGCGCCGATTGCGCGAAGCGCTCGAAAAGGTGAATCTGACGGCCGATCAGAAGACGCAGATTCATGCGATCGTGAAGGATGCCCGCGAGCAGTTGCGGACACTTTTCCAAGGCGCCAAAGGTGGCGATCGTTCGCAACTGCGCGAGCAGGCCAAGGCCATTGTGAAAGGCGCGATCCAGAAGATTGCAGGCATCCTGACGCCGGAACAGAAAAAGCAGCTTCGTGAGGAACTGCGCGAAGAACGGCAGCATTGAATTGGGTACAAAAGAAGCCGGCGCAACTCACAGTGATGAGAATTGCGCCGGCTTTGTTTCTTGATTCAACAGGGCGGGGGAGAAAGCTCGCCGATCACGTGGGGTTCGCGACAAACGGTCCGCCGCGGCAGTTCTTGAGATAATTGAGACCGAAGACCTGGCCGGTCATTTCGAGGGCGTCGCGGTAGACGGGATCGTGCCAGCCTTCGATGTCGATGGCGCCGGTCCACTTGGCCTGGCGCAGGATGGAGATGACATCCGTCCAGTTGGTATCGCCGAAGCCGGGGGTGCGGTGGTAGACAAATTGTTTTCCGCCGCGGAGTCCGCTGGTCTTGAGAAGGTTCCAGTCAATGGACGCGTCCTTGCCATGGACATGGAAGATCTTGGGCAGGTACCTGCGGAGTTGGGGCAGCGGATCGATGAGCGAGCCCATCTGGTGGCAGGGCTCCCACTCGAGGCCGATGTTATCGAAAGCGGACATCTCATTGAAGATCATGTCCCAGGCGGTGGGGGAGTGAGCGATGTTCCAGCGGACATCATTCCATGTGCCGTTCATGTCACAATTTTCGAAGGCGATTTTGACCCCCTTGTCCTTGGCGCGCTGGGCGAGCGGCGTGAAGACTTTCTTGAAGGCGGCCATGGATTCCGGCATGGCTTTGCCTTCGATGGCGCCGGCGAAACCGCAGACGAGGTTGGTCTTGAAGAGGTGGGCTTTGTCGATAAGGGTGGCCCAGTCCTTGGCGGTCTGTTCGTTCTGCAGGGGATTGCCGAAGATGCCAATCGACGAGATGACGGCCTTATCGCCACAGACTTCGAGGCATTCTTTGGCGGTGCGGTCGACATCGGTCTTGCCGATATATTCCCAGCAGGTCAGCGAGAAGGACTCGAAGCCGTGAGGCAGGATTTGTTTGATGTAACGAGCGCCGGCATCCATGCCGGCGAGGGTGCCGATGCGAATATCATTGTGGGACATGTGTTCTCCTATGCGGGTACAGAAAATAGAGGCCTTTTAAGATACATCTAAGCGGCGCTGAGGGCTACTGCGACGTCTCAAGAAGTGTGCGGCGCCGGCGGCGCATGGCTTTCCACGGGCAATCATTTCACCCGTGTGACCGCCGCTTTCGCACGCAGCAGCACGCGCGTCGGGTGGAGTTCCTCTTCGAGCGTGACCGGCATGGGTCCGGCGTGCGTGATTTCATCGAGGATATATTCGAGGTAATCGCGGCCGGGTTCGGAGACATCGAGGGGGCCGCGATCTTCCTTGCTGATGACGAGGCGAGTCGTTTTCCCGCCGGCGTGGGATTCCACGAGTCCATTGGCGCCGAAGATGGTCAGTGATTCATTTCCCCAGACGCCGGTGCCCTGGGGATTGAGGTAGTTGGCGATGGCCGTGGCCAGCGCACCATTGGAAAGCGTCGTGGAGAAAGCTGATGCCATGCGAAGCTGGCCCGGCTGGGGATTGCCCAGGGCGGTTTCCCATGCCTGTACGGTTTCGATACGCAGCCCGCAGAGATGTTCGATCATGCGCGTGGCATGCACGCCGACCTGGATCAACAGCCCGCCATCGACGGCCTCATCCTGCGGGCGTGCATCGAAGTAGGGATAGGATTTCTGGACGAGCACCTGGATGATTTCGCCCAGAGCTCCGGACTGCACGACTTTGCGCATCGCGAGGTACGGCTGACTGAATGCCGTGCCGGCCATTTCGTGGAATGATCGACGATTGCGTGCGGCGGCGGCGAGAATGGCATCGAGTTCCACTTCCGAAAGCGCACAGGGCTTCTCGGCATAAACATGCTTGCCGGCATCGAGGCAGGCGATGGCATCATGCGCCTGATCGCGGCGGAACGGTGAGCAGAGCGAAACCAGATCGACGTGCGGGTCCGTAAGCAGGGCGTCCAGCGAGTCATAGGTGGTGACATCCTTGGAATCGAAGCCTTTGAGTTTGTCCGGAGAGACTCGTGCCGCGGCTACCAGCCGGGCGCGCGGATGATTGTGCAGATGCCCATGGCACTGATGTCCATTTTCACCATAGATGGCAACGCCTAGCATGATCGGCACCTCCTCGGATGGAATTGCACGCACGAAAGGCATGCGTAAGCACTCATCTTAACGCAGTCGTTCCTTGACGCCACGCATCACTGCGATATCCGGTGGATAAAGTCGTCCTTCCTGGTGGATCAGGGCGTTGAGGGTCACCGCGCCGCCGACGGCGCGGTATTTTTCGATCCATTCGACTACGGTATCCGGCGTGGGCGGAACGCGGGGGAAATTTTCATTGCCGACCTCGATGCCCCACGCAGCTGTGGCGCGGGCGCGATACCACGTGCCATAGCAGTGCCAGGGCAAACCGCCGGGACCGACCGGTCCATTGGGGACCAAGTCGAAGCCTTCCGTTTCACCCGCAAAGTAGTCCTGGTATTCGGTGAGGAAGTTCAGCGAATCGATGCTGGCGTTATAAGTGACCAGGCGATCGGGATTGCCCGCCTTGGCGGCTGCGGTGATGTCGGCCCAGGGGCACTTGGGATCGGCGGCCAGAGCCCATCCGGCATCAAACCAATAGGCCATCGTTCGTTTGCCGTATTGCTCGCCGAGGTATTTCAGGATGCCGCAGAGGTTCTGATAGAAGCGATGGCGGCCGGGTTCGTCGGCTCCGGTGGCACGGCGCCATTCGGGATCGAGATCGGGAGCGTCCAGATCGTGATGGTAGTAGAGCATGAGTTTGACGCCTTCGGAGGCGAGGGCGTCGGCAATCTCGCCGACCAAGTCGCGCCTGCAGGTGCGGCCGGGCAGAATTTTTTCGACCACCGGATGGGGGCACGGCAACCACTGCAGGGCGTGGCTGAGCGTAATCGCGGCGTGAGATGCTCCCGTGGCGACGATGTCTTTGACGAATCCGGGGACATCGAAATGCGCCACGGCATCGGGGAATGCCCTTGGCGTTCCGGAGGCGGGGGCAGTCCAGGTCGTCCAGTGGGCGGCTACGCCGTAGATACCGTCGCGTAGCGGTGAAAAATCGGCACGTTGATAGTTGGCGGCCATATGGGGAGTCCTTTCGTGAATTACTTGGGTTCGATGATGCTGACGGCGGCGGCGCCGTTGACGAAAAGCATGGGACGGTTTTCAAGGGCGATCTGAACCCGGCCATCCTTGAGTACAAGGTTTTCGCTGTGGCCCATGCGGTCGGTGATCGTGACGGGCTTTTGGGCGTTGAGCGGTTGGACGTCCAGGGCGAGTTTGATGAGGTCCGCTTTATCCTTCAGACGCGTGAGTACGAAAACATCTTCCTTGCCCCGTGCAAAATGCGCGGCCAAGTAATCTTCGTTCCCCAACTTTGCCGATTCCGTGAACTTCCCCGAACCGATGCAATGCGCGCCGACGGAAAACCAGATTCCGGTCGGTCGCACGGTGAAATCCGTGTTGCACAGGGCGTGATATTCTCCTTCGCCTGGGGGCCCGGGAAGTCCGACGTGCATAAAGTCAAAGTTTCGTTCGACACCGTGGGAAAACGCGATCATCGGTACTTCGACGCGCTCTTCCGTGCACCAGATGGGAAGCGCCACATCGTGTTTCTTCAGGAGATCCTGCCAGGCCTGGATTTCGGGATATTCATTGACGTAATGAACGCTGATCACGTCCAGATACTTGGCCATGCCTCTTTGGAGTTGGTGATCGATGACGTCGTTGACGTGGACGAAGCCGCAGCCTACAACTTTGGTCTGGGGGTTTCCCGCACGGAGCGCCTTGGACGTATGTTCGACGAACTCAAGGAATTCGTCCGGCGAATCCGCCCAATATCCCAACGAAGGTTGATTGGGCTCATTCCAGATTTCCCACGCGGAGATATCCTTGCGGAATTCCGCGGCAATATTGGTCACCAGTGAATCCCACAGGGCATAGTCCCTGGGTTTGACGCGGTTGCGCAGTTCGCCGGCATCGCGGACGGTTGCGTGTTCATTCGGCCGCGTCGAGAGCGGGGTGGGCATTCCGCAGATTTCCCCCATGATGATGAAGCCCTTTTGGCGAAGCGGTTTGAGTTGGATGGGTTCGAGAAAGAATTTCGTCGTGACGTTCGGATTTCCGCCGCGCCGCGCGATCTTGGGTTCGGCGCGGGCCAGGTAAAAATTGTAGCGGACCCAGGAAACACCGAGCATCCGCAGATTTTCGGCGGAATCCTCGGCCGATTGGACATAATCTTTTCGGCCGAACCAATTGGGCGGCGTGTACATCACGCCCCACGGTGATGCCGCCTCCGGCTTGGCCGGTGGGAAAACGATGCCGATCGTGCTGATTGATTTCGCCGTTTGTCCCTGGGACGTTGCGACCAACGTCAACTGATAATGCCCGCGGCCGGGAAGCTTTAACGGAAGGATCGTGCCTTCTGCGCCTGCGGCAATCTGGCCATGTGTCTTGTACGGGCCTTCAGTCTCTGTGATCGTGTATTCGACCGTCGCGGCGCCGTTGGCGCCGGTGACCTGAACCTCGATCTGCACGTTCTCGTTATCCGCAAAGACCATCCCCACGCGCGGCGACACAGCTGCGACGCGAAGCTCGGCGTTGGCCACTGATGAAGTCGGCGTGGTCGCCACTACGGCCATGGCTGCCGCTCGATGGAGACGTGAAGGCTTTCCGCGACGGTTATGCTTTTTGGAAATCGTCATGTCGAATTACTAATCCAATAAGTCGCATGGTTGTGCGGATCGCATCGGAAGGTCATCCTTTGACCGCGCCTTCGGTAAGGCCCCGCGTGAACAACCGCATGCACATGATAAACAGGACAATCACCGGGATTGATGCCAGCGCATAGCCCGCCATCAGTGGTCCCCACAGCTTGATGTACTCGCCCGCCATCCGCAGCAACTGCACCATCACCGGCAGCCGCGAGTGGTCGCGCATCAAGATCAGCGGCAAAATGAAATCGTTCCACTGCCCGACCGCATGCATCAATCCAATGACGCCCAGGATTGGTCCCGACAGTGGCGCCACGATCGTCAGCATCTGCCGCAGGTGACTGGCTCCGTCGATTTCGGCGGCTTCAAAAAGATCCTGCGGCAGATCCGCAACAAAGTTGCGCAGGACGAAGATGGCGAAAACTTCGCCTCCCGCTGCGCCGACGATGATCAAAGCCGACAGCGTATTTTGCAGGTTCAGATTGATCAGCAGTTTAAAGAGCGGCACGAGATTGGCGATGGTCGGCATCATCATCAGGATGAGCAGCGCGTTCCAGAGGAATCGCGATCCGGGCACCCGCACCCGCGCGAAAAAGTACGCCGCCCCCAGTGCCAGGAAGAGCGTAAAGGCGGTGGACGTCGTCGTGATGAAAATGGAATTAGCCAGCGAGGGCAATACCGCGTCGGCAGCCGCCTGCCAGTTTTCCATATGCAGCGGCGTGGTCACCACCGCCGGCTTCTCGTAAAACTGATTGTTGTCCTTCACGCTGACGATCACCATCAGGTAGAGCGGCAGGTACGCAAACGCCAGGATGAACCAGATGAACCCGTGTTTGGTGATGCGGAGCATGACATTACGGAGGCGTTCCTTGAATTGATGGACGGCCGATTGCTGGCGGACTGAAAAGCGCGCGATGGCACGCTCCTGCCGCGGCGTGACCGTCCAGGCATTGGCCAGCTTCGGCGCGGTCTTGCGCATACGCCCCAGATAGGCAAAGAGACTCGGCCAAGGAATGAACATCGCAAGAATGACTGTCGGCAATGCCGCGTTGAAAATAAAAAAAGATCCGCGCCCCTGCGCCAGCGACGCCACCGCGTTTCCGAAATGACTGAAATCCGTCGCGCCATAGGCCTTCACAAACCCCGGCCACGCCCCGTCGCTGTACAGCATGAAACCATACAACGCCACGGCGATCACCGACCCCACCACCCTCGCCCGGCGCTTCTGCCCGCGCGTCAACGCCGTCCAGTCCGCCACGCCATCCATCAGCCATTTCAAGAACATCACGATCAGCGTCAGCACTACGCCCACCGCGCAGGCCGCACCCATCTGCTGATTGATGAACGCCTGCCGCAACATGAATAGTGCGGGCACCGTCACGCACCCGCCCGGCCCGCCGCCCATTCCCACCAGCGCCAGGATCATCCCCGCATCCTTGATCGTCTCAATGATCACCAGCACCATCAATATGTTGATCGACCCCGCCAGCATCGGCAGTTCCAGTTTCGTGAACCGCGTCCACCACGACGCCCCATCCAGGTCCGCCGCTTCGTATAATTCCCGCGGGATCCCCTGCAATTTTGCCAGGTGCGTCAGCACGGCAAACGATGCCACCCACGGGAATCCCCACACGATCACCGCAAACAGGATCAGGTTTGAATCCCCCAGCCACGCCGGCCTGCGTCCATCGACAAACACGCCGCCCCAATGAAACGCCTGATCGCACCACACCAGCAGATCGAACGCCCGCGTCGAAAACAGCGCGCGATTCAGATACCCCGTGTTTGCCTCAAAGAAGAAACTCCGCCAGATCAGCATGATGATGATTCCCGGGATCACCATCGGCGCGACAAACAGAATGCGGTAGAAGAACTGCAGCCGCAGCGATCGCGCCCGATGAATGCACACCGCCACGGCAATCGCCGGCACCATCTTGGCGATGTTCCAGACCCCGATCGTCAGCGCCACGCGAAAGCTCGCCCAGAATTCGCGAGAGGTCAGCAAGCTCGTGTAATTCCCCACGCCTTCGTACTCGTTGATGTCCGCGCCGTTCCACCGGAAAAACGAATGCATCACCCCCGTGAACGCCGGGTAATACTGAAACAGTCCGATGACCAGCAGCGAAGGTAGCACGAAAAAATAGATCGGCCAGTGATAACGCACCTGGCCCAGCGGAATGATTTTCGGTGTCATGGCGCGCTATCGCCTCCCCTTCCGTCCGCCGCGCCGACCGAAGCCTGACGCCGTATGTTCTCCTTTGCCGCATCCAGAAATTCATACGGACCTACCGGCCGATCCGGCCCGTTCCGCAAAATCGACTCCTGCACCGCCCGCCCGATCTCCGGCGTGATCTGGTGCGCCGCCGTGTACGACCGGTACTTCACCCACAAAGGATCATCGGCATTCGCCCCCGCCGCCAGCGCGGTCCCCCGCACCGCCGCCAGAAACTTCTCGTTGTTAAGGATCGCCCGCCGCCAATCGCGCTGCTGGTTCTCCCAATCCGCCAAGCCCTTTTCCAGGTAGAACGGCTCAAAGTCGGCAACAAACTGCTTGTACGTGTACTCAGGTTTCGACAGATACGATTCGTAAAGCTGGTTGAATCGCACATTCGTATCGCCGCCCAGGCCGATGAAATCGAACCCGGAATACATGCCCTGATTGACCGGGGCGAAAATTTCGATGGACCGTGGCATCGCCGCCCCGCGGATCGCCGGAATCCACCCGATGTCGCGGTTCATCCGCTCGTTGACGCGCCGGCTCGCCAGGAACAGCAGAAAATCCTTCGCGCACTCCGGATTTTTCGAAAAACGCGTCAGCCCGAATGGGAAGCCATACCCCCCGACTTCGTCAAGAATCGGGCCGACGTTCAGCCGCCCGAAATGCGGATCATCCGGCGCCGGCTGCGGCAGGCGCATCGCGCCGATCCGGAACTTGCCTTCCGCCAGCGTCACCAGGCTCTGTGCATCCCACGTGCCGGTCGTCATGAAGACCGAATTCTGCTGCGCGAAATTAAACACCGCGTCGTCGCGCCCCAGCCCGTTGAAGCCCGTCTGAAAATAGTTGCTCACGATCCGCGCGATATCAAAACGTGCCTTAATCGCCGGCGAATAAAAGGTGAGCCTTCCCGCTCTGAACGCCGCATACGTCTCGTCACTGCCGACGGTTCCGTCGCGATTGAAATCGGCCTGCACAAGGGCATCGTATCCCGCCGAGCCAAACAGCCCGTACCCCCACATCGCCATGTTGTAATTGGACGAGGCGATCGGCGTGTACGAACTGCCGCCCGGAGTCCGGTGACTGCGGATTTCGCTGCACACCTGTAGAAACGTCGCCAAGTCCTGCGGCGGCTCATCGCGGTTCGTCAGCTTCTTCAGCAGATCTTTGTTGTAGAACATCCGAATCGTCGCGCGCGACAACGGCACGCGCATGTACTCCTGCAACTCCTCCTGGTAGCCGTTGCGCATCCCGTCCGTATAGGTGAGCCGAAACGGTACCCGCGCCAGCTCCTCGTAGAACGCCAGACGTTCCGCCCCTTGCTCCGCCGTGAGCCGAGATTCCGCCGGCACCGTGCTCCCGTCCGCGTACGTGCCCCGCACCCGCGCCGCCAGTTCCTCATGGTCCTCCGGTGTCACCTTGTTGAACGGATTGGGCGCGTTGGCGATGTCCGTCAGCGGCAGGAAATATCGCGTCTGAAACTGCAGCCACAGGGAACCCGGAAGCCCCTGCCCGATCTCCACCAGGTCCGGTGCCGTCTCCCCCATCATCTGGCTGGTGGCCCACTGGCCGTAAATCCCTTCCGGAATCGCATCCTGAATGACCACGATTTTCCGGTTGCCATACTTGCCCCGCACTTGCGGATCCCGCGCGAACTCTTCCGCCAGCGTATCGAACGATCTGCGGATTCCCGCTTCGAGTTGCCAATGGCCGATGCGAATAACAATCGCGCCCGGCGGCGCTTCTTCGGTCCGCCGCGCAACAATCGTGATGCACGCCCACACAAACGCCGCCAGGATCGCCAGCAGCGGAATGCTTCGCCGAAACACCGCCCAGAACCCCGTTTGCACCACCACATCCGCTCGCGCCATCACTGTCCCCCCTTGTGGCTTTCAGGAGCAGAGGCCGGTGCCGTTGTTAGCACCGATCCTTCCGGCAGCCCGCCCGGCCCGCCCGCCGGACGCATCCCCAGTTCACCCGCGACGGTCGTGTCGCCGTGGGCGGCTTCAATCATTTTCATCCGCTCCAGTTCCCGACGAACATTGAACGCGCGCTGATCGGTCGGATATTCGTCGAGGAATTTATTGAAGTAGACCCGCGCGGTTGCAAAATCACCGACATCATATTCCGCCGTAAGCCCGATGCTGTAGTATTCTACAATGTTGTTCATGTTCGGATTGCTCGGGTCGACTTCCTTGGTCTCCAGCGCCTTGATCGATGCCGCCAGCGCCGCAGGATCGTCGTGAAGTGTGCGGTTGGCCTGTGAAATCAGCCCGTAGAGAGCCGATTGACACCGCGTGTCCGGATGGTCCTTCAAATACGCCGTCATCTCCGCCAGCGATGTCCGTGCATCTTCCGTCGTCAGCGTCTGCAGGAACAGCGACTGTCGGAATGCAAACGCTTCTTCCGCCGCCGGCGTCCCCGGATAACCCGTCAGCACCTTCTGGTATTTCTCACGCAGCGCCGTCCGATCAATCGGGTCCGTCGATTTCACTGGCAAATGTTCATCGCGCACGATCGCCAGCGCCGCCCAAGGGGCCATCTCGCCCTTCGGCTCCAGTGCGATCACCTCCGCAAACAGCCCACGCGCCTTGGCCGAATCTTCGCCATGCCGGCCCAAACTCCACACCATCCCCAGCCCATACGTCGCCTGAATGTGCAGCCGTTTCTCCGTAGGTGTTTCCGGCGACTTGCTCCGAGCGTCGGCAAGCTTCGCCAGCGCCGATGTGAAAAAATGCGCTGCCGACCCCTGCTCATCCAGCCGGAATTTCTGCCAGCCCTTCTCGATCAGTTCCGCGGGTTCGCTTTGATCGACCGCAGCTTTGCACGAAACCAGAAGCAATGCGAAACCGAGGGCCAGCGCTCCCAGCACCGCAATGCGGTGGTTTTCCCTGTGATGTGTCGGATGTTGAGACATGCGCGTGGCCAACTCCGCTCAAACCAATCAGCTTCAGCACTGGGTAGAACAACGCGCCGCATGATACCGCAACCTTAAACGCGCAGGTATGTACGCTGTTGCTGCATGAAGAAGTGATGCAAGGCTGTCGCAAGTAAAGTGGAGCAAGCATTTTACAGAGCCCTATCACAATTTTTGCTGAGAGGCTCCCATCGAGTGTTCGATTTTCTTGCTGAACGCGCTTTTGCGCAGGGGGAAAGTCGCATAGTCTGATGGATCGGCATGGTTGCGCGCCGGTTTGCACAAAGGAAACGAGTCATGTCTAGAGTAAAAATCGCCATCGTGGGTCTCAACTTTGGCCGCCACATCCTCGAGCAGCTTCAAACCGAACCCGCCAAGAGTTGCATCGAACTGGCTGCAGTCTGCGATATGGATCGCAAGAAAGCCGAGGAAGCCGCCGCCAAGTACGGCGTTCCGTATTACACCAGCATCGATGAACTGCTCGGGAATGCCGAAATCCCCGCGATCGGCCTGTATACCGGCCCCAACGGCCGCGCGGGACTCATCCGCCAGCTCATCCGCGCCGGCAAGGATGTGATGACGACCAAGCCGTTCGAGCT
The DNA here is from genome assembly GCA_903845195.1 of uncultured Phycisphaerales bacterium. GTDB lineage: Bacteria > Planctomycetota > Phycisphaerae > WQYP01 > WQYP01 > CAIMWO01. The sequence goes on from CAIMWO010000040.1 coordinate 92,435, forward strand.
CGATCCGGCCGCGGCCGCCGATGTGCTGCAGGAGGCGGCGAAGCTGGGCCGCGTCGTGCATCTGAATTCGCCCAGTCCGACATTGCCTAACGATCTGCAACAACTCGAAAAATGGCGAACCCATTTGAACTTGGGGCGGCCCGTGGCGGCACGGGCGGATGTCACGGTGCGCTACAACGAAAAAGCGGATGGCTCCTGGTATGACGATCCCCATCGCTGCCCCGTCGCGCCGATCTTCCGCCTCGGCATTTACCTGATCAATGATTTGATCCGGATCTGTGGACTGCCGGAAAGCGTGACCGTCATGCAGTCGCGGATCTTCACCGGACGGCCGACGTCGGATAACGCCGCGCTGAGCATCCTCTTCAAGAACGGCGCCATCGGAAATGTCTTCGCCTCCTTCTGCGTCGACGACGGCCAGCTCTACCGCAACAGCCTCACCGTGAACTTCGAGCGCGGCACCGTCTACCGCAATGTCGGTCCGGTCCAGGGCAAGCAGCGCCTGCAGGTGGTGATGAAGAAACCGGATAGCTCGCTGCACACCGATGAAATGGAATGCCCGGAACCGGTGAGCGGGGCGTATCAATGGGAGGTCTTTGCCCGGGCGGTGCGCGGCGAGAAAATCGGCGACTTGCCGCCGGAACAGATTGTCGCCGGCGTGCAGGTGCTGGCCGCGATGATGCGGGCCGAGCGCTCGGGGTTGCCGGAAAAGGTCGCGTGAAATCGGCCACGGATGCAGAGAGATGAGCACGGCTGAATTCAGATGAGGATGCAGATGCTTGAGAAGCAGGCGATTGTGGAGCGGATCCAGCAGCGGCTGGCGTTTGTGTACGGGGCTGAACAGGCCGCGGGGATTTGGCGCGAACTGGAAACTGTCATTGCGCGACGCGGCGCCGAGCTGTCCGGCGGCGGGGAGAAGCCGCGGCGTGCGTGGGATCAGCGGGATACATTGCTGATCAGTTATGGGAATTCCATCGCGGAGCCGGGCGTTGCGCCGCTCAAGACGTTGCATGGGTTTCTGAAGCGGGCGGTGGGGGAGCGATTGACGATGGTGCATCTGCTGCCGTTCTTTCCGTTCACGTCGGATGATGGCTTTGCGGTGACGGATTTTCGGGCCGTCGATCCGGCAGTGGGGGAGTGGAGCAATGTCGAGGCGGTAGCGGAAGATTATCGATTGGTGTTTGATGGCGTGATCAATCACGTGTCGGCATCGGGGGTGTATGCGAAGGGGTATTTTGCGGGAGAGCCGGCGTACAAGGATTTCTTTGTGGCGCTGCCGCCGGATACCGATACGCGGTCGGTGTTGCGGACGCGGAATCTGCCGCTGCTGCATGACTATCCGACTTCGGAGGGGACGAAGTGGTTGTGGACGACCTTCAGCCGCGACCAGTTGGATTTGAATTTTCGCAATCCCAAGGTGCTGGTGGAAATTGTCGATGTGCTGCTGTTCTACGCGGCGCACGGGGCTTCAGTGATCCGACTGGATGCGATTCCCTATTTATGGAAGCAGTTGGGGACCTCGTGCGCGCATCTGCCCCAGACGCATGAGATCATCAAGCTGTTCCGCGATGTGTACGACCTGGCGGCGCTGTGGATGTTGCTGCTGACCGAAACGAACAACCCATACAAAGAGAACATCACGTACTTCGGCAACGCCGGCGACGAAGCGCAGATGGTTTACAATTTCACGCTCGCTCCGCTGATTTTGTTCAGCCTCATCAATGGCGATTGCACGGTGCTGGCGGATTGGGCGCGGCAGGTGCGGAAGGTGAGCGATCGAGCGACGTACTTGAACATCACCGCGACGCATGATGGGATCGGCATGCGGCCGACGGAAGGAATTCTCAGCGAGGCACAGCGGAAGCAGTTGGTGGATCTGGCCTTTGCGCATCAGGGGGACGTGACGGGCAAGCGGAACAGCGATGGGTCGGTCAGTCCGTACGAGTTGAATCTGAATTACTTTGATGCCGTCAACGATCCGCGGGCCGATGAGCCGCTGGAGTTGCAGGTAAAACGGTTCATGCTGTCGCAGGCGATTCCGCTGAGTTTCATCGGGATTCCGGGGATTTATGTGCACAGTCTGCTGGGGTCGCGAAATGATCTGGAAGGCGTGAAGCGGACGGGCCGGGCGAGAAGCATCAATCGCAAGCAGTTGGGGTTGGCGGAGTTGGAAGCGGAATTGGGCACGCAGGGGAATGTGAGGCAACGGGTGTTTGAAGAGTACTTGCGACTGCTGGCAGCGCGACAGGCGTGTGGGGCACTGCATCCGGATGCGGATCAGACAGTGCTGGAGCTGGGGCCGGCCGTGTTTGGGATTCGACGGGAAAATCAGGCGACGGGAGAATCGGTGGTGGCGGTGCATAACGTGACGGGGACGGAACAACGTGTGGCGTCGGGGATGCTGGGCGTGGGGACGCGCTGGCGGGATCTGCTGGCGGAAGGGGCGGCTGGCGGGGAAATGGTGACGCTGGACGCCTATCAGGTGCGATGGATTGTGGCATAAATAGCGCAACGCGAATTGGGGCGAAAACGAGCGATTGGATCTAGTTGGTCAAGTTAAGTGGATGAATGTGGTGATGGCGTTGTGCGAGCATGACATCACTGCGGATCTAGCATGCGAGACATCGGGGGACTATGGGGTTGTTGAGGTGGCGGGGGTTGGGCGCAGGGATTGGAGGGTGGGTTCGTCGAGGAGGTCAACCCACATGGTGACTTGGCGGCCGGGGCGGACGGGGGCGGCGAGGATGGCCCAACGGCGGCCTTGATGGACGGGGGTGGGATCGTAGACGAGGAGACGGCGATCGGCACCGGGGGCGGCCAGATTGATGGGTTGATAGAGATAGGGCTTATGGGAAACCGGGCAGATGAAATCGAGGGGGGCGTCGAGATCGGCCAGGGGACGCAGTTGTTCGAGATTGTCGGGCAGGGCGTGGTGAAGGGTGTAATAGAGCAGCATAGCGCCAGTGATGTCGTGAAGGCGCATGGCGCAGGGATCCGTCGGTGACGGCGCGAGGGTGTCGGCATGGGCGGCGCGCGATGGGGCGGCGGACTGGCAGCCGGCGAGAGTGAGAAACGTCAGGAGGATCAAACACGCGGCGGCGCAGCAGCTCAGGGGCGTTCCAGAATCGAGGCCATAGCGTTTATTCATGTGGACCATTGGTCGGAGGCTCCATAGGTTGGGGTTCCGGAGCGGGCGGCGGTTCGGCGGGCTGAACCACCGGCGCAGAATTCGACGGTTGGGACGCAGCCGGTTCGACGACAGAGGGTCGGGGCGCGTAGGGTTGGGTGGTGCTGCCACGTTCCATGCCGCGGAGGTGTTCATCGAAGACGCCTGGGCCGACGGCATTGGGCGTGAGGATGGTGCCAGCCTTTTCTTGCTGGGACATGTCTTTGAGCTGGCCGGGTTGGAGAGCGACGTGGGGAGTGAGGAAGATCAGCAATTCGGTTTTGACTTTGGTTTGCGTGGTATGGCTGAAGACCGCGCCGAGGTAGGGGATGTCGCCAAGGAGCGGGATCTTGTTGACGGTCTTGGAGAGTTGGTCCTGCATGAGGCCGCCGATGATGATCGTTTGTCCATCCTTGATGCCGACGCGGCTGAGGGCGGAGCGTTTGTCGAAGACGGGAGCGGAGACGCCGGCCTGGATGGTGACGGTCTGGTCGGTGAGGGAAGAGACTTCGGGATAGACATCGAGGATGACGAGGCCGTCGGGGTTGATGTGTGGGGTGACGTTGAGAATGATGCCGATGTCTTTGTACTGGACGGAGTTGATGATGGTGCCGACGCTGGTGACATCGGAGCCGGTGACGAAGGGGACGGTTTGTCCAACCATGATGGAGGCCTGCTGGTTATCGCTGGCGAGAATGTACGGGCGGGAGAGGACGTCGAGTTTGCCGGCGGTGGCGAGCGCTTTGAGGGTGGCCGAGAGGTTGTCTTCGATGACTTTGACGACGAGGCCATTGGGGGAGCCGGTAGCGGTGGCGGCGGCGATGGCGGAGGCGAGGCCGAAGTCGCTTCCGCCGGAGGTGCCGTTGCCGTTGGGCCGGGTCTGGAGGACAGACCACTCAACGCCGATGTCGCTGGAATTGGTATGGGTGACTTCAGCGATGAGGACTTTGATGAGGACCTGCGCGACGGCGCGGTCGAGTTCATCGATCATGGCTTTGACGCGATCCCGGTAGCGCATATCGGCGGTGATGAGGAGGGCATTGGTGCCGGGGTCGGCGACGACGAAGACTTTGCCGGCCATATCGCTGTTGGCCGAGGCAGTGGCGGAGTTGATGCCGGACGTGCCGAAGGAGCGCGATGTGCCGGAGTTGCCAAAACCGGTATTGGTGCTGCCGAAGCCGGTGTTGGTGCGTCCGGTGGAGCCGGCTCCGATCGAACCGAAGCCGGAGCCGGACGAACTATTGTTGAGGGTCATGTTGGAGGCGGCGTTGGCGTAGGGGTTGCTGCGATTGGTGCTGCCGCTGGTGGAACCGGAACCGGTGCCAAAGAAGCTGTTGAGGACGCCCTGGAGGCTGACGGCGTCGGCATTCTTCAGATTATAGATGAAGAAGGTGGTGGTCTGGGTGGGATCGGCATCGAGTTCTTTGACGACGTTGTCGATGATTTTGAGCGTATCGGTGGGTCCGGAGACGACGAGGGTGTTGGTGCGGTCATCGCTGGAGGCGTTGACCGTGCCGCTGGCGAACGCGCTGTTGTTGTTACTGCTTTGGAGGTTGGTCATCATCTGGCGGAACATGCCGCCGGGGCCGCCCGGACCGCCGGGGCCGCCACCGCCGGCCGCGCCTTGGGTGCCGGAGGTCTGTTTGAAGATATCGGAGATCAATTTGGCAGCCGCAGCAGCGCTGGCGTTTTTGAGTTTGAAGACGCGGATGTCGTTGACCGCGGTGTGATGCTGGTCGACGGCGGCGACGATTTCGACGAGGCGGTGAATGTTGGCGGAGGTGTCGGTGACGATGATGGTGTTGGAGCCCGCGTTGGCGGTCACATCGGCATCGGGGCTGAGCATGGGGGCCAGGTCGGCGCGAAGTTTGGTAGCGTCGATGCTGGCGACGGGGATGACCTGGGTAATCAGGTCATCGGTGTTGGCAATTTGCGAGGCATCCGCGCCGAAATGCACGGGAAGGTTGCTCTTCTTGGCTTTGTCGCGCGGGATGACGTGAAGGATGCGTCCGGCTTGCGTGATGGCGTAGCCGTTGGATTTCAGGACGGCGTTAAGCAGCGTGATCGATTCTTCGGGAGAGACGGGTTGCTTGCTGAGGACCGTCACGCGGCCTTCGATCGGAGTCTCCTTGATGACGGCGAAACCGCCAGCCTGCGAGAGATAATCGAGAACGCTGTCGATGGAAGCGTCCTTGAAATTAAGCGTGAATTTCGCCCCGGGGCGATAGACGGCCACGACTGCCGGCTGCGTGGCAGGCATGGTAGCCGGTGCAGTGGAAGTGGCGGCCGGCTGGGTATCGGGTTGGGTGGCGGGCGCCGTGGCGGCGGCATCCTGTGTGGCAGCGGATGGGTACGGGATGATGATTAACGGAGCGGTCTGCGCCGGTTGGCTGGCGGCGACGACCGACTGCGCGATGGCGGCGCGGGTCCAGGCCGCGGAGAAGAGCAGCGGGCAAAGCATCAGACTGAGTTTTCGGGAAGCGTGCATGGCGGAAATCCTTTCACAATGGCCGGCGTGGCCGGAGTTCGTTCAAGTTATTTACCTTCGAGTTCTCTACGGCGACGTTCGCGCATTCGTTGTTCGATATCACTGGCAGCTCCGCTGGCAGCGGGTGGCGCAGGAGCCGCGGAATTGGGTTGTGTGGCAGTGGCGGCGTTGGCGCTGGTATCAGACGATGGGGGAGCGGCCGGAGGCGCTGATCGGGAGGCGCGTGATTCGCCGGTGAGGGTGTGGCCCACTTCGATGCGGCGCAGTTCGCCGTTGTCGCCGGTGCGGAGCTGAAGCGAATCAAGGGTGATGGATTCGACGCGTCCCTGGGGCAAGGACTGTCCGACGCGGACGATGTTGACGCGTCCGGACTGGGGATCTTCGAGGAAGGCGGTGTATTCGGTCTGGTCGTAGATCGCTCCGGTAAAGATCGGAGTTTCGTTCCGTGGCGTCTGGTAGCTGCCAGCGGGACGTTCATCGCGCGAACGGGCGCGGCGCACCGGTTCGCGAGAAAAGATGCTGTGATCGATGAGGATCTGGTAGGTTTCGGGCATGGTCTTGGGCGGCGCTGCGAAGGCGGGCGTCGAAAACGCCAAACCGGCGAAAGCGATCAACGAGCCGAGCGCGATTTTGAAGAAAAATGAGTGCATCAATGCAAATCCTCCTGCGGTGCGGCGCGCGGCGTGGACGGCGCCTTTGGGGGTTCGGGATTGAGGCAGACGGTGGAAATACTGAGTTGAACGGTCAGGTCGTCGGTGGCTTCTTTGCGCGGGGTGATCTGCACGCTATTGACGTGGAGCGGAACCTGTGCGGTTTCGAGCCGCCAGAGCATGCGGGCCAGCGCGGCCATCGAGCCGGTGCCGCTGGCGCGGAAGCCCATATCCTGGAAGGTGGATTCTTTATCCTGGACGGAGTGTTCGGGCTTCAGCGATTCGAGGCCGAGGCCGGATTCCTGGGCCCAATCGCGGACGGAGTGGAGGACCTGGCTTTCGGCTTCGGAGGGCGAACTCTTGAAACTGGAGCCGGTCATTGCTTTCCAGTCTTTCTCGTGGCCGCTCTGGCGGTTGAAGAGGACCTGGGCATCGTCGACGTCTTTGCGGGCGGAGGCCAGGTCTGTCTTGAGCTGCGCGCGGTAATTCAGGAACGGCTGAACGACCGCGTAGTTCAGCAGGAAGACGCCCACGAGAACGGCGGTGGCGAGAAGATAGGTGCGTTCGCGTTTAGTGACGACCATGAGGCAACTCCGATCCGGGAAACTCGAAACTGATCGAGAATGAGACTTCGGTACTGCTGCGGCCGGCGCCGCGTTGATCGAGGAGTGAGACGTTCTTGAATTTGCCGCCGGAACGGAGGCGGTCTTCGATGAGCTGCGCGGTGTTCCAGTTGACGGCTTTGCCGGTGATCTGAACCTTGAGATTGTCCACCATGACGACGGGTGCGGGGTGCGGCTCGGCAGGTGGCGCGGGCGCGGGTTTCGGGTCGTTGCGGACTTCGATGTTGACGGCCCAGGCGCTGCCGTCGTCAGGGAAGGCCTGCGTGAGATAGCCGAGGGCATTGATGAATTTGGGGTCGGCGCCGTACCAGCCTTTGGCGAAGGTGAAGCGGCTTTCAAAAGCCTTGGCTTGTGCGATTTGTGGAGATTCCTCGGAAAGTTGCTTTTGCAGGCGCTGAAGTTCAGAGGCCTGCAGGTGGGTATCGACGGCCGCGCCGGCGACGATCAGCAGTGCGAGCGCTCCAGCGGAAGAGGCCCAGATGATTTTTCGGCGGAGGGTGGTTGCCCGCGGCGGGGCCAGGCGTGAATGTGCGAAGTCGATGGCGGGGCCGGCAGGATTGACGGCGGCCAGGCCGAGAGCGATCGCAGGTACGCAGCGTGCGGCCTCCGGCGATGCGGAGATTGTGCCGAGGGCCGAGAGGGGCTGGGCGTCGAGAGTCAGGCCGAGGAGTTCGCCGATCAGTTGTCGCGCCGATGCGCCGAGTTCGCCGTTGTCCCAGAAGACCAGTTTGGGCGGCGCGGCGGAGCCGTTTTGCGGCAAGCTGGCAAGAGTACGTTTGAGTTCCGCGGCCACTTCGCGGACCGGCGTATCCATACCGGCAGAAGCGCCGCCTGCGGCAGCAATGTGGGCAGCGGTTCCGATGGCAACATGGGTGAGGCGCTGCAGCGCCGCACCCTTTTGTACGGCGAGTTCCATCACGCCGGCGCCCACGTAGGCGACGATACCCCGGTTTCCGACCAGCGACCGGCTGACAGTGCCGAGGGCGACCATCGAGGGCATGATTGCGCGAATGGAGAGGCGGGCCGCCTGCGCCATTTCGGTAATTTGGTCGAGCCGTTGACGCGGCACGGCCATGATGAGGACGGAACGGGCGTTTTGGCGATCGCTTTGGCCGGCGTAGTCGTAGACGAGCTCGGAAAGCTCGGAAGAGAATTCGGTTTCGGACTGCAGGCGGAGCATATCGGCAGCCAGGGCGTCCGTGGTGGGGGGAATCTCTTTGGTTTTGACCAGCAGCCAATTCATGGGCAGGCCGATGACGATGTGGCGGGCGGTGAAATCATTCTGGCGGAGAAACTGGGCGAATGGGCGGCCGATCGCGGGAAGATTTTCCAGCGTGAGATCCTTGGGGAAACGAAACTCGGCACAGCGGCGGATTTCGGGACCCGCTGCGGCGACGCCGACCTCGGCAACCAGGAAGGCGCGGTCGGTCAGCGCAACGCCGAGAAATTTGGTCGGCCGCAGAGGGCGTAGATTCCGTAAGGCACGAAGGTTCATAGAGCTCCTCGGATGGCGCCGGGTTGATTCCCGGCGCCGATGGATTTTTCGGAACGCAAACTGTTGCGGATGGCTGGATCGAGAGGCCAGCCCAGATCGGTCAGATCCTTGCGATAGAGCAGGGTGGGCGGGCTTTGGCGGGCATCGACGACGATGCGTACGCGTTTGTAGGCGCGGCCGTCGCCGCTGACGCCCACGATATCGGCGGAGAACTGATACGAGCGGCTGGTGATGAGGTTGCCGATGGGGATAAGTTTCTCACGCGGCAACGCGGTGACAACCCAGGCCAGCGTATTGGTGGGGTCGGTCACGGCCTTGCGGGCGGTGATGAGAGACGTGGCGTCGGTGTCGTTCAAGCCGGGCAGACAGCGTAGAACCTGGCGCGGGGCGGTGTTTACGTTGATGAGGCCGGTGCGGGTGGAAGGAGCACCGCTTGCGGGCCGGGCGGTGGTCGTGAGCCGGTCGACGATCTTGTTGAATTCATCGGGGGCCAGGCCCGCGCGGAAGTAGAAATCGAAGATGTTGCTGAAGGTCTGGCCCCGCGTGCCTCGGGTGGCGTTGGCGATGGCCACCATGGTCATGATGGAAGCGGCGCGGCCGGTTGAGAGGGTCTGTTGCAGGTAGGTGTTTAGCTGCGAAGTGTTGCGATCGTTGACGTTGATGCGCGGGCTGCTGGACGAAGTGCTGTTAGCTTCGACGGTCCAGGCGGTGACAAACGGGGCGATGCCGCGGGGATCATCCTGACTGATGTTGAGGGATTGCCCGACGTTCGCGCTTGCGCTTTCGCCGGGATCAATGACCCCATCGCGGTTGGTATCGGCGCCGAAGAGGAGATCTGGAGTGACATCGCGGACGAGCAGCAATTCCTCGATGCTTTCGAAATTGGCGCTCTTGCAGTGATAGGGCTGGGGCAGGGCCATGTAATAGGAGTCACCGGCGCCGTTGGCGGTGACGGTGCCGGGAGCGCTGTGCCACGTCGAAATCGAATCGGCGATGGAAATGTCGATGCCGCTGGAGAGCGCCATGAGCATGTCGGCGCCGGCCGCATTAAGGTTGAGCTTGGCGGCTTCATCAGCGATGCCGAAGGCGTAGTTGGCGGAGTCATTGGGATCGGGGTGCAGGATCCAGAAGTAGCCATCGCCGAGCGGAACGGCGGCGGCAGGCGCGCTGGTGACGCCGAGCGATGCGCCGTTGCTGTTGTCCACGACAGCCAGAACATACTGTTCCGCGCCGCGTTCGACAGCATCGGCCTGGAGGCGTGCGACTTGATTGGCCGAGGCCATGGTCTCGACGCGCATGCGATGGGCGAGGATAAGCGTGATGGCGACCATGACGATGATGATCCAGGTGGCGGCGATCAACGCGAAGCCGCGGCGCGATGCGGGCCGGACTTGGGGGCAATTGCTCACGAAGCACCTCCGCCGGAGGCGGTTTGCGGCGCGGCGTAGCAGGGCAACTGAATCAGGCGCGTGATGTGGAGGGGTGCGGCGCTCGGGCCCGTCCCGTCGAAGTCCAGGGTGATCTGCACCGCGATGGGGAGGGCATTTTGCAGCATGGTGGAATCCCAAGTGTCGGTCCATTGTGAACCGTCGTAATACTGCACGGTGAAACTGCGCACGCCGCGGCAGATGATTTCCTGATCGGGATCAGGTTGCACGGGGGCCAGGAGATTGCTGGTGACGTTGCGGACGAGGAGATGATCGGAGCCGTCGGAAATGACGGAATACTCGACTTGGCGAATGTCGGTTTGCATGGAGACCTGGGGTGGGGCATCGACGGCGGCGTCGAAGAGGAGATCGCCGCTGTTGTTCTGCCCGACGGTCCCCTGGAAGAGACTGGCGAGGGTGCCCGAGGGGGGAAGCGCCGATTCGAGATCGCGCTGCAGGAACGAGAGGACAATATCGATGCGTTGGATCGGCGCGACGGCGGCTTCGGTGTTGGTCTTGGCGCGATTGACGATGCGCAGGCCGGCGAAGAGTGCGGCCATGATGATGGAAACGACCGCCAGGGCGATGAGCAATTCCAGGAGCGTGAAACCGTGTCTGGTGAAAGTCTTCATTGCAGCGCCCCTCCCGCGCCTTCGTAGTAGAGGGTAGAGGTGGTGATGGAACGCTGGGCGCCCTTGTTCTGCCACGAGACCTGCAGATCGAGTTGCACGAGACTGCTGAGGTTGTTTTGGTTGGACTGACCGGATTGATTGGCGCCGCCGGTCTGATCGGACGAGCCATTATTTTGCGCTGTGCCGCTGAAGATGGTGTTAGCCGTCGGGGCGGTCCAGGGTTGCACGTGAAAAGCCCAGTGATACGTCAGTGTGGAATCCTGCACATCGCCGGCGGTATCGCCCGACTGCCATTGGTTGGTCACGATCATTTCCGTGAGTTTGTCGGACGCGATGCGGGTGGCGGTATCGCGCTGGGTGACGAGTCCGGCGGCGGATGTGGCCAGGGAAATGCCGTACATCACGACGGGCAGCACGATGGCGACCAGGGCGACCAGTGCGAGGGCTTCGACGAGTGTAAAACCGCGTTTCATGCGCCGCCCCTTTCCGGCACGATGTCAAACGGTTCGGAGGCAGAAGGGCAGGAGACCTGGATGGTGCTGCGGCCGTTGGCGAGGCGAATGGTGCCGGGTTCGGTGCGCCCGTTGGGGTAGAAATGGATGACGATGCGGCCTTTGCCGGCAGGATCGGGGGCAATGTCGCATTGCATGTCGACGCCCTGGGGCAAGTCGAACATCTGTCCGGAGCTGGTGGCCAGGGGATGATCGCCGGAGGAATCCTGGATGGAAAGCCAGAACCGGCGGGCCCGGAGATCGAGATTCAGGCGGTAGATCGTGCCTTCTGATGCGGCCTGGGTGTGCGCGAAACGGGTGAGAGTGACGAGTTGATCGGCGGTTTCGAGGCTCTGGTGGCTGCGCGCGAAGTTGCCCATGGACGGAGCGACGAGCGCCACGGCGATGGCGAGAATCAAGAGCACCATGATCAGTTCCAGAAGGGTGAAACCGCCGCGCACGGGGCCGGCGGGCGCTACTTGCGGCCGGAGCCTCTTTTTCGCTTTGACCATTTCGTGCGTCATCATCCATCCTGGCTCGTGAGGGAAATGCAATCGCGTTTGATTGCGGCCGTCTTAAGGCGCGGCTGTCCAGTTGCCGATGTTGTCTGCGGCACCGTCCTGGCCGCTGGGACCACAGGAGTAGAGATCGAAGCTGTCTTTGTTGATCTGGCCGGGGTAGCGGTAGATGTAGGGATGGCCCCAGGGATCGGCCGGGACGTCGTGCATGAGGTATGGGCCGGCCCATTTGGGATCGCCGGGCGACTTACGCAGAACGCTGAGGCCTTCCTGGGCGGTGGGAAAGCGGCCGCAGTCCATCTCGAAGATATGGAGGGCGCCTTCGATATTGGAAACGTCGGTTTGGGCGGCGGTGACCTGGGCTTTTTGGGAGCGCCCGACGAATTTCGGAACGACGATCGCGGCGAGGATCGTCAGAATGAACATCACCAACAAGAGTTCCAAGAGGGTGAAAGCTTTGGGGCGGCGAGAGGTAACACGAAACATCGAATCTTCTCCTGTGAATCAACTGGGCACAATTTTCAAAACCTCAGCGGTGCGGCTCATCAGTGCATCAAGTCATCCAAACTGAATATGGGTAGCAACATGGCGATCACGATGGTGCCGATGAGGCCGGCCATGAGGAACAGCAGTGCGGGTTCGGCCAATGCCACGAGCATGCGCAGGCGACGGTCGAGTTCCGCTTCATACGAGAGGGAGAGGCGCGTGAGTTCCTTGTCGAGCCGGGCGGTTTCTTCGGCGACGGCGATCATTTCGATCACGGAGGGCGGGAAGAGTCTTTCGCAACTGGCGAGGCTGCGTGACAAGGGCACGCCGCGCTGGACTTCATCGATGGCGCGGACGACGGTATCGGCGAGGGTTTGATTGCCGATGGCTTCCTTGGCGGTGCGCAGAGCGCTGATGAGCGGCACGCCGGCGGCGATGAGGGTGCCGAGCATGCGGCAGAAGCGGACGAGCGCGAAGTGGGCCACAACCTGGCCGACCATCGGCGTGGCGAGAATGGTGCGTTCCATGCGTCGCCGGCCGGCTTCAGAGCCGAGGGCCCGGCGTATTACAAGAATCAGGATGATGAGGCCGCCGGCGACGAACAGGCCATCATGGGAGACGGTCTTGCTGACGGCGACGACGCATTGGGTCAGCCAGGGCAGGGCCTTGTGGGAATCGGCAAACATTCCAGAGAATTTCGGGATGAACCAGGTCAGCAGGAAGATGACCACGGCGATGGCGAGGACCGCCAATACACAGGGATAGACCATGGCGGCTTTGATCTTGCCTTTGAGATCCTGCTCGCGGGCGCGGAATTCCGAGATCTGCTGGAGGACGACATCGAGAAAGCCTCCCGCTTCACCGGCGCGGACCATCGCGACGTAGACGCTGGAAAAGGTGGCGGGCCACTTGGCGAGGGTGTCGGCGAGGGAGACTCCTGAGACGATTTCATCGTGAATTTGTCCCCAGAGGAACCGTGCGGCCGGGCTGGAGGCTTCGCGTTGCAGCAGGCTGAGGGCACGCGCCAGCGGCACGCCGCCGGAGAGGAGATTGGCCAGTTCGCGTGTGAATGCTTCGACGCTGCGCTGCGAGACGCGGCCCTGGCGTCCGACGGCTTTGACGCGGCGCTGGGCGCCGCCGCGGTCTTCGGACAGTTCGAGGGGATGGAGACCCCGTGCGGCCAGTTCGGTCAGCGCCGCGGCGCGCGAATCGGCGGCGAGCGTACCGGCGTTTGATTGGCCGTCGGGTCCGAGAGCTTTATAGGCGAAGACCGTCATGCGGGGCGGGCCTCCGATCGAGTATGTTGCGTCAACTGTTCATCCTTGGTGTTGCGGAGCACTTCCTGCAGGGTGGTGCGCCCTTCGCGGACCAGACGCCAGCCGTCGCCGCGAAGACTGTTCATGCCTTGCTGCACGGCGATGCGGCGCAGTTCACCGGAGCTGCGGCGTTCGAGGATCATGGTGCGGAGTTCCTCGGTGATCGGCATCATTTCAAATACGCCGGTGCGGCCGCGGAAGCCGGTCCCCATGCATTGGCGGCATCCTTTGCCGCGGTAGAAGACCTCCGGTGCTTCGCTGCCGAATTCGTTTCGCGCCGCGGCGACATCGGCGGTCTTGTCGACTTCTTTGCAGGCGGGGCAGATCAAACGCACCAGGCGCTGGGCGATGACCGTTTCCAACGAGGACGACACGAGGTAGGGTTCGACGCCCATTTCAATCAGGCGCGTCACAGCGCCCGGCGCGTCGTTGGTATGGAGCGTGGAAAAGACGAGGTGGCCGGTGAGCGACGCCTGCACGGCGATTTCGGCGGTTTCGCCGTCACGGATTTCGCCGACGAGGACGACGTCCGGGTCGTGGCGGAGGATGGCCCGTAATCCGGCGCCGAAGGTCATGCCGGCCTTGGTGGCGACCTGGATCTGGTTGATGCCGCGCAATTGGTATTCGACGGGGTCTTCAATGGTGATAATTTTTCGTTCGACGTCGTTGATGCGCGAAAGTGCGGCATAGAGGGTGGTGGTTTTTCCGCTGCCGGTGGGGCCGGTGACCAGCACGATGCCGTGGGGAAGATCCAGGACGCGGTCGAACTCGTGGCGATCGCGGGGCGACATGCCGAGGTGTTCGAGGCCCAGGAGCGCATCACCGCGGTCGAGAATACGAAGCACGACAGCCTCGCCGTGGATCATGGGGATCACCGAGACGCGCAGGTCGATTTCCCGTTTGCCGACCTTGAGGCGGATGCGGCCATCCTGCGGGAGGCGTTTTTCGGCGATGTCGAGATGGCTGAGGATTTTGAGGCGCGACACGATGGCCGCGTGATAGCGTTTGACGGAGGTGGGGATGTTGGCTTCCTGCAGTTCGCCGTCGATGCGATAGCGGACGCGAAGTTCTTTTTCGAAAGGCTCGACGTGGACGTCAGTGGCCCGCAAGTCGAGGGCCTCGGCAAGAATCTGGTTGACGAACTTGATGATCGACGCATCTTCGGCCGTCTTGGTCAGATCGAGTTCGTCATCGGATGCGGCCTCGTTGACAACTTCCACTTCATCGTTGTTCATTGATTGCAGGGTATCAGCGCCGATACCGAGCAGACGCTTGATGCAGCGCTCAATTTCCGTCGCCGGGGCCAGAACCGGGCGGCACTCGCGACCGGTGAGCAGGCGAAGTTCATCGAGGCCGGCATGATCGAAGACGTGGCTGGTGGCGACGGTGATGAAGTGCCCGCGATCTTCCAGAGGCACGAGCTGGCGTTCGAGCAGAATGCGGGCCGGGAAAGCGGCGAGAAGTTCTTTGGGGGGGGTGACGGTTTCCAGATCGACATAGGGAAGATCGAGCGCGGCGCCGAGGCTGCGCAACAGGCGTTCTTCGGAAAGGCCGTCGGCCTGGCGCAAGGCGTCTTCCAGCGGCGTGCCGTGCGATGAGAGATCGCGGACGCGTCGCGCGGTGACTTCGGTCAACAGGCCTTCATGGAGAAGCGTTTCAACGATATCGAGCATGTGTACGGCCCAACAAGGAACAGCCGGTGCAAAAACCGCCGGGCGCCGTTCGCGCGGGATTGCGAACGGGCCCGGCACGAGGAGCTATTCCAGAATGCTCATGCCGACCAGGACGGCTTCCTGGCGCGCGGTGAGGATTTCGGTGAGGTCTTTCTGTGCGGCCTTGAGGGCATCAGCGGCCTTGGCGCGGGCGTCGCGCAGGGCGGTGAGCTTGGCCTTGATTTCCGCGGGAGTGGCATCTTTGTTGTCGAGCGTGTCGTGGAGATCCTTGGTGGCCGTCGCTACCGGGGAGGAATTTTCCTGTGGGGCCGGGGCATCAGCATTATTGCGTCCACCACCGTTGCGGCGGCCCATCATGCCGCCGCGCATATCGCGCTGGGCGGTGAGGACCTTTTCCAGCTTGGGCTGGATGGCCTTCCATTCATCGTCGGTTGCGCCGAGTTGTTCTTTCATGAACGTTTCCATGCGTGCGCGGAAGTCGCCGCGACCGCCGTTGGCGGCCGGTCCAGTCGTGGGCGCCTGTTGCGCCGAAGTGGGAATGGCTAACACGACCCCGAGGACCAGCGTTGCACACGCGAACCAGAAACTCATTGCCTTCATTTGACGCTCCTGAAAAGAGGACATTGGATTTTCCACAGGGAAAAGAACCTTTTGTTTTATTCTTTGGCCGGGCCGGAAGCGGGCTGTGATGCCGGGCTCGGCGGGCCGCCGGGAGGACCATGCCGATGCTCATCCCGTTTCAGCATTTCCTCGTATTTGGTGCGCTGGGTATCGGTCAGTATCTGCTTGGTGCGATCGATCATTTCCTGAAACGCCTTGCTGCGCTGGCGGTCGAGGGCTTCCTTTTGAGCGTTGTAATCGGCGATGATTTTTTCATAGGCGGCCTTCTGTTCGGCGGGAATCAGCAGGGCGATGGCGGCATCGCGTTCGGTTTGCATAGCCCGCCGTCGATCGGAGAAATCGGCCCGCGGCATTCCCTGCGACCAGATGGTCTTCATTTGTTCCTGCTGCTGCGGTGAGAGGTGCAATTCGTCGGCCAGCCAGGAATGGCGGTCGCGATGCAAACCCGCCCGGCTCCAACCCAGTCCCAGGAGGGTGCCTGCCCCAAGTGCCAGCAAGAACGCGATGATTCCCCAGGCGATAATTTTTCTATTCATGAGCGTTGCTCCCGGAAAGATCCTGCACCATCCACTGCGCGATCGCCACTTCAGGATTGTTGTTTGCCGACGTTGTGCTCTGTGGATCGACGGCGTGGGTTTCCCAGGGCACGAGGCTTTCCGGCGCGGCGGAACTCGTCTGTGCCACCCACAGCGCGGTGACGATAAACAGAGATGCCGCCACCGCGACGAACGCCCGCGCCACGCGGCCCAGACTGCGATCGCGCTGTGCATCGACGGCGTTATGCACGCGGCGCAGCGCTTGCGGCGTGATGGCGGGGGGGGAGATTTGCGTGAAACGATCGGAGAGTTTTTGGAGATGTGCCAGTTCATCCCGGCATATCGCGCATTCCTGCAGATGTGCGGAGATCTGCTGGCGCTCAGACGCCGCCACTTCGCCATCATGGAAGGGGCTGATTCGCGCCGTGAAGCGGCAATTGCTCGCGTTCAGGCCTTCAGGCGTCATTTTTGTACCCCTTGAGCAAATTCCGCAATTCCTGCCGGGCCCGGTACAAGCGCGATTCGACGGTGCCGCGAGGCACGGCCAGCGTGGCCGCGATCTCTTCGTAAGGCAGTCCCTCAAGTTCCCGCATGATGATCACCGTTCGATGCTCCAACGATAACTGTTCCAACGCGCCCATCAGATCTTCACGGGTGTCGACCTCTTCGGCATGGCCGGGCACCGCCAGGGGGGCCGCAACGGCGGCATCGCTCGTGGAAACCGTGCGCCGGACTGCGCGGCGGCGTCGCAGTTCAGCCGCCTGGCGGACGAGAATCTGACCCAGCCAGGTTCGCACGGCCGCACGTTTTTCAAAGTGCACCAGGGCACGAAAAGCCCCGGCAAAGGTTTCTTGCAGCACGTCTTCGGCATCGACGGCATTGCCGACCAGCGTATAGGCCAGCCGGTACAGGCTTGGGGCGTGCCGATCCACCAGGGTGTGAAAAGCAGCGGTGTCGCCTTCTTGGGCGCGATCAACGAGTGCTGCGTCCGTATCCTGTCCAGACGCAGAGTCGTTGGTTGAGTCTTGTTGGCCAATCTTGACCACGCCTTACATCCTTAGTTGCGCCAAGGCTGGGTTTTCTTCCATCGAAGGCCAATTTTGTCGCCGCGAGTTCGCCTTCCGCCCTATATCACAGGTCCCAACGCCCGGGGGCACAATGGGTTACGAAATTTGTCCGAAATTTTCCCTGCATGCCGATCACGGAATTTCGGGAAGACGGACGCTGCGAACCCGTATCGTGCCGCTGGCCAATTACCGTTTGCAGCGCATATCCACCACGGTGATAGATGTCGGCGGAAGTCTGACGGTATCGGGTGCGACGCCGGACCATTTTGCCTTCGGCAATTTTTTCCAAGTCGGGTGCATGTCTTGCGGATTTTTTCCCGCAAAGGAATAGACGGCGTGTGTCTTCAATTCGCCCTTCAGGTTGACTTCGATATGCACTTCTTTCTTGGCCGGGGTTCTGTTGATGATGAACACCGTCAGTGTTTTACGTTTGGGGTCGAAAGAGGCGTAGGTACGCACGCCCGCCGGCCCCGATGTCTTGACCATCTTCTGCTTTAAAAACTCTCCCCAGATGGCGAGTGGACGGCCCGCCGGCAGGATTTCGTTCTTCCTGCCCAACGCATACCACATCGTGACGGGCTTATGGTCTTCGACCCAGCGCGTGTTCCAGAGCATGGCTGCGAGAACGCGATCGTTGCAGAGGAATTCGCCGGCCATGTCGAAGGTGACGATCGCGTGGCCCAGGTCGTTTTTCCATGGCCACCCTTTTGTGAAATCGACCGCATTGAACTCCGAGGCGACGACCTGGATGCGGTTGCGATGCGGCGATTGGGCAATGGCCGCGGCGGCCTCGCGCACCATATTGTCCAGCTCGGTGCCTTGCGCAGCGGGGTCGGCATAGCGTGCGAAACCTTCCGGCCAACCGACGTAGTTGCTCACCGTCACGAAATCCAAATCCGGCCCGGCGATTTCGAGGAGGGTCTTAAACCAATCGACGTGAATCCCGCTGCATCCGGTTCTGATCCGCGGATCCACGGCTTTCATGGCGCGGGAGAACTCGCGGGCGACCTGCCCGATCTCCTGCGCGGTGCCGGTCTTGTTATGCCAATTTTCGTTGCCGATTTCCCAGTGCATGATGCCGTACTTCCTGGTGATGTTGGCGTAGCGGACCCACGCCACGGCATGGGCGAGGAATTCTTCTTTGGTTTTTCCGGTGCGTGCCAAGGAATCGTAAGCGACGACGACGAACGGATGCGCGCCGATTGCACGAACGTAGCGCATGTATTGATCGAAGTTCAGAAGGTCTCGGCCCTTCACGTAATCGAGATAGGGCCCGAAGACTTGTGGATCGGCGCGGGTGTAGGGAGGCTTGGCGAAAAAGTGGAAATCCGACTTTTCGCCGCCGGGATAACGGAGCCAGCCGACGTTCATCTTTTTCAGGACGGACTGGATGCGCGGCGTGCCCGTCGGGCGATTACAGTTCTTGTCCCGCAGATAGTTGATGTTGATGCCGATGGGATTAACTGACAGCGATCTGATGACCGCAGTCGTATCCACCCGAATTTTTTCACAGGGGACGAGAAGCACGCGGGTGGCATTCGACGGGCGGCGGGGATTCATGACACTCACTCCGAACGCAGCAGAACCGGGCAAATCACCATCATATCCGCAAATTTGCGTTTGATGGTTCGGCTTTGCCGGGCTGTGTCTCAAAACGGCGGCGATGTGGTAAACTCGCTCCGGCTTTTCAGGGACATTGGCGGAGGCATTGGGCGGCGCATGTTCAAGTCTGATTACGTAACGGTCGTCACCGCGACCACGGGACATCGCGATCTGCTGCGCTGCCTCAAATCGGTCCAGGCGCAGAGCTATCGGCAGGTAGAACATCTCGTTGTGGTGGACGGACCGGAACATCAGGAGAAAGTTGCGGCGGTGCTGGCGCAGTTACCCGCGGGAAGCAAACCGCCGCAGGTGATCCAATTACCACAGGCCACGGGCAAGAACGGCTGGTGCGGACACAGGATTTATGCGGCGGCTTCGTTCCTGGCCAATTCCGAATTCGTGGCCTTTCTGGATGAAGACAATTGGTACGATGCGGACCACGTGGAGAGCCTGGTGTCGGCCCTCCGGACGGCCAATGCGCGGTGGGCGTTTTCGTTGCGGAAGATCGTCGATAAGGACGGCGCGTTCATTGCCAATGACCTGTGCGAAAGCTTGGGGAACCTGCACGGTGTCTTCAGCAACCCTGAGGCGGCGCTGGTGGACACGAGTTGTTATCTGCTGACGCTGGAATTGGCGGTGGGATTTGCATCGGTCTGGTTTGGCCCGACGCAACCGGGTCCCGGTGGCGAGGAACGCGACTGGGCACTGTGCAAGACGTTGCTGCAGTACGCGCCGGAAGCCTGCACGAACTTGAAACACACGTTGAACTACACGGTGGGAAACCGGGCGAACAGCGTGCAGGGGGCTTATTTTCTTCACGGCAACGAGGAAATGCGCAAGCGGTATCCCGACGGGATGCCGTGGGAGAAGGTGACGCTGCCGGGGATTCAGTTGTAGGTTGGCGCGCGTCACCGGGTCGATCTTTGATTACACCGGTTGCATGGATTGCTCGGCGATGCCGAGTTCGAGGAGCATGCGCGAGAGAAGTTGGCCGGAGGCGGGCAGGGCCGAGAGGATCTGGCGTTCGTGACCGCGGACCCAGTCGGGGGCCGAATCGAGGGCGACGGGGTTTCCGTCGAGACAGAGGAGTTTTCGCCACTGGCTGAGGCGCTCGGTGTTGTAGCCATCAAGCACAGCGGGCGGTCGGCGATCGCGGATGGCATGGGCAATGCGTGTGGCCAGCTCGTGGGCCTCGGACAGGCCAACGTTCATGCTTTGCACCCCGACCGGTGCGGCAAGGTGCGCGGCATCGCCGGCCAGCCAGCAGCGGCCGGTTCCGAAACGTTCGGCGAGGCGTTGTTCGAAGCGGACCATGACGGCCCAGCGGAGTTCGCCGATCCAGCCGTCAAACCATGGGGCCCGATCGTGGGAGAGTTTGCGGAGGTCGTCGAGCGTCAAGTGCGGGTAGGCCGATCCGCCGATGAAGACGGCGAGGCGTTGCTTGTTGCGGGAGTCATCGCCCCACTGATTATCGTGAAGCTGGAAGCTCCAGCGGCAGCGGTTTTCGCCCAAGGGCCAGATCACATCGGTGAAGTCGTCGCCGAGGATGATGCGCACTTCGTCGTCAAGGTTTTCGCCGGTGGCAAATTCGAAGATGGCGTAAAGCTGCGGCGGGGCGACTTCGGGGTTGTCGATGCCCAGCGCGCGGCGCAAGCAGGAATTGTGGCCGTCGGCGCCGATGACGTAGGAAGTGTCATGACAGAATGAACGTTCGATGGCCCAGTCGGTGGTATAGGTGGCGTAACCGCCGCCGGACACGTCCAGTTCATCGACGGCGGTCGTGACATTCTGCTCATGCTGATCGATGGCGGAGAGCCGGTGGTTCCATAGCACTTGCGTGCCGAGGTGACGGAGCTTTTCGACGAGGAGGCGTTCGAGGGTGTCCTGCCCGATGACGACAACCGAGGGGTAATCGGCGCTGAACTGATCCAGAGAGAGTTCGCCGACGCGGCCGGTGCTGTTATAGAAGGCGATGCGGCGGACGGGGTGTCCGCAGCGCAGGACGTCGCCGAGGAGGTGGATATGATCGAGAATTTCCAATGAGCCGGGATGAAGCGCCAGCGCGTAGCTTTGCGCCGCGGGGCGCGGTTCCTCATCCAACAGTTCAATGGAAAGGCCGCGCTGAGCCAGTGTAAGTGCGGCAGTAAGCCCGACGGGACCGGCACCGGCCACGAGGGCGTCGGTAGGATTTGTGGCAAACATGAGCGACCTCCCACACCGCCTCATTATGATGAGTATAGGCAGATAAACGGGGGGAACACGGTGCGGGTTGAAAAACGCCCGAAATTATGCCCGCCAAGCCCGCGATGAAAGATTGATCCTAAGTTGTGCAGGGTGTCGAAGATGGATAGAGTGGGATGCATAGGAAGATTTCGGGAGCGGCAGGATGCCGGAAGCCCAATGAAGGACGCGGAGCGCGTAAATGGCCACGAATAAGAGCAAGGACGCAGCGGCGTTATTTGAGCTGATCGATAAAAGCACGCTGAAAGTTCCGAAAAATGCCGGTCAATTGAAGATCCCGACGTGGTGGTCGAGCAAGACTAATCCACCGGTAGAGGTACAGACGGTGGCGGAGGGGACTTCCGAGGGGGGTAATGCGGATTCGGTAGGCGAGCCCTCTGCCGCAACAGGCCCCATTTTGGATGAAAAGCCACCTGAGGCTGAGGCAATACTCCCGAAGGCGGCGGCTGTGGAAGTTGTGCAGCATAGGCTGTTTGACCCGTTTGCGAATCCGGAGGCGTCGCCGACGATTCGGCCTCCGGCAGAGAACCAGGGGGAGATCGCAGCCGAGAGTGATCACAAAGACGAAGTGCCGGAAGTGACGGCGGCCGCGGCGGTGGCGGCGGTGCCGGAATCCCCCTCAGAATCGCCCTCGTTTGCGCCGCCAATGCCGGCAGCGCCGGTCGAGAATCCGGTGCAGAAAGAACCCTCCTCTGCAGCGCCGGCCCCGACGGCGGTACGGCGTATGCCGCCGGGGGTTTTTGCGCCGCAGACGATGGATCGGTCGACGATTGCACGGCGGAACTGGGTGGCCCAGCAGAAATTGAAGGTTTCGCATCTGCCGCTGTGGGCGCTGGGGGCCGTCGCCGCGACGCTGCTGATATTAATCTTCGGCGTA
This sequence comes from uncultured Phycisphaerales bacterium, assembly GCA_903845195.1. Taxonomy (GTDB): domain Bacteria; phylum Planctomycetota; class Phycisphaerae; order WQYP01; family WQYP01; genus CAIMWO01. The sequence goes on from CAIMWO010000040.1 coordinate 114,344, forward strand.
GTGTTGGTGCTCAGAGGCGGCGGTCAGAAAGGTACGGCGGGCAGCGCAAACATTCCGCGGGCGGGATTGACGCCGGGGAATAATCGGCCGCGCATTGAAGATACCTCCACCAGAAATTCGGGATTGGCGGGCGCAGGAGTGCCGGTACTGGACCCGCGCCTCGGCAACGGGCGGGCGGGTACCAATGACGCGGCCAATGAACGAGCCCGCGTGTATGGTGCGGGTGAAGTGTCGCGGTCGCCGGATATGGTCTACCTGGTGATTTCGACGAGTGCGTCGGAAGAGCTCGCGCGGCGAAACGCGGAGTTTCTGGCAGCGCACGACGTCAGCGTCTCCATCGAAGTGAAGGTGCTGGCGAAGCGCCCGAGCGACAAGAAGGAACGCCGTCTATACGTGATCGTTGCAGTGCAGGGCTTTCCGAAGCAGAATGATGCGGCGGAAGCGTTCCGCAGAAATGTTGTGGCGATCGGCCGGGAGCATCCGGACGCAAAGAAAACCCGCAAAGGCGCATGGGATGATGCCATCTATGCACACGTCACGCCGCGGGCGAATTGACGACATTGCCTATATACAAGGAATCGTAAAGAACAAAACGTTTTGGGGAAGGGCGGGATTGTCATACAAAGTTTTCGGACGAAAGGATTGGACATGATTCGGCGACTGGTATTGGTGGGTGCGGGCCTGTTAGTGGCGAGCATGCTGGGGGCCTGCGGGGGGTCGAGCAAAACTTCGGGGCAGGGCGCCCTGCAGGGCTTGACGCCGCCGGCGACGCGAAGCAGCGAAACGGTGGTTCCACCAGCGACGGCGCCGGCTCCGGAAGCGACGGCGGGCGGACCGACCGTGCCGACGATGGAGGGTGAAACCGGAATGGTCAAGACCGTGAAAACCGGGACCAAGCCGACCGCGGAGAAATCCGAAGCGGGCGGCAAGGGCAAGGTCATGACCAGTGCCGAGGCCAAGCGCACGGCAGGTCATTTCTATCTGACGATTCTGACGTCAAAGGATGAAGCGCTCGCGAAGAAGGATGCCGCGTTTCTGGCGAGTCACGGGATCAGCGTAACGGTCGATAACGTCGGCAAGGGGCTGTTCCAGGTGGTGTCGGTAGAAGGATTTGAGAAGACGACCGAGGCCGCCGCAAAGGCGTTCAAGGCGAAGGTCATCGCGATCGGCAAAGAGCATCCGTCGGCCAAAGGCAGCAAGGGCGCCTGGGACGATGCGTACTTCCGGAAACATGGCGCTGCGAAGGCTACGAAGAGCGCGACTGCGAAGCCGGCGAAGTGATCGCGCGTTTTGTCAGCACCAGGACACGAGACACCAGGGACTAAAATAGTTTCGACGAACCACAAACGGGCGGCCGAGAAATCGGCCGCCCGTTTTTTTTATGCGATAGTTTTTGTGGATGGGATGGGGCACAGAATGGCGCCGTTCGAGGCATCCTGCGGCAGCATGTATCAGGTTCGCAGGGCCTTGAGCCAACGCATTTCGTCGTCTGAGAGAGGTCCTCTTTGGCAGCTTTCAATATTCCTGCCGATCCATTGAGCCTTCCGCATAGAAACAATCAGACAGTCTGCACCAGATTCGAAAAGTGCGTAGCGGAGCAGGCCGTCGGCCACTCTGGCTTGAGCTTCGGCGGGTGAGAGGCCGGGATTGCGGCTGGCCGCCGCGACCATTTTGTCGAGTTTCCAGCCGCGCACGTAGGGCGAGCAGACATAGGTTTTCAAACCCAAGGATCTGTAGAGTGCGATTCGCTCCTTGGAGCCGGTTGTCAGGTTGAAGGGCTCGACGACAAAGTCGTATTCGCTGTGGCGTGGAAATTGGATGATGGATTCCCCGGGAGACCATAGCCCGAGGCGCTGGACGTGACCGGCATTCTTCCACTGGATGGCCAGCTCTTCCTGGCGCTCGTTCAGTGTTTCGTCAGCAAGGCGATGTACCACAAGGCCGTCGAGCTGCTGGACATGCGCGTCGTCGAGGATCTGTTGGAGATGTTCGGGGCGATAGTAGTCCGGACCGCCGACGTCCTGGTCGTCGTCGAACATGTGAAAGAAATTCCACGCGATGATCCTGGCGGCTGCCGCGAGGCCGAGCCTGCGTAGAGAATCGCCCAAAGCGATTCGTTCGGGGCGGTAGGTCGTATCGAAGCAATCGAGTCCCTGATCGATGCACGCTCGCACGATCTGGTCAATGGCGTGCGGGTCGGGCTTCGGATCGCTGCCCAACTGGCGGATGTACGAGTGGCCGCCGAGTATCAGTGGGACTTGTCGCATGGCGACTCCGGAAGTCGAAAATCTGTGACAGCGGGTTCGCGTGAAGGGCGCTCTTCCCCGCGGTGGGTGCAGAGGGCTCAAAGGGATATTCACGGTCCGGCTTTGGCGGCTGGGGCGTCGGGCTGAGAGGTGGCAGGGGCAGTGGCGGGGGCAGTGGCGGGCGCGGTAGCAGGAGCGGTCGCAGGTGCGGTCGTGGTGGCGTAGAGCAGGACGTTGCGGGCCAGGGCTTCGGAGGATTCCGGACTGTAGCCAAGGATACCCCAGGTGTTGGTGCCGAGGAGGCCGCTGGTGATGTCTTCGGGAGAGAAGATGATGGTGAAGCGCTGGCCGTCGCTGATGGCCTGGAGTTGGGGGTGGTTGTCAGCGCCTCTGACTTTGGAACGGTAGTATTTGCGGAAGTCGGTTTCGGTAATTTTTGTGCTGCCGGGGATGGAGCCGTCGTAGAGGGTGGAAGTGCGCGGGATGAGGACCGGGGCGTTGTCGGGATAGACATTTTTGAGGAGTTCGAAGAGCGAAGCGGTAAAATCGGGGCTGGAGCCGGCGGAATCTGCGAAGAGCGTGCCGCCGTCTTGGATGAATTGTTTGACCGCGGCAACCTGTTCCGGGGTGACGGCGAAGCGCGTGGTGCCGGTGATGTGGGCGATTGGCGTCTCCTTGGCGTCGAGTTTGGTGAGGGGGACGGTCTTGATCTTGAGCTCAGTATTGAAAGTACTGGCCGCCACGCGGGCCAAGCGCGGCCAGGCGCCGGGTTCGGGATCGGAATTTCCGGCATAGTCAATGCGAGCCAGGTTGATGACGTTGGTCGGCTTCGTCAGAGGTGCGGGAACGGTGAGAGGTTGTAGGCGCGTGCGGGGCGGGGCTTTGCCGGTGGCGTAGCGCATGAGGTTGGCGGGGAATTCAAAGTGCTCTTTGGAGGCGAATTTGTGAGCTTGCCAACTGGCGCCCTGGTCGATGGTGGAATGGATCCAGATTTCGCGCACGCCGTTGCTGAGGCCGAGGATGGTGGGAGGCTTTTTGATGGTAGTCCAGAGTTCGCCGGAGAAGAGGATATGCTCGGGCTTGAGCTCGCGCATTTCATATTTGTTGTCGCCAACCTGGGCGGCGAGTTGGCGGACGGATTCGGTAAATTCTTTCTTATCGCCGTCGGCGGTGGAGAAGATGATGCCGCCGGCGTTGACGTAGGTTTTGAGCTTGGCGACTTGATCGGGGGTGAAATTGAGGGCTTGGGAGCCCGTGATGAGGAGGACGGGGGCATCCATCCAGTTGGCGGCATCCACCTTGAAGTTGACGATCTGCCAGTTGATGGGCTTTTCAAATTTTTTGGTGAGCCAGGAGGTGATATTGGCGTTGTCGCGCGGGCGGGCGTCCCACGGGCCGTCATACTGAAGTTTGTTGAAGATGACGGGGTTTCGTCCACGGGCCAGAAAGAGCAGGGCATAGGATGTGCCGACGATAGAGGAGCCGTCGCCACCCCACTGACATTTCCAGCTGCCATCGGGGAGCTGAGACTTGACGATGTAGGCAGCGCCTTCGCGGTACCAGTCGACGGAGCCGAAGTATTTTTGTCCGCTGGCCAGTCCGCAGCGTTCGAGGCCGTACATGAAGTAGAGGTCGCTGGAGGGGCGGAAGTTTTTGCCCATCCAGGCGAGGGCGTTGTCGATTTCCCTATCGACTTTGGATTCGAGGCGCAGTTTGGTGTCGGTCATTTCGGAAGTGATGAAGAGCGAGGCGAGGCCGGCGGCGTTCATGGACGACCTTCCGCCGGTGAGATCCATCGGCGAGTAGGACCATTGCCCATCGGGATGCTGGAGGATGCGCCAGAAGCGGTCGGAAACGGTCCAGTAGTTATCCGGGAGCTCGATGCCGTAGTCCATGAGGGCCCAGGCGCCGAGGGTGCCGTACTGGCCATTGGAGAGATCGCCGATGGGGCGGAATTTCTTCTGGGCATATTGTTCAGCGGCAGCAAGTTTGGCCTTGGCGTTATTAAGCTGGTTTTTGAACTGTTCGAGTTCCTTGGCATCTTTGGCCGTGCGGATCCGGGCTTCGGCATTGGCGACTTCCTGGCGGGCGTCTGCCACGGCCTTTTCATAGTTGATCGGATTGGGCCCCAGTCGGCTGTAGATGTCCGACAGCACTTTCCATTCCCGGGCTTCAAACTCCGTCCGGGCAATAAGGTTGCGGTTTTTATCTTTCACGGCCTGCGAATGACGTGTGGAGATGTCGTTGAAGAGGGAACGGAGAATGGCGTCGGGGCCGAAGAACGTGTTGCGGGAGCTGTTCAGCATGCCGTCGATGGATTTTCGCGCAACGGCGGCCTCCGCGGCGTTATTGGCAATCTTGGCGTCAATATATTTGGTCCAGAGTTCGGAGATGCCTGCGCCGCCTATGCCGGCAGCCATGTACGCATAGCCGCCATCTGGGCCCATGCCCATCAAGACATACTGTTTGTCGCGTTCCAGTGCGGCGGCGGCGGCATTTGCGGCTTCCGTACCCTTGGGGATAAGGGTCAGCGCGCAGGCCTGGAGCCCGGCGGAGTAGGTCGCGGCGGTCTCGTGCTCTGAAAGCCACTTCACCGCGGGTGCGAGATCCGCCGAGTTGAAACGCAGTTTTGGTCCGAGCGCATCATCGTCCTGAACGCTATGGCCGGTGTGGAGTAGCGCATAAAGTGCCAGCGCAGTCGTGCCGCCATGGAAGTGGGCGCCCGCGCCCGTCGCAGGCTCCCAGTTGTCGCCCTTGCGGACGTTAAAGAGGTATTCAACGCCCTTGCGCATGGATTCGAGGACATCGTCATCAGTGAGGTCGGCGGCGGTGACCACGGGCTTGGGAGGAGGTGCTGGCTGAGGCGGTATTTGGGGTTGCGTCGTAGGCGTGGATTCCGGGAGAGTCTGGGCGCGAGTCGTGAGGATGCCCAGAGAAATGCTGGCGATGGCGGCGGCGATCAGGACGAGGGTGAGCATCTTGCGGAGAGAGAAAATTAGATTTTTTGTATAAGTACCATGGGGCGTTGCGCGTTTTATCATGCCGTGACCTTTCGGACCAAGTCTGCGAGGCTTTACGGAATTAGAGAGACGTGATTCTGTACCAGGGGGCATTGCCGGCCGACGCACATCAGTGTGCGCCGTGTTTATTATGCCGCTCCTCCGTCCGAGCATAAGGTGAAGTTCGAATTCTGGAAAGCATAAAAGCCTCTGCAGATTCGGGACATCTCAACCCAGACCGCCGGTGGGATGGTGCAATAACGCGCCTGCAGGAATGCCACGGTTGCAGAAGATTGGAAGAAATGCTCTATCGATTGCCATCAATAATCCATTGGGGTTGGAGAGACGAATAGCCCATCAGTGAAAGCCGGCACAATTGTTTTTGCACCGCCGATGCGAAAGGGGGAGGGGCGTTCTACAATATCAATGGTTGTCTATGGAAGTGAGTGATGTATGAGTGCAGAAGTTCCAGTGGTGCCGCATAATCGGATGGGCGTGGATTATCGCGCGGTGCCGGCGCGCAAGGTGATCGTGCCGGGGGGGATTATTGATGCCCATACGCACACGGGAGATCCGGCGCAGACGGCGACGTTCGTCGATGCGGCCAGCGCGTACGGAATCAGCGAAATCTGGACGATGTGCGGGTTGGAGCATGCGGCGGCGGTGAAGGAGCGATGGCCGGGGAAGTTTCATTTCATCGCGGTGCCGGCCTGGAAGAATGCGGCCGCGACGGAAGAATATATCACCGACTGGCTGCGGCGGCTGGATGCGTTTTGGGAACTGGGGGCACGCCTGATCAAATTTCACCAGGCGCCGGGCACGAAAAAGCGATGGGGTATGGCGGCAGCGCATCCGATGATTCAGCGGGTGGCCAAGCATGCCCATGCGCTCGGGTATCACTTGATGACGCACATCGGCGACCCGAAGGCGTGGTTTTACGGCAAGGGACCGTATGCGGATGGGGTGATGGGCACGTTTGCGGAGCAGTTTGAACTGGCGCTGCCGCTGGTGGAATTGTTTGGCGACCGCGTGCACCTGGGGGCGCACATGGGAGGTTCGTTGGAGGACCTCGATGGCCTGGCTCGCCGGCTGGAGAAGTTTCCAAATTATGTGATCGATACGAGCGCGACGAAGTGGATTGTGCGGGCTGTGGCGGAGCAATCAGTGGAAGCGGTGCGGGATTTCATCGTGGGATACCAGGACCGGATCGTGTTCGGATCAGACCTGGTGGTGGGCGATAAGTATGATTGGGATCACTACGCGTCGCGCTACTGGGTGCATCAGAAGCTGTGGGAGACCGATTTCCGTGGCGAATCGCCGATTACCGACCCTGATGCGGGGAAGGGATTTGATCCGAAGAGTGGGACGTTCGATGCGGCGAAAGCGGACGGCACAGTGCGGCTGGCCGGGGTGGATCTGCCGGTGGAAGTGCTGATGAAACTCTATCGGCTAAATGCGGAGAAGTGGCTGCCGAGGTGATGGAAAAAAGCAAAATAGGGCGATGACGACGCGGCAGGCCGGGCGGGGGCAAATGTGGGCGCTATGATTGTCGCAGTGGCGGCATCAGGTTGAGGGGCTTGCATGAAGGTCAGGGCACAAAATGCCGGCGATGCGGAAACGCTTCGGTTGGTAGAGGATGCGCAGCGCAAGAAGAACTGGAAGCGGTGGGGGCCGTATCTGGCGGAGCGGCAGTGGGGGACGGTGCGGGAGGATTATTCGGCCAGCGGCGATGCGTGGGGATATTTGGCGCACGATGTTGCGCGGTCGCGGGCATATCGCTGGGGTGAGGATGGGTTGATGGGGATCACGGATCGCGAGTGCCGATTGTGCTTCGCGGTGACGCTGTGGAACGGCAAGGATCCGATTCTGAAGGAACGACTGTTTGGTCTGTCGGGGACGGAGGGGAATCATGGCGAGGACGTCAAGGAACTCTATTACTATCTGGATTCGACGCCGACACATTCGTACATGAAGGCGCTGTACAAGTATCCGCAGCGGGCGTTTCCCTATGATGACCTGGTCAGTAAGAATCAGCAGCGCGGACGGGAGGCGGGAGAGTATGAAATCCTGGATACGGGCGTGTTTGATGAGGATCGGTATTTCGATGTTTTCACGGAATATGCGAAGGCGGGGCCGGACGACATTCTGATTCGGATCACGGTGGCCAATCGTGCGGCGCTGGCAGCCAAGCTTCACGTGCTGCCCACCTTGTGGTTTCGCAATTGCTGGTCGTGGGGCTGCCGCCATGAAGGTTGCGAGGTCAAGCCGACGATCACGCGCATGTCCGCCACGGCGGTGGAAACGTTTCATGCGACACTGGGACGGCACGTGTTGGAAATTTCTCCGGCGCAGGGCGGAGGAGATAATGCGACTGACGCGCCTCGGATGCTGTTCACGGATAACGAGACCAATTTCTCGCGGCTCTATGGAACGGCCAATGCCTCACCCTACGTGAAGGACGCGTTTCATCGCTATCTCGTGCATGGCGAGACGGGGGCGGTGAATCCGCAGGAGGTCGGCACAAAGGTGGGGTTTCTCTATCCGCTGGACGTGCCCGCGGGCGGAGAGGCAACGATTTGTTTGCGGCTGTTTCCGAAGGATGAACGTCCGAAGCAAGTGTTTGGCACGACGTTCGATGCCCTGTTTGCCCAACGGAAGAACGAAGCGGATGCGTTCTATGCCGACCGGATTCCGCCGCAGGTTCCACCGGCGGAGCGTCCGATCGCGCGGCAGGCGTTTGCCGGGCTCTTGTGGTCGCGGCAGTTCTATCATTACATCGTTGAGGACTGGTTGGGCGGCGATCCGGAGATGCCCAAGCCGCCGGACGAGCGCTGGCACGGGCGGAACAGCGATTGGATGCATGTGTATAACCGGGACGTACTCTCGGTACCCGACAAATGGGAGTTCCCCTGGTTTGCCGCATGGGATCTGGCGTTTCACATGCTGCCGATGGCGAAGATCGATCCGCAGTTTGCGAAAGAGCAGTTGCTGGTGCTGCTGCGGGAATGGTACATGCACCCGAACGGGCAGATTCCAGCGTACGAGTTCTGTTTCAATGATGTGAATCCACCGGTGCACGCGTGGGCGTGCTGGCGCGTGTACAAAATCACCGCGCCGGCAGGCGAGCGCGACCGGCTTTTTCTGGCGCGGGCATTTCAGAAACTGCTGGTGAATTTTACCTGGTGGGTGAATCGCAAGGATGCGCGCGGGCGACACATTTTTTCGGGTGGATTCCTCGGCTTGGACAACATCGGCTTATTCGATCGCTCCAAGTCGCTGCCCGGAGGCGGCGAACTGAGCCAGGCCGACGGCACAGCGTGGATGGCGTTCTATTGCGCCACCATGCTGTCGATGGCGATCGAACTGGCGCTGGAGGATCCGGCCTACGAAGACATCGCATCGAAACTGTTCGAGCATTTTGTGGCGATCATTGATGCGATCAATTCCATCGGCGGGACGGGATTGTGGGATGAGGCGGACGGATTTTATTACGATCATCTCATGTCGCCGCAGTGGGAAGGGCCGCTGCGGGTGCGGTCGCTGGTGGGGCTGCTGCCGTTCATCGCGTGCGAGGTGTTGGAGAAGGAGAAGGTGGATCGTCTGCCGGGATTTTCCAAGCGGATGAACTGGTTTTTGAAGAACAAACCGGTGCTGGCGAATCATATGACGTTTCGCCAGGACGGTGCACATGGCCATTATCTGCTGGCCATTCCGCCGCGGGAACGGTTGGAACGGATGCTGCGGTACATCGTCGATGAAAACGAATTTTGGTCGCCGCACGGGATTCGATCGCTCTCGAAGGTGCACGGTGCGGCACCGTGCGTGTTGCAGTTGGATGGTCAGGAGTTGCGGTTGTCCTATGAGCCGGGGGAATCCCAGACGGGGCTGTTCGGAGGGAATTCAAGTTGGCGTGGGCCGGTGTGGTTCCCGGTGAATCTGCTGATTGTCGAAGCGTTGGAACGGTACCATCATTTCTACGGCGACGAATTGCAGGTGGAATTTCCGCGCGGGTCGGGCAAGCAGGTGCCATTGGGAGCGGTGGCGGTGGAATTGCAGAAGCGGTTGATCGGCTTATTTCTGCCGGACGCGGCGGGCCAACGGGCGTGCCACGGAGAGGAGCCACGTTACGCGAGCGATCCCCATTTCAAGGACCTGCTGTTGTTCAACGAGTATTTTCACGGTGACAGCGGAAAGGGATTGGGCGCCAGCCATCAGACGGGATGGACAGCGGTGGTGGCATCAATGATCGTGGGATGCCGGCGGGTGGAGTAATTATCAAAGCCCATGCCTTACATGGCATGTGGCGCAATGTGTATGATTCGCAGCTATGGCTTGGAACAACTGGTACCACATCACTGCGAATCCGTACGGCCAATGGTTGCGCGGCGACGCGCGTGGGTGGGGCGAACGAAAACATCGCATACATGTTGAGGGCGATTACAGAAATCCGCCGACACCGTCGAACTACCAGCGTGCTCTTCACGAGCAATCCAAACGACTGATGAAACATCCGGCAGTGGAGTTTTCTCCCGACCAACGCCGGCAGGTGGCGGTCCTGTTCCTCGAAAGTCTGGCGATTCAGCAGATTCGAGTTCTGGCGATCGGCGTCGGTGCCAAACATTTGCATGCCCTGATTCAATGCCCGGCAGATAATCCCAAGACGATTATCGGCAAGGCCAAGAATCATGTGTGGATGCGGATGGTCAACGGCAGCGATCGGTTGAAGCTGCGAACAGATATCCCTCCCTTGTGGGCGGTGGGGTTGCATCCTGAGCCAATTTGCGATGGAGCGCATCACGTGGATGCGTTTTGGTACATTCTGGATCACCGTGATGAGGGGGCGTGGGTCTGGTGCTTTCAATGCCCTCGGGATGGTTCGCGCCTGTGCAGGCATGTGCGTCAGGAATCATGGTGATGCGGGCGAGAGTCGAGCGCGCCGCATGCCATGTAAGGCATGGGCTTTGGATTGGCATCATGCCGCTTCGAAGACTTTTCGTACACCCGCGAGGACGGGGGCCCAGTCGGCAGTGCGCTGCTTGGTGATGGTGACCATGGTTCCCAGAAGCATGACGCCGCTGACGCCTTCGATGGCGAAGAGCTTAGTGGCCAGGGGATCGTCTTTGGCCATGCCTGCATTGAAGTAGGACTTGGTGCCGTCGGCAACGGGCGCATCGATGATGATCTTCATCGCGTTGGGATTGGGCGTGGGTTGGGTGTCAGTAATCTTCATCGGCGTTCACTCGCGTTCATCGGCGGCTTCGACGTTATTCGATTTCGACCAGCAGATCGCCCGTGGCCACGAGATTGCCGGGCTGCACGTCGATCTTCCGGATCTTGCCATCGCGCGGCGAATAGACGGCTGTTTCCATTTTCATCGCCTCGATGGACAGCAATTTGGCGCCCTTGCTGATCTGCTGTCCCAGCGAAACGCTCAGGGCCGTAACCTTGCCGGGCATTGGCGCGCCGACATGGCCGAGGTTTGTGGGATCGGCCTTGGCGCGTTCGACTTTGACGACGCCGTGCTTGCGGTCCGGCACTTTGACTTCGCGCGGCTGTCCGTTGAGTTCGAAGAAGACGGTGACCATACCGTCGGGATCGGGATCGCCGACGGTAAGGAATTTGACCAGCAGCGTCTTGCCGGGCTCAATTTCGACGGGTACTTCCTGGTACGGCTTGAGGCCATAGAAGAACGCGGGCGTGGGGATAACGCTGACATCGCCGTAGGGCTTCTTGAAGCGGTCAAACTCCAGGAAGACCTGAGGGTACATCAGGGCGCTGGCCAAGTCGGTATCGGAAATTTCGTGATGCAGTTTGGCGGCGAGGTCTTCGCGGGTCTTGTCGAGGTCGACCTTGGGCAGCGTTGCGCCGGGCCGGCCCTTGAGGGGCTTTTCCTTGCCGAGAATGATTTTCTGAAGCTCTTTCGGGAATCCGCCCGTGGGCTGGCCGATATCGCCGCGGAAAAATTCGACGACCGATTTGGGGTACGCCAGGTGGCGCGTGGGGTCGAGCACGTCCGCGGGTTTCAAATTGTTGGTGACCATGAACAGGGCCATGTCGCCGACGACTTTGGAGGACGGCGTGACCTTGACGATGTCGCCGAACATCTGGTTGACCGCAGCATACATGTGCGCCACTTCGTTCCAGCGGGCTTCGAGGCCGAGGGATTTGGACTGCACGCGCAGGTTGGTGAACTGTCCGCCAGGCATTTCGTGCTGATACACCGATGCGGTCGGGGCCAGCATGCCCTCTTCGAACGGTGCGTAATAGCGGCGGACGGCTTCCCAATAGTCGGAGTAGTCGCCGACGGCTTCATCGGAAAGGCCGGTATCGCGCGGCGTGTTCTTCAGAGCGGCCACGACGGCATTCATGTTGGGCTGACTGGTCATGCCGCTCATGGACGACGCGGCACAATCGACGATATTGACCCCGGCTTCCGCGGCCATGAGGTACGCCCCCGCCTGAACGCCCGCGGTGTCGTGCGTGTGGAAGTGGATGGGCAAACCGATTTCGTCGCGCAGGGCCTTGACCAGTTTGCGCGCCGCAAACGGTCGGCACAGTCCGGCCATATCCTTGATGGCCAGCATGTGAGCGCCCATCTTCTCCAGTTCCTTGGCCATTTTCACGTAGTAGGTCAGCGAGTATTTGTCGCGCTTCGGGTCGAGGATGTCACCGGTGTAGCAGATGGCGGCTTCGCACAGGGCATCGGTCTCGAGGACCGCTTCGATGGCGACCTTCATGTTGGCAGTCCAGTTGAGCGAATCGAAGACGCGGAAGACGTCGATGCCTTGTTCCGCAGCCAGTTTGACGAAATGCTCCACGACGTTGTCGGGATAATTCGTGTAACCCACCGCGTTGGAGGCGCGCAGGAGCATCTGAAAGAGCACGTTGGGGATGAGCTTGCGAAGGCGCGAAAGGCGTTCCCAGGGATCTTCCTGCAGGAACCGCAGCGTGGTATCGAAGGTGGCGCCGCCCCACATTTCAATGCTGAAGAGCTGCGGGAGTTTGTGTGCGATGAAGGGGGCGCAACCGATCAGATCGTGCGTGCGAACGCGCGTGGCCAGCAGCGATTGGTGGGCATCACGCATCGTGGTATCGGTGATGAGAAGCTGTTTCTGTTTGTGAACCCAGTCGGCGAATTGCTTCGTGCCCAGCGAATGCAGCCAGTCCCGCGTGCCCTTGGGAAGCGCTGCCTGGTGATCGTAGACGAGCGGACGCGGGGGCGTCATGACGGAGACATCGGGAAGCTTCTTGATTTCCGGGCGGCCGTTGACGATGACATCACCCAGGTACGTGAGGACCTTTGTCGCGCGATCCTTGCGCTGCGGGAATTTGAACAGGGCAGGTGTGGTGTCGATGAAGGTCGTGGTGACGTTGCCGCTGAGGAAATCGGGATGCGAAATGAGATTCTGCAGGAAGGGGATGTTGGTCTTGACGCCGCGGATGCGGAATTCGGCCAGGGCTCGCTGGGTGCGGGCCGTCACTTCATCGAGCGTGGAGCCAAAGCAGGTAAGCTTGACCAGCAGTGAATCGAAATGCGGGGTAATCACCGCGCCGGAATACGCGGTGCCGCCGTCGAGCCGAACGCCGTACCCGGCAGGCGAGCGGTAACTGGTGATGCGGCCGTAGTCGGGGGTGAAGTTGGCCGCGGCATCTTCCGAAGTAATGCGGCTTTGCAGGGCCACGCCGCGGAACGTGATGTCTTCCTGACGCGGAAGATTGATCGGCGCTTCGTGCAGGTTATGCCCCATGGCGATGCGAATCTGCGATTTGACCAGGTCGATCCCGGTGATGAGTTCCGTGACGGTATGCTCAACCTGGATGCGCGGGTTGACCTCGATAAAGTAAAATTCATGCGTGTCGGCGTCGACGAGGAATTCGACCGTGCCCGCGTTGCGGTAATGAACCGCCCGGCCGATCTGGAGTGCGGCCTCGCAAATCTTCCCACGCACTTCCAGCGGAAGGCTGACTGCCGGGGCAAGTTCGACGACCTTTTGGTGGCGGCGCTGCACCGTGCAATCGCGTTCGAAGAGATGGATGAGATTGCCGTGGGCGTCGCCCAGTAGCTGCACTTCGATGTGTTTGGCCCGCTGAATATAGCGTTCGAGAAACACTTCGCCCTTGCCGAAGGCCGCGCCGGCCTCACGGGAGGCCTCGGCCAGTTTTTCTTCGAGTTCATCGAGGGCTTTGACGACGCGCATGCCGCGGCCGCCGCCGCCATGGGCGGCCTTGATGATCAGCGGGAAGCCGATGCGCTTGGCGTGCCGCTGCACATCCTTCCAGTCGGAAACCGATTCTTCCGTGCCGGGGATGATGGGGACGCCGGCTGCCTCGGCGATTTTACGGGCGGCGGTTTTGTCGCCGAAGCTGCGGAGCATCCTGGGCGTGGGGCCGACGAATGTGATGCCCGCCTGAGTGCACGCTTCTGCGAAATCGGCGTTTTCCGAGAGAAATCCATAGCCGGGGTGGATGTAATCGACGCCGATTTCCTTGGCGATCTGGATGATGGCGTCAATGTTCAGGTAATTCTTGACCGGGGCGTCCGCACCGCCGACCTGGTAGCTCTCATCGGCCTTGAAGCGATGGAGCGAGTAGCGGTCTTCGTGCGAATAGATGGCCACGGTGCGCAGGCCCAACTCAGTGGCGGCGCGCATCACGCGGATGGCAATTTCGCTGCGATTGGCGACGAGGAGTTTTTTCATCGGGACGTGCTCCGGGGTAGGGGTCTGCTAACTCCGGAAAGATACCCGAATTCGTAACGGTGGAGAAGGCTGTCGCGTGTGGTTTGAGGCTTAAAATATAGGAGGGAATGATCGGATAACGTGACGAGAAGGGAGTTACTCCATCAGTATTGAACGTACGTCGCGCATCCCGTGTAGAACCCTGACGAGTTCAATACCATCGGAGAGGGGCAGATAGAAAATGAGGTAGTTTTCGAATCCGGTGATGGGCCAGTGCCGCAGGCCCCTGAGGTCACGGTGCCGAACGGGATGTTCCTGGCCAAGCTTCGGTTGTGCTGCAAGGAGTTCCAGCGCTTTATCTAGAGCATCCAGGAATCGATCAGCGGCGTCGACGCTATCTTCGCCAATGAACCCGTAAACTTCTAAAATATCCAGAACGGAGCGCGGGCTACGGATGATGGTGCGTGCCATTTGATCTCCTGTTGATTTGTCGTCGCTGTTCGATAATCTTGCGCCCTTCCTCGCGGATTCGCTTTATATCTTCCTTAGTCCACGGTTCGGGAGGTCCGCTGTTAATGCCTTCCATCATTAAGGCTTCAAGATGCTCTTCATCTTTCTTGCGGGCGGCGGCGCGAATGAGGGAACGGAAATATTCGCTGGCTGTGCTGAAACCACCCGTGCGAACTTCGGTTTCAACAAAGTCCCGCATGTTCTCGGGGAGCGAGATATTCATAGTACTCATGGGTTTCATGGCGCACCTCGTTTAAGGCCGAAGTATGTCCCAAGTATGCCAATTGTTGCCAATATTTGTCAAGATATCATTTTCATATTCCCGTACTTCTTGGGGAAAACATGTTAGCAAGCTGTTGACGCCGCTCCCCGAGCATCGCCGCGACGCTCTTGTTACACTACCGAGTTGGCGATGACCTCGCCGATGATTATTACGATAAGCCTATCACCCCGAGCAGGGACGCTTATGACCGCTTTCTCTCCGCCACCGACCACCGCACGACCCAAACCCCTGGGCATCGCGGGCAGCCATGACCCCGCCGCCCTGATCGACCGTGTTCCGCCGCACGATCTGGCCGCCGAGGCCGGCGTGCTGGGATCGATGATCATCGATCCGCAAGCCATCGGCCCGGTCTGCATGTTCCTCCAATCGGCCGAGATGTTCTTCAAGGAAGAAAACCAGATCATCTTCCGCGTGCTGTCGGAGCTCTATTCGAGCAACACGCCCGTCGATGCGATGATTCTGCACTCGACGCTCAAGACCAAGAATCTGCTGGAGGCGGTGGGGGGACTCGATTACGTCAAGGAACTGGCCAACGCGGTGCCGACCTCAGCCCACGCGGAGTATTACGCGGCGATCGTCAAGGAAAAGGCGATGCTCCGCAATCTGATTTCCGCCTGCACGCGCACCCTGCGGGACTGCTATGAATCGGGCGACCCGGCGGCTACCGTGCTCGACCGCGGCGAGGCGATGATCTTCGAAATCGCCCAGCAGAAAGTCAGCAATCAAGCGGTTCCCCTCACCGATGTACTGCATGAAACCTTCGAGATGCTCGAACGCCAGACGGGCGAACATCTCTCCGGCGTCGCCAGCGGGTTCATCGAGCTGGACAACCTCACGAGCGGCCTGCAGAAGGGCGAGATGATCATCATTGCCGCCCGGCCCAGCGTCGGCAAAACGAGCTTCGCGATGAACATCATCGAGCACGTGGGCATCGACTTGAAACGCCCCTGCGCCGTCTTCTCGCTGGAAATGTCCAAGCAGCAGTTGGCCCAGCGCATGCTCTGCTCGCGCTCGGGCGTCGATTCGCACAAACTTCGCCGCGGCTTGCTGGCCAAGCAGGATCGCGATCGCCTGGGCTACGCCGTCGGCGAGCTCTCGGAAGGTAAGATTTTTATCGACGACACGCCCGGCCTTACACTCATGGATCTGCGCACCAAGGCTCGCCGGTTGAAGCTTCAGTACGGTATCGAAATCCTGGCGCTGGACTACCTTCAGTTAATGGAAGCCCCCGGCCGGTCCGACAACCGCCAGCAGGAAATCGCGACGATTTCCCGTGGTGTCAAGGCCCTGGCGCGTGAACTGGCGATACCGGTGCTCTGCCTTTCGCAGTTGAACCGTGCCAGCGAATCGGAACAACGCCTGCCGCGAACCAGCGATTTGCGCGAGTCGGGCAGCATCGAGCAGGATGCGGACGTCGTCATGCTCCTGCACCGCGAAGCCGTCATGCACCGCGGTGACCAGGAATGGGCCGACGCCAATCCCGACAAGATCAACGAGGCCCAGGTGATCATCGCCAAGCAGCGCAACGGCCCGTGCGACACGGTGAAGCTGACATTCCTCGGCCCGCAAACGCGGTTCGTAAATTACAATCCGGGGGTGTAGGCGTAACGATTTGTCCAGAAAAGCTCTAAAATGCTCGACGCTGATTTCTCATATATCGACGACCGTCTGTAAAGGGGCGAGATTCCCAAAGGGGTACCACATGGCGAAACAATCAGGGTGGGTTGATTTAATTGTCCTTGCACTTCACGACATTGGGGACGAGGGTTCTCTCGACAAAATCTACAAGAGCGTTCAGCACCGCGAAAAGATAAACTCTCTCGCAACGCCTGCTAGGCAAGGGAGTATCCGTAGCGCAATCCAGAGGTATTCGCGTGGTTTAAAATGGTCGGATAAGCGGAATCCCGAGTACTTTGAATCGGATTATCCTGGCTATTGGTGCCTCTCGGCTGAGGGTAAAAAGCACGCACAACAGCTTTCCGATTCAATAACAGGCACTCGGTGATCTGCCGATGTGGACTTGCGTTGGCAAATGCAACGAAAAGACAAAGCGACATCGACAACTTAAAGCAATCCGCTTGATGTGGAGTAAGTTTTTTGCGCCCGGGAAGCCAAATTTCGGAGAGGGCCCCTTTAGCAGGTCCTCAAATTCTCCTGACGATTAAGAGGATAGCGACGATTACAATAATCACGGAAATAATCATAGCGCGTTCCTTCCCGCTTCCGACCGTGCCTCATCGCAGATTACCTCGTGCGTCCAAGAAGTGCCAATACAAACGACAGCTTCACAGAGCATTACTGCTGGGAAGTCCTGATCTAGGCGATGATCCCCGGTTTTCACTGGCCTTTACAACCAGTGGCGAGCCGCGTGCGACGCCGCTACACTACGGCCTTGAATTTTAGATTCCGGCGGGAGTTTCTACCCGGCCGTGGTGGCTGTCACCTGTTCGCGCCCGAGGAATTCATGCAGGCTGCTCACAACTCTCCACGCTCCTTACGATCGGCACCGGCATTAGCACAGGCCGCAGCGGCGACGGTACACACCACCTCGTTGCTCCGCCGGGCCCTCCCCGCATTGCTGGCTTGTTCGCTCCTGATCGCTCTTCCCGCGGCCAGTCCGGCTCAGTCTGCGCCGCCCGCCGCCAGCGTCAGCGGAACGGCCACGCCGGATACCTCCCCCCTTGAAGGCCGAATCATTAAGAAAGTCGAAGTTGTCGGCAACGCCCGCACGCCGGTCAAAGCGATTACCGATCAGGTTCGCGCCCAGCCCGGGCAGGCATATGCCCGTTCACTGGTCGATGTCGACGTGAAAACCATCGCCTCGACCGACCTGTTCATCACCGTCCGAGCCGACGTCATCCCGACCGAAGACGGCCAGGTGATCGTCCGATACGTGGTCGAAGAGCGGCCGATTGTCCAGTCGGTGGAAATCGTCGGCAACCGCAAATTCAAGGATGAACAGATTCGCGAAGCCCTCGTGGTCCGGCCGGGCCAGGGCGTCGATCCATTCGGCCTGCAAACCGATACCAAAACGATCATCGATATGTACCGCAAGCAGGGCTTCGCGCAAACCTCCGTGGACGTGGACAAGGAACTGCTCAAGCAGGGCGTCGTCCATTACAAGATCATCGAAGGCCCGCGCAGCTTCATCGACAAGATCAAATTCAACGGCAACGCCAACATCAAATCCGACCGCCTCAAATGGAAAATCTCTACCAAAACGCATTTTTGGTTCTTCCGCAAGGGCGTCCTGGATGACGATATGCTCCAGGCTGATCTCGTGACGATACGCGACCAGTATCTCAAACGCGGTTTCCTCGACGCACGGGTCGCTTACTCGCTGGAATATTCCGAAGACAAGCGCAATCTCGTTGTCCGCTTCATCATCAACGAAGGCCCGCGCTACAAGGTCGGCAAAATGCTGGTCCGCGGCAACGAGGTCTTCAAGACCGAGGAATTGCTGCAGGACAACAAGCTGAACCCCGGCGATTTCGCCGAACGCGACCGCATCAACGCCTTGCAGAAAAAAGTCGAAGACCGCTACGGGCACGAGGGGTACATCTACAGCAATATCGAGATCACGCCATCCTATACGGATGTGCCCGGGGTCGTGGACCTGAACATTAACATCACCGAAGGCAAGCCCTATCTCGTCGGACGCGTGATCGTCCGCGGCAACCCGAATATTCAGGACCGCGTGATCCGACGGCAGGTACGCATTTACCCCGACCAGACTTATGACAGCGTGTTGGTGAAGAAATCGGTCGATCGCCTCAAGGCGGTCCACATCTTTCAGGACGTGAAGATCACGCCCATCGGCGATTCGCCCGACACCCGCGACGCGCTCGTCGAAGCGGCCGAAGGACAGACCGGCAAGTTCCTCATCGGCGCCGGCGTATCGACGAACTCGGGTCTGGTGGGCCAGATCAGCCTGGAGCAGAGCAACTTTGATATCAGCAATCCGCCCCGCTCGATGGGCGAATTCCTCCGCGGCCAGGCCTGGAAGGGCTCGGGCCAGTTCTTCCGCATCCTGCTCGAGCCGGGCACCGAATTTCAGCGCTACCGCGTCACGTTCGAGGAGCCGTATCTTTTTGATACGCCCTACAGCTTCAGCAATGACGCGTTCTTCTTCACGCGCTCCCGCGAGAGTTGGAACGAACGGCGCATCGGCGACATTGTGACCTTCGGCCGCCGCTTCGGCGATATCTGGGCGGCGTCGCTGGCCTTCCGCGCTGAGCAAGTCACGATTTCCAGCCCCCAGGACATCTACGACAACCGTATCACCGATGTGAATGTTCCGCTCTTCGACGGCTTCGGAAACATCGTCGACTATGCCAACGACTCTGCCCAGCAGGTCCTCGATCAGGAAGGCAGCCACCTCATTACCTCGGTCAAACCCGGCATCACCCGGGACACCACCGATTCCCGCGTGTTCCCGACCACCGGTACACGGTCCGGCCTGTCGTGGGAACAGTACGGAGGGATCGGCGGCACCCTCACCATGTCCAAGTTCGTCGCGAAATTCGACTGGTTCTACCCAATCTACTCCGATCTGTTCGATCGTAAGACGATCTTCTCCCTGCGCAATGAAGTCGGCGTCATCGCCTTTGGCGATTCGGTCTTCTACGAACGCTTCTACGGCGGCGGCATCGGCTCCCTCCGCGGCTTCAAGTTCCGCGGCGTTTCTCCGCGCTCCGGACCTCTCAATGATCCCATCGGCGGCGACCTTTCGTGGATCACCACCGGTGAAGTCAACTACCCGATCTGGGAGGAAATCCTTCGCGGCGTCGTCTTTGTTGACGTGGGCGATGTCGAGTCCGACGTCACCATCCGCGACATTCGCGCCGATTTCGGCACGGGCCTGCGCGTGACGATTCCGTTCTTCGGCCAGCTTCCCCTGGCCATCGATTTTGCCGTACCGGTCATGAAGAAGACTGGCGACAAGACGCAGATTATTTCGTTTTCGCTGGGGCTTCCGTTCTAGACGCTCCAAGGAGCGTCGCATGAAACCCGCCCCCATTTTGAGGAGATATCTATGCTGGCACGCCACACTCCATTCATCGTTCTGGCCGCCGCCCTGTTGCTGACCGCCGGTCTGGTGCGCATCGCTGCCGCGGACAATACTTCTGCACCGCCCCCGACGCGCCTGGCGACCATCAACATCGTCCACGTCTTCGATGCGCTCAATGAAAAAGTCGCCGGGGACAGCGAAATCGAGCAACTCAACAAGGATCTGACCGACCAGCGGCGGAAGATCGAAGAGTCCATCGAAAAAATCAAAGGTGAAATGAAGGATTACAAAGCGGAATCCCCGGAATTCAAAGACGCTTCCGAGCGGCTGCTCAAGAAGGGCATGGAAGTTGAAACCTTTGCCCGGTTCCAGCAGCAGAAACTGCTCCTCGAACGCCGTATCAAGACGGCTTCACTCTATCGCCGCATCAATGCCGCCGTCGAGCAGTATTCCAAGGCCAACGGCATCGCCCTCGTCCTTGTCACCGATGACGCCGACATCGCCGGCGCTCGCACCACCGAAGAACTCCTTTCCCGCATCACGATTCGCAAGGTGATCTACGCCCACGAATCGCTCGATATTTCCGACAAGATCATCGAGAAGATGAACACCGAATATAAGCTGCCCAAGTAATCGCAAATGCGTTGACCCTTCGACCGCGGCGGTCTTTGAGACCGCCGCGGCTTTTTTCATACCCACGAACGTCCGATCGCCCTCCGCCGCCCCGTCCGCTGGTGGACCACCCTTAGTATTTCCTGCATAATGTGCGACTCGATTGCTATCACATGGAGCTTCCACGCACGTGAGTGTCACACATCCCCAGAAAACGATCGCCCGGGAGGGTTCCATCTCCGGACGCGGTCTGTTTACGGGTGCCCAGACAACCCTGAAATTCAAACCCGCTCCCGTAGGGCATGGGGTCGTCTTCGTGCGTACGGATCTGGCCCGGCCGGTACGCATCCCGGCCTTGGTGCAGCACGTGACCAAGCGCACCCGCCGCACCGCCATCAAAAGTGGCGCGGATGCCATCGAAACCATCGAACACTGTATGGCCGCCGTCGCCGGACTCGGTATCGACAATGTCGAAATCGAGATCGATGGCGGCGAAGTGCCCGGTGTCGACGGCTCCTGCCTGCCGTTCGTCGAGACGCTCCAAAACGCCGGCATCGTAGACCAGCCCGCGGACAAGCAATTCCTGACCATTACCGACCCCGTTGAAGTGCGCGACGGTTCCGCCACCCTGATCGCCGCACCCCCCAACGCCGACGAATTTCAGATCCTCTACGACCTCGATTACGGCAACGTCGAACCGATCAAACAGCAACTGCTTTCCTATACCCTCAACCCGGATTTCCCGCTGCAAATCGCCCCGGCTCGCACTTTCGTCACCAAACACGAGGCGGAAATGCTCCGCGCCCGCGGCCTCGGCACGCACCTCCAGCCCGGCGACGTGCTCGTGCTCGACACGACCGGACCCATCGGCACCGAATACCGCTTTCCCAACGAATGCGTCCGCCACAAAGTGCTCGACCTTATCGGCGATCTCTACCTGCTGGGCTGCCCCATCCGCGGACGCATCGTGGCCTGCAAATCGGGACATTCGCTCAATCACGCACTGGTGCGCCGGCTAGGACAGATGCTTCAGGCACAGCGCCGCGCCAAGCTGGCCCTCGGCGAACCGGTCATGGACATCCGCCGCATCACGCGGCTCATGCCCCACCGCTATCCGATGCTGCTGGTCGATCGCGTCATCGAAATGGACGGCGACCGGCGGGCCCTGGGCGTCAAGAATGTCACGATGAACGAACCATTCTTCCAAGGGCACTATCCGGGCACCCCGGTGATGCCTGGCGTGTTGGTCGTCGAAGCCCTGGCCCAACTTTCGGGGCTGCTCCTTTCCCGCAAGCTGGAGCACACCGGAAAAATCCCCATGCTCCTGAGCCTGGACAAAGTGAAGCTGCGCCGGCCGGTCGTGCCTGGCGACCAGTTGATCCTCGAATCCGAAAACATTCGCGTGAAGGCCCGCACCGGCCATGTGAAATGCCGGGCATACGTGGGCGACCAGATCGCCGCCGAAGCCGAGATCAAGTTCATGCTCGTGGACAGTGAGCTTGGACAATGACCTCTTCACATATTGAAACTGGAAACCCCAAACCGGAAACTCCTCACATGCCTCAGATCCATCCTACTGCCGTCGTCGAAACGGGCGCCCAACTGGCTCCGGATGTCGTCGTCGGCGCGTTTGCCTATGTCGGCCCGCACGTCGTGCTCGGTGAGGGCTGCATCCTCCACCACCATGCCTCGATCGAAGGGTACACCACCATCGGCGATCACAACGAATTCTTCCCCAACTGTGTGATCGGCGGAGTGTCGCAAGACCTCAAATATCGCGGCGGCAACTGCCGCGTCATCATCGGCCATCACAATAAATTCCGCGAAGCCACCACCGTTCACATCGGCACCGAAGACGGCGGCGGATATACCCGCGTCGGCGACCACAATCTCTTCATGATAGGCGCCCACATCGCCCATGACTGCGAAGTCGGATCGCAGTGCATCTTCGCCAATAACGTCCTGCTTGCCGGGCATGTCGTCGTCGAGGACTACGTCATCATCTCCGGCGCCGTCGCCGTCACCCACTTCGTCACGATCGGTCAGCATGCCTTCATCGGCGGCATCTCCGGCGTGCAGAAGGATATCCCCCCGTTCATGATCGCCAACGGCCATCCGGCGGCGGTTCGCGGCGTCAATCGTAACGGCTTGAGACGCCGCGGATTCAACGAACAACAACTCGAAGCCCTCAAAACCGCCTACAAACTGCTCTTCTCCGACACTACCCCGCTGACCACCCAAACCGCCGAACTCCAGCGGCTTTATCCCGAGAGCAAGGAAATTTCCACCATCCTCACGTTCCTCGATCATGTCGCGCTGGGTAAATTCGGCCGCTACCGTGAAGCCCTTCGGGGAAAAAATGCCTGGACGGAAGACGATGAACAGCAGGAGCCGACAGGAAAATAGGCGCGCGTACTTCGAGATGTGCAGGCCACACCGTCCTTTTGGGGAAAACCATGACCACGACCACTGAGACGATCCCCGCGGCAGTGGTCGGCGTCGGCCGAATGGGTCAGCATCACGCCCGCAATTACGCGGCTATCCCTGGATTTCAACTCGTTGCGGTCGTCGATCAAAATCCGGAAGCAGCCAAGACCGCCGCCGAAAAATTCCACTGTCGGGCCTTCTCCTGCGTGGAGGAATTGCTTGCCGCCAGCCTCGGCGTCAAAGCCGCCTCCGTCGCCGTGCCGACCATCTTCCATCGCGCCGCAGCCGAGAAACTCCTTCCCGCCGGCGTCGATGTCCTCATCGAGAAACCCCTCGCGCCCAGCGTCGCCGATGCCCAGGCCATTGTCGATCTCGCTCGCCTGCATCATCGGATCCTGACCGTCGGCCATACCGAGCGGTTCAACCCAGCATATCGAGCCCTGAAAAAATACGATCTGCGCCCGAAGTTCATTGAAGTCCAACGCATCTCCCCCATGACCTTCCGCTCCATTGATGTCGGCGTCGTGCTGGACATGATGATTCATGATCTGGATCTGGTGAACAATCTCGTCCGCTCGCCCGTCGTGGACGTTCGGGCGGTTGGCGTCGCGGTCGTCTCCGGCAAGGAGGACATCGCCAACGCCCGGCTCACCTTCGCCAACGGGTGCGTAGCCAACCTCACGGCTTCGCGGCTGGCCCTGCGGACCGAGCGCAAAATGCGGCTCTTCTCGCCGAACGCCTACCTGACCATCGATTACCAGAAAAAAGCCGGCGCGGTGATCACCAAGACCGCCAACGAAAAGGAACTGCAGCGCGTCCGCCAGGAGATCAAGGAAGGTCGCATCACTGATCTGATGCAGCTCAATTATCCCGAACTGGTCAAATATGAGGATTTGCAGATTGTCGACACCGAACCGGTGCGGGCCGAACTCGAATCTTTCCTGCAGGCGATTCTCACCCGGGGCGTTCCGGAAGTGACCGGCGAGGACGGCCTGGTCGCCGTCGACATCGCCGCGAAGATTTCTGCCTCGATCACCGAAAATCACTGGGGCGACGTGGCGCTTCCCTAAGTAGCTTCAGAGCCGTGCGGCTCTGCCGCCGGCCCCGTTAGCTCACATTTCCAGGTTTGTTTCCCAACCACGCCCCAATCCCCAACCCCACGGGTTTCTGGATTCAAAAAGGTCTATCAGCGCGCCATGGCAGGAGAGCCATCAACACTTCCGCCGGCGGCCATCCGTGGCGATCCCGCCGAAGCGATCAGGAGCAATACGAAAATGATCACAAGTAGATGAGCCCAGCGCACTTTGCACCCTCTTGTTGGTCGAACCGATTACCGGCCGTGCATTGGCCATGAAGGTCTCAAGTGATATCGGGTGATTTGCGCGGGAAGTATTCAATAGGTGGTGCAATTTCGTTAAAGTGTATAAAATCGTGATCGCCTGCGGCTTGTACGATCGCCCGCGTTCGGATAAATTACCCGATTCCCCGCCCGCGGGTGACCCGGAGGTCCCCGCGCACCGCATGAAGCGTCTTGGCGGAAGCAGGCACAAGTAAAGAGGTTTTCCGGTGGTCAAGCTTCGTCTCAAGCGGTTCGGTCGCAAAAATCACGCCTTCTGGCGCATCAATGCCGTCGATTCCCGTTCGCCCCGCGATGGCAAGGTGATCGAAGAGCTCGGATTTTACGATCCGGTCAATCAGGATGTGGCCAAGCAGGTGGTTGTGAACAAGGTGCGTGTCGAGCACTGGCTCAAGGCCGGCGCCCAGCCGTCGGACACCGTCGCCACGCTGCTGCGCCGCGCCGTCGATAGCGGTGCAGCCGCCATTGCTGCTCCCGCAAATGCCTGAGGGAGACGCAGGACGCACGTAGCGCAGCAAGAAACGTGACCCCGGTTTCCTTCTTGCTTCCCTACTCTTGCTTCTGGTCACCATGCGTATTGACCTGCTGACGCTTTTTCCCGAGATGTTTACCGGGGTGCTGGGTTCCAGCATCCTCAAGCGGGCACAAGATAAAGGCCTGGTGCGATATTTTCTGCATCAGCTCCGCGATTACACCAAGGATCCGCATCGAAAAGTGGATGATCGCCCCTTCGGCGGCGGGCCCGGAATGGTCCTGATGTGCCAGCCGATGTTCGACGCCATCGCCACGATCGAATCCATGGACCCCCTGCGGGCCACCCGCGTGATCCTCTGCCCCACCGGCGAGAAGCTCACGCAAAAGGTGGCCGAGGAATTGAGCGAACACCAGCGACTGCTGCTGATCGCGGGGCATTACGAAGGCTTTGACGAGCGGATCAAGACGATCCTGCAACCGCGGGAAATCAGCATCGGTGACTACGTGCTCTCCGGCGGCGAACTGCCCGCGATGGTCCTGCTCGATGCGATTGTCAGACTCGTCCCCGGCGTACTGGGCGATGAACTCTCGAATCACGGTGAATCGTTCGGCGAAGCTGATCCGACGATCCAAGGCGGACTGGAATATCCGCACTACACCCGCCCCCGCGAATACATGGGGATGAGTGTTCCAGAGATCCTGCTCTCCGGCGATCACGCGGCGATCGAAGCCTGGCGACGCGAACAGTCGAAACAACGGACTGCCCAGCGGCGTCCGGATTTACTTTAGGATGCCCGCGACGGGTTCAATGGACGGTCGATGAATTGGGGTAACGTCTGCCCCATCTCCCGCTCCCCCGATTGCAGGCTTCCCCTCACGGGCCAAAAGCCCAAGGAGATAGACGCATGTCCAAGAATGCTCTCATGGCTCATGTCGAGGCCAAGCACATCAAGGCGAATCCGCCGCAGTTTGACGTCGGCGATATCGTTGACGTCCACCAGCGCATTGTCGAAGGCGACAAGGAACGTATCCAGATCTTCTCCGGCACGGTCATCATGGTGAAGGGCGACGGCATCAACACCAACTTCACCGTCCGCCGCATCGTCAACAATGAAGGCGTCGAGCGTATCTTCCCGCTCCACTCGCCCAAGATCGAAAAACTCGAAGTCAAACGCAAGAGCCGCGTCCGTCGCGCCAAGCTCTACTACCTCCGCGAGCGCACCGGCAAGGCCACCCGTCTGAAGGAAGGCGATCCGATCGTCGTCGGCGAGCAGACGCAGGCGCCGGCCGCCCCTGCAACTCCCGCCGCACCCGTGGCCGAGACCAAGCCGGCGGAAGGAACCAAGTAAGAGCACATCTGCTGCAAAATCAGGAAAGGCCCGGGCCATTGGCTCGGGCCTTTTTTATGATCGCGCGTTGTTTCATCGCGGTATTGGTGCAGCTTATTTTGTCAGAAATCTGACCAGCGTGGGAATAAAGGTCTGCGTGTCGATGGGTTTGGCCAGCACCGCATCGAAGCCCGCCTCCTTCCAGGGATTCTCGTCCTGATGCGCGGCATGTGCGGTCAGGGCCAGGAGCGGCCCCGCATAACCCTCCTGACGCAGCAAGCGGGCGCATTGCGGCCCGTCGATGTCCGGCATGTTGATGTCCAGAATTACCAGCTGCATGGGTTGATTTCCGGTCGCGGCGCGGCGCATCGCCTCCAGCGCCTGCGGGCCGTTGGCCACTGCCGTCACATCGGCACCCGCCCGGCGCAGATATTCCTGCACCAGGTTCCGCACATTCGTGTTGTCCTCCGCCAGCAGAATCCGCGCCGCCAGTTGCGGGCGGTCGCCGTCGGCAGGGGGCGTCGTCTGTACCGGCAAGGCCAGCGTAAACGTACTTCCCTGCCCCACCACGCTGGTGACCGAAATCCAGCCGCCGAGTTTCTCGGCCAGTTGTCGGCAGATCGGAAGGCCCAGTCCGCTGCCGTCGTAGCGGCGGTTGTTGCTTTGCTCCACTTGGTAGAACGGCTGGAAAATGTGCGACAGTTGATCCGCCGGAATGCCGATCCCCGTATCTGTCACTGCGATCTGAAAGACGGGAATCGCCATGTGGGGCGCCGGTACCGTGGTATTGCAGGCAGTGATGGTGACCGACCCCGTGGTGGTGAATTTAAGCGCGTTGCTGAGCAGGTTCAGCAGGATCTGGCGGACGCGGGCGCTGTCTGTGTAAAGCGTCGCGGGTATGCGTTCTTCGACGACCACGTTCAACGCCAGTCCTTTTTCGGTCGCGCGCGGCCGCAACTGGTCCACGACCGAGGCAATCAGTTCCCGCGGCGCGATCTCGCCAAAGACCAGGTTCAGCTTGCCCGCTTCGATGCGGGACACGTCCAGCAGATCGTCGATCAGCGTCAGGAGTTGCGCGGCGCTTTGCTGGAGCACCTGGAGATAAGTATTTCGCCGCTGGGGAGAAAGCTGGTCATCCTGCAGCAGATCGGCAAAACCCAGAATGCTGGTCAGAGGCGTGCGCAGTTCGTGGGTGGTCTTGGCGACGAACAGGCTCTTGGCACTGTTGGCGTCGTCGGCGATCTGCTTGGCGTGGCGCAACTGCTCCTCGACCAGTTGACGCTCGTGGATTTCCATCTGGAGTTTGACGTTCGCCTGCAACAGGTCATCGGTTCGCTGGATGACCCGGTGTTCCAGTTCGAGCCGGTATTGTTCCAGGGAACGCTGGGCCTGAAGACGCTGCGTCACGTCCATGGCCACCACCAGCCGCCTGCGCTGCCCGTTGAACGTAATGGGATGGCCGGAAATTTCCACATCGATGCGCGTGCCATCTTTTTTTAAGTGCGTCCAGATTCCGGTGGTGGAAAATCTGTCGCGAATTTCGTCAATATGCTCGCGCAGCTTGGGAACGTCTTTGGGAGGACGAATGTCGCTGATACGGAGTTTGAGAAACTCCGCGCGCGAATAGCCGTACTTGGCGACCGCCGCGTCGTTGACGGCACCGATGCGCAGGTCATCCGGATCGTAGACCCACATCGGCAGAGGATTGTTGTCGAAGAGCACCTGGTATTCGGCGGCGGTACGGGCGATTTCCTCCTGGGTCATCAGTTCGGCGCGCTGCACCGAGTGGATGTAGGAACGGATAAGCAGGAACAACATCGCCGCGGTGACCAGGACAAAGCCCCACCCCTTGTAAGTTGATCCCACCAGCACACGATGGCGCACGACCGTTTCACGAATGCTCGGAGGAATCGCCGAATCGGTAAAATAATCGACCAGATAATCGAGCGAATAATCAGAGACGGCAATCCATACGGACGCCACAAAAAGATAGATGAGGCCGATGCGCAGCGCAATCCGCCGAGAGCTGCGGCGCTGCTCCGCATCCAGCACCGGTGCAGGATGTGATGTCGCGTTGTGGACCGCCATGGAACTCCCTTGCAGTGTCTGCACGTGCGATGCGCAGGAACCTGGTGAAGGCAAAACGCGTGATTATTGGAAGAGGTCGAGAACTGATGACCCTCATGGGGCACTATACCGGCCTACTGCTGTGCAATACAATCCTTTGATCATGCTGATCGACACACACTGCCATTTGACCTACGAAGGGCTCTTTGAGAACCAGCACGAGGTGCTCGCCCGGGCCGCGGCCGCGGGGGTGGGACGGCTGATCACCGTGGGGACGGACGTGCCCGACCACGCGAAAGTGCTTTCGCTGTTGCGCAGCCATCCGCAAGTGTTCGGCGCTCTGGGCATTCACCCGCATCACGCCTCCGAGGTGGAGGACGGATACGAAAGGTTTCTGGAAAATCGTATCCGCTCAGAAAAGAAAATTCTGGCCCTCGGCGAATGCGGACTGGATTATCATTACCAGTTTGCGCCGAAGCTGCTGCAGCGCGGCGTCTTCCTCAACCAATTGGAAATGGCCCGGCGCATCGACATCCCCGTGATCCTCCACGTGCGCGAAGCACATCCTGACGCCCTCTCCGTGATGCAGGATTTTCCCGAACTGAAGTTCGTCGTCCACTGCTTCACCGGCACGCCGGCCGAATGCAAATCGTGGCTGAAACTCGGCGCGTACATCGGCATCACCGGAATCGTCACCTACAAAAATGCCAAGGACGTGCAGGACGCCGCCAAACTGGTGCCCCCGGATCGCCTGCTCGTGGAAACCGATGCACCGTACCTGAGTCCCGAGCCGGTGCGAAAAATCAAGACCAACGAGCCCGCGCACGTCGCCCACACGGCCAGGTTCCTTGCCGACCTCCGTGGTGCCAGCTTCGACGAGCTTCGTGTCCAAACCACCGCCAACGCGGCCAGACTCTTCGGCGAAAAACTGCTCGCCACTTGATGAAAGTGGATTGATCGGCCCGATCGGATAAACTTCACCGAACGCCAAACCTTGATTGGAGCGCATGATGACTACCACGGAGCTATCGCCGGCCAACATCGAACAGCAAGTCGCCGAGTTCAAACAGGTCTACCAAGGCATCGAGTCCGAGATCGGCAAGGTCATGGTTGGCCACAAGGAAGTGATCAGCCAGACCATCTTGTGCCTGATGATCGGCGGCAACGCGCTGC
Organism: uncultured Phycisphaerales bacterium; assembly: GCA_903845195.1. Classification (GTDB taxonomy): domain Bacteria; phylum Planctomycetota; class Phycisphaerae; order WQYP01; family WQYP01; genus CAIMWO01. Next base: position 143,509 of record CAIMWO010000040.1, read on the forward strand.
TCGAAGGCGTCCCCGGACTGGGCAAAACCATGCTCGTCCGCACCCTCGCCCAGGTGATGGACCTGCAGTTCAGCCGCATTCAATTCACGCCCGACCTCATGCCCGCCGACATCGTCGGCACGTCACTCGTCGTCAACGACGAACAGGGAAATCGCCTCTGGCAATTCCAGCCCGGGCCGATCTTCGGCAACCTCATCCTTGCCGACGAAATCAACCGCGCGACGCCCAAGACCCAATCCGCGCTGCTCGAAGCCATGGCCGAGCAGTCCGTCTCGGTCGCCAAGAAAACCCACCGCATGCCCGATCCCTTCTTCGTACTCGCCACGCAAAACCCCATCGAAATGGAAGGCACCTACCCCCTGCCTGAAGCCCAGCTCGACCGTTTCGCCTTCAAAATCTCCGTCGAAAGCCCCGAGCTTCAGGACCTGCTGACGATTCTCGATCGCACCACCGGCGTGCAGGTGCCCGCCCCGGCGACCGTCGTCAACGCCGAAAAAATCCGCGAAATGAAGCACCTGGTTCGCGCCGTGCCCGTCGCCAGTCACGTGAAGGATTACATCGGCCGGCTCGTTCTCGGTTCTCATCCGGACACCAAGACCGCGCCGGAGATCACCAAGAAATACATCCGCTTCGGCGCCAGTCCGCGTGGCGCCCAGTCGATCATCCTTGCCGCCAAAGTCCTCGCCCTCCGCGACGGCCGCTACAACGTCAGCTTCGCCGACGTCCGCAGCGTCCTGCTCCCCTCGCTGCGCCACCGCATCATCCTGAACTTCGAAGGCCAGGCCGAAGGCATTTCTACCGACATCGTCGTCCGCAAAATAATCGACGCCACCCCCGAGACGATGAGCGTCTAAACATAAAACATAAGACACGAAACATAAAAAGGTTCCTTAGGGAGATTGCACCTTGGGTAAGCAATACGAGCGAGATTGGATTGAGCGAGCGCACTGGTTTGCGGTGCGCGTCTTGAAAATTGCGGGAAAGCTGCCACACACGCCCGCGGGATGGTCGATGGCCGGGCAAGTCTGCCGAAGCGGTCCGTCGATTCCACATAATATGGAGGAAGCCAAGGCCGCATTGACATTGGCCGATACCCTGACGAAAACCGGCATTGCGCGCAAGGAAGCCGCTGAGACGCGGCGCTCGCTGATGGTTATTCGTGATGCGGAATTGTTACCCAAATCCGAGGCGGAGGAGCTTCGGTTGCTGATCACCGAGGGCAATGAGATAACTGCCATGTTATCCGCCGGCACTTATCGGCTACACCTGCGAATCACGAAAGAATCCAAAGGTCGCGATTCCCGAACTTCTTGGCCAGACCGGCCCTAACGCCTTTTTATGTTTTATGTTTCATGTTTTATGTTTTTGCCAGTTGCTTCTGCTGCCGCCGATAGGAATAATGAATCCGCCTCTGCTGTGTTCGTGGTATCGAGGTCACTGTGGCTTCGGACCGATGAGCTTAATTAAGGGCCCCAAGAAACGGACTGACGAACAAGCCTCCCTGCATTCCTCGTGAGTGCGGCCTAGTAGTGGAAGTTTTGAAACGGTTCTTCGCGCGGCCCGCCCTGTTGATCAGGGTTCGAAACCTCACCTCGTCACGGCACCTACGTGGAGGCTTTTTTCGCATGCCCCCGGGCCTGGCCGCTATCGGTCACGCCCGTTCTATTTCCACTGTTTTCCCCACCCGCCGCTCGCGAACCCTCGCGAATTCCCATCGCCGAGACTCTCCACGAGCCGATACTGGTGTCTAACGCTTTGTATTCACGCGGTTTCCGACGCAAGGAATTCTGATTGATGCCCAGCCTTCGGCTCCATTCTGTTTCCCTCGCCATTCTCGCACTGGCACTCCTGCCGGCGTCCGGCACTGCGGCGGACACTCCCGATTCCGGCAAGACCATCGTCCGTGACGGCATGTCCATCCAGTTGCCCAAGGGCTGGGCTTCCGAAGAATCGCCTGCCGGACGCACCGTCCTCATCGCCCATTCGCCCGACAAGGAAAAGGATGATACCGGCGAATTCCCCACCACCCTCACCATCGCCCTCCATCCCGCAAAACCCGACGGCAAAGCGATTCAGGAAGCCAATGCCCGCGAGCTCAAAGACTACAAACCCCTCGAGCCGCCGCGCGATCTGCAGATCAACGGCGCCGCCGGCGTAGCCCTCGGCGGCACGTTCACCCAAGGCGTTCTCAAACTCCGCACCCGCCAATACGTCCTCTCCAGCGGCGACAAAGGCTTCGTCATCACCCTCGTCATGCTCGAAAGCCGTTGGGACAAATACCACCAACTCGCCGAAGCCGCCATCGCCACTTTTCACATTGGCGACGCCGCCAAGAAGTGATTTCCGCATAGCATCCCCGGCGCAGAATCGCGTGCAGATTGACGATTGCGTTGCCGCCGCCCACCCTTGCGTCACCCATCCATCCTGATACGCTATTCTATTCACGGGCATCAATACCCTTGGTGTGGTCCATCGCAAGGCGGAAATGAGTACCAATCCCCCACAATCCAAATCTCCCAAGACTTCCACGCCCGTTTCCGCCGATTCCCCCTCAGATCCCGCCAAACCTCCAAGCCCTCTTGAGTTGACTAACTCCCAGCTCCTCCGGCGGATGTTCCGCTTTCTCGCCCCGGTCCGCGCTTTGGCGGCCCTCGCTTGCCTCCTCATCGTGGCGTGGGTCTTCGTCGAAATCAATGCCGTAAAAACCACCGGCCAGATCGTCAACGCCGTCAAAGACACTCTCGAAAGCGGCAAGGTCGCCAACACCCCATTCTGGGACGCCATCGGCCGCGAGCCTCTCCGCAGCATCGTTCACATGATCGTGATCCTCGGCCTGCTGGTGGTGCTCAATAATTTCATCACCTTTCTCCGCACCTACATGAACTCCCGGTTCACTATGGACATGGTCTACCACATGCGCGCCGCGGTCTACGACCGCCTGCAAAACGTGGGTTTCGCCTTCCATGACGAACACTCCAGCGGCGCGCTGATCAACCGCGCCCTGTCGGATCTCCAAAATGTTCGCGCCTTTCTCCAGATGGGCCTGCTCCTGACGGTCGAAATCGTCGCCTTCGTTGTGGGATGGATCGTCTACATGTCCACGATCAGCCGGTGGGTCGCGCTGGCCGCGCTCCTGCCCGTGCCCTTCTGGATCTGGTACATCCTCCGCTTCGGCAGAAAGATGCAGCCGGCCCAGCAAGCCGCCATGAAGGCCGGCGACGATGTGGTCACCGTGCTGACCGAAAACGTCGCCGGCGTCCACGTCGTCAAGGCCTTCGCCACCGAGGGCACGGAAATCCAGAAGTACAACGCCGCCGCCAACACCTGGTTCGATCGCGTGATGGACACCGTCAGACTCTGGCGGAACTTCGCGCCCATCATCCGCGGCATCGCCTCCGCCAGTCATCTGACGCTCTTTGCCATCTGCGCCCTGCTGGTGGTCCTCACCGCCGACGTGCCGCCACCGTCCGCGACTCTCCCCACCTCCACCCTCGCACCCTCCACGGCCCCCGCGTCTCTTCCCGCCACCGCACCTGAAGCTGCCGCCGCAACCTCCGCCCCGACCGCCACGATCACGGCCTCATCCCCCGCATTTCCCGTGAAGGTCAACGTCGGCCACCTGCTCGTCTTCGGCGCCGCCATGGGCGCCATCCTCTCCCGCCTCCAGCAGGTCAACCAGATCAGCGATCAGTACCAGCGTGCCATCGTCTCCGCCCGCCGATTCTTCGAAGTGCTCGACGCACCTTCCACCGTCCCGGAATTCACCAAGGCCCCGGACCTCCCCCGCGGCCCCGGCGCCGTCGAGTTCCACTTCGTCACCTTCGGTTACGATCCCGCCAAACCCGTCGTCCGCGACATCGCCTTCGACGTGCCCGGCGGCAGCATCGTCGCCCTCGTCGGCCCCACCGGCTCCGGCAAAAGCACCCTCGTCCAACTCCTCGCACGCTTCTACGATCCCCAGAACGGCCAGATCCTCATCGACGGCATCGACATCCGCAAAGCCAGCCTCACCAGCCTCCGCAAGTCCATCGGCTTTGTCTTCCAGGAAACCTTTCTCTTCTCCGATACCGTCGCCAACAACATCCGCTACGGCCATCCGGACGCGACCATGGGTGACGTCGAAGCCGCCGCACGCGTTTCCCAGGCCCACGAGTTCATCATGGAATTGCCCCAAGGCTACGACACCATGCTCGGCGAACGCGGCGCCACCCTTTCCGGCGGCCAGCGCCAACGCCTCGCCATCGCCCGCGCCATCATCAGCAATCCGCGTATTCTCGTGCTCGATGACGCCCTCGCCGCCGTCGATCCCGAAACCGAACACCTCATCAGCCGCGCGCTGGAACTGGTCATGGTCGATCGCACCGTCTTCATCATTGCCCACCGCCTCTCCACCGTGAAGGCCTCCGATCTCGTGATCGTCCTCGAGCACGGCCGCATCACCCAGGCCGGCACCCACAAGGAACTCCTCCGCCAGCACGGCCATTACCGCCACATCGCCGAAGTCCAGCTCGCCTACCAGGAAAAGGAAATCCTCGCCAAAGCCGAAAAACGCGCCGATAAAGCGGACGCGTCGAGCGAGGAGAAGAAGACATGATCTCAACTTTGATGAAACGAAAACGCGACCAACGCCGCGAAGTGGCGAAGATCAACCTGCCGACCGCCGGCCCGGTGAAAGACCCCAACGCCCCCGAAGGCGAGCCGGATTACAAACCGCTGGAATGGCCCGTCGTCAAGAAAATCCTCCATTGGATGGCCCCCTATAAATGGAATTACATCGTCGCCCTGCTGGTCAATCTCGCCGGCACTTTGCTCGACATGCTCGGCCCCCTCTACATCAAGCACCTCGTCGATCACGACATCCCCGGCCATCCGCACATGCTTGCCACCGGCCTCGTGGCCGCACTGCGCACCACCTTCCCCGGCACCGCGGAATCCGTCTCCCGATCCCTCCAGCACCACGCACCCTTTTGGGGCATCGGCTGCACCATAGCCCTCTGGGCCTTCACCACGTTTCTCTCCATCCTGCTCATGCGCTTCAACATGGAATACAACCGCCGCACCGGCGAGAAGGTCGTCTTCGCGATCCGCAAGGCCATCTTCGCCCACCTCCAGCAGCTCTCCATGAGCTTCTACGACCGCACCAAGTTCGGCCGCATCCTCTCCCGCGGCACCACGGATATCGACGCCATGGTCAACCCCGTCGTCAACGGCGTTAACACCGTCGTCACCAACGCCATGATGATGGGCATCGCCGCCGTCATGATCGTCTACTCCGATTGGCGCATGGCCATCGCCGTCCTCTGGCTCGGCCCCGTCCTTTATTTCATGAACCAGATCTACCGCCGGAAAATCGGCGCCAAGTGGCGGCAGGTCCGCGAGCATTTCACCCGCGTTTCCACCAATCTCGCGGAGAACATCAACGGCATGCGCGTCGTCGCCGCCTTCAATCGTCAGGAGGAAAACCTCTCCCACTTCAATGAACTCCAGGACGTCAACACCATCAACAACATTCAGGCCTCCGCCACCAACGGCATTTACATGCCTCTGCTCAATGTCGTCGGCTTCATCGGCAAGGTCATCATCCTCATGTTCGGTTGCTACCTCGTGATCCGCACGTCCGGCCAAAGCGCCACCGCGCGTTTCACCGTCGGCACCCTCATGGCCCTCTACATGTACTGGGACTGGTTCATGAACCCCGTCCTCAACTTCGGCAACTTCCACAACGAAATGATGCAGGCCATGGCCAGCGCCGAACGCATCTTCACCCTCCTCGATCAGCGCCCCGAAGTCACCGATTCTGCCGACGCCATCGCCCTCCCGCCCGTCAAGGGCGAGGTGCGTTTCGACCACGTCAACTTCGCCTACAAAGTCGATAAGCCTGTTCTTCACGACATCACCTTCGAGGCCCGCCCCGGCCAGACCATCGCCCTCGTTGGACACACCGGCTGCGGCAAAAGTACCATCATGAATCTCATTTGCCGCTTCTACCTTCCCCAGCAGGGGGGAATCCTCATCGACGGCTACGACCTCCGCAAAATCACTTCCGATAGCCTGCATCGCCAGATGGGCATCGTCGCCCAGTCCAACTACCTCTTCAGCGGCTCCGTGCTGGAAAACATTCGTTACGCCAAGCCCGACGCCACCGAAGAACAGGTGATCGCCGCCGCCACCGCCCTGGGCAGCCATGATGTGCTGAGCGAACTCAAGGACGGCTACCACACGCAGGTCGGCGAACGCGGCAGCGCCATGTCCCTCGGACAGCGCCAGCTCATCTGCTTCACCCGCGCGTTCCTGGCGAACCCCGCCATCCTCATGCTCGATGAGGCCACCTCCGCCGTCGACACCCACACCGAAATGATCATCCAGCAGGCCCTCGAACGCCTCGTCGCCGATCGCACCACCTTTATCGTCGCCCACCGCCTCAGCACCGTCACCAGCGCCGATCTCGTCCTCGTCCTCGATCACGGCAAGATCATCGAGCGCGGCACCCACCACTCTCTGCTCGAACTCGGCGGCAAATACGCCGAACTCTACCGCCAATTCACCCGCGAAATCGGCTCCGACACCCCGTGATTACCCCGCTTCTCGCGTGATTCCTGATGCGTGCGTCCGCGTAGTCACCTGTTATGATGGCTTCCTTTTCGGGCTCACGGAATCCTCCCATGCCGACCCACAACCAAGACGCCGCTGCTCTCGCCAACCCCGCCGTGACGCCCGCCGAGCAGGCGAGCGCAAAGACACCTTCGGCCTATTCCCCCGATCTCTCCGGCCACCTGCCGCCACTCGACGGCATCCGCGGCTTGGCCATTCTTCTCGTGCTCCTCTGCCACTACGTCACCGTCTTCTGGAAACCCGAATTCCAGGCCGCCGTCGGCATGTCCGAACCCGTCAAAGTCCTCTACCACCTCCTCTCCTGCGGCTGGATCGGCGTCGACCTCTTCTTCGTCCTCTCCGGCTTTCTGATCACCGGAAGCGCCAAGTGCCACCAGCACAAGACTATAGCCATAACGCAAGTGGCTCTACTGCTCTACTTTTGCAACCTGGCACTGTTGCATCCGCTCCTCCGCTGCTAGACTAACGCGGATGGACTTGCCCAATTCTGAAAACTTTGAAGAAGAAGCAGCGGCCTCGCGAGCGATAGCACGGCAAGCGACTATATTGGGAATGGTTGATTGGCAACAATGGACGCTGCTGCTGATGATGGTGGGGATTGCATGGAGGTTGACACGATATTTTATTGATTTCCCCTTTTGGCAAGATGAAGCGAAGCGCGCGATCAATCTACTGCACCGGCCAATTCTGGATATGTCTCCGCCTTTTTTGTACGACCAGTTGCAACCGGCTCTGTTCGCGGCAGCTACGCAGATATTGCGGCTTGTGTTTTCGTCCGGCGAGTGGGTCTTTCGATTAATCCCACTGCTGGCCGGATCGGCGGCGCTGATCCTGTTCTATCGCTTTGCACGGCAATTGCTGGAGCCTCTGGCGGTGGCGACAGCGATCGGGCTGCTCGCGATTTCACACGTCACTGTGCAATATGCAACGGAATTCAAGCCGTACGCGGTGGATCTCTTGATGGCAGTGGTGTATCTGATGCTGGGGTGGAAGATTCTGCAGCGGCCGGAGCGGTTCCGCTATTTTGTTGGGCTGGTGGTCTTGATGCCGCTGTCGATCGGGTTTTCTTATCCGAGTCTGTTCCTGATCGCAACAGTGACGATAGTGGTACTTCCGACCATCATGAAGAAGACGCCATTGGGTGGGAAATGCCTGTTCCTTCTGGCGAACCTGTTGGCCTTGTCGGCTTTTGTATGGATCCTGCATGAGACCAATTCATCGCAGTTTCATAAAACTAATGCCGTGATGGTAAACAATTGGTGGCAGCGTTCGTTTCCGCCGGCGAATCCGCTCCAGTTTTTAGTCTGGGTATTTCAAGTACATTTGGGGGCAATGTCGGCGTATCCGGTGAAGGCGTACAACCTCTGCGCGTTTTTGATGTGTATTTTGGCGTTGCTGGGCGTGTATCGCTTGATTCGCGAGAAGAAGGCCTCACTGCTGGCACTGATGCTGCTACCGTATTTGTTCACTTTTATCGCAGCTTGTCTGCGCAAATATCCCTACGGCGGAGAGTCGCGGGTGGCGCAACACCTGTTGCCGGGTTTTCTCTTATTGGCGGGAATGGGTCTCTCAGTGACGGCGAATCTGGGAAGCAAACGGTTTGGGGCGGCGCGAGCGGTATGGGCCACACATCTGGTGTTTGTGACCTTTCTGGCTCTCGCGATTTACGGCATCGGTCACGACTTTGCGAAACCCTATTACTACGATCCACTCGATGTCACAGCACGCGAAGTCGCGGCATCCCTTCCCCAGAAGGTGCCAGCCAATGCAGTGCTCTATGCCCCACAGGTGGAAGGGCTCAACCCGAGCTGGGCTTGGTACTTGACGATCTACCACCCGGCGTTCCAGTTTGCGTCCACACCGACGATATCTCCAGAAAATTCGATGCCAGCAAAATTTTCGGCTTCTCCGTTCCTGGAGTTGTATGTTCCGACCGCCGATCCGCCGATTATTACCGACGAGGCTGCGCTGGCAGCTTCCGGCTGGCAGCGCAGCCTCGTGGTCGAGTTCGGGAATATTTCCGGCGACAAGCACCATGCCTATCGTCTTTACATGTGGAGAAATACCGGCGGCACTACAAGCCAGGCGCCATAATGGAAAGCCCATAAGCCTGTTTGAAAAGTTCATAGAATGCCGGTGGTGGTGGAGGACAAACAATTCCTCCAAGCCACCGTCGAGCGATATCGTCAAGCCGCCCAAGCCGGACGCCACCGAAGAACAGGTGATCTCCGCCGCCACCGCCCTGGGAAGCCATGATGTGCTCAACGAACTCAAGGACGGCTACCACACGCAGGTCGGCGAACGCGGCAGCGCCATGTCCCTCGGCCAGCGCCAGCTCATCTGCTTCACCCGCGCATTCCTGGCCAACTCCGCCATCCTCATGCTCGACGAGGCCACCTCCGCGGTCGACACCCACACCGAAATGATCATCCAGCAGGCCCTCGAACGCCTCGTCGCCCATCGCCTCAGCACCGTCACCAACGCCGATCTCATCCTCGTCCTCGACCACGGTAAAATCATCGAGCGCGGCGGAAAATACGCCGAAATCTACCGCTAATTCACCCGTGGAATCGAATAACGGGGCCGTGCTGGATCAAAAATCTGAATTGCGTCGTTCGCCACCCGCACCGTCCAGCCCGGACAGGCTTCTTGCACCAACCTTGTCACCTCGGCAACAGTTGGATAGTCATTTCGTCCCTTGAATAGCCGCGCATCATCAATCAGGATCACGTGGGGAAATCGTTTGTCGGCGAGAATCGTTTGCAGTTCCCGCACCACCGGAGTATCCGACGAGCCGCGAGCCGTTCCTTCTCCCGAGTAGTGCCCATCCAGCCAGAAGAGTGCTGGCCCGGTTAGCCGTTGTACCACTCTTGGTATCACCTCGCCACTGTCGCCGTTAATGATCTCAATCTGCGGATATGCCGCGAACCGCGCCTTGGCCTTGACGTACAGCGGCTCAAAAAGTTCGATCGTATATATCTGCTTGAACGTCGTACGAGCCGCTTCCACCATATCCCCCATGTACGTTCCGGTCTCCACAAGCGTCGCAAGACCGAATCGTTGGGCATACTCCAGCACCACACGCTGCTTGGTGGCCTGTGCCGCCGGCTCCTTGCCGCGAAGCTTGCGGATCATCTTTTCCTGAAACCTTTTGAATCCGTACCAGAGGTTCATCGGGAACGCCGCCGGTTTTTCTAATTTGTCAGAGTTCATAGGTTTCTCACTTTTGGCCGACAAACATCATCCTAGCCTCCGGAAAAGGAAGCATCCCGTGCCTTCATATTGCCGAGCGAACAGTTCTTTCGGCGCATTAGCCACCAGCCCGTCGGGCTTGCCGTCATCAGTGATCAGCGCCCACTCCACTAGTTCCAGCCCCGCAAATGCCTCCACCACCTGGTCAAACGCGTAGATGCGATTGGCGTTGAAGCGGATTCTCGCCTCACCCACCGGCACCACGAACAGCAAATGCCCGCCCGGCCGCAATACGCGTTTCAACTCCGCTATCGCCTTCAAATCGCCCTGCGGATCGATCGGATCGCCGTAGCGCCCCAGTCCCACGTGTTCCACCACGTGCATGCACGAGAGCGATTCAACGCTTCCATCCGCAAACGGCAGCTTGGTCAGGTCCACTGCGCCCGCGGTGAGATTTTCCAAATGGATATCCGCCGGCCGGTAATCGTAAAACTGGATCGGCACAAACGCTGATGCCAGTGTGCTGAAATACAGCAGCGACGATATATCGACATGCTGTGCCGGACGGATCTTCTGCAACATCCGGGCACCCCACGCCGTGTGATAGACATAATGGCGATCAAACCCTGATTTCGCAGTCTTGTCGCGGATATACAGGCGACGATCCCGCCAGCGGATCGGGAAACGCCCGTCAGTCATCTTCCGAAAACGCGAAAAATCTCGCTCCACGACGAAGCGGCTTCTGCACTTCGTCCAAAGCCGCGACAAATTGCGCGACAGCTTCCCAAAGCGGTATCTCGTTGCTTTGCAAAGCATCGCCATGAAGTCCTTCCGCACGCAGAATAAGCCCGCGAACATACCGTTGGTAACCACCTGTGTCAAAATCATATCGGCCCCCCAAACCCCACGCAATCTGCTCTTGCAGTGGCTCCATCGCCATATTTGGTTTAACACCCTCTATTAATCTCATACTTTAGTTCTACAACGAATGCAGATCACGTAAGCCCTTTTTTACCATGGACTTAATTGGAATGCGATATTTGTGCGTTTTTGGCGCAATTCCTTATGTGATCAGACTTAGCAAAAGTCGCCTTCGTTGTAGAATTAGTTCCCCCCAATTATAGTTCCCAAGGGTTGCTGATTCCGGATGTCAGGAATATAATCAACTGGTGTCGTGCATAATGCAGAGGAGCGGTGCCTTTAGGGAACCGCGGCGGTCATTTCCCAGTGAGATTCCTTAGATTCGGATCACATGAACGCATTCCCTCGTCAGTGCAATAAGGACGGACACCAGCCACATCGGTAGCGTTACAGGTCTTAGTGCCCGGAATGGTGGAAAACTAATGCGTGTGGGTATAATTTCTACAAATGGAGGGTGGGGCGGAAGCGAATCTCTGTGGGTGGCTCTTGCGAACTCAGCGATCAGAAAAAGACACGCCGTTACAGTACTGGGATTCAAAACCCCTACGCGTGTAGCACAAATGAAAGGTCTGCAGGAAATGGGTGCGGGGATGATATGGCGCCCGATGAAGGGCATGGCGCGTCTCTTGTCGCGGTTTGCCAATTCACCGGGATCACGTTTTCTTTCATGGCATCCTGATGTAGTGTGCATCAGTCAGGGGGGGACCTATGATTGCATGAACTCGAAGCAGTTTTCGCGGTTGCCCGGGTTACTGTCTAAGCGAGGCATTCCCTATGTGATTGTTTGCCATGGCAATATCGAGATGGACATTCCTAGCGACGCGCAGCGGACTCGTGCCGTAGCATTTTTTCTTGGTGCCGATCGTCTCGTTTTCGTCGCCGACAGGATGCGCATGCTGGCCGAGCGGCAGTTGGCGCAAGCATTACCCAACGCAGTGGTATTGCGTAACCCTCTAAACCTTAAGACTTTCTCGGCCGTTCCCTGGCCAGTAGGGAAATCGATGAGGTTTGCGATCGTTGGTCGGTTGGATGCCGCCATCAAGGGGCATGATGTGCTTTTTGAGTCGCTGGCAGGAGAGCCTTGGCGGCATCGCGATTGGCGGCTGCGCGTGGTCGGCGATGGTCCTTCTGCAACTTACCTGCGGTGCCTTAGCGCGTTTTACGGCATCGAATCGCGGGTCGATTTTCTGGGCCACGTGGAAGACATTCGCGCTGTCTGGGCCGACAATCATCTGGCCGTGATTGCTTCCCGGACCGAGGGCTTGCCCCTAACGCTTGAAGAAAGCATGTTATGCAGTCGGCCAGCGCTGGTCACGGATGTCGGTGCTATCACTGAATGGGTTAGGGAGCCGATATCCGGTTTTGTCGCGGAGGGAGCCAATCCGCGAGTTTTGGCCGCAGCCTTTGAACGGGCATGGGCTGCGCGTTCTGTCTGGTCGGAGATCGGATCTAGGGCGCGTGCCTTGGCATTATCCAAGTATGATCCAGCGCCGTGTGAAAAACTGCTGGGCTTATTGGAGGAAGCGCGGGCGAGAGGCTAGTGTACGCCGCCTGAAATAGCATAACTTCTGAAGAGCCCAATTCGTTCGTGTGCTAATGCTGGTGTCGCATTTTGTCTGCGGAACCCCGGCTCATGATAAGTTACAGACCGTTAGGCGGGGACCACTAGATATTACTAGGAGCCTATCCGCATACCCCGTTTTTAGTTGATAAAACAGGGAAATCTCAGTCGAGCATGGAGGCTCAAGCATAGACCACTCAGCAGCGGCCAATCGTTTCGTGATCTCGGATGCATTTTCGACGTTGATCCAACCGGGTATTCCCACGCACAAGAACACGCATCGCTTTGGCGGCGGGCCGCCCCGCACATCGGATCACGTCTGCCTGAACGCAATCTTTTCGTGCTGCGGATGGGATGCCAGTGTAACGCGCTGAATGTTACGGGCCTCTGCGCGTCCTCCACCACCCACGACCGCTTCCAGCATCTTGTCCACGGCAGTGGTGGCGGTACAATTGATCGAATGCCTTGCCTTTCAGAAGGGCTTGGCGAGGAGCGGTGGCGACGTGACATCCGGTCGCGGAAGCATAAGGGAATCGTAACGGGTTTCAGGGCATCCCGACAAACCTCTCAAACCCCGCCGTGGGAATCGTAATAACAATGAGGCATTTATGACATCGGTTGTGGATCAGGAATATTGGGATATGCACTATCACCAGCCGCAGTTTGTCTACAGCCCTGCTGGAGTGGAGTTTAAGCCGCTCTTTGACAAGTTTCTTAAGCCCGGTGGTACGTGTTTTGAAATCGGTTGTTACCCGGGCGGATACCTCTTTTATCTGGGGCATACGTTTGGCTATACCATTAGCGGTATCGATGCCACGCCGGGAGTCGCTGATCAGTTGCCGGCCAACGCGGCTTCGCTGGGGCTCAAGGTTGGAGAATTCACCAAAGGGGATTTTTTTAACTTCCGCTCGAATTGCACATATGACGTGGTCTGCTCCTTTGGGTTTATCGAACACTTCACAAACGTCGAAGAGGTCATCGAGCTTCACCTCGCCTTGCTCAAGCCTGGTGGAACCTTCGTAATATCGTGCCCGAATTTTCGCAAGGTTCAATATGTGCTCCATCGTCTGCTCGACGCCCAGAACTTAGCCCGTCATCATCTCCCCGCCATGGACTTGAATCGCTGGGAGCGTGCCCTGCTGCGGCACGGTCTACAGATCCAGTACAAAGGATACTGGCGTACGGCTGACTTTTGGAGCGATTCTGGCCGTAGTAACTATTTTGTCCGCCTCATGCGACGTACCCTGCGTCGTCTGTGCAAACGGATCGATCCTTGGCTGCATTGGCCGAACCGCTATACTTCACCGTTTATGATCTGTTTCGCCACTAAGCCCCTCGCACCGGCGGCCGAATCGCGATGACTCTCGTCTGAAATGCGTTTGTGGCAATGATGCTGCGACTTTTGCAACGCTCCTATCGCCGATATCGTGGCGGGAACGCGCACTTATGGCACGTTATCGTGTGATCGGCCGCGCGCGATCCAGGGACGACAGGTCCTCGGTCAATCGGTGAAAGTAGCTGAACAGATTCAGGTGCGTCCGCTGAAATTCTTTCTGTGCCCGCAGCGCCGGCAGCCGCCGTTCGTACTCCTCCCGCCAGTTGTTCCAATCCACCTTCTCAACATCCGCCGACAATAGATAGGAACCCGGTACCGCATATACGTCAATGTTGGGCGCACCATCG
>CAIMWO010000041.1 GCA_903845195.1 uncultured Phycisphaerales bacterium
GCGAACGCATCGACTGCAGACGCACGTGACTTTCGCGCGTGGGTGCCGCGACCGTGGCGACATCCAGCTCCGCGAGCGTGCAATTCTCCGCATGAGGTTGTGGCGGCCTCCGTGCCATGCACAGAGTTCACCATATTCTTCACGATTGCGCAAGTGTATAACGCGGAAAACTTTTGGCAGATGCTCTAGAGTTGCGAATAGAAAACCAAAACCGGAACGTAGCGAGAAAGAACTATTTCGCCCAGCGGTCTCCAAGGCCCGTGAGCAGCAGGGCCGCACCGGCCACGATCATGCCGCCAAACATCACGTAGTACCCGCCCGGCCGCGCTGTTACGTAGCTATACACCGATGCGCCGAGCCCCAGTGCCAAGAAGCCGCCACCCAGAACAGCACGCCCCATGCTTCCCGCGCGGCGGTAGCCTTTGATGCCGACCGGACTTTGCTGCAGCGCCGCAGTCCGCGAAGCCCGGGCGTTGGCCACCGCCGTCCGCGCGTCTTCCTCCGACCACCCCGATGCCACCAGCGGGGCGATGATCTCTTCGACCGTCCGGCCCCTCTTGACGTCAGCGCATATCGACTCGTAAAGCCAGACCGTTTCATCATCATTCAATTGCGGCATACGCACCTCGCTGACGACATTTCCCATCCACGTCCTACATGTGGCAATCACCTTCCTCAGGTCGGTTTCGGATCCGGGTGCCATGCTCTTGGCACAATCTCGGTGCCAAGAGCATGCCGACTGAACCCGCATTATCCGATCCCACGCTCATTCTACAATTCAGTCCGTACATGGACATCGTACTCCCCTTCGCCTTCTACTCCCTCGCCTCATTCTTCCTCCGTGTCCTCCGTGACCTCAGTGGTTTCACGCCGGCTCGATCGCTAAAGCGCCCTCACATCTGTGCGCAACCATATCATCCCCCATCCGCCCCAAGCAAAAAATAATTCCGCCGCTAACACCCGCCCCTCCCAACACCTACCGCCTTTGCCCCAAATACGTGTGCGCACAAACATGGTCCTCCGCCCCTTATATGGACGCTCGCTCTACGCGCCCACGAATCACGGCCCACGGCCCACGAACAACGAACGACGCCCGGAGCCCCCCATGCAACGCCCCCATTCACTCTCCAACAAACCTGCAGCCTGCTTCCGGTTACCCCCTCATAAACCTGCAGCCGGCTTCCGGTCACTCCCCCCAAGCGTGCCCACCGCCCACTTTTCATCCTCTCCCACCCCCGTTTTCAGCCCCAAAAACCCAAACCTGCAGCCTGCTTCCGGTTTATTAAACCAAGCCGCCCGCGCCCCACAAACCGGAAGCCCGCTTCCACTTTGCCCGCCGCTGCCTACACTATGTCCCATGGCCCGATCTTCGACCTACCGCCGAACCGAAGAATCCACATCCCCCACCCGCGGCCTGCCGCGCTGGGCAATCCTCGCCTCCTTCATCGTTCACGTCCTCGCCGCCATCCAGCTCATCGCCGGTTCCTGGTCCGCCGCCGTCTATCAAACGCTGATCTTCGCCATCTTTCCGTTGAGTCTGCTCATCGCCGCCACGATGCTCGGCTTCGCCTTCACCGCCGCCCTGCAGCGCCACGGCGGCCGCGAACTCTTCGCCGCCTCCCCTTGGCCGAGCGCCTGGCGACTGGTCATCTCCACGGCCCTGGGCCTTGGCGCCCTGGCGCTGGCCACGCTGGCCCTGGGCAGCGCCGGCCTCGTCGCCTCTCCCTGGATCGCCGCGGCACTCCTCTTCATCGCCGCCGCCATCGGCTTCCTCCCCACCCGCACTTTCCTTCGCGTCTGCCACGGCTCATCACTACGAGCACCAGCCACGCGCTGCGATTGGCTTGCCCTCCTGGCTGCCGCGCCCGTCGCCATGCTCATCGTCGCCGCCACCTTCCCCGCCGGCACGCTCTGGAACACCGAAGGCCGCGGCTACGATGTGCTCGAATACCACCTCCAACTCCCCCGGGAATACGCCCTCTCCGGCTCGACCGCACCGCTCGCCCACAACGTCTACTCCTACTTCCCCGCCAATACCGAAATGCTCTACCTCCTCGTCACGCACTTGGCACGCCTGGGCATGCAAACCCCCAGCGCCCTCTACGGCATCTACTCGTCCCAATTCCTCCACGCCGCCATGACTCTTCTCGCCGCCGCCGCCATCGGACTGATGCCCATCCGCCTCAGCAAGACCGCGCGCTGGCTGGCCGTCGCAGTCTTCCTCGGCGTCCCCTGGACGATCATCTGCGGCTCCCTTGCCTACAACGACAACGCCGTCCTGCTCTTCGGCATCCTCGCCCTCGGCCTGGCGCTCGGCCCTTCCAATCGATCCGCCACCCTGCTCATCGGCGTCCTGCTCGGACTCTGCGTCGGCTGCAAGATGACCGCCGGCGTCTTCTTCGCCCTGCCGATCGGCATACTCCTCCTCACCCGCCACTGGGGCCGCACCTGGAAATCCGCTCTGGCCATCAGCGCGATCGCTCTGCTGATCTATTTCCCCTGGGCGCTCCGCGCCGCCATCGCCAGCGGCGGCAATCCCGTTTTCCCGCTCGTCGCCAACATCCTCGGCCGCGACGGCTGGACCGCCGCACAAGTAGACACATGGAACCGCGGACACGCCGCACCGCCCGCTCTGGCCGGCACCGTCGGCCATCTCAGTGCTCTAGGCAGCAAACTTTTCCTCGATTCGCAGTGGTCGTCCGGCAGCGCCACGTGGCATCAATGGATGGGCGACAAGCCCGACAATTCGCCGCTGAAACATCTCGGCCTGCTCTGGCCCGCCGCCCTGCTCGCCACGCTCCTGGCACTCGTGCCGCGCGTCGGCCGGCCCGAAGGCAGCTTGTCCGTCGCATGGAAAATGCTTCTGTTGCTCGGCCTGCAGATCTTCGCCTGGCTGACCGTCACCCATCTCGAGTCACGCTTCCTCTTGCCCTGCATCGTGCCGCTGGCACTGCTGATGGCGCTCGGTTTCGATGCGCTCGTCGCTGCCGGCGTCCGCGGCCTTCTCGCGCGATTCTTCCTGGTCTTCACCGTCGGTATGCAGGCCTTCTTCTGCCTCTTTATCCTGATCCCCGAGTGCGGCTTGTTCCTGGGCAGCCAGCGCCTCGCCCCGGACGGCAGCGAAATGCCATTAGCCATCGGCATGCTGGAGCTTTTCGAACGTCCCCGCGCCCTGGTTCTCTCCGACCTGCCCCCGGAAGAATTCCGCAGCGACCGCATCTACCTTCTTGGAGATTCCGCCGCACTCTACTATCCGGATTCGACGCGCTACAACACCGTTTTCGATCGCAATCCGCTGGCGGCCGCATTGCATAGCGGCATCCCCAGCGCCGCCGTGTGGCTGCGCGATCAGAAAATCACCCTGCTGATTGTCGATTGGCCCGAAATCGAACGCCTCCGCGGCACCTATGGCTACGACCCCGCCGTCACCCCGGAAAGTATGCACGCACTTGCCGAAACGATGCACATGAGCACGCCGTACGTGACGCCCCGCGGCATAGAAATCTATCGCATCAATAACGGAACCGATGAACCGCCGACCCGCTGAATGGGGGGAACAATCCGGAACGATCACCGCATGGCCCGGCAATGATACACGCCGCCCGGCGGCATGTTGCGGACCACGAAATCGAAGTTCACCTCGTGGAAAAACTTCTTGTAGTAGTTCCAGTAGATGAACGGAATTTCCGTGATGTTCGAGAAAACCCCGTGCGGCTGCAGATACTTGCGCACGCTCACCAGCATGCGCCGCCGCACCGCCGGCGGCAGCGAAGGCGTCGGCAAGCCGGAGACGAACGCATCCACGTGCGTGATCCCGCGGCTCTTCAAGATCGTATCCAGATCCCGCACATCCCCCTGCACGATCTCCACATTCTTATGCCCCGCAAAACGCTTGTTGAGAATCTTGGAGAGGTCCGTATCGCGTTCGATCGCAATGAAATGCGTGTGCGTCTTCAGCCGCTTGATCACCTGCTCCGTGATCGGTCCCGTACCCGCCCCAAGTTCGACAATGATTTTGGCCTTGTCCCAGTCAATCTGCTTGATCGTCGCCTTGGCGAGCGTCGGACTCGACGGCCACACCGAGGCGATCTTCGTCCCATGCCGCAGGAACTTGCCCAGAAAGATGAAGTTCTCTTTCATCCGCTGACGACGGGCGCCCTTAACGGGATGCGCGGCCTGGGTCATGAAATTTACTCCGTTGGAGGTAGAACAGGAACTACAGCCCACCCGCGGTGTCTGGACGAATATAACGGCCTTGCGCTGACAGTACCAGCATTTGGTATGGTAGGACAGGCGATTCGCACCGGCGGCGCAACAAAACGGCGGCCGATTCTTCATCGGCCGCCGCAGGGGAAATCGTTCGGGGCAATCACATGGGGATCGGCACGGTGCTGGCCGGCGCTGTCGTCGGGGCAGGAGCCGCTGGCGCCGCCGGCGTACGCGGTGCAGTCTTGCGGGGGGCTACGGGCCGCGGAGCAGGCGCCGCGCCGGGCGTCGAAACCACGATGCCTTCCGGCACGGTCGTCGGACGAATGTAAATATCGACCCGGCGATTCTTCTCGGCACCCTTATGGCCCGCGGCATTCGGCGCGATCGGGCGTTGATCGCCCCAGCCGGCGCCTTCGCCACGGTTTTCCGCCAGGCCATTGTCATGCAGCACGGCCAGAATCGACCAGGCGCGGTTCGTCGACAGCGCCCAGTTGGTGGGGTTCATCGTCATCGTGGTGCTCTTGCGGATCGGCACGTCGTCGGTATGACCGACCACGGTGATCTCGTTGTTGGCGATCTCTTTCAGATTCAGGATGGCTGCGAACTTCTTCAGGGCTTCTTTGGCGCGAGGCTTCACTTCGGTGGAACCCAGATCGAACGTCAGGTCGCTCTTGAGGCGGACCATGCCCAGGCGTTCGTCAAACTCCAGCAGGTCGGGGTATTGTTCGACCAGTCTGCGAAGGAGATCGTTGATGTTCTCCGGCAGGGCGGGCTTATCCGCCAGGGCCAGCAACTTGTTGTACTTGTCCTGCAACTCAGCCAATTGCTGCTGCAGGCGGTTGAACGCCTCGGAATTGCCGCCGGCGGCCGCCAGCAGACGGTTGAGGTCTGCGATTTTGGCTTCCAGCTCTGCAATCTTGGCCCGGGCCTGGGCCAGGTCATTTTCCGCCTCAGCAAGCTGGGCGCGAGCCTGGTCAAACGCCGTCTGCAGGCGCTTGTGTTCATCTTGTGAAACGCAGCCGGTAAACCCGACGAGGGTCAACGCCATTGCTGCCACGCCCAACAGGCGTGTAAAGGACAATCGGGGAAGCACTTTCATGATTGGACACTCCATAGGTATGAATCGGGCGACAAGTATCTGCCCGTCGAAGCATTATCGGCCATTGTGACGACAATCCCGGAACTTTTGCACAAAGGCCTGCACCTGTCAACATTTTGCGCGCCACCGTTCGGGAAGAATACGGTAGCTGCGACACCTACGGTTTGGTGTCGGAGGCTGGTTGTGGCCTATCGTGCGGCGAGAGGCCATCCGTCACGACCACCGCGATCGCGATGAACACCAATATCCCCAGAATCACCAGGATCACCTGGCCGCGCGTCAGTTGCAGGCCCGGGGAAGGTGGCGGTTCATGGGATTCGTTCGGCTGGGTCATGGCGCATCGCCCCTCACCTTTGTGCCGGCCAGGTGTATTTTTCCGTCAGGCTCGAATCGCTGGCGATGCGCACGAACAGGTCGTGGTCGGCAGGCGTCCACTCCACCCCGCGGCGGTGCATGACCGTCTGGGCCAACTCCTCAACTTTTTCAAAATTGATCCGCTCGATCCCCGTCGCGGTGACCCAGGCGAAACTGGGAACAAACTTCGGCGGGCGCGACACCACCACGTGACTGGCGAATCCGATGAGGCTGCCCGTGGAAAGATACGCCCCGATGCCGATCTTTGCGTGGTCGCCGACCACCGAGCCGAGGAACTGCCGGCCGGTGGATTCTTCCACGCCGTTGAGCGGCATGCGGATGATGCCGTAGGTGTTCTTGAGATTGCTGGTGGTGGTGCCGGCGCCGAGATTGGCCCATTCACCGATCAGCGACTGGCCCAGAAAGCCGTGATGCTGCTTGTTGCCATTGCCCTGGAAAATGGTGCCGATGATTTCGCCGCCGACCCGGCAGCCCGGCCCGATGGAATTGTCCTCGCGGATTTCCGCCAGCGTCCGGATCAATACTTTTTTGCCCACGTATGTCGGCCCAGTGATGACGGCATTGGCGCGAATTTCTGCGTCCGCGTCGATGATGATCGGCCCGGCCTGGGCATCGAGCACCACGCCCGGATAAAGCTTCACGCCGGCCGCGATATGGATATTTTCCGGCGCGAGCATGTGGACAGAAGCGGCACCGGCGAGTGCCTGGCCGTCGTTCGCCTTGCCGAGAGCTTTGAAGTCTTCGAGGATCGCCGCACGATTGTATTCGAGCAGATCCCACGGCCGATGGATCAGCACCGCCTTCTCGCTCTTGTGCTGGATCTGCGGCAGCAAGTCATCGAGCGTCCGCGTCTCGTAGAGCTTGCTGAGATCCACCTTGGCCGCCAGTTCAGGCGAGAGATGCATCCAGACGATCGAATCGGCCGAGAGCCCGGCGGTATCGGTGCCGGCATCGCTCCACGGCGTATGCGCTGCGAGCATCAGCCAGCGGGCGTTGATTAGAATGACGCCTTCTTTGGCGGAGAATCCCGGATTCACCGGAACGCTCACGCGCTTGCGGGTCACTTCGCCAAGGCCTTCGCGAACCAGCAGGCCGTTGATCGGCCGTCCGAGGGCCCGCTGCATGCGTTCCAGCAGAGTGAGCCCCCCGCAGCGCAACTCCGCGGCGCAGCGCGGATACGTCAGCGGAAAGAGGCCGTCGAACTGGGAATCTTCAAAGACAAATAGTGGTGTCATGGGGAGAAGTGTACCGCGAATTCCCGATCACGGGTATGGGTAATCAGGGACGGAATTTTGCGCTGGCGCCGCGGCGACCCGGCTTGGCAACCGGCTTTCGTGCGACATAGGAAACCGCGGCCTTGGCTAATAGCCCCGAACGCGTCTCGCCCTCCTGGGCCGCGGCGCGGTCGACGGCGTACAAAATGCGCTCGGGCATGGTGATGTTGATCCGCTGCGCCTTCTGCCGCAGGTGGGAAGGATCGATCGAAACCAGGGCCCAGACTCCACCCTTGTACTGTGAGTTCGTGCGATGGTGATCGATGGCACGCGGGCGCGGGACCACCTGCCCGTCTTCAATGAGGCCTTCGAGGTGGAGCTCGATGGCCTCCCGAGCCATGTCGAGAGCTTCGTCCATCGTGCGCCCGACGCTGAAGCATCCCGGAAGATCCGGCACGGTGACGCCGTAGTCGGAACGAGCGTCTTTATGGATAACCACGGGATAATTCATAAGCTACTCCAGCCTGCCTGTTTCATGATGCTGTGCGCCGTTCCGATAGGCAAATCGCGTTTGGGATGTGGTACCGTCACCAGCCCCGGCTTCAAAGGATGCCTGTATTGGTGGTGCGAACCTTTCACCCGTACCAATTGCCAGCCGTCAGCGCGGAGTCGAGCAATGATGTCGCGGCTGTTCATATCGTGTGTATGATACACACGATTTAGACAAAAACCAACTTCTTGAAAGAGTGAATCGGAAAACCGTGAAGACTACGGGATTTACCGCACCCGGTCACACCACGACCGGCATCATGATGTTGATCGTCGTGCCCTGCCCCACCACCGAATCGGCCCAGATGTGGCCGTTCAAATCCATCACCACAGTGTGCACCAGCGTCAGGCCAAGGCCCGGGTTGTTTGTGTTGCCGCCGCTGAGCACGCCCTTGCGGGTGAAGAAAGGATCGAAGATCTGGGACAGGTCTTCCGGCTCGATGCCGCAGCCGGTGTCGCAGAATTGGATCATGATCTGATCGCCCTGACTTTGCGTGCGGATGGTGATCTTCCGCATGGCATCCGGGGTTTTCGCACAGCGCTCGGCGATGGCGTCCTCGGCGTTGCGCAGCAAATGCTGAAGCGCCTGGCCGAAACGCACCCGCGGCACGGCCGAGATCCGCCGAGCCTGCAAATCCAACTCCAGTTCAATGCCCTTTTGGTTCAACGTCGGCTCCACGGCATCGGCGAAGTGCAGGACGGCCTCGGTCAGATCGGAAAGATCCGGTTCGCAACTCTCCCCCGCGGCGCCGGAATCGCCCGAGCAGGCCAGCAGGCTTTGCGTGATGTAACTGATGCGCGTGCAGGCCTCGGCGGACATCCGCAGCGCCTTGATCATCGCGCCGGTATCTTCCGTGGCCAGGGCAAATTCCACCATCGTGCCCATGCCGCAGGCAATATTATTGAAGTGATGCGCCACGCCTGCCGCCAGCGTTCCGATGCTCGCCATGTGCCGCGTGCGGGTCAGGTGATCTTCCAGTTCCTTGCGGTTGGAGATGTCGCGCATCCAGGCAATGATGCCATGCAGGTGACCAGCCGCGTCGATCACACAACTCAGCGTCACGCCAACGTGGATCGGATGTTTCCCGCCCTGCGGCACCAGCATCAACTCGAAAACGTTGACCGAGCGTTGCTGAAGCGTACGCTGCATGGCGTTGGACGCGGTCAGCCGCATGTCCCCGGGGATCAGCGAATCGAGCGTGTGGCCGAGCACTTCGGCTTCGGACCGACCGAACATCCGCACCGCGGCGGGATTCCAGGAGACGACCTGTCCGGCGACATCCATCGCCACCACGGGAATGCCCGCGCCCAGAACGGCGTGCTGGAAAAAATCAGCGGCTGGAAACATGGAAACCATTGTCGCATTGACCGGGGCAGTTGGGGAGGAGACGAGAACACTCGGGGTCGGTTGAGCGGGAATGGTCGGGGGAATCGAACTAGGAGAATCGGGAGATGAAGGTGTGGATGATGCGGAGGAGATGGCCGGTGAGGGTGACGACGGAGCGACCGGCAGATCGGGAGATCCACCTGCCGTTTGGGAAGAGCTGTGGAAGGTCGTCATACCTCCGCCTCTCGCGCGTCGGCCATGGCCCCGGAAGACGTCCCCGCGGGCACAGGTCCGATCGCACCAATGCGGTCGCAATGACCGTCTCCACCGATGTTTATCGACGTTGCTCTATTCGGAGTGTAATGGGTGTACCCGCAGGGTTCAACAGTGGCCGCGAGTATTTCCATGAATGTGAAGCACGTTTGCAGCGCAAAGTGGATCTTGGGGTTATTAATGCTGGTTGACCCCGATTCAGGGCGGCCTGCTGGACGCGTGTTGCGGCAGAGTCTAGCATGACGGTCGACTCGCAAATGCTCCGCGGAGGAGCATGATCGCCGGGCGAAAATGATTCGCCGCGGCTGGGGTATGCGCTGCGCATGGAAAAAACTGCCGATCAGCTTCCTGCCTTCCTGAGCGCCATGGAGACTTCGCCGATCGTCGTCGAAATGGCCCGGCGTCTCGCTTCGACGCGCCACGTTGCCGCCACCGGACAGTGGGGATCGTGCGCCCTTGTGCTCGCAGCCATCCTGCAGAAACAATTGGGCCGGCCCATGCTCATCGTCACGGCCCATCTTGATGAAGCAGATGATGCGCTCGATCAGTTGGAATTTCTTCGTCCACATGCCCCCGGCGGCGAACGAATCTATCCCGCCTTCGAAGTGCTTCCGGGCGAATCGAATCTTTCCCTGGAGCTCGCTTCGCAGCGACTGGAACTGCTTGCAGCTCTGGCCGACGGTGCCGGGGCACAGAACCCATCGTTCATCATTGCGCCGATCCAGTCGTTGATGCAGCCTTCGCCGAATCGTGATCTGCTGGCCGACCAATTGCTCATCCTGCGCCAAGGCGCGACACTGGAGCGCGACGCTCTCGTGCGCTGGCTGGCCGATCACGGCTATACGCGTCTCGACGGGGTGGAAGATGCCGGTGATTTTGCCGTCCGCGGCGAAATCGTCGACGTCTGGGCACCCGGCGCCACCCAGCCCGTACGAGTGGATTTCTTCGGCGATCAGATCGAATCGCTCCATTTCTTCGATATGGAGTCGCTCGGCACAACCGGCAACGCTGAAATGGTGCGCTTCGCCGCCCTCGGCGACCGCTCCACCTGGCCGATCGACAAAACCACTTCACTCCTCTCCTACCTTCCGCCGGAAACGGTCGTCTGGCTGATCGAACCGTCGGAAATCCAGGAGCAGGCCAAGAGCTATTTCGATCGTCTGCAGGATGCCCGCGGCATTTACCCGCCCAATGCCGTCCTCAAGAACATTCAGCAATTCGCCTGGGCCGAAATCCACCAATTCGGCGCTGAAGATGAGCAGACCATCCGCCTGCCCTGCAAGAGTATTCAGCGTTTCGACACCAAGGCTGAGGAAGCCATCAAGGAACTGGCGACACTGTCCGAGCGGGCGAAAGTCGTCGTCGTTTGCGATTCCAAAAGCGAAGCCACACGCCTGGCGGATCTGCTCGACGTAGAGCAGTCCGGCATCAGCAGCCGAATCGAAATGCCGGTCGGGGCCCTTAGCCTCGGATTTGAATGGAACGAACAGGACTGGGGCGCGACGAGAGACGAGGATTCAGCGGCCAGAATTCAGAATTCAGCATTGCCGCCGCTGTTGCTCATCGGTCATCACGAAATTTTCCATCGTTACCACACCAAACGCCGCCTTCGCGCCGTCCAGGGCGCGCGGCCCATCGATTCCTTTCTCGATCTCCAGCCCGGCGATTTCGTCGTGCACGTGCACCACGGCATCGCCAAATACGAAGGCATGAACTCCATCACCCGCGATGGCCGGTCTTCCGAATTCCTCACGCTCAAATTCTCCGGCGACGCCACTCTGCACGTTCCCGTCACGCAAATCCATCTCGTGCAGAAATACGTCGGCGGTCTGCACGGTCGGCCGCCGCTGTCGGTTCTCGGCGGCACGAGTTGGGGCAAACAGAAAGAGAAAGTTGCCGAGGCCGTTGAAGCGCTCGCGGCGGAAATGCTTGAAGTCCAGGCCGCCCGCGAGCACACGCCCGGAATCGCCTATCCCGCCGACACCGTCTGGCAAAATGAATTCGAAACCGCCTTCCCCTACCAGCCCACTGAAGACCAGGTGCAATCCGTCCGCGAAATCAAGGCCGACATGGCCAAGCCCCGACCGATGGATCGGCTCCTCTGCGGCGATGTCGGATACGGCAAGACGGAAGTCGCCATGCGCGCCGCCTTCAAAGCCGTCGAGTTCGGCAAACAGGTCGCCGTGCTTGTCCCCACCACGATCCTCTGCGAGCAGCACGAAGAAACCTTCCGCGACCGCGTGGCGGGCTACCCGTTCATCATCGAATCCGTCAGCCGCTTCAAAACCACGGGCCAGGTCAAAAAAATCATCGAACGCACGCGGATGGGCCAGGTCGACATCCTCATCGGCACGCACCGCCTGCTCTCCAAGGATGTGCAGTTTTCCGACCTCGGCCTCGTCGTCATCGACGAAGAACAGCGTTTCGGCGTCGAGCACAAAGAACGCCTCAAGAAACTCCGTCTGACCGTCGACGTCCTGACGATGACCGCCACGCCCATCCCGCGCACGCTCCACATGAGCCTGCTAGGCATCCGCGACATTTCCAATCTCGCCACGCCCCCGCAGGATCGCCGCAGCGTCGTCACCGAAGTCATCCCGCACGACAAGGCCCGTATCAAGCAGGCCCTGCAGCGCGAACTGGCCCGCAACGGCCAGGTCTATTTCGTCCACAACAAAATCTACAACATTGAATCTATCGCCGACGACATCCGCCAGATGGTGCCCGACGCCCGCATCGTCATCGGCCACGGCCAGATGAACGAACATGAACTCGAAGAAGTCATGCACAAATTCGTGCATCACCAGGCCGACATTCTGGTGAGCACCACCATCATCGAGTCCGGCCTCGACATCCCCAACGCCAACACCATGTTCATCAATCAGGCGGAAAATTTTGGTCTGTCCGATCTGCACCAGCTTCGCGGCCGCGTCGGCCGGTATAAGCATCGCGCCTACTGCTACCTGCTGCTCTCGCCGGACAAGACGATCAGCTCCACCGCGGCCAAGCGTCTCAAGGCAATGGAAGAGTACAACTCGCTGGGCGCTGGTTTCAAAATCGCCCTGCGCGACCTGGAAATCCGCGGCTCCGGCAACATCCTCGGCCCGGAACAATCCGGCCACATCGCCGCCGTCGGCTACGAAATGTATTGCCAGCTCCTCGAAGAAGCCGTCAAACGCATTAAGAATGAATCGATCGAAAAACCGGTCGAGGTGAACGTCGATCTGGGCGTCTCCGGCGTGCTGCCCAAGAGCTACGTCGATTCGGACCGCCAGCGCATGGACCTCTACCGCCGCCTGTCGCGCTGCACTTCACTGGAAATGCTCGAAGTACTCACCAAGGACATCATCGACGCCTTTGGTCCGCTCCCCAAGGCGGTGCAGGTTCTGCTGGGCCTGACCGAAATCAAAATCCTCGCGGGCCACTGGTCGATCCTCTCGATCATTCTCAAAACGCCCGACGTCATCTTCACCATCGGCGACCTCGCGAAACTCGGACCGCTCCTGGGCAAAGGTGTCGGCGGCGCCGGCTCCGTCCGCGTCGCCGACGAAAAAACCGTCCACCTCCGCCTGCCGCCTACTTATTTGGAATCCGACACACTCATCAACGTGCTGCGCAATCTGCTCAACCCCAACGCCCCCAAGCCCGAACCCATCAAGCCCGCCGCCGCTGGGCCGGCGAAAACGAATCCCGCCGCGACCATCCGCCGGCGGCTCTGAGCGCCCTCGCCGGAAACGTTTCTGCCTGCGACTTGAAACTTTTCGCCGCGTCGTCCACACTCTCGGCATGACCTCTGTTGAAAAGAAACGCCTCACGTGGATTCTCATCGTCATCGGGTTATTTTTCGCCAACCTGATCGTCGTCGGGATCATGGCATTCAATATGCTCACCGCCACCACGCCGGCAGCCGCTACTGCCACATCTCAAAGTCCGGCCGCAACCACGACCGCCAGCAAATACTGAATAGTGCGCTCCTCGCCGGACGGGCCCTCATCAGCGTAATCGGGTCGATCTTCATGATTGTCATGATGTCCATCAAACCGTAAGCCGTGGCCTGCCGCCCCGCCTTTTGCTTTCCCGCCGCCTTTTCGCTTCAATAGAGCATTCTCTGGTCCCCTTGTGGAGCATTTTCATGGTTCCCCTTCTGCGCCGCCTGACTCTCGGGATGCTTTTTGCCGCTGCAATCGTCCCCGCACTGGCGGCGCGTGCCGATGATGAGAGCGCCAAAGACGATGACACGAGGAACACCAAGCCTGCCGGTCCGCTGGCTCCGGTCCACACCGATCAGACCTACACCATGAATGCCCTGCTGGGGTTTGTGAATTCGCAGCCGCAATTTGTCGGCGACCTGTTGCGTCCGCTGGATGATGATCTTCGCAGCCTGGCGCGTCAGAGCCGCAACATCACCGACTTCAAACGTCAGGCTCGCGCCGCGATCGAAGCGGAAATGCGCCGCCACGTCTCGGAAGTGCTCATCGCCTCGGCCGCGAAGGCCAGCCTCACGGATGAAGACAAACAGAAACTTGACATCTTCATGAACAAGAACCGCTTTGAACTGCTCTCCAAGTACGGCGGCTCGCAGGCCATGGCCGATCAAAGCCTCAAGACCAATGGGTCCTCGCTGGAAAAAGAAATGAACGACCGTCGGCGAAAACTCACGGTCGATCTCTACCTGCACAAGCAACTCTGGCCGCGAATCGTCGTCACGCGCGAAATGGTGCTCGACGAATACCAGAAAGACCTGAAGAAATGGACGCAGGAGCCTGAGGTCGAACTCTTCACCATCACGATTCCAATTTCCCGCTGGCTCCGTGAGCCGGGCGAGGACGGCCGAAAGGGGCCGGTCATCAAGAATCCCACGCCGGCGCAGATCAAAGCGGCCGAGGCTTCTGCGATGGCGCTGGCCAAGGATCTTTCCACGCAGGTTCGCGCCGGGGGCGATTGGGCGCGCCTGGCTGAAGACAACTCTGCAGACTCGCGTGCCCGCGAGCACGGCGGCCGGTGGCCCAAAGTTCACAAAGGCTCCCTGGCCCGCGAAGAAGTGGAGAAGTACGCTTTTTCGCTCCCGGCCAACACGCTTGGCGAACCGATGCTTCTTGAAGACAAGGATGACGTGCTGCAATCCGTCGTCATGCTCATCAAGGTTGGCGACAAGAAGGATGAGCGGGTCATTCCGTTTGCCGAGGCGCAGGATGACATCAAGGACCGCCTCAACCGCCAGCAATATGCGGCGCTGACCAACGAATACATGGGCAAGCTCTATAAGGATGCGGCGGTAGAGGCCGTCGATAAGATGATCGACGTGGCGCTCGACGCCGCGGTTTCGCGCTACGCCATGGGAACGCCGGAAAAATAGAAAATGAAAAATAGAAAATAGAAAAACATTCGCATGCGGTATTCGTCTTCAACGCGCCATCGCTTTTTCTATTTTCTATTTCGTTCCCCCTCCGCGCCTACAGCCGCCGCATGTGAAATCCGCCATCGACGTTGAGGACTTCGCCCGTCGAGAAGGGCAGCAGGCCCCGCGCGATGGCCACCACCGCTTTGGCGATATCTTCCGGCTGGCCCCAGCGTTGGATCGGCGTGAGGCCTTCGGCAATCAGTTTGTCGTACTTCGCTTTCACCGGCCCGGTCATGTCGGTTTCGATGATTCCAGGGCGGATTTCGTAAACGTTGATGCCATATTCGGCGAGGCGGGCCGCGTAGAGCTGCGTCATCATTCCCAGGCCGGACTTGGCGATGCAGTAATCGCCGCGGTTGACCGATGCGGTGTAGGCCGAGATGGAGGAGATCGTGATGATGGCCGGGCGATAATCCGGCCCGAGATTCTTGGCTCCCGACCCCTTGGCCTTCACCATTTCCTTGGCGACGCGCTGGGTCAGGAAGTAGGGGCCTTTGAGGTTGATGTTGATCAGGCGATCGAACGATTCTTCGCCGGCATCGAGGATGTCGGCCCGCACATTGGGCGCCACGCCGGCGTTGTTCACGAGCAGATCGATGCGTCCGAAATTGGCCAGCGTTTCGTCGACGAGTCGTTTGCGGTCCTCGGTGGTGCTGATGTCGGCCTTGATGGCCAGTCCTTTTCCGCCTGCTTTCTCGATTGCGGCGACGACCTCGTGCGCCGCGGCGGCGTTGCTGGCGTAATTCACCACGACGTTGCAGCGGAGCTCACCCAGCGCCAGGGCAATTCCCCGGCCGATGCCTCGCGATCCGCCCGTCACAATGGCCACCTGCTGCATCATCGCGCGTTCCTTTCGTTTGGGCTGCCCCCGCGTCCCCGGATGGCGGCGATTGTACTGGATGAAGCGCGGGGCAGCGATGATTGAACCACGACGGCTCGATGACACGACGGGCGACGTGGACGGTCCACAAATGGGCTCAAATGGACACGAATGATGAGGGGGGGTTCGTGGGCCGTGAGTCGTGATCCGTGGGTGGTGGGGGGTTGCGCACCTGCGCAGATTTTTGGGGGGAGATGCGCAGGTTTTTTTGCGCACCTGCGCAGTGGGTGTTTTTTGTTTTGGTTTTGTAAGTCGCACTGATTCCTGGGGTTGGGTGTGGAGGGTTTTTTGGGGGAGGGAGATGCGCAGGGTTTTGCGAGCGGGGGGATTGAACCACGACGACACGACGTAAATTAGCCACAAATGAACACGAATGAACACAAATGAGAGTTCTTGGGGAGCGCGGGGATTGAACCACGACGACGCGGCGGCACGACGGGGGACGGGAACGCGGAGGACGCGGAGCCGGCGCGGAGAGAATTTTTTTGGAGGGGGGAAGTTCATGCGGACTCCTGGCGTGGTTCGTGGGCTGTGGGCCGTGATTCGTGGGCGCGCGGGACGTGCATCTATATATGGGGTGGAGGACCACGTTTGTGCGCACAAGTGTGGAGGGGAGGGTTTGTAGGTAATGGGAGCAGCGGACATTAGCGATGAAATTATTTTTTGTTTGGGGCGGATGAGGGGTGATAGGTGTGCGCACAGATGGGAGGGGGCGGGGAGGGGTGGACTTCCCCATGTTTAGTGGGCGCTCCGGGATTCGTTGTAGGATTCCCGATAAGGAGCGACAAGTATGGGCAGGAAAAGGATCTATGGTCCGCAGTTCAAGGAAGAAGCGTGCA
>CAIMWO010000042.1 GCA_903845195.1 uncultured Phycisphaerales bacterium
ATTCAATCGCCCTACTGGTTCGCTATCGGTCGTGCAGGAGTATTTAGCCTTGGGCGATGGTCCGCCCGGATTCACACTAGATTTCACGAGTCTAGTGCTACTCTGGTACCTCTAGGGGTTTTGCGGCTGCCACGTACGGGGCTTTCACCCTCTTTGGCGGGACTTTCCAGACCCTTCTGTTAGCCACTCGACACCCATATTGAGGCCCGCAACCCCGGGGTTACCCCCGGTTTGGGCTCTTCCGCGTTCGCTCGCCACTACTGACGGAATCGATTTCTCTTTATTTTCCTCCAGGTACGTGAGATGTTTCAGTTCCCTGGGTTTGCTCGCACCGGCCTATTCATTCAGCCGGCCGTAAAATCAGTTGCCTGATTCAGACATCTTCGGATCAACGCTTGCTTACCAGCTACCCGAAGCATTTCGGAGGTTGCACCGTCTTTCTTCGCCTCTGCACGCCAAGTCATCCACCGTATACCCTTAGTAGCTTGACCACAATGACCAAGGACCGTCCACCAACAAGCCCGTGAAGGCCGGCCAGATCGTACGACATTCGGCTGGTACACCGTCCGTCGCAATCCCAAGTCATGGTCGCTACCGAGTAACGTTCATCCTTACAATGGGGTAGTAAGGATTACTATTTAGCGCTCTTAACACCTAAGTGAATTGTGGAATTGGATTAAACCACATCACGCAATCTTCACTTGTCAAAGAACCCAGCGAAACAGAATCACTTCCGAGTCGTTGGCACTTGTTGAGTGACTTTCATCAGTCAACAGGTGCGAAAAACTCACACCCCTTTGGGTCTCGTTCGACTCACCGGCTCTCACCGATGAGCTTTCCATTTTTTAGGGGAAGCACTACCGGCGGGACTTATGCGATGAGCGTTCGTTCATCATTCAAGATTGGCAACCGGCAACTCCTTGAAAACCTCACCGCGTCGGCGAGGGTTGGGTATCATATTCTATCCCAAACTTGCTGTCAACCCCTTTCGTCGGCATTTTCACACCAAAAGAGGGGCTGGGAATTATCACAGGGTGTCTATCGGCATTCCGGGGCACTGGCCTTGCGTTCTTAATCGGCCACGCGAAGGGGTATATATTAACGTTCTCGTATCGCCTGTCAATTGAATCCTTTACGAATTGTCCCTTACGCCGGCACATTTGGGGCATTGAGAACGGGATTTGGCGGCGGGAAGCCGATCGCAAACGCCCGTGACCATGAAATTTGCGTACGTCCGCATCAAACGGGGAGCAGTCTCGTTATGCTGGTAGCAGATGGGCGACGGGAAGCCCGGACACGTGGAGGAGATCCCTTCCTTGGAGGGACACAATATGCATTTACGCACACCTCATTTCATGCGGTATCGCTGCGGATTCACGTTGATTGAATTGCTCGTCGTGGTTTCGATCATCACGCTGCTGATTTCCATTATGTTGCCGAGTTTGGGGCGGGCCAAGGATAAAGGGAAACAGACGGGGTGCGCCGCGAACATCAGGGGGCTGGACCAGGCGCTCAACGTGTATCTGGCTGCATCAGATTTCATCATGCCGATGAACGGCGTGATTATTCCGAAACCCGGGGGGAATAATACGGCGCCCACGACTGCTTATGACGGCAACGGCGAGACGGATGTCCAGAAATGGGATTTGCAGTACGGTGCGATCTGGACTTACACGTCGTCCAATCGCAAGTTGTACCTATGCCCCTCGGATCCGTTGACGCGACCGGGGTCGAGTTCGACGCAAATGCCGCTGCAACGTGATCCGGGGACCGGGACAATATCGGTGGGTCCCGGGCCCAACGGTTATTGGAGCTATTCCGTCAATACTGTGTTGAATTCGAACGGACAATTCCGCAATAACTTCTCGCCGCGTGGAGGCCCAAGTCTCACAGCGCAACCGTGGTCGGATCCACTGCGGACCCTGAATATTCTGACGCCTGCAGAGTTTGTTTTCTTCATCGAGGAGGACAACGCATCGAATTTCAATGATGAGGTCTTCGATGCGCCGGCGTATAACCAGGGCGACAAACTGACGAACCGGCACAACAACGGCGGAAACATTGCTTTTGCGGATGGGCATGCGGAATGGTATTCGGAAGTGCTCTTTGACCAGGTAATACACCCGTCTACTCCAACGGATCATGCGTCGGCGATGCTGTCGCCATACACGCGGATGTTCTTTCCGGATAGCGGAGCGTTCGCGCTGCCGTAATGGTCGGGGAGCGGGGCGGGGCTCATTCAAGTATTGCTACAAGCCCATTACGGCGTGATGTGACTGTCGGAATGACCGCTGCAACAGCCGCCGTCTTCCTGTGCATCCATGACATTGAGCGCAACGGATTTCTTCACCCCCCCACCGCTGCCGAGGCCGCTCCAGCCGGTGGCTTTGTAGGCGGCGGCCTCTTCCGGGGAAATCTTGTGTTGGCGCTGGGCAAACTGGCCAGGCTGTCGCGGACGAAGGTCTGGTGACTGCGGGCCATCCTGGCGTTTGAGAACCTTGTAGTACTGGTTGCGCTGGCAGGGCGTCCAGCCGGAATCACGGATAATGCGACAGATCTGTTCCTCACCGAGGCAGTAGGTGGTTCCCGCGGCGGAGACGACGTTTTCTTCCATCATGACGCTGCCCATGTCGTTGGCGCCGAAGAACATCGCGAGTTGGCCGATCTTGGGGCCCATGGTGACCCAACTGCTTTGCAGATTCTTGATGTTGTCGAAGTACAGGCGGGCCAGGGCAAGCATACGGAGGTATTCGTTGGCATCGGCAAGGCGCACGGTCCGGCCATTGTCGAATTGGAACGGAATGCCGGCATCGGGGTTCCATTTGCGTTTGCGATCCAGCGGGGTGTTGTCCGGCTGGTAGGTCCAGTGGATAAACGCGGTATAGGAAGCGGGGGCGCTGGCGAGGGCCCAATCCTGGCGGGCGCGGAGGCGCTGCATGTGGTCGATACGGTCGGAGATGTCTTCAATGTGTCCGATGAGCATGGTGCAACTGGTGTTCATACCGAGCTTGTGGGCTTCGCTCATGACGTTGAGCCAGTCGTCGCCGGAGCATTTGCCGGGGCCAATGCGTGAGCGGACGCGGTCGGAAAAGATTTCGCCGCCGCCGCCGGGGATGGTCGCCAGTCCTGCGTCTTTGAAGCGTTTGAGAACCTCGGGGACGGGCATTTTGAAGAAGCGGGAGAACTCGATGAACTCCGGCGGGCTGAAGGCGTGGATGTGAATCTGCGGGAAGCGCTGGCGGACGCCACGAAGAAGTTTTTCGTAATATTCGATGGGCAAGGCGGGGTTCATGCCGCCCTGCATGAGGATCTGCGTGCCGCCGATGGCGATGAGTTCTTCGATCTTCTTGTGGATGACGGACTCGTCGAGGGTGTAAGCGTCGGCGGCGGCGGGGTCGTTGCGTTTGAAGGCACAGAACGTGCAGCGAGCGGTGCAGATGTTAGTGTAATTGATGTTGCGATCGATGACGTAGGTGCGGTAATCCTCAGGATGCATCCGTTGCACAACGCCAAAGGCCCAGCGGCCAAGGTCGGTGAGCGGGGCATGGGTGTAGAGTTCGAGGAGTTGGGCTTCGCTCAGGCGGGCTTTGCCATCGACGACGGCGTGGATATCGAATGAGGGCTTGTAGCCGGTACTGACGGGAATGGCCGCAGGAATACCGGTTTGGCGGAGTGAGTCCATGCGGTTGGTGATGGGATGCTCTGGGGAGCGGGGAGCGACGGCCATGAGTTTTTCCGTTTCAATAATATTTGAAACAACGATTCTAGTGGACCGGGACATCCAATTCAATGCGGCGCACATCGGAGGGACGTGGCAAAATGTTCTGATTCTGAACATTTCGAAGATGGTGATGGCATCTGGCGCATATCGTTATAAAGTGAGTTCGGCAATCTTGAGGAAACGGTCATGACGACAACTCCAACGACGGCTGGCAAGGACAATACTCCGGCACCATCGCCACAAAAGAAGCACAAACGCTGGTGGAAAATATTGGCGACGATCGTAGTGATCGTTGTATTGCTGGTGGCGCTGGCGCCGATGCTGCTTTCCACGAGGCCGGGACGCAACTTCATTTTGCGGCAGATCAATTCGCGGATACCCGGGAAGGTGCTGGCGTCGGGACTTTCCATCGGCTGGTTTTCTCCGGCAAGCGTGCAGGGGTTTGAACTGCGCGATCCGGACGGAAAGATGGTCTTGGCTTGGAATGAATGCGCTACGGGGACGTCCATCTTCGGCTACCTCACACGTTCGCGCAACAACCTGGGCAATATCACACTGAGTAACATCCACGGCGACATCGTGGTCTATCCTGACGGCTCGACGAACCTGGAGCGGGCCTTCGTGGTTCGCACGCCTCCCACCACCTCCTCCCCCACCTCTCCCGCAACCGTTTCTGCCACCGCGGAGCCGACCGCATCTCGGACCTACACGTTCACGGGCAGCCTTGATGTCCAGATCAGCCGGTTGACGTTCACCGCGCCAGGAGAACCTCCGCTGGCGGTGGAGAATTCGACGGCGAAGGTCCGTTCGACCGGCGAGGCGGCCGATGTGGATGTGACGATCGAGTTGCGGTCGGGCAGCGCGGCTCCGACGAAAGTGACGGCGACGGCCAAGGTGGCGAATTTGCGGGCGGACCATCCGACGGGGACCGGACATGGCCAGGTTTCCGATCTCGACCTGGCAGCGCTGGCACCGTTGCTGAAAGCGATGAATGTGCAGTTGACGCCGACGGGAATGTTCAATGCAGACCTGACCTTCTCGAGCACGTCCGATGCGGCGAGCCTCAAGGGGGTGCCGACCATCACGCAGTTCACGCTCACCGGACCCGCACTCAGGGGAGACACGATTCGCTCGGCCAGCATCAAGTTTCCGCTCGATCTGCAGTTCAAGGGAGGCGTGATCCGGGTAAACGATACGGGTGTCGTATCTGACTTGCTGGCGATGAAATTCAACGGGACGACCGATCTTGGTGACTCAGCGGGCAAGCCGATCGCGTTCGAACTCAGCGGCACGCTGGATTACGACCTGGCGCAACTCGCCGCAGCGCTCCCGCATTGGATGCCGGAAACACTCACGGTATCTGGTCGGCGGTCGATGCCGCTGCACATCAAGGGGTCGCTGACCGCTGCTGCGGGGCTCAAGAAGTTTCTGAAACTCCATGTCGATGCGACGCCGGGATGGGATCAGGCAAAATATTCCGGCGTGGAGATCGGCGCGGCGAACCTGCCGCTCCTACTGGATGACGGCGTGCTTACGATTACGCCGACGGATATGGCGGCCAACGGCGGGACGTTCCGCGCCCAGGGCACGGTTGATCTGAACCAGACTCCGCCGGCCTATATCCTCACGAAAAGCGAGGCCACCCATCGCATCGTCAGCAACGTGGCGATCAACCAGGAGGTCGCGGGCGGCCCGCTGAAGTTCCTGCCGCTGATCTGGGGCGCTTCGGGAAAGGACGCCAACCTGATCAACGTTACCGGTTCGGCGAATGTGGATATTGCGGAGGCGTATTTCCCATTGGATTTCGAGGTGCTCAAGAGCAGGGGAACGATGAGTGCGGTGATCAACATCGACAAGCTGCACACCGAGGCGCCGATCTATTCGCAACTGACCTCGACGGTTGGCGGATTGCTGCAGCTGACAGGACTGCAGAAGAGCAGTTCGATGGATGGTGACATCAAGAACATCACGGTGACGCTGAAGGATGGGAAGTTCACGTACCAGAATTTCCGGCTGGGGAGTTCGGTGGCGAATCTGACTTTCGCCGGCGCGGTGGGGCTGGACGACTCACTGGCGATGAACATCACGATGGGTACTGTGGGAGTGAATGTGCCCATTCCGATCGCGCTGGGCGGCACGATTTCCAAACCGCAGCCGGCGGTGTCGGGGGCGTTCGCAAAGGATCTCGGGAAGAACCTGCAGAACCTCGGCAAGGGATTAGGGGATCTGTTCAAGAAGAAGGATAGCCAGAAGTAGGGCATTGCGACCCGCCAGAAAATGAAAACTCCCCCGCCGGCATCAGGGCCGACGGGGGAGACCTTTTGATTGAGCGCGATCGCTTATTTCTTTTCGATATAGACCAGGCGTTCGGAGCCGTCGGCGGCGCGGACGTTGAGTTGCACGCCTTCGCTGAGCTTGGTCTTGGCGAGTGCCGCGGAGAAATCCTTGGCGGATTTCACGTCGGCGTGGTCGATGCTCATGATCACGTCGCCGGGCTGGACGCCCATTTCGGCGGCGAGCCCTTTGGGATCGACTTCTGTCACGAGCACGCCCTTACCGGTTTCGAGTTTGTACTTCTTGGCAGTCTTGGCGTCGAGCTCACGGACACTCAGGCCAAGGTCCGCGGAATCGAATTTGCCGGGCGCAACCGGGGCGTCTTCTTCGCCCGCCGAGGCAATGGCGGAATCGGGTTGCGTGCCCACGGCAAAGGTGAGATCGAGCGACTTGCCTTGGCGGAAAACGGTCATGGTGATTTTCGAATTGGGTTCGGTGCGGGCCACGGCGGTGCGGAGCTGGGTGAGGGTTTCGACTGGTTTGGCGTTGATAGCGGTGATCACGTCGCCGAGTTTGAGGCCGCCCTTGCCGCCGGGGCTGTCGGCCTGAATTCCCGTGATGAGCACGCCTTTGTCGCCGGTGAAGCCGTCCTTGCGTGCCTGGGCTCGAATCTGGGCGTCGCGGACGTCGCCGATCATGACACCGAGGTAGCCACGAACGACTTTCCCGTTCTTGATGAGTGAATCCATGATGTAGCGGGCGTCGTTGGACGGGATGGAGAAGCCGATGCCGTTGTATGCGCCGCTGCGGCTGGCGATGGCGGTGTTGATGCCGATGACTTCGCCCTTGAGGTTGACGAGGGGTCCACCGGAGTTTCCGGGGTTGATGGCGGCGTCGGTCTGCAGGAAGTTTTCATAGGTGAGGCCACGGAGTTCGGGGCGGTTCATGCCGATGATGTTCACCTGGCGTCCCTTGGCGGAGATGATGCCCTGGGTCATGGTTTGTTCGAAGCCGAAGGGGGAGCCGAAGGCGAGGACCCAATCGCCGACGTCCAACGAATCGGAGTCGCCGAGTTTGGCGTAGGCGAGTTTGGTGGCGTCGACCTTGATGACGGCGAGATCGGTCTTGGCGTCGCGTCCGATGATTTTGGCCTTCAGTTCGCCGCCCTCATTGATGCTGACGGTAATTTCGTCGGCATCATCCACGACGTGGTTGTTGGTGAGGATGTAGCCGTCGGCGGAGACGATCACGCCGGAGCCGGTGCCGCCGATGATGCCGCCGTGGCCTTCGGGATCGAGATCTTCGGGATCCATGCCGGGGGGAAGCATGCCGTGGGGCAGCATTTTTCGCATTTCATCGGGGATTTTGCCCTTGGTGACGGTGATCTTTTTGGTGGTATTGATGTTGACGACGGCGTCTTTGAGTGCGTTGTGCACGGTACGGAAGGCTTTGGAAAGCTCCATTGCCGAATTGACGCCTTCATTCCGAGACACGGGCACCTTCACGGCGGTATCGCCTTCGGCAGACGCGGAGCGCGTCGCGAAATGCATAGCACCGAAATAGGAGCCGCCGGCGATGGCGGCAGTAATTATTGCCGCCCAAGTCCACTGACGAAACTTTTGCATAACAACCTCCTGATTTTTTGAAACCACTTTTTACCTCCCCGCCCATGCCTATATGTTGCCGGAAACAATTATTTGTTTCCATCCCCCGAGACTTTCATACGATATTGATGCCGGGCGGCCGGATATTCGCGGCGGGTAACGGCCTGCACGTAGCGGTTGGCGGCATCGGCAATGACTTCGGGAACGTCCGCGAGTTTATCGACAAACCGGGGCGGGCGAGCGCTGAAGCCGAGCATATCGTGCAGGACGACCACGTGGCCGTCAGCACTGGGGCCGGCCCCGCACCCTACGACCGGACAGGCGACGGATTTGACAATTTCGGCCGTCACTTCGTCCGGTATCGCTTCGAGCAGTAGCATGCCGGCACCGGCTTTGGCCAGCAGTACCGCATCATCAATAATACGTTGGGCGTCGGTAGTGGTTCGCCCCTGCGCGAAATACCCACCCTGTTGCATGGCCCGCTGGGGCAGGAGGCCGAGGTGGGCACATACCGCAATACCGGAAGCGGCCATGGCCTCGACGACTTCACGATGGCGGGCGTCGGCTTCAAGTTTGACGCAATCGGCGCCGGCCTCGCGAATGAAACGGGCGGCATTGGCGACGCCGGTGGTGACGTCCGGATAGCTGGCGAAGGGTAAATCGGCCATCAGGAAGACGTTGGGGGCACCGCGGCGGACGGCGTCGGTGATGGTGACGAGAAAATCCATGGTGACGCGGACAGTGGAGCTTTCGCCGAGGATGGTGGTGGCGGCAGAATCTCCGACGAGCAGCACGTGAACGCCGGTGCGGGCGAGGACTTTGGCGGTGGGAAAGTCGTAGCAGGTGAGCATCGCGATGGGTTGGCGGCGGGCTTTCATTTCACGCAGGGTGGCCAGAGAAATGTGGCCAGCGGGGACCTCAGGGGAGATCGCGGGGTTGGTGCCGGGAGCTGTCGGAATCGTGTTCATCGGTCGTTCATTCTAGCGGGCAAGGATGGGAAAACGCTATGGATGGGCATCATGTTTATGAAATACGCGAATTTTCGACTTCCATTAAGGGTTCGAAGGCTGCGAGGTGAGGAGGTCGCGGTTGGCCATGATATCCAGTACTGGTTGCCCCTGAACGTAGCCGGGCAAAGGGATGCCGAGCATATAGCAGGCGGTAGCGAAGGTGTCTTCGGTGTTGACGGTGAGGCCGGAGATGCGGGTGAGGTCGAAGCCTTCGTGAATGCCGGGGCCGGCGGCGATCCAGGGGATGTGGCGGGAGCGCGGGTCGTTGGGGCCGTGGCCGAAGCCTGCGCCACCGTGATCGGCGGTGACGATGACGAGCGTGGATTTCATGAGGTCGGCTTCCTGCAATGACTGCAAAACTTCACCGATGCCCTGATCGATGCGTTCGATGGCTTCCACCTGAGCGGGAGTACCCCAGCCGAATTTGTGGCCAGTGATGTCGGCGGACGCGAAGTGTACGAAGGTGACGTTGGGACGGTGGTTGCGGATGATTTCGGCGGCGTTTTGACCGACGAGCAGATCGTCTTCGATGGCGCCTTCCTCGGGAAGGGGAAGTGAGAGCCAGTCAACGGTGCCGGGGCGGGCGAGGATGGCGAACTTGCTTTTGCCAGTGGCCATGGCGGTGGTGAAGCCAGCCTTTTTGGCGAGTTCGAAAATGGT
The DNA here is from genome assembly GCA_903845195.1 of uncultured Phycisphaerales bacterium. Classification (GTDB taxonomy): domain Bacteria; phylum Planctomycetota; class Phycisphaerae; order WQYP01; family WQYP01; genus CAIMWO01. Next base: position 9,270 of record CAIMWO010000042.1, read on the forward strand.
GGGGACAGCAGGATAGGCCTTGGTGCCTTCGGGAAGATCTTTGTTCCAGGTGATGCCGTGGACTTCCACGGGAACGCCGGTGAGCATACTGGTGTGGGAGGGAAGTGTGATGGCCATGGGGATGGTTCGGGCCCAGAAGGTGTAGGCGCCGCGGGCCATCAGGGCGCGGATGTTGGGAGTACTGGCGCGGAGGATGACGTCGGGGCGGCCGCCGTCGATGCTGATGATGACGACGTGGGTGAAGGGCGGCTGCGTGAGGGTGGGGTAAGTGGGGCGAGGGGTTTCGCGTTTGCAGGTGGTGAGGAACGGGGTGAGGAGCAGCAGGAAGATGGCGATGGGGAGATGTAGCTGTTTCATGGTGTGAGAGTGTACCCGAGAAGGGGATTAAGTCCATTTGGACGGCGTGAAGATGGGGGGAGGAATTGTCGCGGTGTGGGCCGTGGTTCGTGGGCCGTGGGCCGCGGCTAGTACGTGCGAATTCGCCCCGTGGTTGCATTTGCGATACCCGTTTGGCCCTTTCGACGGCGTCGAGGAGCTTTGGGGGAATTAGCTAGGAAATTGATTTGCACCCCTGCTGGTCTGCGGGCAAGACAGGGCAATCGCATTCTCAAGTTTGAAGGATGAGTAGCAGGTAGTTGTGGTCCCAGCCGGCGCGGAGACGTTTGGCGCGGATCGAGATCTTGCGGGTGGTCTCGCGTTGGAGCATGTTCAAGGCGGCGCGGCGGAGGCGG
>CAIMWO010000043.1 GCA_903845195.1 uncultured Phycisphaerales bacterium
CCGCCTCCGCCGCGCCGCCTTGAACATGCTCCAACGCGAGACCACCCGCAAGATCTCGATCCGCGCCAAACGTCTCCGCGCCGGCTGGGACCACAACTACCTGCTACTCATCCTTCAAACTTGAGAATGCGATTGCCCTGGCGATTGTGGCGGGTGGGCTGGACGATTGGGGGTTGGCCGGATAGATTGCCGGAATGAGTGAAAATCCGAATCAGCCGACGGTGTCTGAAGAATCCTCGCAGCCGGTGGAGGCGAATCCGCCTGCGCAAGAGGTGAAGCCGCAAGCGGAGGCGGGGGGCACGGAGAGCCATTTGACGGCGGAATCGATGCCGTTGCTGCAGGTTGTGGAGGCGCTGCTGTTTTCGAGTGATATGCCGCTGAGTGCGGGGAAGCTGGCGGAGACGGTGGGGTTGGATTCGTCGAAACCGGTGAAATTGGTGATTGAGGAATTGAATGCGGGATACGCGGCGCGTCAGGCGGCGTATCGTATTGAGGAACGGGCGGGGGGATACCAGTTGCTGACATTGCCGCAGTACGCGGAATACATCGAGCGTCTGGTGCGCAAGAAGGATGAAGGGCGGCTTACGCCGGCCTCGCTGGAGACGCTGGCGATCGTGGCGTACAAGCAGCCGCTGACGCGTGCGGATGTGGAGGCGATTCGGGGTGTGGTGTGCGGGGAGGTGCTGCGTTCGCTGATGGAGCATAACCTTGTGAAGATTGTGGGGCGGGCGGAAGAGGTGGGACGTCCGATGCTGTACGGCACGACGCGGTACTTTCTGGAAGTGTTCGGGCTGGCGAGTTTGAAGGACTTGCCGAAGTCGGACTCGCTGAAAGAGCCGAAGTAGTTCAGTCTTCGCCGAGGTAGGCTTTGCGAACTTGGTCGTTGCCGCGGACTTCGGGGGCGGGGCCTTCGAGGGCGATGTTGCCGGTTTCGAGGACGTAGGCGTAGTGGGCGATTTGCAGGGCCATGTGGGCGTTTTGTTCGACGAGCAGGACGGTGGTTCCCTGCTGATTGATGGTGCGAATCACGTGGAAAATCTGTTCGACCAGAATGGGGGCGAGGCCGAGGGAGGGTTCGTCGAGCAGGAGCAGTTTGGGGCTGCTCATGAGGGCGCGGCCGATGGCGAGCATTTGTTGTTCGCCGCCGGAAAGGGTGCCGGCCATTTGTTTCTGGCGTTCGCGGATGCGGGGGAAGAGTTCGAAGACGCGTCGGCGGTCGCTCTCCAGTTTGGTTCGGTCGGACTGCAGGTAAGCGCCGAGGTCGAGGTTTTCGCGGACGGACATGTTGGGGAAGATGCCGCGACCTTCGGGGACGTGGCTGACGCCGGCGGCGACGATTTTGTGGGCGGGGGTGCGATGCAGTTGGAGGGTTCGATCGGGTGTGTAGTTGATGGCGCCTGAGGCGGCGGGTAGCAAGCCGGAGATGGTGCGGAGGAGCGTCGATTTTCCGGCACCATTGGCCCCGATGAGGCAGACGATTTTTCCGGGCATGACCCGCAGAGTGACACCATGGAGAGCCTCAATGGCCCCATAGCGTGCCACGAGATGATCCACGAACAATATCGGCTCAGTTGCCGTCGCACTGGTCATGCGTTACTTGTTCTCCTCGACGATGCCGACGGGGAGGGACATCAGGACGCGTTCTTTCTGAAGCACGTTCACGAGGTTCAGGACGCGGAGTGCTTCGGCGCGGTATTCGGCGGGCATGGCTTTGAGAGCGGCTTGAGTTTCGAGGGGCATCGAGGCGTCCATCGTCAGGCCTTCACGCAGGATATCGGCGAAGGTTTTGGCTTCGGGGAGGACGAGAATCTGGTAATTCTTTTCGATGCCGGCGGTTTTGGCGGCCGCGGCGATGGTGTCCTGCAGCGTGCCGACGGTATCGACGAGGCCCGCTTTTTTGCCGGCGACGCCGGTGTAGAGACGGCCCTGGGCGACATCATCGATTTTCAGGACTTTGCCGGCGCGGGCTTCCATGACGCGGCTGGTGAAGGTGGCGTAGACTTCTTCCATTTGCGCGGTGAGGTAGGTGCGTTCATCATCGGAGAACGGCCGGAGCATGCTGAGCATTTCGGCATGTTTGCCGCGGGATACGGTTTCGACGTTGATGCCGGCCTTGTCGAGGAGGCCTTTGAAGATGATTTTGCCGCCGACGACGCCGATGGATCCGGTGATGGTGTTGGGGTTGGCGGTGATGGAGCGTCCGGCGCAGGCGATGTAATAACCGCCACTGGCTGCAAGGCGGCCCATGGAGACGGTGATGGGTTTCTTTTTGTCGGCGTCCTTGAGGACGGTCCAGATTTCATCCGAGGCGCTGGCCGATCCGCCGGGCGAATCGATGCGCAAGACGATGGCTTTGACCAGGTTGTCTTTCAGGGCCTTGTCCACGGCGGTGCGGATGGTGGCGGGGGTGACGACATTGGTGTTTCCTTCGGCGCCGGGGTAGTCAGGCATGATCTGGCCGGTGGCGTAGATCACAGCGACGGCGGGTTCGCGGGTGCGACTGGTGGTTTTGGGGGTGCTGAGCATGGAGAGGAAGCCGAAGGGGCTGTCGAGGTCGATGTTTTTCTTTTTTGGCTGGCCGTAGTCTTCGACGAGGAGAGCGCCGCCGGGGAACTGGGTATCGATCCAGGCTTCGAGTTTGTCGCGGGTGAGGGTCCAGTCGACGAGGCCGAGTTCTTTGGCGCGTTTGCCGGTGAGCCAGCCTTCATCGATGGCTTTTTTGACGGTGTCTTCATCCATGTTGGGGCGGTTTTCGTCGATGGTTTTGACGATTTGGCCATAGAGGCCGTCGACGAGTCCTTCGATCTGGGCACGGTATTCGGGGCTGGCGGTCTTCCGCATGAAGGGTTCTTCAGCGCCTTTGTACTTGCCGACCTGGATGAAGTCGGCATCCATGCCCAGTTTTTCGAGGGTGCCTTTGAAGAAGAGCATGTTGAGCGAGACGCCGGGCATGAGCAGGTTGCCGTTCTCGGGCATGATGACGCGATCGGCGTGGGAGGCGAGGAGGTAGGTGGCGGTGGTGAAATCGGACGCGTAGATGGCGACGGTCTTGTGGGCTTTGCGCAGGGTGAGGAGTTGCTGGCCGAGCTCGTGGGCTTGATTGAGGGAGAGTGAGAAGCCGGAGACGTCGAAGACGAGGCCGGCGAGGGTATCGTCTTTGGCGGCTTTGTTGAGAGTGACGATGAGGCTGGACATGGCGGGGGATTTGGCGGGGCTGTTGGCGTTGAATACGGAGAAGTTGAAGGACTCCGGGCGTTCGCGGAGCTCATCGGTGAGCTTGAGGAACGCCACGTGGGCTTTTTTGGCGGGGGCTGGGGCGGTGGCGGTGGTGGTTGAGGGGGATGTGGTGGTGGTAGTCGTCGGTGCGGTGGTTTGGCCGAGGGCGGGGAGGCAGAGGGCACAGAGGGAAAGGAGGGCGGCGAAGCGTTTCATCAAGATTCTCCTCGTAAGGGTGTACGAGGGAATCTTACTCGAGACTGGCGCTGCAACCAAAATGGTGGGATTTGCAATCACCGCCGCTGCGACCCATGGCCGGTCATTCTAGGGAGGTCAGTGCCGTAGGGACATCGAGGCAGAGCGGAAAGACTTTGTCCAGACGCGTCACGTTGAAGAGGAAACGTATGTTTTCGGAGACGTTGGCCAGCACGACTTTTCCATCAAAGCGTTCGAGCCATTTGAGGAAGGTGACCAGGGCTCCGAAACATGCGGATTCCATGTAGCGGACGGTATCGAAATCGAGGACGAAGCGGGTGCTTTTGCCTTCGTTGAGGAGGGCGAGCAATTGGGTTTGCAGTTCTTCGGAGGTGCGTGAGTCCAATTCGCGGGTCTGGACGGTGACGACGCAGACGCCCGAGACGTATTCGACGGAGAGCAGTTCTTTAATCGGATGTTGTGGCATGGCTCACCTGCTGGCCTCCCTGAGCGCTATCGGCCTGCGACCCGTGGGGGTTTAACGCTGGCGCCGGTGTTAGGGGGTGATCGGGTGGCGGACGCGGTCCGGAAAGAAGGGGGGCGGGAGAGAATCTCCGCGTTCGGCAAGATTGGTCATCGGGTGTCGGATAATTCCGCTGTTTTCTTAAAAACAATCGCGTATGATGGGGTCTTACGCTTGAAGTTTCTCTCAGAAGATTCTTTTCGATGCGCCAGTCGTTCGGGCGAGAAGACGTGGGTTCCGACCGTTGCAGGGGTTTGAACAAAATATGGACCTCATCAAAAGTATGAAGCAGTGGACGATCCAGGATTCGGCGGATGTCTACAGCATTAAGAATTGGGGCAAGGGATACTTCGGGATTAACGAAGAAGGCAACGTTTCGGTCCATCCCAACAAACGTGAAGCCCAATCGATCGATCTGAAACGCCTGGTCGATGAGCTCATTCTGCGCGGGATCAACCTTCCGGTGCTGGTTCGATTCACGGATATCCTGAAGCACCGCGTGGGAGAAATTCACGAGGCGTTCAGCAACGCCATCACCGAGAATGCGTACCAGGGGGGGTATTCCTGCGTTTATCCCATCAAGGTCAATCAGCAGCGGCACGTGGTGGAGGAAATCGTCGAGTTCGGCAAGCCGTACGGATTTGGACTCGAAGCAGGTTCGAAGCCGGAACTGCTGGCGGTGCTGGCGCTATCCAATAACGGCGAGGCGCCGATCATCTGCAACGGATTCAAGGATGACGAATTCATCGAGATGGTGATCCTGGCGCAGAAGCTGGGGAAGAAAGTCATTCCGGTGGTGGAGAAATTTTCCGAACTGGAGTTGATTCTCAAGTATGCGGAGAAACATGGCGTGCGGCCGGCGATCGGGGTGCGGGTCAAACTGGCGACGAAGGGGTCGGGGCGATGGGAATCTTCGGCGGGGGTGCGATCGAAGTTCGGGCTGTTTGTGGCGGAGCTTCTGAAGGCACTCGATTACCTCAAAGAACGCAACATGGCGGATTGCCTGAAGCTGCTGCACTTTCACCTGGGCAGCCAGATCACCAATATCCGCACGGTGAAGACGGCACTGAACGAAGCGGCGCGGATTTATGCGGAGTTGGCGCGGGCGGGGGCGGGCATGGAATACATCGATGTCGGCGGGGGGCTGGGCATCGACTACGACGGTTCGCAGACCAATTTCGAATCATCGATCAATTACTCCCTGCAGGAATATGCTTCCGACGTGGTCTTTCGCGTCAAGACGGTCTGCGATGAGGCGGGGGTGAAGCATCCGCACATCATTTCGGAGTCGGGGCGGGCGATGGTCGCCTATCATAGTCTGCTGGTGTTCAATGTGCTGGGGGTTTCGGGGTTCGATTTGTTTGATGTGCCCAAGACGCTGCCGCCATCGGCGGGCATCGGCGAGGAAATTCCGCAGCCGGTTCGCGACCTTTTCGATTCGTTCCGCGAGGTGACGAAGAAGAATTTTCAGGAGGTCTATCACGATGCCATTCAGCAGCGTGATGAGGCCCTTAATCTGTTCAACCTGGGGTATCTATCGCTGGAGTTGCGGTCGCTGACGGAGAAACTTTTCTGGGGGATCTGCGGGAAGATACTCAAGATCGTCAAAGAGTCGGATTTTGTGGGCGATGATTTTGAGTCGCTGGAGGCCCAGCTTTCCGATACGTATTTCTGCAATTTTTCGTTGTTTCAGTCCATGCCCGACTCGTGGGCGATCAAGCAGTTGTTTCCGGTGATGCCGATCCATCGGCTCAAGGAAGAGCCGACGCGGCACGGCGTGCTGGCGGACATCACGTGCGATTCGGACGGGAAAATCGACGCGTTTATTGATCTGCGCGATGTGAAGAAGACGCTGGAGCTGCACGAGTACGATGGGCGGGAATATTACATCGGGGCGTTCCTGGTGGGGGCGTACCAGGAGATTCTGGGGGATCTGCATAATCTGCTCGGCGATACGAATGCGGTGCACGTGCGCCTGGACGAAACCGGCAACCCGGCGATTGAAGAAGTGGTCCGCGGCGATACGGTGCGGGAAGTTCTTTCGGCGGTTCAGTTCAACGCTGATGAATTGATTTCCAAGATGCGCAAGCAGATCGAGGCGGCGGTTCGCGATAAGAAGCTTACGCTGGAGGAATCCACACAACTGATGCGCAGTTACGAAGAAGGGCTGCGCGGGTACACCTATCTGGAAGAGCCGAGCAGCTTCTGAAGATTTGTGAGTCTGTCGCGATGGCAGGCATGGCCGGTGCGCGGAGCAACTTGACGCACGTCTGGAGTGGGTGGATAATTTTTTTGGGGAGGGAGATGACAGCACTTTCGCGTGGGATTGACAGCGAGGTTTGATCATGATCATTCTTGTCGGGTGCGAGCGTTGTCGGCAGCAGTACAAGGTTGACGACGAGCTCGTTGGAAAACGCGTCAAGTGCCGAAATTGCGGGGCGGCCATTCTCGTGCAGGCACCGCCTGCGGAAAATCCGGTTCATCATGCAGGTTCATCGGATGATGTGTTTGCGGTGTTAGATGGTACGCCTGGCCACCATAGGACGGCGGGCTCATCGGCGGAATCTCAAGCGGGGCGTTGCCCGCATTGCGACGCGGCGCTGGGTAAGAATGCGGTCGTGTGCGTGGCGTGCGGGTACGATACACGCACCGGCCAGATACGGGATTTTACGGCGGCTGCGCCAACGGATGTCCGGGCAAGCAGCAAACGCGCCAAGCGTTTTCGACGCATCCGTGGTTCCGAACTGGCCAATACCATTGATAGTTACGCGGGTCTGGTGGTGGCGCTGACGGTTGTGGGGGGATTGGCGGCGTGGGTGGTGCACCTGGTGCGCGCCGGCGGGTTCAGTCTTTACCACGTCATTCCGATAGCCGTAGTGCTGGCCGTTCTAATGGGCGTTGTTACTCCGTTGATCCTGCTGGGCATTCGCATTGCGTCGCTGATCGCCAATTTTGAGCCACGGTCAGATACTTATACGCGGGTGCTGATCGCGGTGATGCTGCCATTTGGCATCAGTCTTCTTTGCTCGTCGCAGTCCGGGGAGAATGCGGGATTTCATGACGCGATCACCGGCGCGTGGTTTCTGGCGCCGGCGCTGTTCCTGTATCTGTTCCGTGCGGATCTTTATGAAATTGGATTGACGGCGGCGGCGGGGGTTGTGTCGCTGCTGGTCGGTTGCTGGGCGGCGGTGCTGATCGCGTCATTGCTGCCGCAGATCATTGGTCCACTGTATGCGGATGCGTTGCCGGAGGGGCCATGGGTAAGTCTCGCCACCGGCCATTCGCCGGTGGTCGCCGCAACGTCGCAGGAAGCGGATAAAACAGTAAGAACGCCCACGGGCCAGCACGTGGCGTCTGTTGAAACCGCGCACGTGCCGTCCACGAACAAGGCGACGATAGCGCCGGCGGTTACGGTTAACTCCGGAATAGTCTCGAATTTGAATGACTCGCATAGTTCATCGGTAACGACGAGCAAGCCGCCGGTTGAGACAGTCAACGTGCCGGATACGATCAGGACACACACGGCGGCAGGTTCCGAGACGAAGCCGGCGCACAGTTTGATCTTCAGCCAATTAATGGCGGATCAACCTGAATTTCAGGATGTCCGCGAGGTGGTGGCGCCGTTGACGCCGTCGGGATGGATGGCGGTCGTCAAGAACGACAAGAACGGGACGGTGATCGTGCAGCGGTGGTCGATCGATCCGCTCGCCAGGAAGGGAGAGCTTTCGTACCAGGAAGTTCCCAAGCAGCCGAACGTTTACGCCTTGGGCCCCAAGGGGGATGCGCTGGTGGTTCTCAGCCGCTTTCCGCGACTGCAGTTGACGATCGCATCTTTTGATGGCAAGCCGGCGCGCAGTATTCCGCTGAATGAGCCGGAAGCCACGCCGACGCTGTTGGGGTTCACCGATCCGGGGCATTTCATTGTGCGTTGGGACCGGAACGGTCAGACGGTGCTGCAGATATGGCAGGCGTTGTCCGGAATGGCGGTGCGCAAGATTAATGCGGAGCCTTTCGATGAAGGGCCGAACTGTTTTGCGGTGAGCAGCAATGGGCGTACGATTGCGACGGCCAACAGCAAGCAGATCATGTTATACGATGCGCAATATGATGCGCAGTTTACTCCCGCGCCCAAGCGAATCTCGCCGATTTTGTCAACGGACGGTCAATGTCTCGGCCTGGCGTTTTCGCCGGACAACTCGCGCATCGCGATTCGCGTACAGGCCTTCGATGTCAATAGTATTTTGACTTTCAATGTACAGACCCGAGCGTTAATAGGCACGAACATCCTTCCCAGCGATGACGCGAATAGAGTGAAGAATCCGCCGGTCGCCAATGGACTTCTGTGGCTGCACGACGGTTCGGGCTGGTTAGCCTGTGATGAGGGTATGTTCGAGACGGAGCGCGGGCGGAAAATCGGAGACGTCGAACGTTCCGGTATCTCTTCGGCTTATCTACCTACTGCCAACACGGTGTTGATGGTCTCCGAGCACGCTGATGGCAAGCGTGTTCTGGAGGTGGGGAGGCTGGACTTCGAGCGGATTCGCGGCCAGATCGAGGCGTTGAAGAAACACTGATTCCCGGGCGGCTGGCGATTTTCTGGGCAGGGGTGTGCGTTTCAGTTTCCCACGACATGATCGACTTCAGTCATGCTGGTCAGACCTTGCGCGACCAGTTGGTATCCTGCCTGAAGGAGCGGCACGAACGGCGTTTCCTTGAGAAGACGATGCACGTCTGCAGGGTTGGGCTTCTGGAGGATGAGTTCCCCCAATTGTTCGGATGCATGCAGGCATTCGAAAAAGGCCCGCCGTCCCGAATACCCGGTGCCGAGGCATTTTGGGCATCCTTTGGGGCCATAGATTCTTGCGACACTCTCGCCGGTGGGTCCGAGTTTTCGGCGTTCTTCGGCGGTGGGGAGGTAAGGCTGCCGGCACACTTTGCACAGGTTTCGCACCAGCCGCTGTGCGATGATCAAGTCGACACCCTGGGCGACGATGTAGGGTTCGATGCCGAGGTCAAGCAGGCGGAATATGGTGCCCACGGTATCGCGCGTATGGAGGGTGGAGAGGACCATGTGTCCGGTCATAGCCGCCTGCAGGGCGATCTTCGCCGTTTCCGCATCGCGGATTTCGCCGACCATGATGACGTCCGGGTCTTGCCGCAACACCGAACGCAGCAGTGCGGCGAATCCTTTGCCCACCGAGTCGTCGACGGGAAGCTGGGTGGTTCCCTTGATCTGAACTTCGACCGGATCTTCGATGGTGACGATGTTGCGTTTGGTGGTGCCCGAGCTGCGGAGGAGAGAATAGAGCGTGGTGGTTTTTCCGGAGCCTGTTGGTCCGCACACCATGATGATGCCGGTCGATTTGGTGAGGAATTTCTTGACTTCTGCGGCCATCGGCGCGGGCATGTGTAGATCTTCGAGCCAGAGCGGGGCGTTGGCAGTGTCAAATACACGTACCACCAGTTTTTGGCCGTAGAGGGTCGGCACGAAACTGATGCGGTAATCGACGCGGCGGGGGAGGGCGGCGGGCGAAGCCTGCTGACCCGGCGGGGCGGGAAGCGTCACATGGGTTGCGAAATGCCCTTCCTGCACGATGGTTCTCTGCGTCGTATCCAGGTCGCTAAGGACTTTGACGACAGCGGAGAATTTGATGCCTGTTTCGCGGCTGAGCTGTAAGAGGTCGAGCAGATTGCCATCCACGCGGATGCGGAGGAGAAAATCGTCGGCGCGCGGCTCGAGATGAATGTCGCTGGCATAGCTGCGGAAGCAGATCAGGAGGGTGAGGCGAAGGAGTGCGACGTTTTCCGATTCATTGGCGGCATCATCATCGGGGTCCAAGAGCGGCTTGCCGCGCGTGTTGATCAGAGAGATCGCATCGACGTCGAAGCTGCGATCGAGGAGTGCGTCGGCCATGCGGCGGAGCACGCTGATGGGATCGTCCGGCGGCGCCACTTCATCTTCGAGAACTTCCAGCTCGTCGGGCTCCCCGAGCGTGTCTACGAGTGTCAGCTCGGTTTTGCCGATGGTGATGATGTCTCCCAGATGCAGGGGCGCGGACTGAATGGACTGGCCGTTGAGTTTGGTGCCATTGGGCGATTGCAGATCCTGCAGGAGGTATCCGTCGGGGGTTCGCTTGATCACGCAATGGCGGCGGCTGGCCATGGCGTCGTCGAGAACAACCTTGTTGAGGGATAAGCGCCCGATGGTGAGTATTCCCTCGCGGAACGCGGCGTATCTTTCACCGGAGGCGCATTTAATTTTTAGGTACATTCGTTCCATCACGGTGAGCTCCTCCCGATTGCGCCTGGCGAATAGCGGAATATTACCTGAACTGCGGTGTGATTGCCTACTGATCGGAAAGTGGCGGCGAAGAATTATGCGGGGAATTGCAGGTCTTTTCCGCCGCCGTTCTGCTGGAGCCATTCGTCCACCATGGCAATGTAGCTGGGCTTTACGGCAGGCTGGCCGGCGAGGCCAATCTTCTCCTGCACCTCTTTGACGCGCTCTTCGCTGGGGCCTTCGACTTCCACGAAGGTTCCGAGGCTCGGGAGTTCATCCAATTCCACCTGGCAGCCGTCGATGGTCCATGATTCGCGATGTTTTTCGAAGCTCAGGGTCCGTTGGAAACCGAGGGCTTCGATCAGAGGAATCAACTGTTCCACCGGGGAGACGTGCAGATCATACGCCTCGCGCGAGCGCATGCCTGTCGCTTGCTTGGGCCCTTTGTAGGTCAGCAGGGCAACAGTTGCGGGCTGGCCCTGCGAACTGGTCAGCCGGACGCGCAGGCCACAATCTTTGGCGCGGAGCGAACGATCGGGGCGGTCGAAAAAGATGTTTGTTTCAAGGACTTTACCGGCGGGCGTTGCGTTGGTGCGTTGAAGTGTTTGCCGCACGACAGCCAGATTTTCTACACGAATTTTGACTTCGATTTCCAGCGGCATGGGTCATCCTTCCAGCGCGCGGAAGAGCGCCATCGATGCGGTATGACCGTGAATGAAATTGCGGCCGCCCACGGGGCCGAACTCGCCCGCGGCGAAGAAGCCGGCGACTGGAATATTGCCGAGGATCTGGCGGACCATTTTCACATCGTGGTGGGGTTGCTCGAACAGGCGCGTGCCGCGGCTGTTGCAGCTGACGAGGAACGCGCCGAGGGGCTGGGAGGCGAGCAACGATTCGCCTTCCAGGAGGAGGCGTAATTCCTCGTCGGCGGCCTGGGCATCGCGCACGTGGAATTGCAGGGTTTGTCCGACCTGGATGAGATCGCCGATCAGGATCGCGCCGGATTCCCGCCGGACGCCGACGAGCGAGCGGATCAGAAAGTCGGCGCGTCCGAAGTTGCCTTTTCCTTCATCGATCACGCGGCCCACTTGCAGGCCGCCGGATGCCAGCATTTGCCGATCGCGATTGGGCAGGGCGTTGACCATTTCTTCGATAGCGGCGAGGGCGGGTTTACCGTTGAGTTCTTCGACCACGTTTCGATTGCCTTTGGTGACGGTGAACGTCGGGCCGATGGAGCGGCAGCCCTGGGAGACGATGCAATCGACCTGGATGGGGCCGGAGATCGAAACGCCGACGAGGCCGGTGGAGTGTATGTGGTCGTCGGCGGCGAGGCGTGCTTCGCCGGCCTGGCTCATTCCGGAGGCCATGCCGCCGATGATGGGGGCTTGCGGAAAGAGGCGGGAGCAGGAATCGAGCATTTGGACGACGGGCGTGGTGAAGGGATCGGCGGCCATGAGGAAAGCCCGCACATCGTCGGCATCGAGCCGTTTTCGCAGGGCATCATCGTCCGCGAGAACTTCGTCCCAGTCGTCATCGGTCAGGTGAAAGGTGTTGATTTTGACGCCGGGCAGCTGCATGACCATGGCGGATGCGGCCGGCACGCGTTCAAGTTCCTGATCGCCGCCGATGACGGATTCGGCGGTCATCGCCAGGAGGTGGCGCGGGCGGAGTGAGGTGCGCAGGTTGCCGAGGATTTCGAGAAAATGCTCCTGGAGTTGCTGGGTGATAGAGACGACGAGCAAGTCGACGGGATGGGCGTGGGAGGCTTCCAGCTGCATGGCGAGGTGTTCGGCCATCCGGGCCGGCGGGCTCAATTCGGATATCGCTGAAGCTATACGCATCTATTTTCCAAGCAGGGTCACAAGGCCGGGGAAGTATAAGCACTCGGGTTTCGAGTTTCGAGTTTCAGGGGTTCAAGTTTTCCCCGTCATCGCGCCAGCCAGGATCTGCGGGAGAATGCCAGATCAAAGATTCCGCGCGCCGGCATCAGGAGCATCAGGATAGTCGTGGCCGGCAGGATGGGGAGATTCCAACGATGCAGAAATCCCGCGGCCAGACCGGCGGTCACCAGGAACGCCCGGCGTCCGCGCGAGGTCAGCGGCTCGGTTCCCGGCAGGGCGAGGAGAAATACGGCGGCGAAGAGCATGTCGCTGCCGAGGACGCTATAGCCCCAGAGCGTCAGCAATTCGCCGCCAAGATTATCCAGCACGCTGAGCAATCCCCAGAAGCCGAGATGATGAACCGACGCGGGCCAGAGCGTCAGCAACAGTTCCGCCAGCACAAACGTGACCAGAAACATCAGAGCGCTGCGGAAGCGGAGAATCGTGCGGTAGGAGAGATACAGACCGCCGGCCAGAATTCCCAACAGGCAGACCGTACCCACCTGGCCGGGCATTGCGCCAATCAGCACGAGATCCATGGCAGGGAGTTGAGCGACGAGGACCTGGTCGAGTCCTTCATGAATCTGTTGATAGGTTTTTGGGGCGGGTACGAGGCCGCCATCGGCGGTCAGTTCTGCGTTTCTTAGTTGGGCGGAAACATCATCGAGGGCTTGCTGGGCGATGTAGTCCGGGCGTTGCATCTGCATGGCGTCATCGCCATCCAACTGTGACGAGCGCGACCACCGATAGAGCGGCGCGGGGTGTTGATCGCGCACGTCGCCCATGAACAATCGATTGCGCGCCAGGATGGCATCATGGAAGACCGTGCCGAGTTCTGCGTTGCGTATTTCGCCGACGTTGTGCATGGCCATGGCGGCGGGCATGCCGAGGGTCATTACGAGCGCCAGCGCCGCCGAAGGATGGACCCATTCGCGTCCTGGCCCGCCGAGCACCCAGGCGATGGCCGGCAGAAGAGCGGCGGCGCAGGCGACGATCCAACCGGGCCATTGGGGATTCGATAGCGCCACTAGCGTCATCACGCCTGCCACGGTATGCACGTGTACCAGTACATTTCCGCGACGGGTGAAGCGGCTCAGGCCGGCATGCACGAGCGTCGCTGCTCCCAGAGAGACCAGCAACACGGCCAGCATTCTCCAGCCGAAGATGATCGTGCCCCAACCGACGGGCAGAAGCATGGCCAGGCTAATTGAGGCGTAGAACTCCCGCCGCGCCACCGGCCACACGAGGTAGGGGGCCTGCGAAGGATTTTTCTGAATCTGAACTGCCCCTTGGCTCATGATGCTCCCTCTTCGTCGTCAGGTTCTGCGGGGTCGGAGGGCGGCGCTGGCTCTTGAGTCCGGGCTACCAGTGTTTGAAGTTGCAGGATCTGCGGCATCAGCGGGAGGCGCGTTGGGCAGACGTAGCTGCACAAGCCACATCCCACGCAGAAGAGGCTTTCACGCGATGAGGTCTGCAGGCCGAGGGGCACGCGCTGGTCGGTGTCTCTTCCGGAGGCCTTGCGCGACAATTCGTAGAGGCCCACGGGGTTGAGTCCGGTCGGGCAATGGTCCAGGCACCAGCCGCAGGCGATGCAGGGAGAAGCGGTCTCTTCTGCGGGTTGCTGACGTACGGCGATGCTTTCGGTATCGGCGGCGATAGGCGTCGTGGCGGCGTCGACATGGCGGCCGGCCAGCATGCCGTTGACGATTACCTGTCTGCTGGCCCAGGCGATTGTGTGCCGTTCCAGAAGCGCGGCGACCGTTTCGCCGATTTCAGCCATGACGATGCGCGGCTCGCGCTTGTGCGATTCCTCGCGCACGAATAACTGGACGGGGCGCCGCGTCATCTTCTCGCCGGTGCGCATGTAGCGGCCCAGCGCCCAGCTTGACACAACATCGACGACCATCCGATGGGCTCGTGTGGGTAAATCCCCTGGGGGGACTTCTTTTCCATAGAGCGAGCGCAGCAGCACTGTGTGGTGCGCCTGGGGATAGCGATTCAGGAGCGACACAACATTGAATTCCAGAGGCCCTCTGGCCTTTTTCCAAATTCGCCGGAGGGCATGGTCGTGCCGATCCAGCGCCACGCTTACCCGCCGGGCACGTACGTGGTGTTGGATGGCTGCCAATCCATCGAGTACGTCAGCGAGTGCCGTTCGACTTAACGCCAGGGGTAATGCGAATTCGGGCTGTGTCGGCAGCAGGTTCAGGACTAGTGAACGAATCCGAGGATCAGAGATATCAGCGGCCTGTTTCATGATGGAGGGAACGATGGCGCTCGTTTGCTCCACTCCAGCAAGCTTGAGCAGTTCGACCAGCGTGCGATTGTTCGGTTGATTTGCCGCGGTATTCACCAGCGCGGGTGCGGGTTTCCCGTTCCCCTGAGCCAAGCCTTCAATACGTTCGGGTGACCAGCCGGCGGGTCCGAAGAACAACCCGCCCACCATCTTCCTTCGCTGTGTCAACCATTTCAGCATGGCGGCATTGTAACGTGCGGAAAATAACTTGCCCGCAGTCTTTACGACTTGGCGGTCAACTTCTTTCCGGTCGGGCAGAATTTCAGCAGGGTGCAGGCGGCACAGTTCGGCTTTCGTGCTGCGCAGACTTTTCGGCCGTGATAAATCAGCCAGTGCGAAAAGAGTGTCCATTCTTCACGGGGGACAAGTTTGATGAGGTCTTGTTCGATTTTTACGGGATCGGTGTGTGCGGTGAGTGCGAGGCGGCCGCTCAAACGGCCGACGTGGGTATCGACGACGACTCCGGCGTTTTGGCCAAAGGCATTTCCGAGGACCACGTTAGCGGTTTTGCGACCGACACCGTGGAGGGCGATGAGTTCGTCCATGGATGCGGGCACATTTCCTGCGTGCTTGGCCACAATATCGGCACAACTGGAGAGCAGCGACTTGGCTTTGCTGCGGAAGAAGCCTGTGCTTTGGATTAATTTTTCCAGATCTGCGGGGTGGGCGCGGGACATGGCTGCCGCATCGGGGTATTTGGCAAAGAGGGCGGGCGTGACCATGTTCACCCGCACGTCGGTGCATTGGGCGGACAAGATCGTGGCGACCAGGAGTTCATAGGCGTTTTTGTGTTGTAATGCGCAGGAAGCGTTGGGATAGAGCCTTTTCAGTTCGGCAATGATGGCAGAGGCTCGTTTTTTCTTTTGTTCTGAAGTTTCACGCATCAGAATTGCTCCGTTTAAGTTCGCCTTGTTTCGCGGACGAACGAAGATCGGCGGACGTGCAGGCACTGGCTAGTAGAAGCCCGAGCAAGGCGTATGCTTTGGCTTGGCCAACCCGTTCGGCAATCTTGTGCAAATCATTAAATTGTTTGGCCAGCGGATCCGCGAGCTGCTCGGAGTCGGCCGCACGCCATTCCTTGCGGACCCGCCAAATCAGCGGGTTGAGCGACTGCAAATCATACATCGTCAGGAGTATCAGTATGAACAGGAGTCCACCTTTGATCCAGACCGAGGCTCGTGGCTGCGCTTTTCTGAAGGCGACGACGGAACCGGCGAGCATCAATCCCAGGCAAACCCATTCGACCCAGGCAAATCGTTGCAGCACTTGGCCGAAAATTTCACCGCCCAATTGCTCTTTGGCATTCATCCAGGGCATCAGTCCCGGCAGGGTTGTTCCGGTCTGGCGTACGGTATGGAAGATTGCGGGTGCTGCGATCGCTCCGAGCGCCAGCATTCCGCCGAGGTAGATGCTGAGTCCGAGCCACCACGCAATATTTGCCGCACGTTGTAACATGGTTACCTCCCTGATAATGCTGAAAAGCAGGCTCTTATGGTATCACCGTGTGTGGAGTGATGCTTCGTGTCAAATAATTTTCGCATCTTGCTCTTTTCACGTTCGTAGTCGGCCGATATTCCCAAAACACGATTGCTGGTTTACACTGCCCCTTGGCTTCGATCGAAGTGAGGGGTACGCCCTGCCGGGTGCGCGAGTCAGGCAGGGCATGGTTCAAAGGAGTGAGAATGCCCACGATCCGCCGTTTTGTTGTCGTTCCCGCCGTTCCTGAGAAGCTCAAAGCACTCACGGAGCTTGCCTATAACCTGTGGACCCTCTGGAACTATGATGCCAGTGGTCTGTTCCGCCGTCTCGATGCCGAGCTGTGGGAACAGACCAATCATAATCCGGTGCGCGTGCTTTCGCTGGCGTCGCAGGAGAAGCTTGCTGCAGCGGCGGCGGATGAGGGCTTCCTGGCGCACATGAATCGCATCCTGGCCGATTTCCGCCACTACATGACCACGCCGACGTGGCATTCGCTGAACTTTCCGGGATCGAATGCGAAGATCGCCTACTTTTCGGCTGAGTACGGCCTGCACGAATCGCTTCCGATTTACTCGGGCGGTCTGGGCATTCTCTCGGGCGATCACATGAAGTCGGCATCGGAGTTGGGATTGCCGCTGGTGGGTGTTGGGCTGCTCTACCGGTTTGGTTACTTCCGGCAGGCGCTCAATGCAGAAGGGTGGCAGCAGGAAAATTATCCGGAGAACGATTTCTTCACACTGCCGATCACGCAGATGCTGGACGACAAAAAGGCGCCCATCACCATTGAGATCCAATATCCCGAGGGGATGATCAAGGCGTATATCTGGAAAGTCCAGGTAGGGCGCAATTCGCTCTATCTGCTGGACGCCAACGTACCGAGCAATCGCCCGGAAGACCGCGAGATTACGGCACGCCTCTACGGCGGCGATCAGGATATGCGGGTGCGGCAGGAAGTGCTCCTGGGCATCGGCGGCATGCGAGCACTGACGGCACTGGGGTACAAACCTACCGTCTGCCACATGAATGAAGGGCACTCGGCGTTCCTTTCACTGGAACGCATTCGCGTTCTGATGGATGAAGAAAAGCTGACGTTCCCCGAGGCGCGAGAGCTTGTTGCCGCCTCCAACGTGTTTACCACCCACACGCCGGTTCCGGCCGGTAACGACGCGTTCCATGAGGAAATCATCGAACGGTACCTCGGCACCTTCTATCCCAAGCTTGGGATCACCAAGGTGCAGTTCTATGACCTGGCCAAGATCACGCCGGGCGATCCCCACGAACATTTTTCCATGACCGTACTGGCTTTGCGCACCGCATGGCATTGCAACGGCGTTTCGCAGCTGCACGGCAAGGTGTCGCGCGACATGTGGCATCGCATCTGGCCGGAAGTTCCCGCCCCGGAAGTGCCCATCAAGGCGATCACCAATGGCGTGCACACGCAGACGTGGCTTTCGGATGAGTTTGCCAATCTGTATAGCCGCTATCTGGGATCGAACTGGTCGGACAAACCCACGAATTACAAGATGTGGGACCGCATCGAAAAGGTGCCGGACTCCGAGTTGTGGCGATCGCACGAGCGTCGC
Organism: uncultured Phycisphaerales bacterium; assembly: GCA_903845195.1. Classification (GTDB taxonomy): domain Bacteria; phylum Planctomycetota; class Phycisphaerae; order WQYP01; family WQYP01; genus CAIMWO01. Next base: position 17,453 of record CAIMWO010000043.1, read on the forward strand.
CGCGAACATTTGATTGCTTTTGTGCGCGATCGTCTGAAGACGCAGTTTGCACGGCGCGGCGCATCGGCATCCGACATTTCGCGCATCTCGGAAATCCTTGATCCCGAGGCGCTCACCATCGGCTTTGCTCGGAGGTTTGCCACGTACAAACGCGCGACGCTGCTCATGCGCAATCCGGAGCGGTTACTGAAGCTGCTCAACAACCGCGACCGTCCGATTCAGTTCATCTTTGCCGGCAAGTCGCACCCGCGCGATGACGGCGGCAAGCGCTTCATTCAGGACATCATTAAGTTCGCCAAGCGCGAGGATGTGCGCGTACGCATGGTGTTCCTCGAAGATTACGACATGAATGTCGCACGGTACCTGGTGCAGGGCGTGGACGTGTGGCTGAATACGCCGCGGCGGCCGATGGAAGCGTCGGGCACGTCGGGCATGAAGGGTCCGATCAACGGCGCCATCAACCTTTCCATCCTCGACGGATGGTGGGTTGAGGCCTATCAGAACAACAATGCCGCCGGCTGGGCCATCGGCACGGAGGACGAATACAACAACGACGAGTTCCAGGATCACATGGATTCGGAATCCCTCTTCGAACTGCTGGAAAAGGAAGTCATCCCCGACTTCTACGATCGCGGCGCCGACGGTTTGCCGCGCCGGTGGATTGCACGCATGAAACAGTCCATCAAGACGTGCTGCTCGTTCTTCAACACCAATCGCATGCTGCAGGAATATTTCGAACGCTTCTACAATCCGGCCCATGGGTTGTGCATCAAGCTTCTGGCCGAGCATGGCAAGGGCGCCAAGGATCTCGCTCATTGGAAATCGCAACTGGCCAGTGAATGGGGCAAAGTCTGGCTCTTTGACACGAAGGCCAACTCTGAGGAACCCATGATGGCGGGTTCTACGCTCGAAGTAAGCACGAAGATATCGCTCGGTCCGATTCCGCCCAACGATGTCACGGTTGAACTGTATCACGGGCCGCTGGATGCTGCGGGCAATATCGTCAATCCCACCCGCACGCCGATGACCAAGACCAAGACCGAGGAGCGCAAAGCGCCGGAGTTCCCGATCCACACCTATGTCGGCAGCATCGTCGTGCAGACGTGCGGCCAACAGGGGTTTGCGGTTCGGGCGCTGCCTCATTCGCCGAACGTCGAACTGCGGCTTGAACCCGGCCTGATTCGCTGGGGATGATGTCAGCCGGCGATGGGTAGATAGGTTGAGCGGTCACGCGGTTTGCGGCTACGCGAGCGGCGCGTCGGCATGGTTTGCAGCAACAAGTTCGTCTGACGGATTTCGCCATGCAAAATCTCGAGCAAAAATTTCCATGCCCCAATCTCGGTGCGACGGAGCGCTTGGCCAGTCAACTGGGCGCCGTTGACAGAGGGGTGATCAAGCAGCACGATCTCTTCTTTCCGTCGCACTTCGCGCGTCTCAAGGTGCGGTTATTTCCGGATGATCCGTCCGCACCGGCCCAGCTTATCTCCTACCGCCGGCCGGATGTCCCCACCGCGCGGAACTCGGAATATTTTGTCACGCCGATTCTCGATCCTGACACGCTTATCGCGGTCCTCACGCATGCGCTGGGGCAGCCGCGGCATCTCAAGAAGTACCGCCATCTTTATCTTTTCAAGGCGACGCGCATCCACTTGGATACGATCGAGGATCTGGGCACGTTTGCGGAGATCGAAACCGTCATCACCACGCAGCCGTTAGAAGAGGCCCAGCGCGAACTCACGTCGGTCGTGCATGCCCTCGATCTGGCCGATCCCATTCCTTATGCGTATGTTGATCTGCTTCCCCCGTGAGCGTATGCCGGCGTTTCGCACGCCCGCTACGGCTTTTCCAATTCATTCGCCATCGCCTTGAGTACGGCTTGGCGTCCCAATATGTCGCGCTGCGCCTGTGACGTTTCATCGTAGAGTTTCTTGTAGCGTGCCTGGATTTCACTGGTTTTTTGCGATTTGCGGGTTTCCGTGATCTGGCGGTATTTGTCGAGTTCTTTGATCGGATGGACTTCGTTCATGGCCTTGTCATATTCGGCTTTGACGGCGTTCATCTCCTCTTTGAAACCGGCTTCGAGGGCGGCGGCTTTGGCTTCGAGTTCGGTCCGCGTTGCGGCACATTGATCCAGCCGATCCGTAATGTCCTTGAGTCGGGCCTTCGTTGATTTCTCGGCGAATTCCGTGCGGGCCGCCGTCGCGTGATTTTTCAGATAGAACGATGGTTCATCGCTGGTTTTGTACCACGCTTTCAGACCCTTTTTCAGCCGGATATCGTCGATCTTCTCAACCGTTCCGGCGCTCAGACCGATGTGTGCGGCTTCGGTTGCGGTCATCGTCAGGATTTTTCCGGGGGGCTTGATGATTTCATCGCCTTTCAATTCTCTTCCCTGCTGGGCCTCTTCGACCGCTATTTTGCCTGCATGTTCGCGCAGGACCAATTCCACATTCAGATCGCTCATGCCTTGAGCCAGGAGCGGGGAATGCCCGCCCATTTCCGCTGCGCCGCGCATTACTGCCCGGATGGCCGACAGGAATTTCTGTTCCACATCTACGGGCAGGCCTTTTTCGTCCAGTTTGAACGGCACGGCCGCGCCGATCGTGCCCTTGGCCGGGAGATAAATTTCGGGACAGGCCATCGCGATGATTGCCGCGGCCGACATGGCACGCTGTGCATAGGCGACGAAGGTGACCCCGTGCGTGTCCGACATCACCTGGAGGACTTTCTGCATCTCCTGGATCGACCCGCCGGGACTGTCGATCAGTAGCACGATATACGCCGGCTTTTCCGGCAGCGCGATCGCAATCGCTTTCTGCAGCTCGTCTGCCGTTACTTCGACGCCGATTTCCCCCTGCATCGGCAGCAGGCAATAGCCGGGCCCCTCATGAAGCTCTTTGACGATCTGTTTGACGTCTTCGCGCGACACTTTCTGGCGTACCAGCATGCCTTCGAAATGCGTTTCGAATGTGAGGGTTTTGTCGTCGGAGGCGACGACGTGGCCCTTCAATTGAGTGCCATCGGACTTGAGCAGGACATCACCGATGCACACGCCAGTGCCCATCAGCACCAGGAGAGCTGCGAGCATTCCCACCCCCCGCCGACCGATATACATTCGGTTGTCGTCCACTCGGCCGCCCTTTTGAGAGCACATCGGGCGCGCACCCTTGGCGCACCGTTTACATTACATCGGCCGGCTCTTTCCATCGCTTAACGAGGCGAAAATTATCTTGGGGCGAACACCCGTTTTATCGCTTCCAAATACTTCGTTCCGGTAACGGTATCGGGCAGGAGATAGCTGCCCTCGGTCCACTCATTCCAGGCGTTGATGGTGATCATCCGAACTTCTGGGGGCAATTTTTCCGCAAATGACTTGGCCCGCCGCAGGGCATCTTCAAAGGCCTCGGGCGTATTGCCGACGAAGGTGCTCATCCACGGGTAGCCGCGATTTTCAAAGGCACTGGTCTGAGTTGTGCGCGGGCTGGAATCCCAACCCATGCTCACGTTCGGATGATAGGGGATCGGCAGTTCGCGAGCATACTTGGCCCAGGCGGTTTCATTGGCCGCCAGGGCGGCGGAGTAGGGGGCTTGCGGGAATCCTGCGGCGTTGGCGTCAAAATGATGTACCCAGACATAACTTGTGCCGCTGTCGAACCCCAGCATTTTTACCAGCTCGCCCGCATTCTTTACTTTGGTTTCGGTGGGCAGGACGCTGATGCCCCAGACGACCGCATTCAAGTGAAGTTCGCCCAGACCGGCCTTGCGCACCCGGTGGCGGAATTTGGTCAGCGCCTCGCCGGCGGCTTCCAGGCTGCCGAGGCCCTTGATGAAATTGCTCAACTCGTAAATGGAAAAATACAATCCGCCATTCACGCGCAGGTAATTTTTCTGACGGAAGTATTTTTCAATGATGTACTCGGTCACCTTCTCAAATTCTGCAGCATCGACACTGCCTTTGGCCAGCAGTTCCGGATGATTGGTATAGAGGGCTGGGTGAATATTCATCCAGTCATGAATCGCCCACATCAGGGCAAATTTCATTCGTCCGGTATTTGGTGCTTTCAGAAATCCCTGTTCGAGCGTTTCATGCAGGTAGGATGCGCCCTCATACCAATACCAATCGAACAGAAATGCGGTTACGCCGTGGTCGGCGGCCAGATCGATTTCCTTCGCGGCCCAGGTGGGCTGGCTTTCATCGAAGTACCCCCAGGCGGGCACGATTGGCTGGCGATGTCCCGGGAACCGCGGCTTGGCGGCCTTTAGCAGTTCCCATTCCGTCCACCCTTTTCCGTGCCAGCGTTCATTCAAGGGACTGACATGCCAGTTGGGAAAGTAATACGCTGCAACTTCCATTGAAATATCCTTATCAAGAACATTCTGGGTAATCGTCGCCTGCGAAGGCAGGTGTCTTAATTTTCAATTTTCAATTCGTTCCCTGGGTTCGTTCCCCGTATGCCTGCACGATGTTCTGCACCAAACGGTGCCGCACGATGTCGCTCTTGTCCAATTTGACGAACGCAATACCTTTGATCCCCCGCAGCGTACGGTGGGCATCGATGAGGCCGGATTCCTGTCCGCGTTCGAGGTCGACCTGAGACGGGTCGCCTGTGACGATCATCTTGCTGCGTTCGCCCAGGCGGGTCAGAAACATCAGCATCTGTGCGGGTGTGGTGTTCTGAGCCTCATCCAGAATCACGATGGCCTCGTTGAGCGTTCTTCCACGCATGTAGGCCAGGGGCGCCACTTCGATGATGTCATTGGCCATGTAGCGGCGAATCTGTTCGAACGTCATCATGTCCGAGAGCGCATCGAGCAGGGGGCGCAGGTAGGGATTTACTTTTTCTTCGATGCCGCCGGGCAGGAAACCGAGTTTTTCGCCGGCCTCGACGGCGGGGCGAACCAGCACGATGCGGCGGATGATCGAGCGCCGGAGGAGGCTCACGGCCATCGCAACCGCCAGGAAGGTCTTGCCGGTTCCAGCAGGTCCTTCGCAGAAGACCAGGTCGTTATGCACGATCGACTCGAGGTAGCGGCCTTGTCCCTGCGTTTTGGCCTGAACGAGTTGGCCACGCGCGGCGACGTCCAATGTGCCCGAGTCGTCGGGCCCGGCGGTGGTGGCGTCGCGGTCGAGTTCACCTTCGGTTCGCCGCACGATGGCGACAAGCTGATCGCGGTCCAGATGGGAGTGGTGGCGCAGATGGCGCTGGATCTCGCCGATCACGGCAGCCGCACGCGAGACCGCCGCCGGCTCGCCGGAAACCTTGAGCGTGTCATCGCGGTAGCTGAGATGCACATTCAACAGCTCGCGCAGCACCTTCAGATTCCGGTCGGCATGGCCCAGCAGGACCGACGGATCGATATGAGGATCGATAACCAAGTTCAGATTCAAGAACAGCTCCTTCGCGGAGAAGTATAGCGGCAGCCCACGACGGGGAGTAGGTAGTGCCGAATTCGAGGTTTTCTTTCACTTCAGTCGATTTCCCTTGGGAGGCGATTCTAGTATTCTGAGTGTTCTTTGCACTCTTTGCACTCGGTGGCGGAGCATTATTCATGAAAAGTTCGGTCAAACCCATTCCCGAGAAGATTCTGCAGCTTCTTGATGAGGCCAACATTTCGCAGGATCGCGAACTGGCGGCGGATATGCTGCAGACGGTTCTCAAACTGGCGGCCGACGAGCCGGGCCGCGGCGAGATGAAGTTGATGCTCCGGTCTTACAAGGAACTGCGCTACGCATTCAAGATCTTCAAGCCCTACCGGCATCGGCGCAAGGTAAGCGTCTTTGGTTCGGCGCGAACGCCGGAAACGCATCCGAATTACCAGGCGGCAACAGTCTTTGGGAAGATGCTCGCAGATCTGGGGTTCATGGTCATCACGGGGGCCGGCGGAGGCATCATGGCTGCCGGTCATGAGGGGGCGGGGAAGGCCGCGAGCATCGGCGTGGCGATCAAGCTGCCATTCGAACAGAAGACCAATCCGATAATGGAAGGCGACGAGAAGCTGATTCACTTTCGGTACTTCTTCTCGCGGAAATTAGTTTTCGTGAAAGAGACGCACGCCATCGCCCTGTTTCCCGGCGGCTTCGGCACGCACGATGAGGGCTTTGAAGTGCTCACGCTGGTCCAGACCGGCCGATGCGACCCGCTGCCGATCGTGCTGATGGAGGCGCCGGGCGGAACGTATTGGCAAGATTGGGACGCGTTCGTTCGCAAGCAGTTGGTGGAGACCGGACTGATCTCGCCGGAGGATAGATCCCTTTACTACATTACCGCCGACATGGAAGACGCAACCCGGCACATTTGCCGCTTCTATCGCAATTACCATTCCTGCCGGTGGGTACGGGAAGAGCTTTATCTTCGCGTCAAACATGCTCCAACCGAGGCGGAATTGGCGGATCTCAATCAGCGTTTCAGTGGCATCTGCCTGGAAGGGAAAATTGAGGCGAGGAAGACGCAGAACATCGACGAAGAGACCCTCGTGCCGGAATATCCGCGCGTGGTGTTGAAATTCGATCGGCGGAATCTGGCCAAATTGCGGATGCTCATTAATGCGCTCAACGACTTGCCGAGTCTTCCGCCCGAAGTGCTCGATCCGGCCATCTCGGACACTCGCGACAAACGTTCGGACCGCACGATCGGCGAAATGGTCGAAGAGGAATCGGTGCGGCTAGTGAAGCCGCGGTAAGCGAAGATCGTTGTGATCGATGCAGATCGTTGTCCGGTGCTGAGGAGTGTGTTTCATGCGTATCGTGCGTTTCACCGATTCTGCTGGCGAACTTCATTGCGGTGCCGATCAGGGCGATGGGACGGCGCTGCGGATTCAGGGCGATATCTTCGGCAATTACACGGTCACGCATCAGAAAGTCGCCATCAAGAAGTTGCTGGCCCCGGTGTTGCCGCCGGCGATTTTCTGTATTGGGCTGAACTATCGCAAGCATGCGGAGGAGACCGGGGCGAAGCTGCCGCAGTTTCCGGTGCTGTTCATGAAATCGATCGCGGCGGTGCAGAATCCGGGCGATCCGGTGGAAATTCCGACGCGCCTGGCATCGAAGATGGTGGATTGGGAGTGTGAATTGGCGGTGGTGATCGGCAAGCGTGGGAAAAATATTCCCAAGGAGAAGGCGTTCGAATACGTGCTGGGCTACACCTGTGCCAACGATGTTTCGGCACGCGACTGGCAGAAGGAATTCGGCGGATCGCAGTGGTGCAGAGGCAAGACCTTCGACACCTTCTGCCCGCTCGGCCCGGCCATCGTCACCCGCGATGAGGTGCCGAATCCCAATGCTTTGCGCCTTTCCACGAGCGTCAACGGCAAGACCATGCAGGATTCCACCACGGCTGACATGATTTTTGATGTGCCTACGCTGATTTCTTTCTTGTCCGGTTCGACGACGTTGTTGCCCGGTACGGTCATTCTCACCGGCACTCCTTCGGGTGTCGGCATGGGCATGAAGCCGCCGCAATATCTGAAGGCGGGCGACAGCGTGACGATCCGGATTGAGGGCATCGGAGAACTGACCAATCCCGTGATCGCGGAGCCCTGATTCAATAGCCCATAGTTTCAAACGGAGCCAAATATGCCTAATGATCCTCAAATCGCCGGTCGTGCGCCGATCGTCACGGAGCTTCAGCCGGGCACTTACTACTGGTGTGCCTGCGGGCGTTCCAAGACTCAGCCATTCTGCGATGGTTCGCATGAAGAATGCGGCATGGAGCCGAAGGAATTCACGATTGAAGCGGCGAAACGGTGCGCGATGTGCACCTGCAAGCATACGAAGAATGCGCCGTTCTGTGATGGCTCGCATAAATCGCTGCCGTGAGTAGGGCGTTTGTCATTCAAAGTGGGAGGCCTTATGTCGGAAGTTCAGCCGGTTCGGCTGCTGATTCTCTGTACGGATCTGATCTTCTCCACCAAGATTACGGGCACGGCCAAATCTCTGGGCGTGCCGTTCGCGGTGGTGCGCACACTGGAAAAACTCCGCGAGCAACTGGCAGCGCATCCGATTGCCACGTTTATTGTGGATCTCAATGCCGATCGCGTGAATGCGATCGAAGCCGTGCGGGTCGCCAAGGCGCATGCACCGTCGCCCCGCGTGGTGGCGTTTCTTTCGCATGTGCAGGTGGAGCTGGCGCAGGAGGCGGGAAACGCGGGGGCGGACGAAGTGCTGGCGCGGTCGGGATTCGTGGCGCAGTTGCCGGCGATTGTTACTGCTGCAAAGTAACGCTACAGCGGTAACGATCGTAAATTAGCCACAAATGAACACGAATGAACACAAATACGGAACCAGAAGTGGGACGGCTATATCTGTGCAATCCATTCTCTTGGCGCATAAAAAAACGCGCCGGAAATCTCCGGCGCGTTTGGGTTGCTTTCGTATCTTACTGTTCCAGGCCTTCGTACATCGCGGTGCTGATGTAGCGTTCGCCGGTGGAGCACATGATGGTGACGATGGTTTTGCCTTTGTATTCCGGCCGCTGGGCCACCTGCAGGGCTGCCCACATATTGGCGCCGGAGCTGATGCCCGCGAGGATTCCCTCTTCGGCGGCGAGGCGGCGAGCGAAGGCAAACGCGTCCTCATTGGTGACGGTGATGACTTCATCGACGATATCGACGGCCAGATTCTTCGGGATGAAGCCGGCGCCGGTGCCCTGAATCTTGTGGGGGCCGGGCTTGAGCGGCTGATTGGCCATGCATTGGGTAATCACGGGCGAGTTCGTGGGCTCAACGGCAATCGCCTTGAAATTCGGGTTGCGTTGCTTGATCACGCGCGCGACGCCGGTGATGGTGCCGCCGGTGCCGACGGCGGAGATGATGGCATCCACCTTGCCGCCGGTGTCGCGCCAGATTTCTTCGGCCGTGGTCTTCATGTGGATTTCCGGGTTTGCGGGATTATCGAACTGCGAGGCGATTACGGAGTTGGGCTGCTGCTGGTGCAGTTCGTTGCACTTGCGGATGGCGCCGGGCATGCCTTCGCTGCCGGGGGTGAGGACGAGATTGGCGCCGAGAATGCGGAGCAGGCGGCGGCGTTCGATGGACATGGTTTCCGGCATGGTCAGCGTGAGCTTGTAGCCCTTGGAGGCGCAGACAAAGGCCAGCGCGATGCCGGTGTTGCCGGAGGTGGCTTCGAGGATGTGCGTCTCTTTGGTGATCTTGCCGGCGCGTTCGCCGGCTTCGATCATCGAGACGCCGATGCGGTCCTTGACCGATCCCAGGGGGTTGAAGTACTCGCACTTGGCCAGGACGGTGGCGCCGCCGGGGGGAACGATGCGGTTGATTTTAACCAGTGGGGTGTTGCCCATGGTTTTTGTGATGTCTGCGTAAATGCCGGGCATGTTTAATCTCCTATCTGGTAAGTAGACAAATAACTTATACCGCGCCGTATTGTGGAGTCAATAGCGAAATATGGGCAAATATATTCCTACCAATTAAGAGGGAATTGAGTCTCGAATGGAGTGACCATCGATGGATTGGATGCTGCCGCGGGCGACCGAAAGATCACCCAGGAGCAGTTCGCCTGCACTGCCGATGCCGTGCGACAGGCCTTCGATTCGGTGAGTTGGGCTGCCATCGGCCGCGGAATTGTTTCGCTCGGACACGACGACGCTTCTGCTGCGCAAGGCGTCGCGCGGGGCAAAGCGCGCCTGCCAGTCGTGGGCAGGAAGATTTTCGAGGGCGTCGAGGACGTTCTGCGCGACGGTGTTGAGAGGACGCGGATGGTTGTCGAGGGCGAGGAGGGAGGTGGCGCGGAAGTGCGCCTTTGGGGGAGCGAGATCGGCGGGGTCGGTGTTGACATTGATGCCGATGCCCACGAGGGCGAGCCAGCGGTCGCCGAAGGAGAGGCCCTCGCAGAGGATGCCGGCGATTTTCTGGTCGTCGATGACGAGGTCGTTGGGCCAGCGAATTTTGATGCGGATCAACTGGGCGAGGGGTTCCGCAGCCGGCGAAACCGGCGGGCTGGGGGGTGGGTCGAGGGCTTCAGCGACGGCCAGGCCGATGATGAGGGGAAGTGGGGCGCGGAGTTCGGGGGGGATGTGGTCGAGGATGACCGTCATGTATAGGCCGCCGGGAGGGGAGAGGAAGGTGCGGTCATATTGGCCGCGGCCGGCGGATTGGGTGCGGGCAATGAAGACGTGATGATCGAGGGGAGCGGCGGGATTTTCGGTGAGCTGGGCGTGGGCGAAGGTGGTGGCCTGGGCGTTGGTGGAGTCGATTGTGTCGAAACGATGCAATATCCAGCGGTTCATGGGAACCTCGACGAAACCACGAAGACAGGAACTACGCACCCGACCACGAATAAAACTTAAGTTAGCCATGGTGTGGCGAGGGTGCAACTTTATGATCAAATTGGAATCTAACGGAGAGCGGCGCGGAGGAGGTGGGGGCGAATACGAGTGAAAATATTTTACAATCGGGATGTTTGGAGAGAGCAGATTGTGGAGGGATCGCGGTGGTGGAGGAAATGTCACTGACCTCTTTTGGAAAATTCGTTATACTTGCAGGTATTCGGTGAGGAGACACAATGAGGACGACTGCTGCGACGTTGGGAGTTGTTCTGGCTTGTCTGGCAGGCTGCGGTTCGCCGGTCCGCATCACGCATGAATCGCCGCCGCAGGCTGTCGAAGCGATGGGGGGTGCGGTGGTACCCGCGCAAATTCCCGATCAGGTCTCTGAAGCGTTTGAGCATGCTCTGACGGCCATCCGAAAACATGATCTTGCGGCACTCAAGACCGTCCTGGATAGTGGTTTGTCAATCGATGTCACCGACGACGTGGGCATGTCCCTTCTTCATTGGGCTGCATCTGAGGGGACTGCCGATATCGCGCAATATCTGATTGCCCACGGCATTTCCTTGAACCGTCCGGACAGTGAGGGCCGCACGCCCGTGAGCATGGCCGCACTCGACGGTCATACGGATGTCGCCATTTTGCTGGCCCATGCCGGCGCGACGCTTGATACGCCCTCTGCGGCTGCCGTGGGCACTGCGGAGCAGATGCGCGCCTGCCTCAAGAAGGATCCTGACTTGCTAGCCAAGACGTGGTATTTCTATGCCAGCAGCAGTGAATTGTCGCTGATCCAAATGGCGGCCTGCCACGGCAACGTTGCGGCCATCGAAGAATTGGTGCTTCGGGGCGCTGATACGCGGGATGCTGGTAAGGTGGGTTTTACACCGTTAATGCTGGCTGCCGACTGGGGCCGCGTCGACGCGGTCCGCGACCTGCTCAAGCACAACCCAGATATCAATGAGGCAAGCCGTTATGGCTGGACGGCGCTTAACAGTGCGGCGCGCAACGGAAATGTTGCGGTTGTCGAACTCCTTCTGGATCGTGGCGCTACCTACGACATCTTCACCGCTGCGACCCGCAACGATGTCGCGCGCATCGAAAAGCTATTGCAGGATCAGCCCGACCTGGTGAAAAGCAGATGCGGCGGCGAGACACCGCTGGGCTGGGCCGCGGGCCTCGGCAACGAACAGGCTGCCGTGGTGCTGTTCGATAGCGGGGCAGAGATCAACGTACATGATGAAACAATGGAAAATTCGCCGCTGCAACTCGCCGCATGGGCTGGGCGTACGAGTATTGTAAAACTGCTTCTGGACCGCAATGCGAATATAGAAATTGGTGCCGGCAAGGATCCTTACGGCACACCGCTGCACATGGCCGCCTGCGTGGGTGATGTCGAAGTCGCCCAGATATTGCTTGCGCGCGGTGCGAACATCAATGCGGTAAACAACTTGTCGAAAACGCCGCTTGCCTTCGCCGCCGACAGGAACAAGATGGCGATGGCGCATTTTCTGATCGAACACCATGCGGACTTCCGCGGCGCCCTTCACAACGCGGCAAGCGAAGGGCATGCTGAGATGGTTCGTCTGCTCATCGATGCAGGTGCCAATGTTGATGAACAATACGCTGGCGCGGGGAGTGCCCTGAATACCGCGGCCGAACGTGGCGACCTTGAAATGGTCAAATTGCTGCTGGAACGCGATGCCAAAACAACGACCGTCAATGAGGACGGATTTACTCCATTACACCAAGCAGCATTCTGCCGGGATAAGACGCGGCATGCTGCATATTTGCAGATTGCGGATCTGCTGCTGCAGCACGGTGCGAAAATTGAGGCGCGCAGTCGCGCCGGCTATACCGCACTTCACCGCGCCATCAACAGCAATGCTAATTTGAAAATGATTATGTACTTGCTGAATCATGGGGCGGATATCAAGGCACAAATAAATTACGGAGGAACGCCGCTTCACATGGCCTGCTATGCCTTGCGGGCGGATATCGTCAAACTTCTGCTGGACCATGGCGCTGACCTTAATCCGGCGGATAAGCAAGGTGGAACTCCAGCCCACTATTTGCTTGCTGAGAAACGTCCCGGGGCCGCAGATATTCTTAAGATCCTCCGGGACCGCGGACTTCAGACTGATGTGGTTTTTTATGCGTCACCAGATGACTCCGCGAAAGTCATCGAAGCACTCGACAAACAGCCCGAGCTTCTGGAAAAAATTATTAACAGCCAGACTCTTCTGCAAATGGCCGCCGGCAAGGGTGATCTTGAACTGGTCAAGAAACTGATTCAGCGTGGGGCGAATATCGAAGCCGACTCGGCATCGCTGAAGTGGACGGCACTTCACTATGCCGCGGGATCGGGGCATGCCAAGGTGGTTGAGTACCTGCTTGCACACGGGGCCAACCCGGACAAGCCAGACATCTCTAACCAGCGCCCGCTCTATACCGCGGCCGCGGGGAATCATGCTGACGTGATAAAGCTATTGCTGAAGGCGGGGGCCAAGCCGAACCAGACGACAAATTATGGTTATACAGCCATGCATGCGGCGGCCAGTGACGGCGGACTTCAGGCCGTGCAGGCGTTGTTTGCCGGCGGGGGGGATATCAATTCCAGCGGCACCAAATCCGAGAGGCCGCTGCATGATGCTGTCACGTATGGGCACGATGATGTTGCGCTATTCCTTCTGGAGAATGGCGTTGAGGCTTGCGACGCGGCGAATGCTTATTCGCCGCTGCTGCACTCCGCGGCAAGTGCGGGGAAAGTTGCGGTGGTCAAGGCCCTGTTGAAGCGGGGAGTGAATGTGAATCGGCTTAACGTTCGTCGCGACACGGCACTTGACTGGACTTCCGGCGAGAAGAACGTCGAGGTCATCAAGGCGCTGCGGGATGCCGGCGGATTGTACGGCCACGAGATTCCCAAGTATGTGGCGGCACTGATCAAGCAATTGGATGATGAATCATTTGCCAAACGCGAGGCCGCCGACACGGCTCTGCGCGGTTTGGGTGCCGGTGCATCAACTCTTTTGGAACACGCTCGTAAGAAGGATGAGCCCCCGGAAATCAAGGCCCGATTGGATCAGATCGCCTTGTACTATAAGAATCTGGATTCATAAAAGGGTGTGACGGGCGTGGAGGGAGGGGGCGAACGATTTGTCCGACCCTCTGGTCGGCCCTCGATGGAATCGGGGGCTCTAGGGGCGAAGGGCCATGCGGAGGAGGTGGGCGGCATGGAGGGCGGCGGCGGGGGAGTTGGGGAGGTTGCGGAGGTCGACGACGGTGGGGCCGCGGAAGCCCTGTTCGTGGAGGAGGGCGAGGATTTCGGAGAGGGGGAGCTGACCTTGACCGAGCTCGACGGGGCGGAGGGAGGAGCCGGCGCGGATGGCGTCGGAGGCGGTGAACTGGGCGATGCGGCCGGCGAAATTGGCGGCGGCGTCGAGAGGGCTTTCGCCGGCGGCGATGAGGCGGGCGCCTTCGAGATTGATGCGGGCGTAGTCGTAGTCGACTTGCTTGAGAATGTCGGCCAGAGGAGCGGAGGTGTCGGCGGAGAAGGCCAGGGAGAGCGGGGTGCCGGAGGCGTCGACGGCCTGGGCGAGTTGGCGGAGTGCGGAGATAAGCGTGGATTGAGAGACGGTGGTGGAGGCGAGGTTGCCGAGGTTGAGGGCGAGGGTGTGGATGCCGAGATCGCGGGCGAGGTCGATGGCTTTGCGGGCGGAGTCCATGGTGCGGTCGATGGTGGCGGGATCGGTGAGGCTGCCGCGGGGCGTGGCGATGCGGAGGGCCGCGAGGTTGAGATGTTTGGAGTCGAGGATTTTGCGGACATGGCGGCGAGCGGAGAGGTCGAGCTTGTCGGGGCTGAGTTCGGGGTGGTTGGTGGCGATGGCGATGCCGGCGTAACCGGCGGAGGCGGCGAGGTCGAATGAGTCGCGGGCCGGGCCGGCGAGACCGTCAAGGGAGAGAGCGGCGGGGATGGGAGGGTCGTTTGGCATGAGGGGAAGTGTAGTGGGAGAGGGGGTGGAGGGACAGTGAGGGAGGGCGATGTGAGACGCGGCTAAGGGGGTGGGCCGTGGCTTTTGGTTTTGCGGTACTGGAGGAATTTTCAATTGGTGCGGCGATGGCGTGATGACATAGAGGGAAACGAGTGGAAATTCATTCGAAGAAATTGTTATAAGTATGCTAATTTAAGTACTTTACGTAATATTCGTGGATGCAACACAAAATGTTTAACAATTGGATATAAATTACTGCGGGATATGAATTGGGATTACGCGTTGTGTGGTGAGTGTGAGTGATGACGACGCGTGAGAGGTGGCTGGAGCCACCCGCGAGGCGAATGAACTCACGGATGAAGGAGATGATCATGACAGGGTTGATGGGAATGAAAGGCATCGTGGCGGGATTGGCGATCGTCGGCAGCTTGGGCGTGTTCGGCGTGAGCCAGGCGAAGGCCGATTATGTCATCGTACGGCAGACGGCGCCGGTGTATGCCGCGCCGGTGATCGTGCGGCAGGCTCCGGTCGTTTACACGCCGGCACCGGTGTATTACCAGCCGGTACCGGTTGTCGCGGCGCCTCCAGTGTGTGCGCCGGTGATTCTGCCGCGGCGTGATTGGCGTCATGAGCGGTTTGAGAGAGAACACCGGGGTCATCGTGATGGATTCTTCTTTGGGATTCATTTCTAGATTTTGAAAGAAAAGATCGGGGTGTTCCCGATTGCCGCCGGGGACGTGAAGAGCGTCCCTGGCGGCGAGGGTTTTTGCATCTCGGGGTGTCGGGATAGAAATACTCCGATAGACCGGCGTTCATTGTTGCGGGCGGTCGTCGGCGTTTTTGGCGGCTTGGGTGTTGGCGGGGGTGTCGGGGGATGTGGTGCCGGCGAATTTTGGGGCGAGGCCGTAGCGGGTGCCTTCAGCGGAGAGTTGCTGGTGGCGGGCGAGGGGTTGAATGCCGGCGGGGCGCGTCCAGGTTTTGCCGGCTTCGCATTGGGCGACGATGTCGGCAACTTCTTCGACGTTGTCAGTGACGCGAAAGAGGTTGAGATCGGGGCCGTGGATGCAGCCGTATCGGTCGAGCATGGTTTCGCGCATCCAGTCGAGCAGGCCGGACCAGAAATCGGAGCCGATGAGGAGGACGGGAAAGGGATCGATCTTGAGGGTTTGGATGAGGGTGAGGGATTCGAAGAATTCGTCCATGGTGCCAAAGCCGCCAGGGAAGCAGATGAAGGCGTGGCTGTATTTGACGAACATGACTTTGCGAACGAAGAAGTAGTGGTGGTTGAGAGAGAGCGACTGATAGGGGTTGGCTTTTTGTTCGTTGGGGAGGGAGATGTTGAGGCCAACGGCGATACCGCCCGCTTCGTGAGCGCCTTTGTGGGCGGCTTCCATGATGCCGGGGCCGCCGCCGGTGATGACGGCGAATTTGCGTTTGGCGAGTGCGCGGCCGAGGTCGACGGCGAGTTTGTAGTACCGATCATCTTCGCGGGTGCGTGCCGAGCCGAAGACGGATACGGCCGGGCCGATCTGGGAGAGAGATTCGAAGCCGTCGACAAATTCGGCCATGATGCGGAAGATGCGCCAGACGTCTTCGGCACCGGGCTGGGGCTGGGGGAATTGGGAGTTGGACATGAGGGGCTCGGTTCAATTCAGAATGCGGAATTCAGAATTCAGAATACGGGGAAAGGGGCACGGATGCACGCGATTTTTCGCAAGGAGGGGCGAAACCGATGGGCGCTGTTGGTCGGGAACTTCGTGGCGTTTCGTGCGTCGAAGTAAGATGAGGCTTGCCGATCGGCAGGCGGTTATGTTGCCAAGGAGATGCCTTTGAAGAGTGTTGTGTTGTCCATGTGCGCGATCGTGCTGATGGTTTTGGCTGGTGCGGTGCGGGCGGAAGCGCCGGCCACGAAGCCCGCTGATGAGAAACTCGTCAAGGCGACCGCGGTGGCGAAGGCGGCGGCGGAGGCGGCCTTGAACAGGACGGCAAAGCCCGCGATCACTCTTAATGACCATCCCAAAGTTGTAGACGCGGACGACGGCTGGACGTTCACTTGGCAGGGACAAGCGGATGCGGAGGTATACATCGTGACGGTGCGCGTCACGGAGGGCGGGGAGGCCAAGGTGCTACAGGCGAAGGTGAATACGGGGCGTGACTGAGGGGCTTGATCGCCGGGGATTTTAGATGAAGGGGAGCGTCTTGAAGTTGGCGCCGAGGATGCGGGCGCTGTCGGCGTGGAGCCAGCGATCGAGGATGCTGGCGTAGACGCAGCGGAAGTCGGTGTGAAATTTGAGGTCGCCTTTGTCGAGATCGGCGGGGTTGAGGGACGGGTGGTCGCCGACGATGCCGGCTTTGACGGGGGTGCCGAGGACGAAGAGGGGGGCGGCGGTGCCGTGGTCGGTGCCGCGGGAGGCATTTTCGGAGACGCGGCGGCCGAACTCGGAGAAGGTCATGACGAGGACCTTGCCGTCGTTACTTTGGGATTTGAGGTCTTTCATGAAGGCCGCGATGCCGTCGGAGAGCTGGGTCATGAGGCGGTCGTGCTGGGGCTTTTCGTTGGAGTGGTTGTCGAAGCCGCCGAGGGAGACGTAGTAGACGCGGGTCTTGAGTCCGCCGGCGATCATCTGGGCGACCATCTGCAGTTGCTGGCCGAAGGGGGTGGCGGGGTAGGCGATGCCACCCTTGTACTTGGTGGAGACGGCGCGGATTTCGTCGGACGAGAGTTGGGCGTCGAGGGCGGTGCGTTCGAGAAAGTCGAGTGTGGGGTTGCCGGAGGAGGCAGCAATAAGGGGTGAGTCCTTGGTGCTGAGCGCGGGGTCGGGGGCGAGGTCGTTGATTTTGGTGAAGGTTTCTTTCATGCGTTTGTTGACGCTGCGATTGCCGGCGAACCATTGGTAGGCGTCGGGACGTTGGAAGGAGACGGCGGCGAATTTTCGGCCCTGGAGGGCGAGGGGTGCGGTGGCGCCGATGCTGACAGCGGCATCGGGCGCGGGATTGGATTTGGGGTCGTCTCCTTTGCACTGGGCGTCGAAGTAGCGGCCGAGCCAGCCATCCTTGGGGGGATTCTGCGGATCGGCCGTGTGCCAGATTTCCATGGAACGGAAGTGGGAGCGGTTGGGATTGGGATAGCCGACGCCCTGGATGACGGCGCAGTGTCCGGCATCGTAGAGGTCCTTGATGGCGGTGAGATTGGGATGGAGGGCGATGCTGTTGTTCTTGCCGAGGGTGAGGAGGTCCTTGGTGATGGCGAGTTGGGGGCGGGCGCGGCGGTAATCGTCGTTGTCGAGGGGGATGACGGTGGCGAGGCCGTCGTTGCCGCCGGAGAGCTGGATGACCACGAGGATTTGTTCACCTTCACCGGCCGCGGATTGGGTGAGGGGGGAGTCTTTGGGGTTGTTCAGCGCGTAAACGGTGCGCTGCAGGAAGAGCGGCATGGTGGTGGCGGCGGAGAGGACGGTGAGGCCGCGGCGGAGGAAGATGCGACGGGTGTGGAGGGTACTCATGTTCGGCTCCCGGATAACGTCCACGCAGGACTACTGCTCGAAAAAATTTCACCACAGAGGCACAGAGACACGGAGGACGCACAGAGGTGGAGAAGATTTTGTGACTACTCAAGGACGCGAAGCAGGGTGACAAAGTGTGGGTCAACAGAGTTGATATTCGGCCATGGCCATGATGAGGTGGACGAAGGAGCGGATCTGGTTTTCGGCGTCGGGGGCGACGGGGTCGAAGGGGTGGGACTTGTCGTCGCCGGTGGCGTTGATGAATTCGATGAGGTCCTGGCGTTTGCGGGGGGCGAGCTTGTCGCAGAGGAGTTTCTTGATGTAGAGATCGACGACGGCGTCGGTGGTGGAGGCGGCGGCTTCGGCGAGGTCGATCTGGGGGGCCCAGCCGGAGTTGAACTCGTTGAACTGCGTGCGGACATCGGCGGCTTCGGGGCGTTTGCCGACGGCGGGGAGGCGGCCGGTGCCGAGGTAGGCCGGGAGATTGTAGCGTGCGAAGAGGGTGCTGGTGTTGATCCACGCGCGGCCGCCGTCCCAGCCTTTGACGGTGGGGGCGTTGAGGAGTTCCTGGCCCATCATTTTGAGGGCGTTGTCGACGGCGCGGGGCTGGGCCATGTTGACGCCCAGCGCGCGGAGGCTGCCGACGACGAGTTGGACGGGGCTTTTGATCTGGCGGCGCATGACATCTTCGGAATAGAACCAGTTGGAGGAGAAGAGGACTTCAAGAACGGGCGCGAGCTCGAAGCGGCTGACTCTGACGGCGGCGGCGAGGCCGCTGGTGACTTCCGGCGGCGGATCATCGGCGCCGAAGAAGGTGGCGAGACGCCGGGCGATGTAAAGCGGGGTGGCGGGATGATCGAAGATGATGTTGATGATGTCTTGGCCGTCGAAGTTGCCGGTACGACCGAGGAAGGTTTTGGCGCCATCATCGTGCTCGCGGCGGTTGAAGATGAATTGGTCGCCCAGGGCGGTCCAGCCGGTGAACGCGCGGGCGGATTCCTTGATGTCGGTCTCGGTGTAATTGCCGATGCCCATGGTGAAGAGTTCCATGAGTTCGCGGGCGTAGTTTTCGTTGGGGTGTTCCTTCTTGTTCTGGTTGTTGTTGAGGTATTCGAGCATGGCGGGGTCTTGGGAGATTTCGAGGGCGAGGGTTTTGTAGTTGCCGGCGGCGTGGCGGCGGAGGAGTTGGTTCTGCTTGTAGAGCAGGTAGGTGTTTTTGACGGTGGTATTGCTGGAGACGAAGAGGCCGTGCCAGAAGAGGGTGAGTTTTTCTTCGAGGGGGCGGGAGGTGCGGACCATGCGGTCGAGCCACCAGAGTTTCATTTCTTCGAACTTGAGGCGTTGGGCGCCCTGGCGAAGTTCAAAGAGGGCTTTGCGCTGGTCGGGGGTGAGATCGCGGAGGAGCTGAGCCTGTTCACCGAAGGCGCGTTTGCCGACGCCTTCTTTGCCGCCGGCGATGGGGCCGCTGAGTTCGCCGAACTCGAGGTCGGGGAGGTTGTTTTGAATGGAGTGGTAGCGGACGAGGTGTTCGACGGCTTTTTCGGGGCCGAGGGCGACGAGCTGTTCGATGTCGGCGCTAGAGCCGCCGAAGCCGGCGCGATTGAGGAGATGGGCGGCGCGGAAATAGTCCCAGCGTGGGGCGGAGGATTTCCAGAGAGGTTGAAGGGGGTTGTCGGGCATGGGATCCTCGGGGACGTTTCAAAACCGCGAAGATACGACAACGTAAATTAGCCACGAATGAACACTAATGAACATGAATAGTCGAGGGTGGATGGATTCGAGTGGGTATTGGATCGGGGTTCGTGTTGCTCCACTGGAAGTCCAACGCGGATGGGGGGCGGGAGTTGCAGGGGTGGCCTAGACAGTTGCAAAAAGAGGTGCGGCATTTTTGGAATGCGGGCAAAATGGGGCGGCGTGTTGACGGGTTTGGTGGGCGCCTCTACCATCGCCGAGAACATTGAGAAAGAGACTATGGCAGAATCTGATTATCAGCGGTTGGCGGGGAAGTTTGTGGTGTTTGACGGGCCGGACGGCTGCGGGAAGACGACGCAGATGAAGCGGTTCCTCGAGAAGGCGGAGGGTGCGGGCGTGAGGATTCGCCGCTTCCGCGAACCGGGTGGGACGCCGATCGGGGAGCAGATTCGCGATCTGCTGCTGTCGACGAAGAACCAGGAAATGGATATGCGGTGCGAGATGCTGCTGTACATGGCATCGCGGGCGCAGTTGGTGCAGGAGCAGATTCGCCCGGCATTGGAGGCGGGGGAGTGCGTGCTGGCGGATCGGTTTGCGTCGTCGACGCTGGCCTACCAGGGTGGCGGCGGCGGCTTGAGCAGCACCGCGATTCTGCAGGTGGCGGAGATTGCGGTGGATGGGGCGTGGCCGCACTTGACGGTGGTCTTCGATCTGCCGACAGACGTGGCGATGTCACGGCTGAATCCGCTTTGGGCGGCGGGGAAGAAACGCGGCGATGTGAATCAGAATCCGCTGTTCGATGACTCCGCAGTGAAAGATCGCATCGAACAGAGAGCCCGGGATTTCTTTGAGCGGGTGCGGGAAAATTACCTGTGGCAGGCCAAGCAGTGGCCGGAGCGGTACCGCGTGGTGGATGCGAGCAAGACGATCGCGCAAGTGGAGAAGCAGGTGATGAAGGTGGTGGGGGAGTTCTTTGGGGATTAATCAGCCACGGAGAGTTTTTCCAACAAGACTTTTCGGAAGACATCGATGGGGGCGGGCTGGCCGGTGAAGGCTTCGAATTGGACGGCGGCCTGGCGGATGAACATTTCGGTGCCGGGGATGGTTTTGGCGCCTTTGGTTTCGGCGAGTTGGAGGAACTTGGTGCTGAGGGGGTTGTAGACGGTGTCGAAGACGACGGTGTCGGGTGTCCAGGCGGGGTCGCCAACGATGGGGGAGGCGTCGATGTGGGGGTGCATGCCCAGGGGCGTGCAATTGATGTAGGCATCGCAGCAGGCGGAGCAGAGTTTTCCCCACGGTGCGGCAACGACTTTGCCGGTGTGGCCGTTGAAGTCAGCGGCCAGTGCGGCGGCTCTTTCCTCGGTGCGGTTGTAGATCACGACGGTTGCACCATAGGCGGCGAGACCGGCGACGATCGCGCGGGCGGCCCCGCCGGCGCCGATGACGGCGATGCGTTTGCCGGCGAGGTCTTCGCGTTTGGCTGCCGAGCCCCAGGCGGAAATAAGTGCGTCGAGGGAACCGGCGTAATCGGAATTAAAGCCGCGGAGGGAGTCGTCTTCATTCCAGACGAGGGTATTGATCGCGCCGATCCGGCGTGAGAGGTCGTCGATGTTGCCGCCGCATTGAGTGACATAGCGGAAGGCGTTTTCCTTGTGAGGGATGGTGACGGAGAGGCCGTGGAGGTTCATGCCGGGGCAATGACGCAGTGCATCGATCACGGCTGCGAACTGGTCGTACGCCGGTTCGATGGGCAGCGGCACGTAGATGCCATCGAAGCCGATCTTGCGAAAGCCGGCGTTATGAATGTGCGGGCTCAAGGAATGCCCGACGGGCCAGCCGATCACGCCGAAGGTTGGACTGCCGGGCTTCTGGCTTTGGAATTGGTAGAGATCGCGGATGTCGCGCACGGTGGGCTGGCCCGGTGCACTTTCGGAGCCGCGGGTTGTTGAGGCGAACGTGAAAGGTTGTTTGAATTTCGCGCCCAGCAGCCGCGAAAGCTGACCGAATTCGCCCATCGCGAGCGCAAGCAGCGGCCTGCCATGTTTGCGGCGCGTTTCGTCAACCAATCGCAGGGCATCGATCGCGTCGATCACGGAAGAGGCCCGCCACGCGATCTTTAGGACAGATGCAATCTGAATCGTCGCGAGTTCCGCGATGCGGCCTTCGACATCCGGCCGGCCGGAAAAATCGTGACTGGAGATGATCAATTGCGGCCCGCTGTTTCGCTCGACCTGCTGACAGACACGCTGCGCCATTTCGCGGATGGCGGCGGATTGCTTCCATGATTCCAGTTCGAGATCGATATACGCAGCACCGGCAGATGCGGCTTGCGCGAACATGGCGGCGCGATCTTCAAACGACTTCTCATTCAAGCCGCCTTCCCAGGTGGGGCGGATGGTAACGATGACCGGGAGTTTGGCGGCGGCGAGGGCGGCGAGGAGTTGATCGGGTGTGGCGGTATCGGCGCGAAGCTCGATCATGCCGCTGGTACCGGCGAGAGCCGCTTCGGCGGCACGGATCTCGGTGAGCCAGTCATGGGTGGCGTTGATGAAGATGGGGATGCAAATGGGGGTCATTGCCTTCTTTCGTTTCGAGCGGGCCGATTTCACCACCAAGACACCAAGGCACCAAGTTCTTCCTATTTCTTCTTATTGGAGCTTGGCTATGCAGTTGTTATCTGTTTCTTGGTGTCTTGGTGACTTGGTGGTTCAATAAATTTTTCGAGCACAACTTTCTTTCCTGCGGTCAGTTTTCGCAGGATGGCGAGGTTCAGTTCGTCCCAGTCGCGGCCGTTGGGGGCTTGGTCCTTGGGGGTTTCGAGGATCTTCGGGACGCGGCGAAAGCGTGCATCTTGGCAGATCACGGCGAAGGCCTCAAGCCCGATGTGGCCGCGGCCGATGTGCTCGTGGCGGTCGACGCGGCTGGCGAGGGGTTTCTTGGAATCGTTGAGGTGCCAGACTTTGACGCGGTCGGCGCCGATCACGCGGTCGAGTTCGGCAAGGACTTTCCGGGTGCTCTCGGCGGTGGACAGATCGTAGCCGGCGGCAAGGATGTGGCAGGTATCGACGCAGACGGCGACGCGGTCTTTGCGTTCGATGCCGGCGAGCATCTCGGCGATTTCTTCAAAGCGGTAGCCCAGAGTGGTGCCTTGGCCGGCAGTGGTTTCGAGACAGACGGTGACTTGGCCGTTTTTCTGCTGATCGAGCACGCGGTTCATGGCTTCGATGACGCGGGCGATGCCGGCGGGGATGCCGGAACCGACGTGGGCGCCGGGATGCGTGACGAGGCAGGCGATGCCAAGCTGATCGCAGCGGCGCATTTCCTCGGCGAAGGCATCGATGCTTTTTTGCCAGAGCTCTGGATTGGTGGCGCCGAGATTGATCAGGTAGGAATCGTGCGCGACGATGTGATTGAATTTCAGTCTCTCGGCGTGCGTACGGAATCCGCGGATGACGGCGTCGTCCAGCGGCTTGGCGTGCCACTGCTGCTGGTTCTTGGTAAAGACTTGTACCGTCTCCATGCCGTATTTTTCGGCATCGAGGAGAGCGTTGTGCATGGCGCCGGCGATGGAGAGGTGAGACCCGAACATTACGAACCCTTCCTTCTTCGAGCAGAGCTCGGAGTCGTCAGGGATTTTGGGACCCGTTCGAGTGCTTCTTGAATCAGCCCGAGCGTCCGCAGCCGCTCTTCGGGTTTCGTCCAACCCCGTAGCGCGATGCTGGCCGGCATTCGTTCCCTTCCGATGGCAGCGAGCGCGAGCTTCTTCGTCTTCTCATCACAAAAGCCGCGAGTCTTTATAGCAGCGAAGGCAATAGCGATCAGCACATCATCGATAACCGCCACGGAATGTGCATTGTCTTGGAGCAAGTGAGTGACCGCCTTGGTATCGACGGTTCCAAGATCAACCACAGGTACACCCCAACGTGCCAGCAGCTTCGGCGCGAACATATGTGCCGCGGACTCTGCATTGCGTTCGTTCCAATCCAAGAAGTTGCTGAGAGTGTCCGATCCCGTGTCGTTACCGTGGGGCGAATACTCCTCGCACACATCCCAGAAGAATGGACTGTCAAGCAACTGGCGTGCAGTGGGGTGAAAATCCTCCCACTCCACTTCGAGTTGGTCCCACTCGCTCAAAGCAGCCCGACGAGCTTCATTCTCGGCGTCCAGCTTCAGCTTCAGCGCCTGCAGTTCTGCGTCCGTCCGCGGCGCTTGGGCGGCGAGCTTGGTGACGTCGGCGTGGTACCGCGCCACATCGAATTTGTCTGCCTTCTTGATGCGGGCGTCCAGCAATTTGAACCGCTGGGCGAGTTCGGTCAAGGCCTGTCTGAAGAGGTCAGCCGAGAGGAAGTCCCTTCGGTCGAGTAACGTCGCATCCGCGACCTCGGTTTCGTAGGTGAGATAGAAACGCCTCTTCTTGCGGGCGAACTTCAGGTAAGGGAGCGATGGCAGGAACCGAGAATGATACTCGTCGTACATCCTCTGCAGGCTGCCGTTTTTCATTTTACCGCCTCGGAAACACACGACGACTTCAATAGCTGAAAGACTCTCGCCGTAGCTACCGAGCGCGCTCTGCAAGTATGCCGCCACGACGTAGTAGATTGTACCACCCCCTCCAGAGGCGAATGCACGTGTCATCAAATCAATCTTCACGCTGGAATCTCCTGTTGCAGATGGCATTGGGGAGGCGCACAGTTCTTGGTGAAAACCCGTGCCGTCTCCATACCGTAGGATTCGGCATCGAGGAGGGCATTGTGCGTGGCACCGGCGATGGAGAGGTGGGAGCCGAACATCAGAATTCCTATTGTTCAGTACAGATTGTTCATTGCTCATTGGCGTGTGTGACGGCGATCTGAACGTGTGTTCATTTTACGAAGGGGCAAGAAACAATCCACCAGGCCCCATCGCTGTGAACTGAAAATATTCAGACAACCGCCTTGACGATCACCTTCAAGCCGGCGACGCGGAGGACTTCGACGGGGGTGTTGGGGGGGATTACTTCGGATTCGCTCATGCAGTCGATGCGGCGGCCTTCGAGCTCGACGCTGCCGGCGGGGCGGAGGGTGGTCATGGTGATGCCGCGTTTGCCGACGAGGGTGGCGAGTTTCTGGACTTCGGAATCGAAGGGGTTGGTGACCTGGTGGTCGGGGCCATTGAGGAGGACGCGTTTGCCGACGGGGGTTTGCGGGTAGAGCTTGATGGCCCAGTAGAAGACGATGGGGGCAATGATGACCAGGAGAATGGCGGAGAGGATGCCGAGGATGGGGCTGGCGCGGTAGGAGAGCACGACGCCGCCGATGGCGCAGAGGATGGCGACGACGCCGAGGACGCCGTGGGATGGAACGAAGAGCTCGGCCGCGAGGAAGGCCAGGGCCACGGTGAACAGGATGACTGCCGCGATGATCACGGGTTTGTTTCTCCTCTGTTTGCCGCATCGGTGGAGGAATCGGGGCGGGGATCTTTGTGGGGTTTGACGACGATGCGGTTGCCGAAGATTTCGAGCACTTCGATTTCGTCGCCTTTTTCGATGAACTGTCCGAAGGAGACAACATCAATGAGGTGATCGCCGAAGCGTCCCTTCCCTGCCGGCCGCAGATCGGTGCCGGCGATGCCCAGTGCGCCAACGAAGACGGCATCGGCGGCGGGGCGGTCGGCGGCATCACGGATGGATTCATCAAACGTTATCGAGCCGCCGGTGGCGGGGGCAAGTTGCAGGCGGCGGAAACCGGGCGTCATATAGAGGTATTTGCTGAGCACGTAGAAGACGGCGAGGGAGGCCACGCAGGCGGTGGTGACTACGGAGAGGCCCCAGATGAGAGCGTCCCACGTGCCTTGCATGTGCGGGATGATTCCGCCGCCGGGCTCCGCGGGGACAAAGCTGGCGATGATGCCGACCAGCATGAGGATGAAACCGGGAATGGCGAGCAGGCCGATGCCGCCGAACGCCACGAGGTCGAGGACGATGATGGAAAGTCCCAGGACGATCACGGCGATTTCCCAGATTTGTGCGAAGCCGGTGAGGAACGGCGCCCCGACCAGCAGAATGAGGCAGATCACCGCGCCGATGCCTGGCAGCGAGATGCCCGGATGGGAAAATTCGATATAACCCAGGACGAGCATCATCAGGATGAGGAACCCACGGACCGGCCATTGCGTCAGCCAGACGGTGGCGATTTCGGCCCAATTGAAATCGAGAGGCACCAATTCGCCGGTGATGTTCAGCGCCGCCTTCAGTTCCGCTTCATTCTCGATGGTGGCCTTCGAGAAGCCCATTTTGAGGGCAAGCTTGTCATTGACGGTCAGCAACTGATGCGGCCCGTTGACGGTTTCGACGAAATGCCACGGGTGTTCCTTGTTGCCGCCGGGGGCGGCCTCTTCCTTGGCGAGCAGTTGGTCTTTTTCGGCATTGCCGACGAATTTCGTTTCGCCCGTGATGCTGTTGTGCATCTCGTGGATTTCGATTCCGGGCTCGACAATCGCCTTGATGAGTTCCTTATCGAAATGATTGCGCTCGGCGGAATCGACGAAATCGGCAATGATCGGCGAGGCCATTTTGTCGCGTTCGGCACCGCTCAGCGGCACGATTTCATCACTGAAAAGGCCGCGGCGAACCGCGATGGGCGCACAATCGCCAAGCGTCGCTTCGCGGTTCATCACCACCTGCTGGCAGGCCAGGCTGATCATCGATCCGGCGGAGTAGGCCTTGTCATTGACCCACGCGACGGTAGCAATTTTTTCGTCCGGCAGATGCTTGATGAGTTTGCTGATCTCCAGTGCACTGGTCACGGCGCCGCCCCAGGAGTCGATGTCGAAAACGATCAGCGTGCAACCGGCCTTGCGGGCAATGTCGATGCGGCGTTGCAGACTCTTGAGCATCATGTCATCGACTTCGCTGTGCAGGCGGATGATCGCGGCTTTCTGGTGGGGAGGCTGAAGCGCCTTGCCAGCCTGCAGGGCGTCGAGCGGCGCGGCGTCCGGCGCGGGGGCAGCGGGAGCGGCCGGGGGGGTGGGGGGGGCGGCAAGGGTGATGGAGGCTTGTGCGATGATCCCGCAGAGGAGCATCAGCACGGCGGCCAGCAAACGAACGGTGGTCCAGTTGTTTCTCATGACGGATATCATAACGCCAATTTCCGAATTCAACATGAGGCGGTTTCATAACTCCGAGAAGCTGCGGATAATAACTGGTTTTCGATGCGAAACCCAGGTTATGAAACAGTTTGATGTTCTCGGCAAATCGCGGCGGAAACGTTGCTGGTGTACAATATCCAACCTTTGACGAATCGAGGAAAGAGCCCCTATGGACCATTTTGTTTACAAGAATGGCGAGTTGTTTGCGGAAGATGTGCCGGTGGCGAAGATTGCCGCCGAGGTGGGAACGCCCACGTACATCTATTCCAAGGCGACGCTGCTGGGACACTATCAGCGGATCGCGCAGGCATTTCTGCCGCTGAAACCGATTATCTGCTATTCGATCAAGTCGTGCGGGAACGTGAACCTGGTGCGCGAGTTGGTCAATGCGGGATCGGGCATGGATGTGACTTCGGGCGGGGAGTTGTTCCGTGCGCTGACGGCGGGATGCGATCCGAAGAAGATTGTGTTTGCCGGCGTCGGCAAGACGGACAAAGAAATCAACGAAGCACTGTCCGCGGACGGGGGCAGCGGCATCGGCTGGTTCAATATTGAGTCCGAGGAAGAGTTCTGGAATCTGGACCGTCTTGCGGGACTCAAGGGCGTTGCGGCACGCGGGGCGCTGCGGGTGAATCCGGATGTCGAAAACAAGGGCGGCACGCACGCCAAGACGTTTACCGGCAAGAAGGAAACGAAATTCGGCGTGGATATCGACCGAGCCGCGGCGTTCTTCCGCCTGGCCGCCAAGGCGAAGCATGCGCGGTTGAATGCGATTCATCTGCACATCGGCAGCCCGATCAAAGTGACGCAGCCGTACACGGATGCCATCACCAAGGCGCTGGCCCTGATCGATGAACTGGCGCGCGATGGCATTGTGATTGACACGCTGGACATCGGCGGCGGTTTCGCGGCGTTCTATGAAGGCAATGAAGCCCCGGCGGCGTCGGTCTATGCTGATGCGATTGTGCCGCTGCTCAAGGATCGCGCTGGCAAAGGTCTGCAGATCATTCTGGAGCCGGGGCGCTCGATCTCGTGCAACGCAGGGATTCTGCTGGCGCAAGTTCAGTACACGAAACAGGGCGGGACGAAAAAGTTCGTCATCATCGATGCGGCGATGAACGATCTGATTCGGCCGACGCTGTATGAGAGTTACCATTTCATCTGGCCGGCCAAACCTGGTGCGGCAATGGTTCCGGCGAGCCGCCTCAGCACGTTGCGCGTATCGGGTGATGAAAAGGTCGATGTGGTTGGACCGATCTGCGAATCCGGCGATTATCTGGCCAAGGATCGGTACCTGCCCGTGCTGACGCGCGGCGATCTGGTGGCCGTCTTCTCGGCCGGCGCCTACGGCATGGCCATGAGTTCCAACTACAACGCTCGTCCTCGGGCTGCCGAAGTGCTCGTGGACGGTTCAGGCTATCGCATCATCCGGAGACGCGAGACTTACGAAGATCTCATTCACGGCGAGTGAACGTTTCTACTTCTCTACTTCTTAAGCCCGGGAATGAGGGATTCAATCATCGGCCAGGCGTAGTAGACGGCGCCGGCGATCGCGACGACGACGAGCAGGAAGATCAGGATTTTAGTCGCGCGTCCGCCGGACGAACGGCCTGACCCCTCCGCCTTGACCTGTCCCACGCCATAGGTTCCACCGCCCTGCAGGATCTCTACCCGTACCACCTCAATGCCCTGCCTGATGGCATCGCGTTCTGCGGCGGCCTTGCTTTCCGCCTCCACCTCCAGAGTTACGCGTGCCGCATTGTCCTTCCGATGGCCGATGATTCGAATTTTCATGATTCCTCCACTTCTTCGGCCCGCGACCTAACCCGTATCGCCGGCACGACCCGGATTCTAAGCGGACAGGCCGGTACGCTCACGAGAAAAGTTTCGATTGTCTAAAGTCCTTTCAATGCCGGCATTTCGCCCCATTCGGGGGTTTGGCGATTCCTCTTGCCGAGATCTGGCCTTGAGGCTTCTGCCATGGTCGCGCAAGACTGATGAAACCGGCTGCCGCGGGCCGATAATCCCCACATGACCTTTCTTTCGACCAGCAAGCCGCGGCACTCCTATCACCGCAAGATTGTGGACCTTCAATCACTCTGCAATCATCGGGAAATCGCCCGCCGCTCTGGAAAGACTGTCGTGCATTGCCACGGATGTTTCGATATCGTTCATCCCGGCCACGTGCGCTACCTTCAGTTTGCCCGCCAGCAGGGGGATATCCTCGTGGTCTCGCTGACGGGCGATCCGCACGTCGGCAAGGGCGAGGGCCGTCCTTACGTGCCCCAGGAACTGCGTGCGGAAAATCTCGCGGCACTCGAATTCGTCGATTACGTCTACATCAACCCGACGCCGACGGCGGTCGATCTGCTCGGCACACTCAAGCCCGACATTTACATCAAGGGCCGCGAGTACGAACACAACGTCCATCCCGGATTCATCAAGGAAAAGAACACGGTTGAGTCCTATGGCGGCCGTGTGATTTTCTCCTCCGGCGACGTTATATACTCCTCCTCGCACATCATCGAGAATTACGCCTCACGGCTCGATCTCGAACAGGAAAAACTCGACCTCTTCTGCAAGCGCTATGGCGTGGCCCGGGCAGCGTTGCTGGAAATCATGGACAACATCGTCGATCGGCCGTTTGTTATCGTCGGCGACCTGGTGCTCGATCGCTATCAATATTGTGATGCCACCGATCTGGCCGGCGATGGCCCCATGATGTCCCTAGTTCCGCTGGAACATCGCGATTACCTGGGCGGGGCTGCTATGATCGCCCGCCACCTGGCCGGCCTCGGCGCCGAACCCACGCTCATCACATCCCTTGGCACCGATGATGCATCCGATCACGCGATCGACGATCTCGAAGCTTCGGGTGTCCACGTTCTCGGCATCCGCAATCGTAAGAAGATCGCGATGAAGACGCGTTACGTGGTCGATACGCAAAAGCTCTTCGTCATCGATGAATGCCCCTCAACGCCCACCGACTCGACCAACGGCAAGTACGTCGTCGATCAGGTGCGGAAACTGGCTGATCCCAATGCTTCGCTCATCATGTATGACGCCGGGCTGGGCCTGCTGACGGAAGCCGTCTCGACCGATCTGCTGATCACTGCCCACGGCGGCACCGGCGGCGGGGCGGAAACAAGCTACGGGAAACTCATCGGCGGCACTGCGGGCTCCCGCGGCCGCCTGATGCGCATGCTCGACAGCGATCTACTCGTCACTACCGAACGCGGCCTGCGCGTCGCCATGCGCGATCACGAGCAGGGCGTTACATCCCTGGCGTATCGATTGCTGAACGACACCCGCGGCAAGGCGATTCTTATGCCGCTGGGCCGCAAGGGTCTGCTGGCGTTCGATGCCCGTGAGACGGTTGCCGCGGGCGAAGCTTGGGAAGGGAAATTGCGTTCGGAATACCTAGCCAGCCCGATCAACGGCGTTGTCGATCGCCTGGGGACGGATGAAGCGCTGATCGCGGTGGCGGCGGGCATGATGGGCGGCGGGGCGAATCTGCATCAGGCAGCATATGTGGCCCTGGCGGCGTCAATCCTCGAAGCACGCCAACTCGGGCATCTGCCACTCGATGGCCACGAATTGCGTACCCTCCTTGACGGCCGGCCTGAATTGGCGGATTAGGCTCTTATCCCACCTGAACCTCCCCATGTCATCCGACTGATCGTGTTCCTCTAATCAGCCGGGTTCCGTCAATTCGGATGCGAACCTAGCGCGGAGTTCCTGCCACCTCGGCAGAACCACAACCACGAAAAACCGCCTTTGGCAGATGCGAACGCTGTTGTCTCTCCGTATCTTGAGTTACGCTAAGTTATTATAAACAAATAGTTTAGGGATACAATCGTCAATTCCTCCGCTCCCGGGTACAACCTTTGCATAATCCCCACCGGTGCCATTATGGGAGGCGACTCCAGACTCAACCTTTTGCTGACTCACGAAGCGGCCAAGCCCTTCGAGACCCAGCCTTGGTACGAGACCTTGTCGCACCTTCTGGCCCCGTTGGGCGTGCGGACGTTTGAAGCCACCAGCGGCCCACAGGCGGTCGATGTCATCGAGCGAAACCCCATTCATCTGGCGGTCGTCGACTCGCGGCTCCCGGCCATCAGCGGGCTCAATGTCCTGCAGTTGATTCAGAAGTTGCGGGCTCAGGCGCCCGCGGATCTGAACAAGCCGCAGCAGACGCCTCCAGCAAGCGCCTCCTTCCGCTTTGAGATGCGGGTGGAAGAACACGATGCGGCGCGCAAGACGCAACGCCGCATCGAGGTGAAGTTCGATAGTCAACCGGCGGCCAGTGTGTCGCCCGCAGTGATACTCATCACCCCGCCGCAGCGGGATGACCAGTTACTTCAGGAGGCGTTGAAATTCAATGCCTTCTCGGTTCTCAGTGAACCGGTGGATGTGAATCTGATGCTCGAGATCATGGCCCGGGCATTGCGACGCTTCCACCAGAACCAATGGCCCGTGTAGACGGAGAAACAAGAATTAAGAAGCAAGAATCGAGAAGAGTCGACAAGCGGTTGCTTTCACTTCTTACTTCTGGCTTCTTGATTCTTGATTCTTAAGGAACGAAGGAGTGAACCACATGGCCGCAAAAGTTCGTCCGTTGGGTGACAAGATTCTGCTCAAGCGCGTTGAAGCCGAATCGAAGACCAAGTCCGGTATCGTCCTGCCCGAAGCCGCCAAGGAAAAGCCGAAGCGCGGCACAGTCCTGGCCGTTGGCGATGGCAAACTTCTGGATTCCGGCGAACGCGCCAAGTTCCAGGTGAAGAAAGGCGACGAGATCATCTTCGCTTCCTACGCCGGCACCGAAATCAAAGTCGACAACGAAGAACTGCTCATCCTTAGCGAAGACGAAGTGCTCGCAGTCATTGAGTGAATAGAAAATGAAAAATAGAGAATAGAAAGAAGAGAGCGACGGTTCGCCCGTTTTTCCATTTTCAATTTTCAAATTGCTATTTTCTATTTCCAGCAGAACCTGTTTGAACGATCGAAAATTCCCTCTCGTTTACGGAGATCAATCCCATGGCCGCTAAACAAATTTCCTTTAACACCGATGCCCGCGAAGCCATTCGCCGCGGCGTCAAGACCCTCGCCCAGGCGGTGAAGGTCACTCTCGGCCCATCCGGCCGCAATGTCGTCATCGAAAAATCCTTCGGCAGCCCGACCGTCACCAAGGACGGCGTCACGGTCGCCAAGGAAATCGAACTCGAAGACAAGAACGAAAATATCGGCGCACAGCTGGTCAAGGAAGTCGCTTCCAAGACTTCCACCATCGCCGGCGACGGCACCACCACCGCTACCGTCTATGCCGAGGCCATCTTCGATGAAGGCCTGCGCAATGTGACGGCCGGCGCCAATCCCACGCAACTTAAACGCGGCATCGAGAAGGCTGTCGAAGCTGTCCTCAGCTTCCTCGGCACCATCTCCACACCGGTTAAGGACTCCAAGCAGATCGCCCAGGTCGGCGCTTCGTCGGCCAACCAGGACCAGGCCATCGGCCAGATGATCGCCAACGCGATGGACAAGGTCGGCAAGGATGGCGTCATCACCATCGAAGAAGGCAAGGGTCTCGACACCGTCGTCGATCTCGTCGAAGGCCTGCAGTTCGATAAGGGTTACGTCTCGCCGCACTTCGCCGATCCGCAGACCATGGAAGTCAATTTCGAAGACGCCTACATCCTCATTCACGAGGAAAAGATCAGCTCGATCAAGGATCTGCTCCCGATCCTCGGCAAAGTCGCCGAAGCGGGCAAGGCACTCGTGATCATCGCTGAAGACATCGAAGGCGAAGCCCTAGCGACGCTCGTCGTCAACAAGCTCCGCGGCACGCTCAAGGTGGTCGCGGTCAAGGCTCCGGGCTTTGGCGATCGGCGCAAGTCGATGCTCGAAGACATCGCCATCGTCACCGGTGGCAAGGCCGTCTTCAAGGAACTCGGCATCAGCCTCGAAACGCTGGACATCAAGGATCTGGGCAAGGCCAAGAAGGTCCGCATCGAGAAGGAAGCCACGACCATCATCGAAGGCGCCGGCAAGTCCAGCGACATCAAGGGCCGCATCGAGCAGATCAAGAATGAGATCGATCGCACCACCAGCGATTACGACCGTGAGAAGCTCCAGGAACGCCTGGCGAAGCTCGCCGGTGGCGTGGCCGTGATCAAGGTCGGCGCTCCGACCGAAGCCGCCATGAAGGAAAAGAAGGCCCGCGTCGAAGACGCCCTTCACGCCTGCCGCGCTGCGGTGGAAGAAGGCATTCTCCCCGGCGGTGGCGTCAGCGTCCTGCGTGCGATTTCCGCCATCGACAAGCTCAAGCTCGACGGCGATCAGAAGATCGGCGCCGACATCGTCAAGCGCGCCCTCTACGCCCCGATCAAGCAGATCTCCGAGAACGCCGGTGTTGACGGGTCGATCGTGGCCCAACGCGTCATCGAGTCGAAGGACAACAACTTCGGCTACAACGCCCTGACCCACGAATACGGCGACCTCATCAAGATGGGCGTGATCGTTCCGACCAAGGTCGAACGTACCGCCCTCAGCAACGCCGCGAGCATCGCCAGCCTCCTGCTGACCACCGACGCCATCATCGTCGACCTTCCCAAGAAGGACGAAGAGAAGGCCGGCGGCCATAGCCACGGCGAAGAGTATTGATCGAGCAGACGATATTCAGCAATGAAAACGAAGGCTCGGGCCAATAGGTCCGAGCCTTCGTTGTTTTTGGGGCATTGAATGGTAATAGGGGCTTGGCTTAGCAACAGAATCTAAAGTGAAACGACATCTCTTACTTGATCGCTTGCGTCGGCTTTTCGGCATCCAGATGGGGCGGCGCCAGCAATCCACCCGAAAGCACAATCTTGATTCCCGTATCCACGGACCATTCCGTGTTGCGTACCTGCGATTCCTTGAACATCTGGAAAAATCCACTGGTCGGGTTAGGCGTCATGGGGATGAAGCAGCAGACCATTCGGTCGCCGGTCGCATCGTCCACGATAGTGTTGGTGACGAATGCAATCGTCCACGTGCCTTTGCCCGGGAATTCCGCCAGCACCACGCGCTGGAATCCGCCGCCGCCACCGCCTTGCCGGAATACCGCGATGACTTGCTTCGTCGTGCCGTAGATGCCCTTGATCAGCGGAAGGTTGGAAATGAAGTGCTCCAGCGCCGCCAGCAGACGCCGGCCAACGAGGAACGTACCCAGAAGGCCCAATACGTAGACGATGATGACCGAAATCAGCACGGCCAACGCCGGGGTGACGAACCATTTGAGATTTTCCGGCGAAATGCTATTCCCCGCCATGGGCGCCAGCACCCGGTCGACAATCCAGTTGGCGGGGCGCTGCGTGAAGTTGGTGACGAGATTGTATAGAAACGTAAGAATGTAAAGCGTAATGAAGAGCGGTATTGCCGTGATCAGGCCGGTGATCAGCACCGACCGGAGATGTGCCAGAATCGGACTGCGTTGACGTAGCGGCAGCGGTCCACTTTTCTGATCGGAACCAGTTGAATCGGTGGGCGGGAGTTGGGACGGTGATGTGCTCATATATAGTACATTTGCCCGCTGCGGCTGTGCTGGGCTACCTTCTCGGCGAGCTGAGCAAGTGTCACCGCGTTGAGCACCTTTCTGACGGCCTCCGAGAGTTCGGTTTGCACCACGCGAACCGCCACCTCTCCCGGTCGTTCGGCGCCGTCTGCCGCTGCTTGGTCTTCCATCAGCTTCTTGCCTTCTAGACGCGCAACAAGATCGCCGAGATAGATTTCCTTGGGGGGCCGGGAAAGCCGGTAGCCGCCGGTGGCGCCAATTTTGGAGACCAGAAATTTGCCGCGGGTAAGGGCGGAAAGGATGGATTCGAGGAACTTGTTGGGGAGTTTTTCGCGGGCGGCAAGTTCGCGTGTCTGCAGGTAGCCGCGTTCATAAGCGTCTGCCAGACAAATCATTGCACGCAAGCCATATTGGGTACGTTTAGACAGTTGCATCGCGCCGCTCCGTGTATTTCTTGGGTGAATTCTACGGGAGGCAGGCAATGGAGGCAATACCGATAGGAATTGCAGGAGATCGATCGCAGGGGCATGCGTTAGCCCTTCGTTTTGTCTCGATCGGGGGTGCGTTCGTGGTCCATGCGGTTAGAATGCCTTGTCTTAGATTTGTTTGGGCAAGAAAGGGTGAATATGCCGCTGATCACGTTGACACCGCAGGAAATCGTCGAGGCACTGGATAGGCACATCGTGGGGCAGGCGGCGGCCAAACGAGCGGTCGCGATCGCGGTACGGAACCGGTGGCGGCGGCAGCAGTTGCCCAAGGACCTGGCCCAGGCCGTGATTCCGAAAAACATTCTGATGATCGGACCGACCGGTGTGGGCAAAACGGAAATCGCCCGGCGACTGGCCAACCTCACCGGAGCGCCGTTCATCAAGGTCGAAGCGACGAAGTATACCGAAGTCGGTTACGTCGGCCGGGATGTCGAAAGCATGGTACGCGACCTGCTCGAAATCGCGATCCGCATGGTGCAACTGGAACAGGCGCAGACCGTGCGGGAAAAGGCGGGGGTGGCGGCTGAAGAACGCCTGATCGATCTGCTGTTGCCGCTGGATGAGGACGCCTATTCGAACGATGCGGAGGCCGTAGAACGGCGGGCGCGGAGCCGCGAGAAGATTCGCGAGCAACTCAAGGCGGGTACGTTCGATGGGGGAACCGTCGAGGTGACGATCAACGAAAAGCCTGCGACATCGAACCTGCTGGGAATGATGGGGATGGACCAGATGGATGCGGCGGGTGGCGGAGGGCTGTCAGAAATGTTCGAGCGCATCATGCCGGGCAAGACGACCAAGCGGAAAATCCGGGTGCGCGATGCGCGGGAATTCCTGATGCAGCAGGAGGCGGAGAAACTGATCGACCGC
The DNA here is from genome assembly GCA_903845195.1 of uncultured Phycisphaerales bacterium. Classification (GTDB taxonomy): domain Bacteria; phylum Planctomycetota; class Phycisphaerae; order WQYP01; family WQYP01; genus CAIMWO01. Next base: position 52,946 of record CAIMWO010000043.1, read on the forward strand.
GAGAGCGTCGTCGAACAGGCGTTGGAGCGGACGGAGAACAGCGGGATGATCTTCATCGATGAGATCGACAAGATTGCCGGCGCCGAGAGCAAGAGCGGGCCGGACGTGAGCCGCGGCGGAGTGCAGCGGGACTTGCTGCCGATCGTCGAAGGGAGCACCGTGACGACGAAGCACGGGCCGGTGCGGACGGATCACATTCTGTTCATTGCGGCAGGGGCATTTCACCAGGCGAAGCCGAGCGACCTGATGCCCGAATTGCAGGGACGATTTCCAATCCGGGTGGAGCTGAGCGATCTGAAGCAGGAAGATTTCGTGCGGATTCTCACTGAGCCGGAGAATTCGATGATCAAACAGACGATTGCGCTGATGTCGACCGAGGGTGTGAAGATCGAGTTCACGGAGGATGCCATCGATGCGATCGCGGAGTTTGCGTACAACGTGAATCGCAAGACGCAGAATATCGGTGCGCGGCGGCTGAACTCGATCATGGAAAAGGTGTGCGAGGAGCTGAGCTTCACAGCGAGCGATCGCAAAGGCGAGAGCCATGTGATCACGGGCCGCGTGGTGAAGGATCGGCTGACGAAGATCACTGCGGAGGAGGATCGGTCGAAGTACCTGCTTTGAACGGCCACCGGGGGTGTTGTAAAGAAGTAGAACTGTCACCCTCTTAACTGAAGTAGAAGTGTCACCCTGACAGAGTCTTGGTTCCCGCGAGCAAGGCCCGTTGAGGCGTAGC
>CAIMWO010000044.1 GCA_903845195.1 uncultured Phycisphaerales bacterium
ATCTCCAGCATCGCGGGAGGACTCTTCACGTCGGCCCAGAGTTCCTTGCTGAAGAGCAGGTGGTTGTTGGACATGTTCCGCACTTCGTACTTGCCGTCGACGATCTGCGTGAGGTACTTCTTCATGGCATCGGTGAACTCGGGGCGCTTGCCATCGGCGGAGGAGAAGATCATGCCGCCGGCTTCGATGTAGGACCGCAACTTCGCCAGATCTTCGGGTGTGAACTTGGGGTCCTGACTGCCGGTGATCAGCAGCACTGGTGCATCGAGCCACTGCTCGAAGGGCACTTTCAGATTAACGGTCTGCCAATTGATGTGCTTTTCGAGATTCTTGGCCATCCAGTCGGTCAGGTTGGCGCTGTCGCGGGGGCGGGCGTTCCAGTAACCGTCATACTCCAGTTTGTTGAAGACGATCGGCAGGCGTCCGCGAGAGAGAAATAACAGGGCATAGGCCGTGGAATTCTGCGGGTCGGCGCCGGGGAATGACGACCCCCAAGAGCCGTCACCTTGCTGCAGCTTCACGAAGTTGGCGGCGCCTTCGCGGTACCAGTCGACCGTGCCGAAGAACTTGCGGCCAGATGCCAGGCCCACGCGTTCCACGCCGTACATGTAGTAAAAATTATCCGAAGGCTTGAAGTCCTTATCGAGCCACGCCAGGCCGCGCTCGATGTTCTTGTCGGGCTTGGGAATCAGCCGCAGTTCGTCATCGACGAAGTCCTGCGTAATAAAGAGCGTCGCGAGACCCGCCACGCCCATGGTGGGCTTCACTTCGTTATCGCGATCCCCGGCATGGTAGGGCCATGCGATCCGGGTATAGGGCCAGCTTCCGCTGGCGTCCTGGGTCAGGTGCCAGAAGCGATCGGAGATCTTCCAGTAGAGGTTGGGCATTTCGAAGCCGGCATCGGCCAGGGCCCAGGCGCCCAGCGCGCCGTACTGGGCATTGGAAATATCGCCGATCGGCCCGAACGAACTGACGCCACCGTCCATGAGCTTTTGCAACTCTTCTGAAGCTTTTTCGTATTCGGCCTTTTGCTTCTGGAATTCCGCATCATTCCCGGCAGCCTTGGCCTCGGCGCCCTTCTTCTTGGCGTCTTCGATCCGCTTGTCAATGGCGGCCCGGGCGCGGGTGACATCGGCGGCGGGGTCGCCGCGCTTGAAACCGCCGGGTGGGATCGTATAGGTGTAGCCGCCCTCCGGTCCGATGGCCTCGATCAGGTACTTCTTGGCCAGTTCCAGGCCAATGCGGGGACCTTCTTTCGCCGAAGCGTCTCGCCGCTTGTTATATGCCAGAGCCAGGGCCGAGGCCTGAAGCCCCGCTGTGTAGGTGCCGTCGGGAACGTTCTTGGATAAAAAGGCGACTACCGGCGCCAGTTCCGGAGATTTGGGATTCAGCCGCGCGATGCGCTTGCTGTCTTCCGGATCCACTTGATCCTGCAGACTGTGTCCGGCGTGAATCAGCGAATAGAGCACCAGGCCGGTCTCGCCGCCGACATTCGAAACTTTCGCATCCCAAGGATTCTGCCAGCGCCAACTATTGCCATTCTTGGTATTGAAGATGAAATCGATGCCCTTGATCATCGAATTGACCACCTGTTCGTCAGTGATGCCCTGCCCGTTGGACGAGGGGCGACGGTGAGGCACGTCGGCCTGGGCCGTGGAAGGTTGCATCGCGACGCCGGCAGCTATGGCCACGGCCGCCGCCATTGAAGCCCACACCCCTTTGAGCCCGTTCACATCGGTACACATCTGCACGCCTCGCTTGGAAATCACGCCAGCAATCAAAAACGCTCCGGCGGCTCGCCCCTGATGCACGTCGGCTTACACTTTCCATTCACTAAGGCGCCGGCTCCTTTTGGGTTGTCGGACTGGTGGCGGCGACGGGCTCGGTGGTCGTCGGCCCAGTGGAAGCCGGCGCGCTGGCAGGCTGCGTACTGGCCGGTTCGCCCTGGGCGTACAGCAGAATATTCCGCGCGATGGTCTCCGAACTCTCCGGCGCGTAGCCGACGATTCCCCACGTGTTAGTGCCCAGGAAACCGCTGGTCACATCAAAGGGAGAAAAGATCAGGACGACGCGCCCGTTGACCGTAATGGCGTCCAACTGCGGCTTGCTGATCCGCTGGTGCAACTTCAGATTGCCATACTTGCGGAACTCCACTGCGGCGGCACTTTCTCCGTCGGTCATGGTCCCCTTGATGATCGGGTGGTCCGGCGGAAGCGCATCGGGGGCAGTGTTGGGGAAGAGGGATTTCATCAGGAGGAGGAAGGATTCGGTGAAGTCGCTCGAGCCGCCGGCGGAATCAGCGAAGAGCATCCCCCCGCCGCTGAGATAGGCCTGAATTGCCGCGATATCGGCATCGGACATGGTGAAGCGCGTCGAGCCGGTCATGTGGGCGATTTTGTATTTCCTGGGATCGAGCTGAGTGGCCTTGACCAGCGTGGTCTTTATCTCACTATGGAAATCAGCCCGGGCCAGTTTGGCCATGCGGGGCCAGGCGCCGGGTTCGGGGTTGGCGTTGCCGGCATGATCGATGAGGGCCACCTCGATGGTCCGAACCGGGGACTCGGAAGAGGATTGCACGACCAGCGGCGCCAGTTTGGAACGGAGCGTTCCCTTGCCTGTGGCATAGAAGAAGATGTTGGCGGGAATCTTGAAATGATCAGTCGTGGCGTACTTGCGCTGCTGCCAGCTTGCGCCCATGTCCGCGGGAGAATGAATCCAGATATCACGCACGCCGTTGGACATGCCCAGCATCACCGGCGGATTCTTGATGTCGGCCCAGAGTTCCTTGGTGAACATGGTGTGCGTTTTGGGCAGTTGCCGCACTTCGTATTTACCGTCGACGATCTGCGTGACGTATTTTTTCATTGCCTCGGTGAACTCGCGGCTGTTGCCGTCGGCGGTGGAGAAGATCATCCCGCCGGCCTCGACGTAGGTGCGCAGTTTCGCGAGGTCTTCCGCGGTGAATTTGGGGTCCTGGCTTCCGGTGATCAGCAGGACCGGGGCGTCCAGCCATTGTTCCGGAGATACCCGGAGGTTGACGGTCTGCCAGTTGATGTGTTTTTCCAGATATTTGGCCATCCAATCGGTGATGTTGGCGTTGTCGCGCGGCCGGGCGTTCCAGTAGCCGTTGTACTCCAGCTTGTTGAAAACGATCGGCAAACGTCCGCGGGCCAGGAAGAGCAGGGCGTAGGCGGTGGAATTTTGCTGATCGGCGCCGTAGTAGCTGGATTTCCAGGAACCGTCGGCGGCCTGCGATTTGACGAGGGAAGCGGCGCCTTCGCGATACCAGTCGGTGGTGCCGAAGAATTTGCGGCCGGAGGCCAGGCCCACGCGTTCCACGCCGTACATGTAGTACAGATTATTTGAGGCTTTGAAGTCTTTATCGAGCCAGGCCATGCCGCGTTCGATGTTCTTGTCGGGCCTGGGAATCAGGCGCAGTTCCTCATCGACAAAGCCCTGGGTGATGTACAAAGTGGCCAGACCGGCGACGCCCATGGTGTCCTTCACTTCATTATCGTTGCCGGCATGGTGTGGCCATGCCGCTTTGGAATACGGCCAGCTCCCGCTGGGGTCCTGCGTCAAATGCCAGAAGCGGTCAGAGACTTTCCAATACATATTGGGCAGTTCAATGTTGACATCGGACAGCGCCCAGGCGCCCAGGGCGCCGTACTGCGCATTGGACAGATCGCCGATCGGCCGAAATCCGGCGTTGACGTTGTCCATCAGTTGCTGGAGAGAGGCCTTGAGGCGTTCATATTCTTCCTTTTGCTTCTGGAATTCAGCATCATCGCCCTTGGCTTTGGCGGCTGCGCCCTTCTTCTCGGCTTCGGCCATCTTCTTTTCCAGTTCGGCCTTGGAACTGGCGAGACTTCCGGCGGCGCCACCGGCCGACTTGGGATCCCGGGGATTGGCATAGGTGTATCCGCCGTCCGGACCCATGGCTTCAAGAAGATATCTTTTGGCGGCTTCGAGTCCGGCCCGCGGCCCCTCCTTGCGACCGGCATCGCGTTTTTCGTTATACGCCAGCGCCAGCGCCGAGGCCTGCAGTCCCGCCGTGTAAGTGCCGTCGGGAACGTTGTTGGACAGGTATTCCACGACCGGCGCCAGATCCGGCGACGAAGGATTCAGACGCGCGATTCTTTTGGAATCGGTTTCATCCTGTTGATCCTGCAGGCTGTGCCCCGCGTGAATCAGCGAATAAAGGACCAGAGAAGTTTCGCCGCCGACGTTCTTGCTGCCATGGCCCCCGCCGTTCCAGTATTCCCAGTTGTTGCCCTTCTTGGTGCCGAAAAGAAAGTCGATGCCTTTGACCATTGCCTCGACGACCTGGGCATCGCTGACACCTTTGACGTTTGAAGAGGGTTTAGCTTTGGCGGCGACTTGCGACGTGGTAGTAAACACAGCGGACGCGGCCAGTGCCGCCCCCGCAAGCAAAAATACCCCCCTTTGCCGATACGACCACCGGTCCTGATTCTTCATCAAGATTTGCCTCCACACACACCGCCTGCGAATTATAGACGGAAACATCGGATTCCAAAAGAGAATTGTCCCGCAAGATCACTGCTCATGGTTCATTTTTTCTTGTGCATCGGAGTTTTGCTGCACTACTGCCTAAACAGGTGGGACCAAATCGATACACATGCTATGGTGCATATACGCTGAACTGTGCGAATATGAGTAAACATCAATGATTCGACACCCTCGGCCCCAAAGCCTAACATTGGCGACGGACACCAGAGAAATTCGAATACGAGATACGTAATGTCCGAAGAGTCCGTACAGATTACTTCCGAAATCGACCGAGCCTCGCCGGTCATGCTCACTGGCGCCAGCGGGTTCGTCGGCAGTCACGTGCTTCGTGAGCTATTGCGCCACGGCCATCGGGTCCACGCGCTCGTTCATCGCACCGGAAAACTCAAAGTCCACGACCGGGCGATCACCGAATTCGCCGGCTCAATCACGGACCCGCAGTCTCTGGCCCCGGCCCTGGCCGGCTGCCGCAGCGTCATTCACCTGGTGGGCATCATCAAAGAAAAAAGACAGGCGACTTTTGAGCGGATTCATGTGGAAGGGACGCGCAATCTCCTGGCGGCGAGTAAAGCCGCTGGAACGGTCGAGCGATTCGTGCACATGTCGGCCCTCGGTTCCCGACCGAACGCACCGGCCCGCTATCACCAGTCCAAGTGGGCCGCCGAGGAACTCGTTCGCCATGCCGGCATCCCCTTCGTCATCTTCCGCCCCAGCCTGATCCACGGACCCGACGGCGAATTTACGATGATGCTCCGCAACTGGAGCCACGGTAAAGCAGCACCGTACTTCTTCATGCCCTACTTCGGCTCAGGTTTCTTCGGCCAGCGCAACACGCACCGCATCCAGCCGGTCCATGTCGATGATGTCGCCATGGCGTTCGCGGGCGCCCTCACCAACGACCTGGCCACGAATCACACGTATGACATCGCCGGCCCGTCGAGCTACTCGTGGCCCGATATGCTGTACATTGCCAGCATGCGTTTCCGCGGCAAGCCCAAACGCACGCTGGGCATCCCCGTCTGGTACGCGAAGATTCTTGCATCACTGCCTTTGCCGTTGCCATTCAATAAGGATCAAATCTTGATGTCGCAGGAAGACAACACCGCGGACATTGCCCCCCTGCTGCGAGACTTTTCCGACCTGGCCCCGAAAAATTTCGAAGCCAGCTTGGGTAAATGATGGCCGACCGGGCGTTCAGTTGCTCATAGTTCGATGATGTCCACGACCGTTCCGGCCTCCCGCAGCGGCGCGCGGACCGGATGTACGATCAACGCCTGCGCCTTGGCCAGCGTATAGATATCGGCTGACCCTCTCCAATTCAGCGGCGACACCGTCAGTGGCGACACCCGGTGGTCAAGACGTGCCGGTTGATAGAACTCCCTGTCGCCATTGGCCACTAAGCCCTGGTCGCAAAGAGCCCGTCCAGTTTCGGGCATAGCGCCTCCCGCCAGCCGCGCCAGCAGCGGACGCACGAAACGGTGAAAGCAGACAAACCCCGATACCGGATTGCCGGGCAATCCGATGAGGAAGCGGCGGGCAGCGCTTCCGCCCCCCCACCGCTCCTCTTTCGTCGCCAGCACGAACGGCTTTCCGGGTTTGATCTTTACCGTTTGAACATGGGTCGTGAAACCCATCTCTTGCAGCACCGCCGGCACGAAATCTCTGGTGCCCATGGATAAACTGCCGGTGACAAGCACCACCTCCGCCCCGGCCAGCGCCTCAAGTAACTTCGACCGTATCGGCGCCGGATCGTCCGGCGCCCATTGCGGATCTCCCGCCAGCACGGCATACCGCTGGGCCAGTGCCGCCAGCATCGGTCCATTGGAATTACGAATCTGCCCCCCTGCCGGCACCCGTTCCGGCGGCACCAGTTCATCGCCCGTGCTGAGCACCGCGACGCGCGGCCGCGGGATCACCGCGATCTCTGCTACTCCGGCCGCCGCGGCCACAGCGATCTGCACCGGCCCCAGCAGCGTCCCGGCCTCCAGAACCGTCTGACCGCGTGCCGCATCGGCCCCTCGACGCTGAGTGCCCCACCCTGCTGCCGGGGATTTCCGCACGGTAACGAATTCTCCAGACTGCTCGGTATGTTCCACCATCAAAATCGCATCGGCCCCCGCAGGCACCGGCGCGCCGGTATTGATGGCCACGCAGGTTCCCCTAGTGACGGTCCCGGTGAATGCCGCCCCTCCCGCATCCTGTCTGCCGATGATCCGCAATTGTGCCCCTTCCAGGGTATCCACAGCCCGGACGGCATAGCCATCGAGCATGCAGCGGTCGAACGGCGGCGAATCGAGGTCCATTTTCACGGCCTCAGCCAGCACGCACCCCGCCGCCAGACGCAAAGGCACGCGAATCATTGGCAGTGGAAGGGCCATTTGCCCGATAATATGAATTACCTCAGTGACACTGTGCATCGTCCCTGCACCCTTTGTCTTGACATCGCCGCTTCATGTGGTACGGTCACATGTTTGAGGTTGCCTGAACCTCTATCTCTCGTCAACGTATCATAGTTATGGCGGAAGTGAAGCACACTATGACTGAATCCACGTCTCCCCCTCCCAATCCCATCGAAGGTCCCGGCAAGGGAAGGGCATTTTTCGACCGGGCTAAGACGGTTGCGGAAAGCAACAACTACGATTACGCCATCGATATGTACATTGAAGGCCTCAACCGCGAGCCCTTCAACCTGGAACAGCACGAAGCCCTGCGCGATGTCTCCCTGCGCCGCAAGGTCAAGGGCGCCAAGGCCCGCGGCGGTTTCGGCGGGTTCCTCAGCGCCAAATTGCCCTTCAAGGGAAAGACCGCCAAGGAAGCAATGCTCAATGCCGAATTCTCCCTGGCCAACGAGCCCGGCAACATCCCGGCCATGCAGACGATCCTCCGCAATGCCGTCGAACTCAACTATAAAGAAGTAGTCTTCTGGATCGGCGATATACTGGTGATGGCCAACCGTACCAATAAGACTCCCAAAGTGGAAATCTACAAGGAAGTTGCCGAAATCTACGGCAAGTACACGGAATTCAACCGGGCTTCCGAAGTGATCCAGGCGGCCATCGAACTGCGACCCACCGACATGGACCTGATCGCCCAGGCGAAAAATCTTGCGGCCCAGGAAACCCTCCAGAAGGGCAAATACGAACAGAACCTGGATTTCAAAGAATCGATTCAGGACCAGGACGAAACCAAGAAACTGCTGCAGGAAGAGAGCATCAGCAAGTCGGATCAATACAAAGCGTCCGAGATCGAAAAGGCCAAGGCCGATTACGATCGCAACCCCAGGGAACTTCAGTTCGTCGCCAAGTACGTCAAATCGCTGTTGCTGATGGACGATGAGACGCACGAAAACCGGGCGCTGGAAGTCCTCGAAAAAGCATATGCTGAGACCAAGGTGTACCGCTATAAGGTCACCATCGGCGACATCAAGATGAAGCAGTACAACCGCACCGTCCGCCTGCTGACCGAAGCAGTCAAAGCCGATCCGGAGGACAAGGACTTCCGCGAGCAGCTGGCGTCCTACCGGAAGGAACGCCTGGCGTTTGAGCTGGCCGAATACCACGAACGCCAGGAACACTATCCGACCGACATGCTCATTCAATTCGAGTACGGGCGGCGGCTCTATGAGTCTGGCCGGTATGATGAGGCCATCGCTTCATTTCAGAGCGCCCAGAACAATCCGAAACACCGCGTTGATGCCCTCTTCCTGCTGGGACGCAGTTTCATGTTCCAGGGCATGAAGCAGGAATCGATGGAAACCCTCAAACGCGCCATCGACGAATACGAAATGGCCGAGACCGGCGACACCAAGAGCAAGGAAATGCACTATTGGCTGGCCCGCGCCTACGAAGAAAACGACCGCACAGAAGATGCCACCAATCTCTATTCGATGATCACCCAGTGGGACATTTCCTTTCGCGACGCCCGCAAACGCCTGGGCGAGCTGCGAAAAAAGAAGGAAGACGCCGGCAGCAAGCCGGGCTGATTCAGCAGGCCATGGAAGCTTGAGCCTTCGCAGGGTGTGCCTGATTGATTCGGGCCAATACCGCCCATTTCAGAAGTAGATCATCACAAACAGTACTACCCACACCACATCCAGAAAGTGCCAGTAGACGGCGCTGTAGCGAACGCCGGGATGGAAGTTGCGCGAGTAGCGGCCGCGGTGCGCCCGCCAGATCACGATGCCCAGCGGGATCATTCCCCCGATCACGTGCAGGGCGTGCAGGCCCGTCAGCACATAAAACATACCCAAGTATGCGCCTTGGATGTGGTAATACGATGGCAAGCCGCTGACGAACTCCCACCAGTTGTAGCCTTGGATGGCCAGAAAAACCCCGCCCAGGAACATCGTCAGCCACAAGCCCCGCTTGAGGCCGCACTCGCTGTCCCGCCGCACCGAATTCATCGCGTACTGGATCGCAACGCTGGCCAGCAGGATGACCACCGTCGAAAGCCACAGCGTCTGCGGAATCTCGGGCATGCCCAGCGGCGGCCAGGGTTGCGTGCGATAGCGGATCAGACCGAACGCGAACATGCTTGCCGCAAACAGCATGGAAAGGGAAACGATCAGCACCACCATCCCCACCGTCCCGGCCCCGGGAATCAGGATGTCTCCCTTGCCCGTCGCGGATTCATACCGCTGGGGCAGGTCCTGGCCGCGCTCTGGTGGAATCTCGTTCATAACGGTGCACGCCTTCACTCTGTGGCTCATGACGCATCGAACGGACGGTGCTCCGCCTGAATCAATTGCCCAGCGATCCTTTTCCCGCCGGCGGCTCCCCATGTTCTTCATGCGACCCGCCCCCTTCGTGCATCTTCTCCACATTCGGCGCTGCCACTTTTTCCGCCTGCAGGTTGTTCATCTTGTGCTGGTATTGGGTGGTGTCGGTCAGCGACAGGCCGATGAACAACGAGACGAAAACGAGGCATCCCACGAAAACGATGGAGTTGAACGGATTATCGTAACGCAGGTGCATGAAATAGAGCACAACCAGCGAGGCCTTCACCACCGCGATGGCCATTGCCACGTAAAGATTGTACGGCCCAAAATCAAACAGCGTCGCGCCGACGGTCACCACCGTCAGCACCACCAGCGCCAGGAAGATATTGATGAGCACCTTCATCGGCATGACATGCGCGACGCCGTGACTCTCGTGGGTTTCCGTAGACATAGCTCACTTCCATCTTTTGGGTCGGCCCGGACACCTGCACTCAATGAATCAGATACAGCAGCGGGAAGAGGAATATCCAGACGATGTCGACCACGTGCCAGTAAAGGCCGACGAAGTCGACCGGGTTGAAATATTTCGGGCCGAACTCGCCGCGCGAAGCACGCAGCATGATCCATCCGATGACCGCCATGCCCGCCAGCACGTGCAGGCCGTGCAGGCCGGTCATCAGGAAATAGATCGAGAAAAATATCTGCGTATTCTTCGGCACCGGTCCGGTCCAGGGACGCTCGGTGTCGCGGACACTCAGATGCTCCTCACGAGCGGATTCCTTTTCCACCCACGCGGCGCTGAGCCCTGCGGGACCGGCGGGCGCCCGAGCGACAGTCGATCCCTCAAAGATCGGTCCATCAAAAGCCTTCTGCGTGGCCGGGGCATTGGGAAGCGTCGGCGTTGCCGCCGCGGCGCCGCCGGGACCGAACACGTCCGCTTTGGTTACGCCGCCGGGAAGCACGTGCGGGTGATATTCGCCGGCCCACAGGGTGCCGTGCGACCACTTGTCCTTGTATTCGACGAACTTGACACACATGAACACGCCGCCGCAGGCCAGCGTGATTCCCAGGAGCGTCACGAGCAATTTCTTCTGGCCCAATTGTGCCGCCCTCACGCCCCAAGCCATAGTCAGGGACGAGAAAATCAGCACGATTGTATTCACTGCGCCCAGCCACTTGTTCAGATACAAATGGGCATATTCAAACACTTCCGGGTGATTCGCCCGGTACACCGAATACGCACAGAACAGCCCGGAAAAGAGCAGGATTTCGGTCGTCAGGAACAGCCAGATACCCAGCTTCCCTGCATCGAACTGCTGCTTGGGCGTATCCCAATGATGCGCCAAATGCTCTTCGTTGCCGTGCTCGTGCGGCTCGTGCGACTCTTGCGCCACTGTCGTCATAGATTCCTCATTCGTGCCATGCCGCGCGCTGGCAGCACAGTGCCTCAATGCTCTACTTGCGGCTGGCGGTTGGGATCCCGCACGTACCCGCCGGTCCGCTCGTCCCACACCAGCATGCTCATGTCATACGGATCGCCCACGGCCGGAGGCGTCTTGAAATTGTCGTGCGGAGGCGGAGTCTGGCAGACCCATTCCAGCGTCGCCGAGCCCCACGGATTCCGCGGGGCCTTCGGTCCCTTGAACAGCGAGTGCACCAAATACGCCGCCGTCAGCAGGAACCCGATCAACTGAATGTACGCGCCCATCGAGCTCATGATGTGATACGGATAAAACTCCGGCAGGTACGTGGCATAACGCCGCGGCATGCCGTGCGAGCCCTGATGAACTGCGGGAAGAACGTCAGGTTGAACCCGATGAACACCAGCACGCACCCGATGCGGCCCAGCGTTTCGTTGTACATCTTGCCCGTGATCTTCGGCCACCAGTAATGGATACCCGCCAGGAAGCCCATCATCGTTCCGCCGAACATCACGTAATGGAAGTGCGCCACCACGAAGTACGTATCATGCAGATGCACGTCGACGGAGAGCGTTCCGAGGAACACGCCAGTCAGGCCGCCGATGGCAAACAGAAACAGGAATCCCATCGCATAGCACATCGGCGTCTTGAGGTCGATCGACCCCCTGTACATCGTCGCCAGCCAGTTCCAGACCTTGATCGCCGACGGAATCGCCACCGCCATCGTCAGGAAGCTGAAGATCGTCGCCAGCATCGTGGACTGCCCGTTCGGGAACATGTGGTGGCCCCACACGAGGAACCCGATGATCGCAATGGCGATCGACGATAGCGCGATGAACTTGTAGCCGAAAATATGCTTCCGCGAGAACGTCGCGATCACTTCGGACATGATGCCCATCGCCGGCAGAATCATGATGTACACCGCGGGGTGCGAATAGAACCAGAAGAAGTGCTGGAACAGCACCGGATCGCCGCCGTACGCCGGATTGAAAATGCCGACCTTCAGTGTCCGCTCGGCAATCAGCAGCAGCAGCGTGATCCCCAGCACCGGCGTCGCCAGCACCTGGATGATGCTGGTCGCATAGATGGCCCACAGAAACAGCGGCATGCGGAACCAGGTCATGCCCGGCGGCCGCAGCTTGTGCATCGTCACGATGAAATTCATGCCCGTAAAGATCGAGCTGAATCCCAGCAGGAACACGCCGAACACCATGAATTCCACGGCATGTTTACCGAGACCCAGTTTATCGACGTCCGTCGTCACCGAATAGGGCGTATAGAACGTCCAGCCCGTTTCCACGCCGCCGACGACGATCGCCAGAATCGCCAGCAACGCCCCGGACACGTACAGGTAGTAGCTGCCGAGATTCAGCCGCGGGAACGCCACGTCCTTGGCCCCCAACATGATCGGGAGCACGAAATTTCCCAGCGCTCCGGGGATGCCCGGGATCAGCACCAGGAAGATCATCACCGCGCCGTGCAGCGTGAACATTTCGTTGTAGTAACGGAAGTGGGCCTGATCGGTGAAGATGGCGCCGTTGGGATTGATCAATTGCGTACGGATGACCATGGCGAAAATGCCGCCGAGGAAAAACGCCGACAGCACCGATACCAGGTACATTACGCCGATCCGCTTGTGATCGAGCGTGAAAATCCACGAAGCAATGCCGCGGCCATGCGTCAGGTAGTTATCTCCGGCTGACACCGGCACCCCGCCGGAATGCGCCAGATCTGGTGTGATCGTAGTCATGATACGCCGTCCTTTTATTTACCGGTCTCAGGGGCCGGTTGAGTCGTTCCCGTTTCGCCGCTCTCCGGAGGATGCAATTTTTTCGCCTCTTCCTGGCCGGCCACGGACTCCGGATGAACCTTGGTCTTGCTTGCATCGTACAGTTCCGGATTTTCTTCCGGCGCCTTGTAATCCGATCCCACACTCTTGATGTAGGTAATCAGGGCCCGCAACTTTTCATCCTTCTGCGATCCGGGATCGCCCGCGAATACCGACGCAAAGCTCTGCATCTGCGGCGTGAATCCATGCACCACTTTCGCCGGCGGATCGATGATCGACTCCCGCAGATACGCATCCCACTTCTCATCCGAATCCGTCTTCTTCAGCGTGTAGCCGGGAACATTGCACGCATCGAATTCCACTTCGCTCTTGTACAGATCCTTCCACGTCGGGCCCGTCCCCTTGCTTCCATCGGTAGAGTGGCACGAGAAGCACCCGTTGGATGTGGCGAATTTCTGACCCACCTTTGCGTACGGCACCCAGTGCTCCTTGCCCGCCGGATCCTTCTCCTTGAACGGATTGGCCAACTCCCGCAGTTTCGCCTCAAACTCCGGCATGTCGAGCACGTGAATGCGCGTCGTCATCTTCGAGTGACCGTCTCCGCAATACTGCGTGCAGAACACCGGGAACCCGCCCGGATCGTTCGTCTTCGGATTCGGCAGCGGCGAATGCTTCGTCGCGATGAACCACAATTCCGTCGTCCGCCCGGGAATCAGATTCCTCTGCACGCGGAACACCGGCACATAGAATGCGTGCAGCACGTCCTTCGATTCCATGCTCAACTTCACCGGCGTGTTGATCGGCACATACAACTCCGAACTCGTCCCGCCGTTAGGATAGTTGAATGCAAAATTCCACTGCCGCCCTTCCACGCCGATCACATAGGCGTTCGACGCCGGCGTGTCGTAATCCATGTACCCGTTGAACCCGATGAAGAAGAAGACCACCACCAACACCAACGGAATACCCGTCCACAGAATTTCCAACGGCGTGTTGTGCGTAATCAACGGCGTCTCGTCGTTGGCCGTCTTCCGCCGGTACTTGATGATGAAAAACGTCATGGCCCCGACGATCACCATGAAGAAGAATGTGCAGATGTAGAGCAACAGGTTGAACGCAATGTCCACGTTGCCTGCCAGGTTCGAGGCGTTCCTAGGCAGCCAGAACGTCGCGCCGCCGTCGGCGAGGATCTGCGAAAGTGATGTCGTTACTGCTGTCATGTTCCAATCATCCGAATCATAAAATCATCCGCCGTGCAGGGCCGGCCCCGGCCCCTGTTTCTTCTTCTTGAACTCGCCGCGCCACAGCACGAACATGAATATCCCGAACACCAGCGTCGTCAAACTCACGCCGCCCGTGCCGTACCAGAAATATTTGTTGTGCTCATACAATCCCGTATGTTCGTTGAACCGCATGGCCCCGCAGCTCAAAGCAATTCCCAGCAGTTCCGATCCGATCCGCCCGCCGGAAGCTTCACGCAGGCGATAGTGCAGTTCGTCGGGCGTGAAACTGATGCCACGGATCGTCTGCGACAGCCGGCCGTCCGGCGTGCAGATGAAGATGCCGGCCTCGTGCGAAAACTTGTCATTCCCTTCGCTGTTGCGCCTAAACCCGAACCCGACGGCATCCGCGAGGTCCGCAATGTTGTCCTGGTTTCCCACGAGGTAATTGAAGCCTGCCTGCGATGGGGGCCGGTCGCTTTTCGCCAGGTAATTCTTCCGCTTTTCCGCCGCGGTCGAATACTTTTCATCGGGATCGATCGATACCACGATCACGTTGTAATCCTGTCCCAGCTTCAGTTCACGCGGGCCGTCCAGGATGCCGTTGACCAGGCCCTCCTGCGTCAGGCCGCACAACTGCGGGCAGGAAAAATAGACCAGGCTCAGCAGCACCGGCTTGCCGTTGAACAGCTCACGAAGTTTCACCGCACGGCCGTCCGAATTCGTGAATTCCAGATCCAGCGGCACCTGGGCGTTGGTCTTCTTCGTGATGACCGCGATATTCGGCGTGGCCACTGCCGGGCCATAATTGCCCGTCGAGTACTGTCCGCGCGCCACACCACCGCCGACCAGCGCCAGCACGGCCAGCACCACCGCGGAAATTGTCCTGATCTTCCAAACCATCCAGACCTCTTTGCCGGTCCCGACGACCGGCTCCACGCCCATTTTAGGGCTTGCGTAACGCACACTCGTTCACGATCAAATTCATCGCCGTATCGATATCCACGCGGAGTACCTTCTTGGCCTTGCCGCCTTGTCCTTCGTGATCGTTCCATCCGACCGTAGACAATTCCGCGTGTTGCTGTGCCAGCATTTCGCCCAGCGGTGTGCCCGGGCCGCCCTGGGCTACCATCTTGTCCGCCAGCGCCGCGTCGCGGCCGCTATAGAACCACGCCTGCAGCGCGATGATCGCCACCGCCAGCGTCACCGCAAACAGCGCCACGAATACCGCCACCATCGGAATGTTGATGTCTTCCGACTGCGTGTACCCGCCCTCTTCCAGGTGCGTGGCTTCCGCCCTGCTCCGGCCGTCCGTTGAATGTTCCGTTTCTTGCATGGCCCGTTCACCGCTTTCGCGGTTCCTATCAGATATTCTCGAACTTCAGCGCTTCCAGCAGGCGCGGGTCCTTCAGCGGCACCAGCGACTTGCCCTTGAGCGCCCGCATCGTCACAAACACGTACAGACCCGCCATTCCCACCAGGCACCCCACCGTCACCACGATGGCCTGCGGCTGGAATGCGAAATTGATCCGCTCCAGAAAATCCAGGTGCTCACCCTTGAGACCATATATGTTATGCGTCGAATCGATCAGAAACGGCAGGGCGCTCGGCAGCGCCAGATGCGGATCGCCCACCTTCTCCGGAATCTCGTTGATCCACTGATTCGGCATGATCAGCCAATACATATCCAGAACATGAGAGCACAACGCCCACACCGCCCAGAACGCCAGCACCGCATTCACGCGTTTGACGTGCCGGCTCAACATCCCCGGAAACGGAATCAGCAGATGAACGATTAACAGCACGATCGTCAAAATCCCCCATCCGTACAGTTGCCGGGGGATGTAAAACTGCGTTTCCTCCGGCATGTTCGCGTACCATATCAGCATGTACTGGCTGAACGCGATGTAGCCCCAGAAGAATGTAAACGCGAACATCCATTTGCCCAGATCGTGATAGTGCTCGTGATTGATCACCGGCCCGATCAGGCCCTTCCGCTGCAGCCACAGGCTCAGCAGCACCAACACCGACAGAAACGACAGCGCACTGCCGGCAAAGATGTATACGCCGAAAATTGTCGAGAACCAGTGACTGTTCAGCCCCATGATCCAGTCGAACATAAAGAACGTCAGCGAGAATCCGAAAATGATCATGCCCGGCCCGCCGACCTTCTCCATCCGCAGGGAGTGCTTGGCGTCACCGGTCTGATCCTGCCGCAGCGACTCCCGCCGGTAGAACCACACCAGCAGGCACCAGATCACAAAATAGGCCGCCATGCGGATCAGGAACCAGTTCATCGTCTGCCAGCCGCCACGGCGGCGGATGATTTCATCGGTCGCCGCCGCATCATGATGCGCCCAGTGATACAACGATTCGATCCCCGGGATCAGCGGAATCGCCAGGATCACCATCAGGAAAATGTTCATCGACACCCCCTCGGCAATCCGGCGCACCGTCACCGACCACCCCGCACGCGTCAGGTGATGCAGCAGGATGAAAAAAATCGCCCCCAGCGTGATCGTCAGAAAGACCGTGAACGCGAACAGGTAGGAATGATAGAAGTGCTTTCGCAAATCCTCGCTGCCCAGCCCGTAGTACGCCGCCGCACCCAGGCCGATCACTCCCAGCAACAAGCCCGCCAGTCCCACGCCGGTGCCGGCTGAGCCCAGGTACAGCTTCTGCTGCTGAATCGTCACGTTTTGCGGATGCGACACGAGTCTTACTCCGTCTGGTTACTTGTACTTTTCACGATCGGCCGCGGGCAGATCTTCCAACTGGGCATCCTGGCTGCGCTGCAGCGCCCGTACGTAGGCCACGATCGCCCAGCGATCCATCACGGTAATCTGCTTGTCATACGGCGGCATGGTGCGAATGCCGTTGGTGATCGTGTTGAAAATATGCCCGTCCGGACGCTGCCGCATCTCGTCATCGTGGTAATTCTTCGGCGTCACCCAGCCCGATGCCGCATCCGAGCCCGCATCCTGCAGGCCCTTGGCACGCCGCGCCACCATCCCGTCGCCGTAGCCCGATTGCCCGTGGCACGGCGAACAATAAATGATGAACCGCTCCTGGCCGCGCTTCAGAAAATCCATAGTCACAGCGATCTGTGCCGGGATCGTCTTGACGTAAAACATCTGCTCTTGATCGTCCGGCTTCGCCGGCGGCACCATCGCGCCGAACTGCTCGTCGGTCATCCCCGCTGGACGCACCCGTCCCAGCACAAGCGCCGCATACTTCTCCGGCGAATCGATCGTCTGCACATTGGCGCTATCGTCTACCAGCCGCGGCTTCTCCACATCATTCAAAATCTCGTTCCGCGCCACCAGGTCTTCCCGCGCCACGGTTCCGGCAATCTGCGGCCGCATCGCCCGGCCATCGGCAAACATCGGCGACGGCGCCTGCGGATTCAGCCGCGGCTGCTTGTCCATGTCCAGCACCAGGTGTGGCGCCGTGTTCTCGCTCTTCGTCGCGCGGCTGCGGGCGATCAACGCAAAAGGCAACAGCCCCAGCATCACCACCACCCCGATCAATCCAATCAACACTGCTTTGGACATCGCCTAGTCCTTCACTTCTTCGATGGCCGACGGATGCGTCGCTTCCAACAGCGCCCGGGTCCGCTCTGCATCGAATTTCAAATCGCACTCTTCGATCAGGATGAAAAACTTGTCGTCCGTCACCTTCTTAAACCGCGCCACGCTGAACACCGGATGATAGAACTTCGGCAACCCGCACAAGCCCCACACGCCCAGAAACGTCGACAATGCCGAGAACAATACGCCCAGTTCAAACATCACCGGCACGTTCGCCGGCAGCGACCAGTACGGCTTGCCCGAGATGATCAGCGGATAACTCGACAGCAGGTACGTCGCACCGGTCTGCGTTCCCGGATTGTTCACGTACCACTGCAGCAATATCGCCACGATCAAGCCCGTCGTGCCGGCGCCCAGCACGATCCACGGCAAAATCGTCTTCTTCATCCCCATCGCCCGGTCCAACCCGTGCACCGGAAACGGCGTCAGGCAGTCCCACTTCGTAAAGCCGGCATCGCGAATCCGCTCCGCCGCATGCACCAGCGCGCCGGGCGTCTCGTACTGGGCCAGATACCCGAAGAACCGTGGCTCCGGAATCTCCACCTTGCTTGTCGTCATCACACTCATCGCTACCGACCTTCTTGCTTCCCGTTACTTGCTACTCGATCAGTGCCGCACTTCCGCCAGCTCGCCCGGCCGCTCGCCCTTCTCGGCATGAAAGTGCGGATCCGCCTGCGGCAACACGCTCTTCACTTCCGCCATCGCCACCATCGGCAGGTACCGGCAGAACAACAGGAACAGCGTAAAGAACAATCCGAAACTGCCCATTAGCGTCAGCACTTCCACGTAACTCGGGGCGTACCAATGCCAACTCGACGGCAAAAAGTCCCGGCTCAAACTCGTCACAATGATCACGAACCGCTCAAACCACATCCCCACATTCACCAGCAGGCAGACCACCATCATCACCGCCAGATTCTGCCGGGCCCACCTGAACCAGAAGATGTGCGGAATGATCGCGTTGCATGAGAACATGATCCAGCCGCACCACCACATGTTGCCGAACTCGCGGTTCAGGAAGTGGAACTGCTCGAACGGGCTCTGGCTGTACCACGCGATGAAAAACTCCATCAGGTACGAATAGCCCACCATCAGGCTCGTCACCAGGATGATCTTGCACATGTTGTCCAGGTGCCGCATCGTGATGAAATCCTTCAACCCAAACAAGGCCCGCGCCGGCACCGCCAGCGTAATCACCATCGCAAAACCGCTGAAGATCGCCCCCGCCACGAAGTACGGAGGAAAGATCGTCGTATGCCAGCCCGGCACCTGCGACACCGCAAAATCGAAACTCACCACGCTGTGTACCGAAAACACCAGTGGCGTCGCCAGTGCGGCCAGCAACAGATAGGCCTTTTCATAAATATGCCAGTGACGGTTGCTCCCGCGCCACCCCAGTGAAACCAGCCCGTACGCCAGAAACTTGATCTTGTTGTTCGCCCGGTCGCGGAAGGATGCCAGGTCCGGCACCATCCCCATGTACCAGAACAGGATCGACACCGTCGCATACGTGCTCACCGCGAACACGTCCCACAGCAGCGGACTGAAAAACTGCGGCCACATGCCCATCTGGTTCGGAATCGGAAACAGCCAGTACGCAAACCACGCGCGACCCACGTGAATGCCCGGGAACGTTCCGGCGCACATCACCGCGAAAATCGTCATAGCCTCGGCCAATCGGTTGATGCCCGTCCGCCACTTCTGCCGGAACAAGAACAACACCGCCGAAATCAGCGTGCCCGCGTGGCCGATGCCCACCCAGAACACGAAATTCGTGATATCAAACGCCCACATATTCGGGCGGTTCAATCCCCACACGCCCACGCCCGTGAAGAACAGATAGAAAATCATTGCGCCCAGCACGTTCAAGAAGATGAACGCGATCCCGAACGCCACGTACCACGCCCGCGGCGGCTTGGGCGCTTCCGCCACTCCGCAGATCGTCTCCGTCACCCGCGAAAACGTCCCCGCCTCGCGCGTCACCAGCGGCGCACGCTGGGCCGGATCGTTCCACGTGTTATCGACCTCGCCCTCAAGCGCCAAGGCCGAATTCACATTCTCTTCTTCAGGTCGTGCCGTCATCGCACCAGTTCCCGTCTGAAAATTCTATCAACTTCCTCTGTGCGTTCTCTGTCTCTCTGTGCCTCTGTGGTGACTTTTCGTCGCGATCAATGCGTTTCATGCCTCCGCGGACTTGCGCTTTCACTGGCATACATTTCCGCATCCAACCCGCTCACCGGATTCCGCACCTTCGCCATGTACTGCGTTCGCGGCTTGGTGTTCAATTCCGGATCCAGCAAACCATACGACTGCGCCAGCTTCTGCAACTTCGCCACCCGGCTGCCCTGATCGTTCAAATCGCCGAATACCAGTGCCCCGGTCGGGCAGCTCTGCTGACACGCCGTCACCACGGTGCCGTCTGCGATCCGCAGCGCATCGGCCTTGCCGCGATTCTCCGCCCGCATCGTGATCCGCGCATTCTCGATCCGCTGCACGCAGTAGGAGCACTTCTCCATCACGCCGCGGCTGCGCACCGTCACCTGCGGATTCTTCTGCATTTTCTGCAGTTCGTTGACGTCTTCCCGCAGCAGGTTCGGCGTATACAGATTCTCCTTCGTCCCATTGTTGTAATCGAAGAAGTTGAAGCGCCGCACCTTGTACGGGCAGTTGTTCGAGCAGTACCGCGTGCCGATGCAGCGGTTGTACGTCATCATGTTCAAGCCTTCGGCGCTGTGCGTTGTCGCCGCCACCGGGCACACCTCTTCACACGGCGCGTTCTCGCAATGCATACACATCACCGGCTGATGTACCGCCTGCGGATTCTCCGCCCCGTGCTTGAAATATCGGTCGATCCGCAGCCAGTGCATCTCGCGCCCGCGAATCACCTGCTCCTTGCCCACGATCGGAATGTTGTTCTCCGCCTGGCACGCCACCACGCACGCCGAGCACCCCGTGCACGTCGTCAGGTCGATCGCCATGCCCCACTTATGCCCCAGCGAATAATCGTGTTCGTTGAACATCGACAGGGCCACGACGCGCCGCGTCTCCAGCCCCGGCTTCCGCACGTATTCCGCAAACGTCCCTTCCACGACCAATTCCGGTATCACCGCCGCCTGGCGCCGCGCGCCCACCGCGTCGATCACATGATGGTCCTGCACCGTCGCCAGTAGATTCCGTTCCCCCGTCGCGCTGATGCTGATTCCCACGCTGTCATAATGATTCGTCGTCCGTAGTGCATACGCATTGCTGCCCACGCCATCGGCAATCGCCCCCGCCGCCGTGCGGCCGTAACCGACCGACAATCCCGCCACGCCCACCGGCTGGCCCGGCAACACGAACACCGTCGCCCGTATCGCCTGCCCGTCCGCAGACTTCACATTCACCACATGATCCCCATCCACCCCCAGCTTCGTCGCATCCGCCGGCGAAAGCACCAGCGTGTTATCCCACGTCACGCGCGTCATCGAGTCCGGCAATTCCTGCAACCACCCGTTGTTCGCAAACCGCCCGTCATGCACCTTGCCCGTGACAAACGTCAACTCCAGCATCGACTCCGCTCGTTTCTTCGCGGGTTCAATGGCAGCGGAAATCCCGCCCGTGTTTATCGTCACGCTCTCCGGCTTCCGCGCCGATCCCGCCACCACCCCATCAAACAAACTCTTCTTCCAATACCATTCCGTAAAGAATCCCGACAGATAATCCCCGCGCGCCACTTCGCGCACGAGGTCATACCCCGCCTTGTTCGCCCCGCTCAGCAACGACAGCAACTCAATCGTACTCTTCGCCTCGAACAGCGGCTCGATCAACGGCTGAATCAGGCTCACCGTTCCATCAAACGTCCGCACATCCCCCCACGCCTCCAGGAAATGCGCCTGCGGCAGATGCCACACGCACAGCTTCGCCGTTTCATCCTCACGCGCCCCAAAATGAATCGAAACCTTCGCCTTCGCAATCGCCTCGGTAATCTTCAAATCCGCCGGCGCGCTATACACCGGATTCGCCCCGATAATCAGCACCGCATCCGCACCCACCGCAGCAGTTGCAAAAGCCTTGATCTGTTCCGCGTGGCCGCTCCACTCCTTCTCGTCCCGCGGATCTTCCGGCTCCGCGTAATACTCAATCGTCTTGCCGATCGCCCCGATGGCCGTATTGATCGCCGCGACCATCGCATGTACTTCCGGCGCTACTCCCCCACCCGCCACCACTACCGCCGCGCCTGGATTCTCAAGCAAATCCTTCGCCAGCGCTGCAATAAACGTCTTCAACTCCCCATCGACATTTCCCGCACCCACGCCCGGAACTCCTGCCGCCCCCGCAATCGCCGCCACGATCCCGGCAATCTCCGACGGCTTCACGCCCCGCCGATGTTCCGCCATCGAACCCGTATTCGTAAACCCCGTCTCCACCACCCACAGCCGGTTCATCGTCGCCCCGGCAACCGGTGCCTCATGCAGCTTACGGCCCGCCGCGAAATCACGGCCATATTTCGTACACGCCACGTCCCCGCCGAACAAATCCGCATCGATCGACACGATCACGCTGGCCTTGTCCAGCAGCGGCGACGCCCGCAGCGGACGCCCAAACGCCAGCATCGCCCCGGCCCGCTGATGGTCATTACTGACCGCTTCATACTCAAACCACTTCGCCGCGGGGAACTGCTTCCGCATCGCCGCCACCGAGGGCGAACGCGACGCCTCGCTCAACACCACCAGCCCCGCCCCGTCCGGCTTGATGGATTCCTTGGCAAATGCCGCGAATTCGCTCCAGTTGCTCGCCGTCCGTCGCATGGCCGGCGCATCTCCAGGGCCGTCCCCGCCGCGCCCGCGTAACTCGGCGCGCTTGGTCACCCCCCTGCTGCGATCCGGATCATACACATCCAGCACGCTCGCCTGCATCAACGTCGTTGCCGAGCCCGCGCTCAGCGGATGCAGCGGATTGCCATCCACCTTGATCGGCCGTCCGTCAAAACTCGTCGCCACCAATCCCACGCCCATCCCGCCCAACTCCATCGCCGTCGCATAATGCACCGGCACTCCGTCCGAGCGATTCACCGGACGATGCGCATATGGCATCAGCTTATCCGCCGGCCAACGCCGGCAACCCGCCAACCCCGCCAGCGCCATCGACGCGCCCATGATCTTCAAAAACGTCCGCCGCGATCCCCCAAACCACTCCGACGCATGCTGCGGAAATTCCCGCTCGACAAACTCCCGGAACCGCGGCGTCTCCGCCAGCTCTTCCAGGCTCCGCCAATACTTCTTTCCCGTCTGTCGTTTCATTTCTACCATACCGTCAAGTAACTACTGACCACTGGCCACTGACAACTGACCACTCACCGATGGCACGTCACGCAATCCACACTCGGATTCACGTGATACTTGTCTTTGAGTGCCTTGCCCAACTCATACTTCGCCTGCTCCACTGACTGGTCTTCCTTCACCGCCGGCTTCCAGTCCAGATTCGTCACCTGGTCCCGCGGCCGAATCCGCGACTCCGGACTCCGATGGCACTGCACGCACCACGCCATGTTCAGCGGCTTCTCCTGCGACACCACTTCCATGTGATTCACATTTCCGTGGCACTCCACGCAACTCACCGCCGCGTTCACATGCGCCGCATGATTGAAATAGACGTAATCCGGCAGATCGTTCACCTTTACCCACGGAATCGGTTGGCCCGACAGGTAACTCTCCCGCACCACCTTCAACTTGTCCGACGTCGCACGAATTCCCTTGTGGCAGTTCATGCACGTCTCCGTCGGCGGAATCGCCGCGAATCCCGCCTTTTCCACCGTGTTATGGCAATACCGGCAGTCGATCCCCAATTCCCCCGCATGCAACGCATGGCTGTACGGCACCGGTTGCGTCGGCTGATACCCCACGTTCAACGTCACCGGATCAAACCCATACGCCACCAGCGCGCCCAGATACAGCGGCAAAACATGCAATACAATCAGCACCCCCAGCGTCACTTTATTCGACCACTTGGGGAACATGAATAGAGGCTTCAGATCCATGGAGGAGTGATCCATTCTATAGAAAGACAGAACCGACCCACCGCAGAGTTGCCGCTGACCTTTCGCAACTGAATATAGCCCTCGCCGCCGCCTGACGCTCCACTTGACTTGCGGCGAGGCTCAGTTTCCGCTGTGAAACATTGCACAAAGTAAGCGTGCTTCGGATATTAAAGCAGCATCGTGAGGCGGTCAAACCCGCCCTAACCCCTTTTTTTCGGCCCTTCACGAATACCCGATCCGCCAGTCGGAATTGATCCCCGTCAATTCCGAAATCCCCCAATATCTGCCGTACTTTCTCTCACCATTGCCGACAATAAGTCCATTTTCACCGTCAAAAAAATCGCAAAAAATTTCCGGCAGTTTCACTTCTTCCGCGTCGCTCGCCTCCATATCCGCTATGAAATCACCACCTGCAATGTCGAAACCGCGCTGACCGTTCCATCCTTATCCGTCGCGTAGACCTTAACCAGATACGTCCCAGCATTCTTGAATGTGTGGCTCACCTTCAGACCGCTCACTCCCTTGATGGTCTGATCGATTACGCCATCGCCGTTCCAGTCGATACCAAAAGTAAAGCCCGCGCTCTGATCCGCCGCCGAGGGATCGCTCGCCAACAGCGTGAACGTCGAGGCCTTGTTCCTCTTCCCCGTCGCCGGCCCGGAAATCGTCGCGACCGGCGCTACATTCGTCACCGTCAACGTCGTCGTGTAATCGCTGAAGC
Source organism: uncultured Phycisphaerales bacterium (assembly GCA_903845195.1). GTDB lineage: Bacteria > Planctomycetota > Phycisphaerae > WQYP01 > WQYP01 > CAIMWO01. The sequence continues at coordinate 24,005 of CAIMWO010000044.1, forward strand.
CGCCGTCCTTGTCGGTGATTCGTCCGCGAATAATTCGCGTGGCCGGACCATCGCCAACGATGCTCGCAGGGACAGTCGCCGACGCTGCCGTCGTCACCAGGTCGAACACGCCATCATTGTTGAAGTCGTAGCGGTAGGTGAATCCCGCCGCCACGTCTTTCGCCACATCGACGAGATTGGTAAACGCCACTGTGCCGGTGCCGCCTTCGTTGGCCGGCCCCGTGGCCGCGAAGACCGCCGTCGGGGCCACGTTCGTAACCGTCACCGTCTTGGTTGCCGCTGCCGACACCCCTCCATCCTTATCCTTCGCCGTCAGGCTCACCACATAAGTCCCATTGTCATCCGGCGTAAACGCCAGCGTGGCAGCCGTGCCGGAGGCAAGCGCCGCCCCATTCTTCGTCACCGTCCATGCATAGGCCATCGTCGGAAGGTCCCCCGCTCCGTCCTGTACCACCGCCTGGTAGGTCAACGCCACCCCTTCCGGCGATGTCGTCCCCGCAGCTCCGCCCGTGATCGTCGCCACCGGCATCACATTCGCCACCGTCACTACCATCGGCCCCTGGGACACTTTCAGCACCAGAGCGTTGTTCGCGGCGCCGTTTCCAAATCCCAGCAAGTTGTTGTCTCGACCTATGACAAATGAGCGCAGATCGCCCGCCACGCTGTAAGCCGCGACACCGCCCACTCCGAACGCCGTATCCAATGCCCCGTTCGCCAGCAAGCGTGCAAATACTGGCTGCGAAACGCCTCCGCTATCCCACGCTCGACCAGCCAGTACGATCCGGCCATCGCGATCAATCTTCATATCCTCAAGATAATCTGTGAAATGCGCCGTCGGATTAATAATCGTCGTGCCGCCTGTGCCAAAGGTCGTGTCCTTCGTCCCGTTCGCGTTGTACTGCGTTAAACTGTAAAAGCCTGCCAACGACTGGGAATCCGGATATGCCACGCTGCCCCCAAGCAGTCGCCCGTCCGACAACCACGCGATGGCCGTACCGTCCTGGTAGTACCCGTTGTCGGTGACCACCTTACCGGTACCGCCGAACGACGTGTCCAGTGTGCCGTCACTTTTCCAGACCGCCAGCGCGGCCACGTCCATGCTGACGGAGTTGCGCGTCCAGCCATAGGCGGCGATGCGGCCATCGGGCGCAGTCGCCACCCCGAGCGCCGTATCTTGCGTCGTGCCAAAGTCCGCCGCCACGTACCCGGCGCCGCCCCATGTCGTATCAAACGCCAGGCCCGGCGTTAGACGCGCACACATAAAATCCCCCGCTCCACGCCCCACGACGTAAATCCGCTGTTGCGCATCAAATGCAAAATCGGATGCGAAATCCATCTTCGTCGACGGAATGATGATGCTTCCAAGGATCGCCCCGTCGCTGCTGTACCGCGCCACAAAATTCCCGGAGGATCCGGCCATGCCCAGCACGATCAGGTTTCCGCCAGCGTCCACCTTAATCGATTTCCCGGCGGTAAATGTCGTCCCCGGAAGCTGCGCTATCACGATCCCGCCGTTGCCGAAAGTCGTGTCCAGCGTGCCGTCCGCGTTGTACCGAATCAACGCCGTGATCGTTGATGTGTGCGCCGCATTGTCCCCCGACGCGATCATCACGATCTTGCCGTTGGCCAACTCCACCCCATCCTTGGATGTTCCCAATGTATATCCCGCCGGAATCGGCGCTGACGCAAATCCTGCCCCGCCGCCAAAGTCGACCATCAACGTACCCGCGGTCCGCGTTGCATCCCACGTCCCATCCTCGTCCGTCGCCGTCGCAGTGATCGTCGCCTTCGAAGGGCCATCCGCATAAACATGCGTCACCGACGGCGGATTCCCCGCCACATTCTGCACCGGCGTGCCATCGCCCCAGTTGATCTTCCATCCCGTGATGACATCCGTGCCCGCCTCGGTTCCCGAAAGGCCCAGCGTGTACGTTGAACCTTCATTCGCGCTCGCCGCCCCCGACAATGCCAGCATCGGCGGCACCACTGCCACGTTGGCCGTCGAATTCACCGTGATACCGCTGGTCCCCGTCCGCTTTACCGCAATGCTGATCGGATAACTGCCTTCATTGGCATACGTGTTCGTACCGACAATATTGAACACATTCGCCGCCGCCGTGGTCTGAATAGTCCCCGCCGAAGTGTGTCCGTCACCCCAGACAATCGTCGCACTGTACAAGCTCAACGCCCCGTACCCAGGATCTGCAAACGATCCCACCACTCCCGAAAACGCAGACCCCTCAGTGACCTTGATGCTTGCCGCCGTCGGCACGAGCACGGGCGCGCTCACGTTGACGACGCGCGTTGTCGAAATTCTGGCCCCATCTTTATCCGTGGCCGTGATGACTTGCGTGTAGCTGCCATTGGCCACATAAGTGTGCCCGACATTCGATGTTTTAAGGATGCTGGTCGGCGCAGTGAAAACAGCGCCGCTGTGTGCTGTCCCGTCGCCCCAATCGACATCTACTGTCACCGAGTCCAGCGTACCCGGATCAGACACGGCCAGCGTCAGCACCGTGCCTTGGTTGTTATACACTGTGCTCAATCCGCCCACGTTCAGCACCGGCGTGAGGTCGTTCACGGTGATCGGGAAAGTCCCCGTCTGGCTCGCACCCACGCTGTCAGACACCGTCACCTTGATCTGCGGCGAGCTCGGCCCATCTACAAACGTGTGCGTCGCCGAAGTGGCCGTGCCTGGCAAGGTCGTCGTCGTGTTGTCTCCCCAGTTGATGGTCCATCCCGTCAGCGTCGCGCCTATGTTGGGATCGCTCGCCGAGAAAGCCAGCGAATAGGACGAGCCCTCGTAGGCCGTATTAAGACCGGAAAGATTCAAAATCGGCGACTGGAAGTTGCCGACGTTTAGCGACGAAACGCCAATAATCCCGAGTTGATAGGGACCAACCACGCTATATGTGGGATCAGCCTCGAAGAGCACATGGCCATTCGGCGTCACGGCCAGGTCCCACACCGCCTTGTACTGCCCCACCGGCTTATAGCTGCCCAGCAATGCGCCGCTGCTGCGGTCATAGTAGAAAATCCCGCCATTGTAGGGATCCTGCGAACCCGCATAAATGTATGGCACCGTACCACTGACGTCGACGCTTGTGCCGTACGCGGCACCAGCAAAACTCCAGAGCTGTCCAGTGCGGGCCGTCATGTCGACTGCATAGACGCCATAGACACCCCCGCTCATGGCGTAAAGCCGGTGGTATTGATCATCGACGGCCAGATCCCGCCCATTCTGCATGTTCGTGCCGTAGCTCCCCACTTTGCCTGGCACTGCTGCCGGATTCGAAATGTCATAGGCATCGGTGGTCGTCGGATTGAACTGCAAATCTGTCACATACAGAGTGGTGCCGGTAACGTTGGTCCGCAGAATTGGACTGTAATAACTACCGAAGCTTGTAAGCGCAGCGCCGTTCTTGGCATCCAACTCGCGCACGCTGACACCTACGTATGCGTTACTCGAAACGAATAGTCTTGAACCGGAACCAACGGCAATTTGATCCGGTGTTGCTGCATTCAGCGTCCGCAATAACATCATGTTGTTGGCCAGAGAGAAGACCTGGATCGTGTTGGCCGAGGTTGACGCAACATATAACTCCGCATCATCCGGCGAAATCGCCAACCCGCTTGCCGTTCCAGTAAGTTTGACAAACGCGACGGCTCGGCCCAAGTCCGTGTCCATCACGACCAATTGATTGTTGGTTTTGTCCACGAGGTAAACATCATTGCGCACCGGATCCGCCAGCATAAGACCGACCGAGAATCCTGGATTGATCTGCGCCATCGGCAGCGCGCTCAACATCACCCGCTGTTCCAGCATCTCCATCATTTCCGCCCCGTCCCGCCTCCACGCCGCCCGCCGCACCGCCTGATCCATCCGCTCCTGGGTCTGACGCTTGTTCTTCCTCGACTGCCCGGTTCCCAATGCCACTGCCATGAAGATCTCCATTAGCGTGTTGCCTTCATCCCGTAAACTGAAATACCACTGTGCCGGCATGAAACCCGCGCACAAGTACCGCAATGCATAACCACACAAAACACAACTACCCACGAGCGCTTGGAACGTAATTCACGCTGGGCACCCGGTCAAGAGAAAATCGACAAAACGGTCCGGCGTTCAAGGCTCGTCCCCCCCGCCGCTTGGACACCCACCCGCCGCCGCTCACAGCCGCACATTCACCCCATTGGCCGCCAGATACTTCTTCACTTCCTGCACACTGTACTCCCGGAAGTGAAAAATCGATGCCGCCAGCGCTGCGTCCGCCTTGCCCCCGCCCGCATCTTCCTGCAGCACCCGCAGCAGATGCTCCGGCTTGCCCGCCCCGCCGCTGGCCACCACCGGTATCGTCACCGCCTCGCTGATCGCCCGCGTCATCTCCAGGTCATACCCCTCCTTCGTCCCATCCGCATTCATCACGTTCAGCACGATCTCCCCCGCGCCCAGCCGCTCCGCTTCCTTGGCCCACCACAGCGCATCGACCCCCGTCCCCACGCGCCCCCCATTCACAAACACCTCCCACATTTCTTCAAACTCATCCCCATTCTCGTCGCACCACGTCTCCCGCGCGACAAGAACGCTTCCCCCTTCCTGCTTCTTGCTTCCTGTTTCTGACTTCCGCCGCGCCACCCGATTCGCATCCATCCCCAGCACCGTCGCGCAGCGCCCGAACTTCCGCGAAATCTCCCCCAACAATTCCGGCCGCTTCACCGCCGCGCTGTTGATGCTCACCTTTTCCGCCCCCGCCTGAATCAGCCGCGTCGCATCCTCCAGCGTTCGTATCCCGCCTCCCACCGTGATCGGCATGAACACGCTGTCCGCCACCTTGCGCACCACTTCCGCCATGATGCCCCGACCCTCATGACTGGCCGTGATGTCGTAAAACACCAGCTCATCCGCCTCGGCCTGATCGTAAAAAATCGCCTGTTCCACCGGCTCGCCGGCATCCACGTGATCGAAAAACTTCACCCCCTTGACCACCCGACCACGATCCACATCCAGACACGGTATGATTCGCTTGGCCAACATGTTCATCTCTCTGGTCACGACGGAAATCCTCAGAACTTTATTCTACATTTTTCCCGCCCCCTCAGCTATCGTGTCTGCCGCCGCACGAAACTGCCCAACCTACGATAGGATTCTCCCATGAGCACCCCATCCACCATTCCTCCTGCCTATCACGACCACATGACCGCCGCCTACGAACAGTCTCTCAAGAGCTACAACGAAGGCGGCCTTCCCATCGGCTCCGTCCTCGTCGATTCCGCCGGCGTCATCATCTCCCGCGGCCACAACCTCCGCGTCCAGACCGGCGACCCCACCGCCCACGCCGAAGTCGTCTGCCTCCGCAACGCCGGCCGCCGCCGCGATTGGCCCACCCTCACCCTCGTCTCCACCCTCTCCCCCTGCATCATGTGCACCGGCACATCCCTCCTCTACCGCATCCCCCGCATCATCATCGGCGAACACACCAACTTCCTCGGCGCCGAAGACCTCTTCCGCCACCACGGCGTCGACCTGATCCTCCTGAACGACCCCCGCTGCATCGAACTCATGCAAAAATTCATCCGCGAAAAACCCGACCTCTGGAACGAAGACATCGGCGCGTGAGTCTGCCGAAACATCAAAATGGACAGGCTACTTGCCCGGCGCGGGGGACGGAAGATTGTGCGCCGTCGCAGTGCGCAACAAAGCCGCAAGGTCTTCCGCATTGCCCGTCTGAAGCACATACACCATGCGATCCTGAACCGGCACATACAGCGTATCTCCCACCCGGCAATCCACGGTGTTGCCCGCAGTGTCGACGACCCGCAGGGACTGCGTGTCATCTCCAACTTCAAGGTTGGCAAGAGACTGCGGATCCGATGGCGCAGTTGCAGATGGCCGGGCTTCGGTCGTCGAAGGACGCGTCTCAGAGCCTGCAGCGGCCGAACCTGCTACCGGCGCATTCCCCTGAAAACTCCCGACCGCGGCCACCGCATAATCCTCCCCCTGAAAAATCGCGATGTACGGCAGCGCTTCCGGATGCAGCCGCTGAAAAAGCACCGCCCCCCCAAAAAGATGGGCCGTGACCCCGCGATCTTCCGTCGGCGACGGCACCGGAATAATCGCAAGAGACTCAGCCAACGCAAGACTCGGAACGCTCGGATCAATACTCTGCATTCTCACTTCCGCATTCTGCTTACCCGTCGGCGGCAAAAGCCAGATGGGCGTCTTCGTATCCTCAAGCAGCTTGCGTGCCAGCGGAAGTTGCAAAGACAGATCAGTGATCGCCAGGGCGTCGACGTACGCGTGCAGGTCCGTTGTCTTGGCGGTTCGAGTAAACAGCAGCTTGTGCGTCAGCAGCGCGTCACCGCTGCCCAGGAGAAGGATCGGCTTTTCGCCGGCCGCCGGCTTCTTGGCCGCCGCATACGCTGCCAGATAGTACGCCCGATACGCAAGAATCTGATCGTCGGTAAGCTCCACCGTCGCGGGAAGATCCGGCGTGACGGCAATGGCGGTAAGCGTGTGATGACTGCGAATCATCGCATCGGCAATGTACTGATTGAACGCCGCTACCGATTTCGGATCGGGCGTATCGAGCACAGGCACGCTCACCCGCAAAATCAGCGACGACTTGGCTTTGGCGAAGTCGCCAAAGAGGGCCGCAAGCTGATCGCCAGAAGCCTCCAGCGATGCCCCGACCACCGGAACCCGCCGGGCCTCCGGATCGAACAGAAAGGCTTCATCCAGTAAAAACCGATGAATGCTGGTCCGCGCCGCAAAATCCGGAAAAAAACCCGCAATCGCCGCAGCGCACCGCGGCAGCGGCGTGACCCACGGATTCACCGGCGGCTTGGCGGAATCAGCGCCGGCCCCGCCCACACCCCGGGGCGGAAAAATGGCCAGGAGTTGCAGGCCGCTGGGATGAACGATCGCAACGTCTGAGGTGGCGTCGGGCTGAAAATGAAGCTCATACGGCCCGGCCGCACTGAACGCGACGGGCACATCGAGCTTCACCGACTTACCCGCCCCCACCGCCGTGGCCGCGATCGGCACCGTCACCTGAGACTTGAACGGCTTCTTCGGCGCCGGAACCGGGCCAAAAGCGATGTGCCCCGCCAGCGGCATGTCGCGGTCGGCAAGGTTCTCGAAAAGTAACGAAAACGTAGCCGCTTCCTTTGCCAGATAAACGCCCGATGGATGATCCGCACCAATCAGCGTGACACGCAGAGGTGAATCCGCCAGCGCGCAATTCACCGTCAAGCACGCCGCAAAAATAGCGACTACACACTGAACCACTGAAAATGGAAAAGGGAGAATCGGCAAACGAAAAGAAGCTAAAGGACGTCCGTGTCGCATGGAATGGTTGTACAGAAGCAACCCCGCGGATTCAAGCGCGGGCGAAAGAATTAACATAGGCCAATAGTGCAAGGGGAAGCCCAGCCGTATAATCGCGCGCATGCCATCGGTCTGTATTTACTTGCAGGTGCATCAACCCTTCCGGTTGCGGAAGTACAGCATTTTCGACTCCGCGCCGAACTATTTCGATGACGGCCACAATCGCGCCGTCATCGAACGCGTGGCAGCAAAATGCTACCTGCCGGTGCTGCGGATCCTCCGGGAGCAGATCGTGCGCTTAGGCGGGCGCTTTCGCTGTGCACTGTCGGTGACGGGCACGGCCCTGGAGCAGTTCGAACAGCACGCGCCGGAAGTCGTGCAGGCGATTCATGCACTCGCCCAAACCGGCGGCACAGAATTCCTCGGCGAAACCTACCACCACAGCCTCGCCGGTTTGTACTGCCCCACCGAGTTTACCGAACAAGTGACCCTCCACCGCGAAATGCTGCGGCGAGTGCTCGGAGTGGTGCCGCGGACATTTCGCAATACCGAACTCATTTATTCCAACGGCATCGCGGCACAAGTGGCAAACCTCGGGTTTGAAACACAATTGGCAGAAGGCTGGGAGGCGGTGCTGAACAAACGCAGCGCAGCGTTTGTCTATGAATCCGTCGGGGATTCCCGCCACCCGAACGCCACATCACCCGCCGCTGCGAAAGGCCCGGCGAATCTGCCATTGAACCTGCTCCTGCGAAACTACCGCATGAGCGACCTGATCGCCTTCAAGTTCAGCGATCCGCGTGCCCCGGAATTCCCCGTCACTGTCGAAAAGTTCGCCGAACAGGTAGGCCAGATCGGCGGCCACCTGTGCAACGTGTTCATGGACATGGAAACCTTCGGCGAGCATCAGGCAGCGGAAACGGGCATCCTCGATTTTCTCGCAGCCATGCCCGAAAAGCTGCTGGAAGCAAACTGTGATTTCGTGACACCCACCGAAGCGGTGGCGGAATACCAGAGCGCCGGCGTGCTGGATGTTCCGATGGCCATGTCCTGGGCGGATGAATCGCGCGATGTCTCTGCCTGGGTGGGCAACGCCATGCAGGCCAACGCGGTGCAGGAACTGTACAAGCTGGAACCGAACGTCAAACGCAAAGCCGCCGCCGGCGACCCCAAGGTGCTAGCCGATTGGCGAAAACTCACCACCAGCGATCACTCTTACTACATGAGCACCAAACGCTGGTCCGACGGTGCCGTCCACGGCTACTTCAGCCCCTACGAATCCCCCTACGATGCCTACATCAACTTCATGAATGTGCTGGAAAACCTGCGTGCGCGGGTGGCCCGCTAAGACCTCAGCGATCCCAATTCCGAAAAACATACCGGTGGATGTGCTTCAGTGCCGCGGCAATGAGCATGCCCTTGAACCATGCGAACCGCCCGATGACCGAAAATCGCGTGGTACGGGTGATACTCGTTCCCCCGCCGGAAGAAGGCGCCAGCTCAAATGTATCTTCAATTGCGGACACGCAGTTCCGGAAGTAAATGTCGGTTTCGATCATTCGAAAAGAAAGTTGCCGCGGCGGATCCCAGATCAAAATCTGCTGCTGGATCGTGCCACTGTTCGAAATGCATTCGCGGCGGGAACCTACTCCGCCCGCGCCGTCCGGAAGCCTGCAGGCCACAGGACGCGGAACACCCAGCCGAAACGGCAACGAATTCGAACCATCCATCTGTGCGTTGCACAGCAGCGGCCAAAGTGTTTCCGGTGGCTTCGATGAAAGATGCGCGGTACGAACGAGCATGGGGAACTCCGAGCGCCGACTATCACATCAATGATAGGCTGCCCCACAATACCATCGCACCTGGCACAGCACGCTGCCCCCACGCGGTGCTCAAAACTCACATGATAAATACCGCCGCCGCAATCACCGTCGTCCACAGCCCGTTCTTGTCCCCCTCAGCCGATTGAACGATGTTACGCGTACGGACAGTCGCCCCCGACATGCGGTAAATTTCCTTCCGCTGATCGTAATTCCGGGCTGGGTCAAATTCGATGCCCAGGGTCGTAGCCAGCATCGTGGCAGCCATGTCTTCGACAAAATCGCCGGTCTTCTCTTCCGTCATCCCGAAGCCGTGTTGTTCGGAAATGTACCCGTACTGGTCCTTGATCGGCCGTGCAACGCCGATCCCAGCGCACAGCAGCCGGTTGGGCTCATCCGTCGAACACTCAGACATCAGCCCGAAAACAATCTGCCCCGGCGAGAGCCGCCGTATCCCATCAGACACCGTGATGATCTTGCATTGCGACGGCAAGATGCCCGACACCTGCACCAGATTGAATTTCTCAATCCCGGCATGGCGCATCGCCAGCTCCAGCGACTGCGGCCGGTACTTGTGCCGCCCCGTGCCCTTCGTAAAGAAGACCGCCTTGGGGATGGGTGTGATCCATGCGTCGGACATTGGGAACTCCGATGAATGCGGGCATGATAAACGCGCGCCCTGAAACATCAAACGTACAACAACAGCGGCAACTGTAAGAAATTATCGGCAATTTCCGCAAATCGCGTGACGACCGATTCCCGCCCATCGAGTTTCATGTTTACCACTTCGCGTTTATCCTGATGGAACTATGGGTTTGCTGCTGGACATCTGTTATTTCGTCGCCCTGCTCTGTGCACTGCCCGTGCTGCTGGTAAAAAGCTGGCGCACCGGCAAGTACCGCACCGATTGGGCCGCCCGCTTTGGACGCTACCCCGCGAATTCAGAATTCAGAATTCAGAATTCAGATTTAAAATTAAAATTAAAACGCATCGCCATCCACTGCGTCAGCGTCGGCGAACTGCTCTCCGTGCGCGGCTTGGTCGACAAACTCCTCGCCGCCGATGAGCAACTCGACATCGTCATCACCACCACCACCGACACCGGCACCGCCCGAGCTCGCGAACTCTACCCCCCCGCCGGCCACGCCAACCACAACCCGCGCATACGCACCCTGCGCTATCCCCTGGATTTTTCCTTCGCGGTCGAATCCTTTTACGATCACGTGCGACCCGACCTCGTGGTGCTCGTCGAACTCGAAACCTGGCCCAACTTCATCCGCGTCGCCCGCGGTCGCCGAATCCCCGTGGCCATCATCAACGGTCGCCTGACCCAGCGCTCCACCAAACGCTACCTCCTCGTCCGCCCCATCGTGGCATGGATGCTCCGGAAAATCACCTGGTTCGGCATCCAAACCCAAACCATCGCCACACGCTTTGAACGCCTCGGCGCACCCCGTGACCGCATGGCCATCCTTCCGACCCTCAAATACGACACCGCAGACTTGAGCGACCGCATCCCCGGCGCCGCCGCCCTGGCCGCAGCCTGCGGCATCACGCCCGATCACCGCCTATTCGTCGGCGGATCGACCGGCCCCGGCGAAGAAGACCCGCTCCTGGCAACCTATCTGAAACTTCGCAGACCCTTCCCCGCCCTCCGCCTGGCGATCGCCCCCCGCAAACCCGAAACCGTCCCCGACGTCATCGCCGCGATCGAACTGGCCGGCCTGAAAGTCGTCCGCCGCACCCAACGGCCTGACGGCGCAACGACAACATCGCCCCTCACCCCTGACGAAGTACTGCTGCTCGACACACTGGGCGAACTGAAAAAACTCTATTCCCTCGGCTTCGGCGCGTTCGTTGGCCGATCCCTCGTTCCCCTCGGCGGCAGCGATATGATCGAAGTCGCCGCCATGGGCAAACCCTGCTGCTTTGGTCCCCACACGCACAACTTCGCCGAAGCCGTCGAGTTACTGCTGACCAACGACGCCGCCGCGACGGTGCAAAATGAAGAAGAATTAGGCCGCATCATCGAGCGCTGGCTGGCAGATCCCGCCACAGCCGCAGCCACGGGAAGCAAAGCCCGGTCAGTCATCGCCCAGCAGCGCGGCTCCACCGAAAAATACGTCGCCCAGCTCCTCGCAATCCTGCGCAATCCCCCCGCAAACACACCCTAACCGATGCCCGATCCTTTGCGGCTCGCAGGGTTTTGGTGTTCAATAGTTGCATTATGGAAACGAGCCACACAACCAGTACCGTCGATCGCAAGGCGATCTTGAAGGGCGTGCGGTCGGTGGTGGTCAAAATCGGAACCAACGCCCTCTCCGGCGCCGACGGCCACCTCGATAACCAACTCATCGGCCATTTCGCCGAGCAGGTCGCGGGCCTCGTAGCACGTGGCATTCAAGTCACCATGGTCTCCAGCGGAGCCATCGGCGCGGGCATCACCGAATTGGGATTGCCCGGCCGTCCCAAGGAACTCCCGCTGCTCCAGGCATCCGCCAGCGTCGGACAGTCCATCCTCATGCGCCTGTTTGCCGCCGCCTTCAAACCCCACGGCATGCACGTCGGCCAGATCCTCATCACCCGCGGCGATTTTGAACACCGCGGCCGCTACCTGAATCTGCGCAACTGCATCCAGGCCCTGCAAAAATGCAAGGCCATCCCCATCGTCAATGAAAATGATTCCGTCGCCGTAGCCGAAATTAAGTTCGGCGACAATGACCTCATCGCCGCCCAGGTCACCAACCTCCTCCGCGCCGATCTGCTCATCCTGCTCACCGTCGTCGACGGCCTCCTCGACGCCTCCGGACAAACCATCGCCGTCGTTCAAGACGTCGAAGACGCCTCGGGCAATGTCGATTCCAAAAAGAAAAGCTCTCACGGCACCGGCGGCATGGGCAGCAAACTTTTCGCCGCCGGAACCGTCAAAACCGCCGGCGAGCCCGTGATGATCGCCAACGGCAAACGACCCAACGTCATTCGCGATCTGCTCGATGGCGTGGAAACCGGTACGCTCATTCTGCCCGCCAGCCGCAAACTCTCCAGCCGCTCACGCTGGATCGGCCTGACCGCACGCACCCTCGGCACCCTCATCGTCGATGACGGCGCCGCCAAGGCGCTGCGGGCCAACAAAAGCCTTCTGGCCAGCGGCATCGTGGAAATCAAAGGCGAATTCGAAGCCGGTGACGCCGTCCTGATCATGGACAAGAACGGCGTGACCGTGGCCCGGGGACTGACCAATTACACACACGTGGAGATCACGAAAATCCGCGGCCACAAGAGCGGCGAATTCGCCCAATTACTCGACATGGAAACCTACTACGACGAAGTCATTCATCGTGATGACCTGGTCGTCGAAACCTGAATCTCCCCTCTTCCCAAATCAGCGGCCTACAATAATTCTGTATTTCTGGCAGTTCTCTAAGTGGGCCCCTTTTTTGGGAGGATAGGCCATGAAATTCCTCTGTACCCACACGTTGCCACCCCACGGCGTCACGCCGGAACAGCTGCGGCAGCTGGGACTCGCCGCCCAATCGGACCCGAAAATTCGCGGGTACCGATCCTTCTGCAACCTTTCCGAAGGAAAGGCCGCATGCGTGATGGAAGCACCCGACAAGAACACTCTGATCGAATGGTTCCGCCAAATGAAGATGCCGTTCGACACCATCGTTCCGGTGGAGTTCGAAGGCGACCGCGGAAACATCCACGAAGAATCACCGGCCCTCGCAGCTTCCGTCTGAATCGCCTGATCGCCCGCTGAAGCCACCTCCCCGGCATCCCCACCCGAACGACTCCCGCCAAGGAGCCGCCGGGGTTTTCCATGCGCCCGGAGGGATTCGAACCCCCAACAACCAGATTCGAAGTCTGGGACTCTATCCAATTGAGCTACGGGCGCTTCTCAAGCAGTGAATTATGAATGGAGAACAGTGAAAAGGAAAGGGGCGGGGATCTCCGAATCCGATGCGTGCATTCGCGAGGGGCTTCGTTACAATTCGCATATGCATTTCTGAAAATGACCTTGTGCGTTCGCTTGGCACCGCGCATTACGGGCCTGAAGAGTTCGGCCATTCTGTCCACGGAAAACACCCCATCACGTTGCCTCTACTGGAGACCGGATATGAGTCATCGCTTGTTCCTCTGGATCGCCCTCGCTCTTGTCGGAACGCTGACGGGGTGCGCCGAACCGCGCATCGCGCCACCTGCATTGCCCACCCACTCGATCGTCCATGACATCCCCCGCACGGATCGACCCACGATCGATGCCTCGGCATGGCCGGCACATGCGGGACTGCAGATCAACATTATGTCTCCGACCATGCAAACTCCCGTCGAAAAGTCGCCGACCGCACGGATCGCCTATGACACCCGTGGCCTGCACGTCTGGGTTTCCGTAACCGACACCACGCCGATGGACGCCGATCCCGGGCAATACATGAAAGATTCGGTCGAATTCTTCATTGGGCGGGACGACACGCCGGCACAGCGTTACCAGGTGGTGATCACGCCGGGTACGACGCAGAAAAACCCGACGCCGCGGATTGAAGTGATCGACAGTCGCGTACCAAAGACAGCCCCGGATCATCTTGCGACGCCTGATTTTGCCGTCGCAAAGCGTGTGGACGGATATGACCTGGAAGTGCTCATGCCATGGTCCAATCTGGGTATGACGCCGGCCGGAAATCTCACATTGCGGTTCCAGTTGCTGATCAATGACAAGGCGCCGGCGAACTCGATGCGTTGGGTGTGGTATCCGTCCGAGGAATCGTGGCGTGCGGTTGACGCCATGCAGACGCTGCGCCTGGCCGATCACGCCGGTCCGGCGGTCGACGCCACGGTGGCCGGCCGATACGAAAGCTTCCGCCGAACTGTGTTGCAGGTCCGAGCGGTGCCAGGTCTGGCCGGCAAGACCGCCACGGTGTACGAGGACGGCCGAATCGCAGCGTCTGCCATGGCAACTCTGGCCGCGACCGCCGATGGTCATTCCGCCGAGGCACGCCTAATGCTTCCATTCCCTGCCACGCCGTTCGGTCCGCTGAATGTCTCGGTCGACGGGCGTCCGATCGCGCGGTTCACACTGCCAAAGGCTCCCGATCCGGAAACCGCATTTGACGAAACGGATTTCCGCTTTGATCCCTTCGTGTTCACCGGCACGCAGTTCCCGAAGGGAGACTTCGAAGATCCTGTCCGCGTCGAAGATTTGATCGGGCCGTATTCCGTGAACACTGAGTTTTACGACCGCCGCTATCAGCCGGTGAAGACCGCTGAAAAACCGGGGCGTTACGGAGCGGTAGTCACAATTCGGACTACTTCCGGCAAGGCCTACAAACGTTACCTCACACTCTACCGCGCGCCGCAAAAAATCGACTGGCGAAGCAAGGAGATGCAACTTACCGTGGAGTTACCCAAGGAACTCGGCATCGATCCAGTAACCGCCCACGCGCAGATGTTCTTCATCGCCGACGAATTCAAATGGGCGCTCCGCAACACCATCGCGCAGAGCGACTATTGGGCCGCACTGTTCGCATGGCTCGCGGAAACCCCGCCGGATAGCCCCCGCGCTTTGCAACGCACGGGGCCGTGGGTTGCAGATAATCTGTGGTGGGGAAAATTCCACATGGAGGTGGAGCACACGCCCTATCGTTATCTCGCCTACACTCCGGCGGGGTATTTGGATGCTGGCTCAGATAAATTTCCACTGATGATCTTTCTGCACGGCTCCGGTGAAAAGGGCTTGGACATCAACGCCGTGCGCACTCGTGCCGCCATCCCCGCGCGCCTGGAAAACAAGATGGACTTGCCGTTCCTCGTGATCGCCCCGCAATGCCCTCCTCGACAGCACTGGAATCCCTGGATGCTCAAGGGCCTCATCGAAGAAGTCTCGCAAAAATATCGCGTTGATCCCGACCGCATCTATCTCACTGGCCTCTCCATGGGCGGCTTCGGCACTTGGGATACGGCCATCGCCTTTCCCGATCTGTTTGCCGCGATCGTGCCGATCTGCGGCTACGGCGACAAAGAGGACGTGGCCCGTATCGCAAACCTTCCCACCTGGGTCTTCCACGGCGACGCCGATGCCACTGTGCCGATCAAGCCCGATACCGAAACCGTCGAGGCCCTACGCCAAGCTCATGGACGCGTGCGCTATACGATCTTTCACGGTGTCGGCCACAATTCATGGGACGCCGCCTATGCCATGCCCGATCTGTACACCTGGATGCTCCAGCAAAAACGCGGCGTACCGGCCCAACCGCCGGCGACGGCGCCTGCTCAATGATCGGCACAAACCGATGTCATTTGCCGATCAGATAATACAACGTGCCCGGCTCCAACTTGATCTCTGCCGCGGTACCAACCGTCTTGCCGGGATAACCGTTACCATCCAGCGCGGTCACTTTCAGCCCCGCCGCATCGGCACGCTTCAGCCGCACCGTTCCCTGCATCATCCGGATCATCCAGGGATCGCGCCCGATGCTGACGATCTTCTTGATCCCATTGCCGGCATCCTGCGTGCGAAATCCATTCGCCTGCTCCTCCGACATTACCTGCAGCAACATGCAACCTGACGTCTCCAGCGGCTTGTCGTCGAGCGCCACCACCACCACATGCCCCAGGTCCAGATCCGATGTGACCGCCAGATTGGCCGTCGCCACTTTCCCGGCCGCCTTCAGATTTCCGCACACGCCCTGCGCCGCCGGCGCATTGATCGTCAGCACGCCATGCCCGTAATCCAGCACCAGCTGCCCGTTGGAACTGCTCACCTTCTGCCTCGCGCGATCGACAAACGCCTTCGCATCCTTGATCGTCGACGGCTTCATGTCGGTCACAAACTGAATATTCGTCCGCCCGACAAAATGCACAAGCGGATCGATCAGGCTCGTCGATGTCACCGGCATCCCCTTGGGCACATCTTTCAGTCGCAACTCATCGAACGCCGCCCCCGGCGCCAGCGGACTGCCCTTGAGATGCGTCAGATCTTCGACTCGCAGATTCAGATCCACCATCATCTCGCCCGGCGCGATCAGCCCCTTGCGGAAAATCAGCGCCGCCGCAGGAAATTGCCCCATCATCGCCGGCGACATCAGCGTCCACGGTTGCATGAAAAAGTTCGGCTTCACGTGCCACTGCGCCGTATCGAGCGCGAAGTGCACGATCGCGTCCGAGTCCTGCAGCGCCCCGTACGTCGCGTAAAATAGCGGCGCCTCCGAGCGGTACCGGTTTGGCCGGTCGAACGTCGTCTCGGAGATCATCGACGGCAATCCGTTGTACGACACATCCTCCGCCGGATGATCGAACTGCTTTGCCTTCCCCGGCTCCTCCGGATCAAATCGCAAGGCCGACCGATCCGCATACGTGTGCCCATCGCGCACCGACCACTCCGCGTTATCCCCTTTGTGATCGTTCCCGAAGTACCCGTGACGATCGATGAAATCGCCCGGCGCATAGCTCACCCGCTCCAGCGGGCCGAGCACCCGTGCGTCGGCCGTGATCCAGTTCGATGCCGCGATCATTCCCTTGAACCCCAGCCCGCGCAGAAACTTGATCTGTTCGCGATAGAACCGCGTCTGGCTTTCCAGCAGAAACACCGCCGTATCCTGGTCCCGCGGCGTGCGGTCGGTGAACATGTTCCACAGCGGCCGGAACCCGATGCGATTCTCCCCCGGTGCATCGCGCCCCACACGCAGGTTATTCCACGCCGCAAACGCCTTCTCCAGCGATCCGTACCGCGGCTTGAGCCACTCGGCAAATTGCGTCTCCACCATCCGCAACTGCACATCCGGAATGCCCTTCTCATTGAAGGTCCAGAAGAAATACGAATCCTCGTTGAGAATCTCCGCACTGGCGACGGCCGGATCGTCGATCAGCCGCTTGCCGCTCTTTTCACCCGGCGTCGTCAGCAGCGCCGTCCACCAACTCTGGTATAGCTTCTGGAAATCGGCGTTGAAAAAGAGCGCCGCGAACGGATGCGTCTTGCCGTCATATCCCTTGAGTACCGGATTGTCCGCCTTGGGCGAAAACCAAAGCGGAAAGTAGATCGAAAAGTGCGAATAAATCCCCGCCGCCTTCAGTTCTTCCACGGTCGCAATCGCCTGTTGTACGCGCTTGGGATCGACCGCGCCTGTCTCATCGAACATCCCCCCGTGCAGCCGCACCATGTTCACGCCATGCTTGGCCAGCATCCGTGCCGACTTCCGCATCGCCTCGCGCTCCGTGGCCCCCACGCCGTTGACCGCCCAGAACCGCACCGGCTGGCTGTTGCCGGAGAAAACGAACCTCCCATCCTTCACCGCGACAAATCCATGCTCGCCAGCTGTCTTCTCATTGAGCCCCCGCAAATCCAGCGCCGCCTCGGCCGTGAACGGATCCTCCGCCGGATTGAACGGCAACCATCCGTTCTCCCCGCTGGCCAAATCCTTCGCCGCCCGCGCCAACTCATCTGGCTTCAGCGCTCCCGACGGCAGCAGCGGCTCCGTGCTCAGCACAAAACAATCGAGATACCCGTGATTGGAATTCTTCGACTCCATTCGAAAATCAATGACATTCTTCCCCGCCTTCAAATCGATCTTGCCGATCTTCATCCACGCCAGGAATCGCAAGTCCGCCTTGCCGTCGGCCGCGACGTTGACGGTATCCACCAGGTCTTTGTCCGTCGCGATGGCCTTCCACTCGCCGCCGTTGAGCCGGTACGACAGCGCCGCTTGCACCGGGTTGGCCCGCACCCAGAATTCATACGCCCCCGCCTTCGTGGCCGTCACGTCATACGACGCCTCGCCGCGTTCCTTCTCGCTGAAATTGCTGGTGAAATCGCCGCCTGAGAATTGATCCTTCTTCACTTGGTCATACCACCACGGATGCCGATGCATCGACTGTTTCGCCGGCTTCTCGCCTTCCACCCAGATCCATTCCGCGTGCACCGGCCCCGCCCACAGCCACACCATCGCCGCGATCCATCCAACCAGGAAGAAGCGTCCGGTCTTCATGCGTCGTTCCTCCGCAAGCCGCCCCGCTGGGAAGGGGGGATTCACTCCATCATAAAGCAAAGCCCCGGATTTCCATCCGGAGCTCTGCGTGAATCACCTTTTTTTCAGGCAGCGAACTCACCGATCGAACTGCGCATCGAACACAATGCTCGACCGTGCAAAGTCCGCCTTCTTCACGAACGCCGCCGCTTCCGTCGCACCGTGTTCGCGGTCCATGTTCTGGTCTTCCCATTCCACGGAGAGCGGGCCCTTGTAGCCCACGAAGTTGAGCGTCCGGATGATCTCCTCGAAGTTCACCGACCCGTGGCCGAGCGAGCGGAATTCCCAATACCGTTCCGGATCGCCGAAGGGCAGGTGCCCGCCGAAGACGCCCGAGCGCTTGGCCGTGGGGCTGAACCACGCATCCTTCATGTGCACGTGGTAGATGCGATCGCCGAACTCACGGATGAACTGCACGTAATCCACGCCCTGGTAGACGAAGTGTGACGGATCGTAATTGAAGCCGAACGTCTTGCGTCCCCCCACCGCGTCGATGGCCCGCTTGGCCGAGACAATATCGAACGCAATTTCCGTCGGATGCACTTCCAGCCCGAACTTCACATCGTGGGCGTCGAACACGTCGAGAATCGGATTCCACCGATTGGCGAAATCCTTGTAGCCGTTCTCCAGCTGGTTCGGCAGTACCGGCGGGAAAGAATACACCAGGTGCCAGATGCTCGAGCCCGTAAATCCGTTGACCACCACCCGCGGCAACTCGTCCTTGATCTCCTGCGGTGCCGCATCAAAAAACTTGCGCGCCGCGATCGCCGTCTGCTTCATTTCCTCCGCCGCCCTCTGGCGCACCCCCTCCGGCTTCCCATCGCCGTACACGTTCTCCGGCAGAATCTGCTTGTGCCGTTCATCGATAAGATCGCAAATCCCCTGCCCGACCAGATGCGACGACACCGCAAAACACTTCAAGTCGTACTTCTGCAGCGTGGCCCACTTCTTCTCGATGTACCCCGCGCCCGACTTGCCGTCGAGCACCTTGTGAATTTCAAAATGATCCCCCCAGCAGGCCAGTTCCAGACCATCATATCCAAAGCCCTTGGCCTTTTTGCAGAGCGTCTCAAACGGCAGATCAGCCCATTGACCCGTAAATAGCGTAACCGGACGTGCCATGAAAACCTCCTCGCAAATTCGTTATGTAAACACCGCGATCAAACCGGAAATATAGACGTACCCACTCTCCACGGCAAATCCCTTGGCACGTCTTACCGATGTACAAGAATCTCACGAATCAATAACATGTGATCTAGTTGTGATCGAAGAACGGCCCTTTGGATCGAAGAACGCAATGGCACTTCCTGATATACGGCCCTGGCGCCCTGATTGTACCGCAGCAATCATCATAGAATCGGACGCCGTCTTGCTAATGCGGGCTCTTGGACACAGAGGTCGCTACTATTTATTGCCCTTTGGCTTTGTCAGAGATGACGAGAGTTTGGAATCTGCATGTTTGCGCGGCGCTACGGAAATGATCAAAGGGGCGGCGAAAGATTACTCGCGACAGCTCGGGATTGACTTGGAGCCGGATGCGGTGCATTTGACTCTTGGTGCCAAGATTGGCGAACACCCGTGGGACATACGCCGCAGCTACCATTATTTTCTTGCCTATGGCAACAAGAAATCCATATTATCCGGACCAACGTCACAACCGATCGTCCCTGCCGAAAACACTTTTTGGCCATCCTATGAATGGATAGCGATCGCCGACCTCGGGAAAATAAAAAAACTTGATCCCCCAGAAGCGATCTCAATGTGCGAACTTGCGCGTTCCTACATAGACTCAACCAAGCGTTGAGGGCCCGCTACTATCCCCGCCGCAATCCAGAAAAAGCCGTTGTAGAACTGCGTGCCGGAACCTTCACAACGCGGCGCCACCTGCGGCAAAACTCATCCCGCATACTCAAACGCCGGCAGCCCCTTAGCCGGCACCTTCACACGGAACACCTTGCCCGCATGCGGCTCGGTGCCGCCGGGCGCGTATTCCTCCGGCTTGATCCCCTGCCGCGAAGTCGTGATGAAAAGCTCATCCAGGTTCGGCCCACCCAACGCGCACGCCGAAGAGTGGCGCGAACCCGTCGTGTAGACGGTATACAGCAGTTGCTCGCTGGCGGGATCAAAGCAGCAGACCCGGCCCCCGCCCCACATGGCGATCCACAGCCGATCCTGGCTATCGATCGTCATCCCGTCCGGATGCCCCAAATCCGGCGCAATCTTCAACGCCGCCCGCCGGTGCGTGATGTTGCCCGTCGCATCGTCGTAATCAAACGCGTCGACCCGCGCCGTCGGCGTATCAATGTAATACATGATCTTGCGATCCGACGACCACACGATCCCGTTCGATGTCGACACCCCGCCGAGCATCTCATGCAGCGAACGATCCGCGTCCAGGCGATACAGCATGCCCGTCTCCCTGGCCGTGCGCGCCACCATCGTGCCCGCCCAGAAACGCCCCGCCGGATCAGCCTTGCCATCGTTAAATCGTGCGTCGCCAAGATTCATCCGCTGCAGGTATTCGATCGCGCCGTTCTGCTGATTCACCGTGGCAAAACCATCCTTCAGCGCCACGGCCACCACCTCCGGCCGCCGCGTCGGCACCACCGTCCCGCAAGCCGTGCCCGTCGAGACCGACGTATTCAGCCCCGTCACCGGATCGAACACATTGACCTTGCACCCGTCGATGTCCACCCACAGCAACCGCTGCGTGCGCACATCCCACAGCGCCCCCTCGCCGTGCTGCGAACTCGTGGAATCCACCGGCAACGCTTCGATCTCCATCATTTCACCAGTTTCGCATCAAGTTCGATCGGCGTCGCCGACAAGGCCTGCGAAACCGGACAGCCCACCTTGGCCTTGCCCGCAAACTCCAAAAATGTCTTCTCATCAATGCCCGCCACGGTCCCTTCGCACGTCAACTTGATCTTCGTGATCTTGAATCCGTCGCCCACCTTGTCCAGCGTCACCGCCGCCTTGACGGCCATGCGCGTCACCGTGTGCCCCGCACCGGAAAGCATCGCGGAAAGCGCCATCGCGTAACACCCGGAATGGGCCGCTGCGATCAGCTCCTCAGGATTTGTCCCCAGCTCACCCTCGAAACGCGTGCCGTACGAATACGGATGATTCAACACGCCGCTGGCGGTCTTCACGTGGCCCTTGCCCTTGACCAAGTCCCCTTCCCAAACGGCGTCGGCAATACGAGTCGGCATGATCACTCTCCTGTATCAAGCTTGAAACATGAAACATGAAACAACGGGCGTAACAGAGTGCCCCACTATCACACGACCATGCACCACGATGGCGCCTGGTCGATCTTACAAACCGGTTCGGAATCATAGCCCCGCTTAAGCCGACGGGCTACAGATTTTCCGCTAACTAATCCTTCATCCAAAGCGCCGTCGTAATGATCCGCGGATAATACTTCGATCCCTTCGCGACTCCCGAAAGCATCTGATCCGAGCACGCCCAGTACCCGCTCTCGCCATCCACCTGCCAGTGCGTGTGCGCAGCATCCGCCTTCTCCCAACCCGCCCCATCGCCGCGCGCCGCCCGCGCATCACCGTTCTCATCGATATTGAAAAGTTCTCGCGCCACATGCTGAAACAGGGCGATCTTGCTCGCCCACGAATTCACCGACGTCGAAGAAAGCTTCACCCCGCCATCGGAGAACTTATTGCGATTCTGCCCATCCTTGAGCAGCGAAGCCGTATGCCTCTTGAGCAGTTCCAGCAATTCCACCGGTATCGCCGCCGAAGCCACTCCCCACGCCAGCGGATAAACCAACCCCTCCACCGCCGGCAAAATGCGCGACGGATACCCCGGATTCTCCTTCTCGAAAACCGCCGGCAAACTCCCGTCGGGCAAAACTTCCTGCTTCAGCCGCGCCACGATCCGCTCCGCCATCTCATTGGCCCCGGCCAGGTTCTTCCGCGTCTCGGGCGTATCGCCCATCGCCCCATAAATCTGTACCAGCGCCTTGTAACTCGCCCACGTCTTCACCGCCATATACAGATTATTCCGCGTCTGCGCCAGCGAATGATCCAGCGAATCGTAAGTCGTGATCTCCGCCCCCCGCCCGCAGCGCGACGAGTCAAACTCAATCAACCCATGCTCCGGCCCGCGATTGACCAGGCTGCGATAGCACGCGTCGATCAGGTGGCGGTTCTCCTGGGCCCACGCCGCATCCTTCGTCACCGTTACATACGAACCCGCAATCAGCAACCAGTTGCACAGCTGCTCCGCCGTCATGTGGCTGAAACACCCGGAAATCTCCGCCAGTTCATAACTCGACCGTCCCCGCGGCGAAAACTGATTGTTCACCCCCTGGTCGTGGCAAAAACTGATGCCCCCCGGCCGCAGCGCCCCCGTCTTCGGATCCTTCACCTCGTCATGATAACTGTAATACCCTGCAAAATTATTCAGCAGGTTCCGCACCACCCACGGATTCCATTTCAATTCCCAGAACACATGATCCACCGACAGATCCAGCGTGTTAATCATGCAGTACTCCCCCTCATTGACCACCCACCACGGCTGCCCCCCGATCTCCAGCAACTGCGTGCTGCCATAGTAGGACCGCGTCGCATGCGCAATCAGGAACTGCTGATCGCGATTGAGCCCCGACAGCAGCAGCTTGTCGTTGTGCGTGTTGCAGTCCACCTTCACAAACCGAATCCCCGCCAGCGCCTCGTTCAGCACATCCTGCAGACTCGCAAAATACCGCGTATACAGATACCGCCCCTCCAGCCGCGTCGTCACATTCCCCTCGAGATAACACCCGAACGCCAGCCGCAAAATGTACGTCTTCCCCGCCGGCACCTCGAACCCAATCCCCGGCGTCGAACCCAGCAGGTGCACCGGATTATCCTTCTCGATAATCCCGTCC
Organism: uncultured Phycisphaerales bacterium; assembly: GCA_903845195.1. Taxonomy (GTDB): domain Bacteria; phylum Planctomycetota; class Phycisphaerae; order WQYP01; family WQYP01; genus CAIMWO01. The sequence continues at coordinate 47,054 of CAIMWO010000044.1, forward strand.
TGCGGCGTCCACCGCATGAACGCAAACGGATGAACCCCCGACTCATCCGAACCGACCCGCATCCCGTCCGCCTTCAACTCCACCAGCTCCGCCGCAAACCCCATGTGCGACCGCAGCGCAAATCCCACCCGCCCCCGCGGCAACCCCTCATCCAGCATCCGCACGCCCGGATCGGGAATGCTCAGCGCAAAAAATCCCGTCTTCGTCTGCGTCCCTTTGCGATTGTCGACAATCAACTCCGCCGTCACCGCCGGAATCAACGCCGAACGCATCGAAGCACTCGATGAAGCCGCCGGATCAGGAATCCCATCGAACGGCGTATAAATGCTGAACTCAAACTCCGCCGTCTTCCACGTATCCGTCGCCCACGCATAATGCCGCGTCATCTGGTCCTTGCCATACGCCACCACCCGCGGCGATTTCTTGCTCTCCCCCGCCGCCTGCTCCACCAGATACGCATCCTGTGCCGAAGACTTCGCCCCCTCATAGAACGGCAAACAGCGCAGATCGCCCGCATCATGCCGCCCGCCATCCTTCACCCCGATGAACACATCCTGGTTCCCCGGCTTGCCCAGTTGCGCCGCCAATCCGCCCTTCGTGCCAAAATGGCCGCACGTAAATGTAAAAAACGCGCCCATCGGAGAATGATGGGCATTGAACGAAATGTTCCCGTGAAACGGCGGGACTTGCATATCCTTCTCCTCTGCCAGAACCAACCGCCCGAAAGTTTAAGGGCAAACACCGCACGCGCGAAGGGGGTCGTCAAATGACGTCAAACGATGTTCTCCCTTTGCCGGCGAACACTCATCCCCGAACAACCCGCAGCGGATCAGCAAAAATCTGCGCCACCACCGGCAGCCCATCCAGATGTGCCGTATGATCGATGTCTTCCTCCAGCCCCGCATCGATCACATTGATCCCCCCGGCCCCCAAACGCAGCGCCGCCGGCAACCGCTGCCGCACGGCCGCAAACGCGTGATACGCCAACCACGCATTGTCCGTGAACGGCAGATCCGCGCGATACGTCGTCTGCAGCAAATTAAACAGTATCGCCCCCGCTCCCAGCACATCCTCAAACGCCACCTTCCCATTGGTGCCCGCACACACAAACAGCGTGTGCAACCCATCCAACTCCGGCAAAAGCGACAGCGTCGTCGCCGCCGCGTTCAGCAGACAAGCCGCAAAAACCTTCTTCGCCCCCTGCGTACGCACCGCCGCCCGCGTCCCGTTCGTCGTAGCCAGCAGCACCGTCGCCCCGCCGATGCGCTCCGTCACAAATTCCCGTGGCGAATTCCCCACATCGAAATCGACCGGCTTCAAACACTTCGTCTCCCCCGCCAGCACCATCGGTATCGGCATGTGCGGCGACGCCTTGGCCACGCGCGCCCCCTCCAGCGTATCGAACAGCCGGATCTCCTTCGCCCCGTTCGCCAGCGCCGTCACCATCGTCGTCGTCGCCCGCAACACATCCAGCACCACCACCTGCGACTGCGACAAATCCACCCCCTCCAACTCCGCCGGCGTCAGAAACACATCAATCATCACTTCTCCAAATGGGTCGCATGCGAACCACTATCGTTGCATAATGCGTGCTCATCGTCCTTGGAGGATTCTATGGCACGTCTCTGCGTTATTCTGGTCGCCGGGCTCGATCGATCGCTTCTCGCCCGCACCACCGGCCTCAAGATACTGAGCTCATTCACTCATCAGACCAATTACAGTCCCGTCCTGCCCGCGGTCACCTCCACCATGCAGGCCACGCTCACCACCGGCCAGCCGCCCGCAAAGCACGGCATCATCGCCAATGGTTTGCTCACGCACAACCGCCCCGATCTCCATCTCCATCTCGACCTCTCCAACAACGCCCCCTTCCGCAAGGAAGTCTCCTTCTGGGAACAATCCAATTCGCTCCTTCAATCCCCGCGCTTCTGGCAAGGCTCCGGCAAAAAGGTCGCCATGCTCTTCTGGCAAAACTCCATGCCCGATCCCGCCGGCAACAACCCGGCCGCCGACATCGTCCTTACCCCCAAGCCCTCCCACACGCCCGACGGCAAAGCCCTCACCGCCTGCTGGAGCCACCCCGCCGACCTCTACACCACACTCGCCGCCAAGCTCGGCCCCTTCCCCCTCCACAATTACTGGAGCCCCATGGCCGGCCTGCCCAGCTCCCAGTGGATCCTCCAATCCGCCGAATACGTTTGGTGTGAACTCCACCCCGATCTGCAATTCGTCTACGTCCCCCACCTCGATTACAACCTGCAGCGCCTCGGCCCAAGCCACCCCGCCAACATTAAAGACCTCCAAGACGTCGACGCCGCCCTCGCCCCCCTCATCGCACGCGTCCGCGCCGATGGCGGCACGCCCGTCATCCTCGGCGACTACGGCATGTACGATGTCACCACCCCCATCCTCCCCAACCTCGCCCTTCGCAACGCCGGCCTGCTCACCACCCGCCCCGACGCCGACGGCAAACTGCTCGTCGATCACGAAACCACCCAGGCCTTCGCCCTCGTCGACCATCAGATCGCCCACGTCTACACCAAACCCGAGGTCCTTCACGACACGCGCCGTCTGCTCCAGAAACTCCCCGGCGTCCACGTGGTTCTCTCCGGCAAAGACCTCGCCAATTTCCACATCGATCACCCCCGCACCGGCGACCTCCTGGTACTCGCCCACCCCCACGCCTGGTTCGCCCACGACTGGTGGCTCTCCGATGCCGAAAAACCCAAATGGCAATTCACCGTCGACATCCACGCTAAGCCCGGCTACGACCCCCGCGAACTCTTCTTCGACCCCGCCCGCAAATGCATCGCCCAGGACCCCGCCCTCGTCAAAGGCTCCCACGGCCTCATCGGCGATCCCGCCAAATGGCCCGTCCTCCTCAGCGACTCCCCCCTCCTCACTGACACAATTCAATCCACCCAGATCGCCCCGTGGCTCAAAGCCATGCTATTATGCTAACTACCACGGACCACGAACCACGAACCACGGACCACGATTCCATGCTCATCGACATGATCCATGACAATCACGGCGAGCCGCCGTTCAGAACGCGCTTCCGCGATCCCCAACTGCTCAAGCAGTACGGCTACGAAGCCATCGTCATCCCCGACGCTCTCGCCGCCGTCCCCTCCGCCTACATGGACTTGCCCCCGCAGCCCCCCGCCGGGCCCAACGTCATCAAACCCGCCGATCGCGAAGCCGCCATTCGCCGCCAGGTCGCCGATGCCTCCGCCGCCGGCATGAAAATCTTCTTCTACGGCGACGCCCTCCTCCTCCCACGCTCCATCGTCGAAAAACGCCCCGAAGCCTTCCTCTGCGACGACCGTTCCGGCCGCCTCTGCCCCGGCAAGCCCGCCGTCTTCGAGGCGCTCGCCGATCTCATCCACGAACTCTTCGACCATTGGCCCCAGGCTTCCGGTCTCGTCATGCGCACCGGCGAAGTCTACCCCGAAGCCACCCCCCACATGATCGGCTCCACCCTCCACGCAACCAGTTGTCCCACCTGCCGCCACCTCACCCTGATCGACCGTCTGGTGGGCTTCATCCAACTGATGCACGACACCGTGATCGCCGAACTCGGCCGCACCTACGTCCACCGCGCCTGGCAGCCCCACGTCGCCGGCCTTCCCAACATGCACGACGATCCCACCGTCTACCGCACCATCGCCGATCGCCTGCCCGACTCCGATCGCCTCTGCCTCTCGTTCAAATTCACCCGCGGAGATTTCCGCTCAGGACACGCCTTCAATCCCTGCCTCAATGCCGACGACCGCCCCAAGTGGATCGAATTCCAGTGCGAACGCGAGTTCGAAGGCAAAGGCGCTTTCCCCAACTACCAGGCCCCCCTCTGGCAACAATTCCTGCAACAACTCCGCGCCACCCCGACACCCCCCCCTCCCCACTTCTCCCTCTGGGGCTGGTCCCGTGGCGGCGGCTGGGGCGGCCCCTACGTCCAACGCGAAGAATGGATCGATGCCAACGTCTATGCCCTCGCACGGCTCTACCAAGACCCGTTGGCTTCCATCCAGGATATCGCCACCACTTGGACCGCCATGGCCTTCTCCGTCGCCGAGTCCTCGCCCCCCGCACCTGCCATCACGGAACTATTGATGCTCTCGTCCCAAGCCATCTGCAAATTGCTCTATTCCAGCGTGCTGGCCGAGGAGTCCATTGCGCCGTGGGTCCGCGATGACCTCCTCGACTGCAGCGCCATCTGGGCCTCCGCATTGCGCGTTGTCGAGCTGGGAAAAATCACCGAGGCCCTCGACGAAAAAAGAACCGCGCTCCAGCTCGTCGATCGCATCCGCCACGTCTGGGAACTCGCCCTGGTCGATCTGCCCAATAAGAGCCTCGCCCGCGATCTTTCCAGCTCCATCATTTCCTTTGAATCCTTCGCTGGCGCCGTGGCCAATCTCTTCTCCGGCTTCGTGCGCTACCTTCAATGGTCCCGCGCCGGCCGCACTGATGCCTCCCTCGCCGCCGAGACCGCCGGACATCTGGAAACTGCCCAAGCCGCCTGGCAACTGCTCACCCAGCGCAACGCCACCCTCCCCGGAGCCCCCAGCGTCTTCAACGAAAACACACTCTGGGACCTCTCCAACGATTGCCTCGACCAACTCCAATCATCCAAAAAATAAACCGCCGCCCCATTCATCGTTCTTCATTCATCATTTTCCCCCAACCCCTACCGCCGGACTTCCGAAAGTATCAGCACCGTGCGCACCGTATCGACATGCACAATCGGATTGATCCGCACCACGTAACGCAGCGCATTGCCGGTTTTCTCCACCCCGGAAACTTCCCCAAGCGTGGTGTACTGTGCCCCCTTCGGCCACGTATTGTCCAAGAGCAGCACGCGATCGCCCGGCTCCGGCGACCGCGGCACCTCCACCACGCTAATCGTATCGCACTCCAATTGCCCGTTCCCACGCCCGTTCACCTGGCAGTTCGCCGCAATCGTCACCGTTCCGGTGGGCGTCTTGCGGATGATCGTGGCCCGCACGTACACATGCGGATCCGTGATCAACCGCACCTGGCTCAAGAACGCGTTGACATATTCCACACGCCCCAATGTGCAGAAATTGGCGATCACCGCCATCCCCGCCTGCACGCCCGCATCGCTCCCCTTGTCCAGAATCATCACGCTGGTCGCCGCCCCTGCCTGCTGCGCCGTCTTGTTGGCCAGGATCAGCTTGTTCGGAGGCACCCCCGCCTGCTGCATCTGATGAAACTGCTGCGCATCCTGCTGCGCCTGCTCCAACTGCCCCTTTTGGAACTCCACCTCCGCCTCCAACGCCCGGATCTCCTGCTGCAGCGATTCGACCGACACGCCGCTCGTCCGCGGCATCAACACGCGCTCCGCAACCTGCGACAAAAATCCCTGAATCAGCGAAAACGGATACTCCCCCAACGTCAGCACCACCGTCATCGGCATCGCCACGGCCTGCTGGCTCTTGCCCATCAGCGTCGCGCTCATCGTCTGCTTGTCCGGCACCGATCTCGCGCCGAAAAATCCCCATGCCGCCGACGCAATCAGCAGCACCCAGAACCACCGCCGGGATGTCATCTTGGGAGAATTCATACGCAGAAGCCGCAAGCAAGAAGCAAGAAGCAAGAAGGTTCCGTCTTCCTGCTTCTTGCTTCTCGCTTCTTACTTCTATCTCCTACAGGTCCGTCATATCGGATTCCATCGTGTCCTTCCAGAGTTCCAGGTTCTCCAGGAAGACACTCGTTCCCCGGGCTACGCACGTCAGCGGGTCGTCGGCAATCCGCACCGGCAACCCCGTCGCCTGGTGCAGCACCTTGTCGATCGAACGCAGCAACGCCCCGCCTCCGGCCAGCACGATTCCCGTTTCCACCAGATCCGCCGCCAGTTCCGGTTCCGCACGTTCCAGCGTCCGTGTCACCGCATCGATGATCTGCCCGATCGGCTCCTGCAGTGCTTCGCGGATTTCCTCGCTCGTCACGATGCACTTCCGCGGCAATCCACTGATCATGTCGCGACCACGCACTTCCATCGTCTTTTCCGGCCCAAAATTCCCGGCCGATCCAATCTCAATCTTCACCTTCTCCGCAAACTGCTCGCCGATCATCAGGTTGTAGGTCTTCTTCATGTGATTGACGATCGACTCGTCGAAGTCGTCACCCGCCGTCCGGATCGACTCCGATACCGCGATGTCCGCCAAGGACATGATCGCCACTTCCGTCGTGCCCCCGCCGATGTCCACAATCATGCTCGCCGTCGGCTCCGTGATCGGCAGCCCCGCCCCGATCCCCGCCGCCATCGGCTCTTCTACGAGATACACCCGCCGCGCTCCGGCACGCTCCGCCGAATCCAGCACCGCACGCTTTTCCACCGCCGTAATGCCCGACGGTATCGCAATCACCACCCGCGGCTTGACGAACCCGCGCCGGCCGTGAACCCGCCGGATAAAGTACGCCAGCATCGCTTCGGTAATTTCAAAATCGGATATGACCCCGTCCTTCAACGGACGGATCGCCGTGATCGAACCCGGCGTCTTGCCCAGCATTTCCTTGGCCACCAGCCCTACCGCATTGCCGTCCTGCAGTACCCGATTGGTCCCCTTCTTGACGGCCACCACCGACGGCTCGTTGAGAACAATGCCTTCCCCGCGGACGCACACCAAGGTGTTGCACGTCCCCAAGTCAATGCCCATGTCGAGACTGAACCAGCCCAGGATGGAATCAAAGAACACGCTTGAGGACTCCTTTACCGCAGGGACCGGCCAGGACCATTTCTACATCGATGGATTCTGATCCGAATCGATGCACCCGCTGCTATCCACGGATAAGCCCGTTCGTTGCCGCAGGTTACACGCTGCAGCGAGAGTATAAATCATTCCTGCCAACGGGGCCAATCGCCCGTCCGCTGAAACGCCTGTTTGTACAAAGCACTCACACCGGTGCGATCATTCATATCTCGCCCGGGCACTCGAAAGGATGCACTGTGAAAGAAATGTATCGACTTTCAGCAGCCATCCGTGGCCACGGGCATCCGGTTCATTCCCCGGACATCCGATGACTCGCCGCACGGAGGCCGCTGTGACTTGCCGCCTTCAGTCCGCCGCCGCCCTCACTCTCGAGGCAGCGCCAATCGAAAGCTGGCGATCAAAACAGCCCCAGTTCCTTGAAACGGACCAAGGCATAGATCAACGCCCCCAGCGAGGCCAGAAAACCGATCAGGGCCATCGCCGTGTAGACGTTGTTCTGGGGCTTGACGATCAGTGCCCCGCCGGGTGCATTAAGACGACTCATCGGACCTCCGTCGCTGGCTTGCTTGCCTGTGCTCGGATACCCGCTACGCCGTCCGTACTGCGAGTACCCCTATTATCGGTCATTTCCCCCGCAATCATGAACCCCGTTAATTACTGACCCGCTACGCTCGTCGCCAGATCGCTCACCAGAACCGTCTGGCCCGGCTTCACCAGCGTGACCTGAATCACTGATTCATCCACCGTTGTCCGCGTCACCGACGCATCGCCGATGTATGCGTTGCCGCGGGAAACCGTGAACTGCGTTCCCACCTTCACGCCGTCACGCGTGCCCAGCGGCACCGTCACAAACGTCCGGCCATTGTTCAACTGCACGCTGGAAATCTTCGCATTCACCTGCACCGGTGCCTGCACCGCCGTGACCACGCTGCTCTTCGATTCGCTGCTGGGAACCACTGCGCCGGCCTTCTCGGAACTCGCCGCCAGGGCTTCCTGCAACTTGCGGATGGCCGCGGTCGCAAAATTCAACTGCGTCGTCAATTCATTATTCACGCGGCTCAGTTCCGCGTTCTGGGCGATCAGCCGAGTGATCTCCGGACGCACCTGCTTCAATTCGTCATCTTTCGCCGCCAACTGATCCTTGAGCGCCGTCACCGATGCCGTCAACTGACCCTGCTGCGTCGTGAACTGCACGTTACGAGCATCTAACGAATCGCGTTCTGCAGTAATCGAGGCCACCTGGCCCTGCAGACCCTCAACCTGCGCCTTGAGCGCCGTCACCTGGTCGCTCAGTTGCTTCTGGGTGTCGGCCAGCCGGGTCTCGCCCAACTGGTTCTTCGCCCGCTCCACGTCAAACGCAGCCTGCGCCGAAAGCTGACCCTTGCGGGCCAGTTCCACGTCATTCTTGTAGTTCTCGAGATTCTTAAAGCCGATGACAATCATCACGGCCAGCACGAGCGCCACGACCAACTGAAGGACGATGAAAACTTTTGTCAGGATACTCAAGGGACGCCTCCCAAAGGTTAAGACTCATCGAGCCGGTGTTCATTCACTTCGACCGCCTCCGCGAGCGGCCGCAATGAAACGACTTTCAAGATTCAATTGCGATTCGGTAAGTCCTGTCAGACCAACCGGATCGGATGAGGAGGACGATGCCCGGATCTGGATGCACTTCGCATCATCGGACACCTTCCACCACGCCAGCGTAGTCTAATCCACGGGGATAGGGTGTCAAGACCATATCCCCGAAGTTCCCCCGGATTCACTCCTTAGGCGTCCTTCGAGACTCCGCCGGCCGCCTCCCTCACTGCCCGACGTACCTCCGCCAGTACTTCTCCAGGTCATCAAAAGTCCACTTGTAGTTGGTCTGCAGAGACTCGGCGGTGGTAGCCCCCTTCTTGATGTCGTCGAAAAAATGCAGGAAGGCCTTGCGATCCTTCAGGATCAGCGTTTCCACCAGGGTTCGCATCACCGGATACATCTCCGCCTTCTGGTTACCTGCATCGTCCTTGAATAGCGCCGAAAAGGACTTCTCCTGCAGCGCCATCTTCCTGGCGTCGGCCTTGACGTCGCGCGGAAAGCACGAGGAACCCACGACTTCCGCTATGCCTTCATTAAGCCAGCTCGGCATATCCCGATCCGATATGTACCGCTGGACGAACGAATGCGTCAGTTCATGCGTCAGAACATAACCCCACATCCGCTTGGCCGTATTGACATTCCCGAGCGTGTAACGCTCGTCGAGCTTGGACATGACCATGTATCCGCGAATGCTCCTTTTGCCGGTATATTTGTAGCTGTAATATCCGGCGGCATCCGCAGAGCTTGGATCGCGATCTACCTTGTTGGCAAACGCCGCGAACGATTCATGGGTGCTGAACATGAAACATGAAAGCTTCCCCAAATACACATTTTCTTTTACTGGAATGTCGAACTGCCTGGTGACCGCTGCGTACGCCGCCTCAACGTTGGTCTTGATGAACTCATACTCCCGTGGATCCCAATCCGTGAAAACGAGATAGTGATCAGTCTCGATTTCCTTGAACTTGATACCGAGGGTCTTGGCCACTTCGGCGGCTTCTGCGCGGGCCTCGACCATCGCCTTCGCCGCCTCTGCGGGCGTAGCCTTCTTGTACTTCGCCTCGGGTTCCGCAGCGTCCTTGCTCGCGACGCCCTTGGCGGGAGTCGGCGAAGCACGCGTCGTTGCCGGCGCGGTCGTGGGTTTTTGAGCCTTTTTCGTCGTTTGGCCGAAGACTTCGGTGCCGGCCGCGCCCACCAAGACCACCAATGCCCCGACCCATAGCAAATGACGCATAATGAACCCCTGGTGCCTGAAACTCTGCCCCAAAGAGGACAGCCGACAGCTTGGTTTGGCCGTCTTCTCAGCCGCGTGACCGCCCGTCGTTACTGGCCGACATACCGCCGCCAATACTTCTCCAAATCGTCGAAAGTCCACTTGTAATTAGCCTTCAGCGACTCCTCTGCCGACGACCCCTTCTTGATGTCGTCAAAGAATTTCAAAAATACCTTGTGGTCCTTCAAAATCAGCGTTTCCGTCATGGTCCGCATCACCGGATACATCTCGGCCTTCTGAAAGCCCGCACGATTGTCGAAGAGCGGTGCGAAAGACTTCGTCTGCAGTGCCACCATTCGCGCCTCATCCCGGACATTCTTCGGAAAAACTGACGCCGCCACCACTTCCGCGATCCCCTCGTTCAGCCATGTCGGAATATGCACATTCGAGATATACCTCGCCACAAACGAATGCGTCAGCTCGTGCGTCAGCACATAGCCCCACAACTGCTTCGCATTATTCAGATTGCCCCCCGTGAAGCGGTCGTCCGGCTTAGGCATAACCATGTGCCCACGACCAGAATCCGTACCCGAGTAATAACCAAGAAGACCCGGACCCGCGTGCATGTGCTCGATCTTCGCACTGTATTCCACGAACGTGTCGTTCTTGGCGAACATATAACACGGCAACTTGCCATAGTAGATGTTCTCTTTCAACGGAATATTGAATTGCTTCGTGATCGCCCCGTACGCCCCCTCCACGTTCGTCTTTAAAAAACCGTATTCCCGCGGATCCCAGTCCGTGAACACAATATAGTGATCCGTCTCGATCTCCTTGAAGGTGATCTTCATCACCTTCGCCACTTCGTCGGCATCCGACCGGGCCTCCGTTAACTCGTCCGCCATCTCCTCAGGCGTCACCTTCTTGTACTTCGCCTCAGCCTCCGGAGCCGCCTCCGTCTTGTCGACTTTATCCGTCCTGTCTGGCCTGGCGATTCTATCGGTCTTCCTGGTAGCAGCCGACGCACGCGTCGTCGCGGGCCCGGTCGCCGGCCCGGTCGCCGGCCCAGTCGTCGGCCGCGCCGGCCTCGTGTTCGTCTGGCCGAACACCTCGGCGCCCACCATCCCAACCAATATCGCCAATGCCCCAACCATCATGATTTGACGCATAAAATTACCCCTGATGCCACAAAACGCTGCCCAATCAGCAAGACGTGTATCGAGACTATAACGGCTACCCTATAACCCACTCAAGGACCTTCCCCCCCCGCTCGCCTCATCGCGCCGCGAGCACATACACCACCGTCCCCACCGCCACCGCCGCCAAAACCGTAAACAACCCCAGCACATAAATGCGAATACGCCCGCCCTGCGGCGCCAGCACCCCGCGCCCTCCCAGCCGCGCCGCTTCCGCCAACCCATTCACCGCCCCATCCACCACGCGTGCATCCATCAACCCCGAAAGACGCGATACCCCGCGCATCGCATACCCCGCCATATTCACCACCCCATCCACTACATACCGATCCACAAATCCCAGCGTCACCGAAAACGCCTTCGTCCCATTGACCAATATCCCATCGTACAACGCATCAAAATACATCCCCTCCACCAGCCACAGATAAACCAGATTCACCCCCGGCAAACGCCGCACGCGATTGGCCAACCCAAACCCCGCAAAGTAAATCCCGATCGCCGCCACAGGCCCCGCCACAAATGCCCAGATCGCCCATTGCGAAACCATCGCCTGCACATCCTCCGACGGCATCACCGACAACGTCAGCGCCTCCCCGCCGCCCAGCGCCATCACCGCCGGCAAACTCTTCCCCAGCACCGACGGCACCCGGAAAAATTCGTACCCCGCAACCACCGACAGCCCGCCCAGAAATATCAGCGACAACGTCATCAACGACGTCTCGTGCGCATGCTCCCCCAACTCCTCATCCCGCGCCTTGCCCCCAAACGTCAGCCACCAGCAGCGCCACATGTAAAACGCCGTCAGATAACTCGTCGCCACCGGCACCCAGAACAACATCATCGCCAGATGACGATCCAACGACTGCTGATGCAACGCCATCGCATACTCATACACCCCGGCCAGCCCCAGTTCCTTCGAGTAATACCCCGAAAAATACGGTGTCCCCGAAATCGCCAGCACCGCCAGCAAAAACGTCCCCGCCGTTATCGGCATCTTTTTCCAGAGCCCCCCCATCCGCCGCATATCCTGCTCGCCACTCAACGCATGAATCACCGACCCCGCCGCCAAAAATAAACACGACTTGAAAAACGCATGCGTAAACAAATGAAACAGCCCCGCCACATACCCGCCCGACCCCAAAAACAACATCATGTACCCCAGCTGGCTGATCGTCGAATACGCCAGCACCCGCTTGATGTCCGTCTGCACCAGCGCAATCAGCGCCCCCGCCAGCAGCGTGATGCACCCGATGATCGCAATCACCAGCCGCGCATCCATCGTCAAGATCGGAAACACCCGCGCCACCAGATACACCCCCGCCGCCACCATCGTCGCCGCGTGAATCAACGCCGACACCGGCGTCGGCCCCTCCATCGCATCGGGCAACCACACGTGCAGCGGAAACTGCGCGCTCTTCGCCATCGCCCCGCCAAAGATGCACAGCCCCGCCCACGTCAGCCAGTTGTACCCCCAGAACGTCGCCCCGAAATTGTGCGTCAGATAGTTCGCGCCCTCCGGCGATAGCAACCGCGCAAACCCCTGCAACCCCTCCGCGCCACCCATCTCCTGGTGCACCGCCGTCTGCACCGCCGACGACAGCACCGCATTCCCCTGTCCATCAAAAAACGTCAGACTCGCCGGTCCCAAGTGCAGCAGCAAAATCCCGATCCCGATCAAGAACGACACGTCCCCCACCCGATTCACCAGCACCGCCTTCTTGCTCGCCAGCGCCGGCCCACGCTTCTCAAACCAGAACCCGATCAACAAGTACGAGCAAATCCCCACCAGCTCCCAGAACACAAACATCTGGATCAAACTGTTCGCCAGCACCAGCCCCAGCATCGAAAAACAAAATAACCCCAGGTACGCAAAATACCGTGAATACCGCGGATCTTCCTTCATGTACGCCATCGAAAATAAATGCACCACCGACGCCACCAGCGACACCATCACGAACATCGTCACCGTCAGCGAATCGACCAGCACCCCCATCACCAGCGCCGACCCCACCGAATTCGCCAGCACCCGCGGCGTCGCCGGATTCTCCGCCCCCACCCCCGGCAACGTAATCCACGGATACGCCAACGCCTCCACATAATGACGCTGATTAAACTCCGCCTTCGCCACCCACTCGATCGACGCCGTCACCGATAACCCCAGCGTCACCACGATCAACAACGTCCCCACCGCCCCCGCCATGTACCCCATCCGCCTGCCGAAAAAAATCAGCAGCACAAACGACAGCAACGGCATCCCCGCCGCCAGCAAAAGAATCTGCGCAACCGTCAATCCCATCCCCAAACCCCCATCACCACTAATTCATCCCATCGCGTCATATCAAAAATCCCATTGGAATCCATCCGTGTTCATCCGGCTTTGTTGAAACCCTCATAGAATACAGAAACTGACTGAGATTGGGCACTATCGAATCCGCGAAAATACGGGTATCTCAACGGAATTGGGCACCCTAAGAATCGCCCAAACACGAGGGTTTCAACAAAGCCTGTTCATCCGTGTTCATCCGTGGCCATTTACGTCGTCTACCCCTTCAAACTCGTTCCCTTCTCCACATCGATGCTCGCAAAATTATTGTAGAAATTCAGTATGATCGCCAGCGCCACCGCCGCCTCCGCCGCCGCAATCACAATCACAAACAACGCAAAAATCTGCCCGTCGATCTTCCCCCCAAACCCAAACGCATTGAACGCCACCAGGTTCAGCGCCCCCGCATTCAAGATCAACTCGATCCCCATCAATATACCGATCGCATTGCGCTTCACGATCATCGTGATCACGCCCGCCGCCAGCAGCAGCACCGACACCATCAGAAAATGTCCCAACGTCAAAACCATCACGCCACCCCTCCCGCAGTCGGTGGCACAGGCGCAGCCGGGGGGACCGGGGGGGGGGTCGATCCATCCGGCTCCCGCGTATTCTGCAAAACGCTCGGCGGCACCGCCGCCGCCACCGGACCCGCCGGCCTGCGACTCTTCGCCAAATACGCCGCACCAATCATCACCGCCAGCAGCAACACCGACACCAACTCAAACGGCACCAAGTACCCCTGCGGATCCAGCAACCCCCGCCCCAATTGTTTAATCGAGTACGCCCCAACCTCCCCCACCGGCTCCAAATTCCCCGCCACCCCCCCCCGCCGCCGATACCCCATGCCACCGCGCCGCCAGCATCAACCACCCCAGCGGCACCACCAGCAGCACCCCGATCACCACCGCCCAAACCACCTCATACCGCTTCGCATCGTAATTCGTCGTCGGCGACTTGCTCGTCAACATCACCCCGAAAACAATCAGGATCAGCGTCCCACCCACATACACCACCAACTGCACCGCCGCCAGATATTCCGCGTGCAACAAAAAATACAACCCGCTCATCCCCACCAGCGCAAACAACAACCCCACCGCCGCCCGCACGATGTTCCGCGCCAGCGCCACCGAAAATCCCGCCCCCACCGTCATCGCCGCAAAAACATAAAACAGCACCACCGGCACCGGCCCATAGTCCGCCGCCACACCCCCCGCCCCAACCACCGTCTCTGCCAACCCACCAATCATCCAAAGTCCTTGTCAGTTTGGAGTTCACGCTTTAGCGTGCCACGTAACCATTGCCACGCTCCCGACCACGCCAGAGACCCCAAAAGGAACATGCACCAAGAGCCCCGCGTTTATAGACCCTCCCAAAAACCCTGTCAATTTCCGCCAACTTCCTCCAATTTTATCCGCCCACCAATGCGCTCCGTCGCCCCTCCCCCAAACCTCGCGAACCGCGTTGGCAAGGCCTCCCTAACTCTCGCCTCCATTCTCCGCCTCAAACCCCTCTATCCGCCGCACCTCTCGACCGCCTACTGCGTGACTGTGAATGAGGTTCATCTAGAGATCTTAAATATCCGCTCCGCAGGTGCGAGCGTGCTAAGATTACGCATGGAGGTGATTAATGGGTAAGTTCATTCTGCTGACACCGGTTCTCGGCGCGTCCCTTTTCCTGGCGGGTTGCGGCGATTCCGGAACGAGTTCCACGCCGACGCAGCCGCCATCACAACCGGGCATTACTGACCATCTGAAATCCGCCGGCGAGGAGATCAAGCAGGCTGCCACCAAAGCGGGCGAAGAAGCCAAGGACGCCGCGTCGAAGGCCGCCGCAGAGATCAAACCGGCGTATGAAAAGGCCAAGGAGAAAACGAAGGAAGCGATCCACGACGCGGCCGAAGCCGTATCCGAAAAGACCGCCACACAGCCGGATACCCAGTCGCCGAAGTAATGAACAAGGCGTTCTCTATTTCATCGTCTTGAGCAGATCCGGCCGTTCATCAGCGAGGCGCAGAATCAGTTCGCCGAAAAACGTATTGGCCCAGGCAAACCAATGCCGCGTGAACTTGCCGGCGTTTTCCATGCGAAACGCTTCATGCATAAAGCCCCTACCCGCATGCGTCGATTTGAGCGTTCTCAGGCACAGCAGAATTTCCTCATCATCCGAACTCGTGATCGCCTGCACGATCAACCCCAGCGGCCAGATCCACCCACACCCGATGTGCGGCGACCCTAACCCCTTGGCTGCCGGGCCTTCGTGATAATACGGGTTGCCGCGGCTCAGCGCAAACCGCCGGGTGTTCTGATACACCGGGTCCGTGGAGGGAAAAAAGCCATGATACGGCAGGGAGAGCAGATCGGGTGAGTTCGCCTCATCCATCAAATGGCACGAACCAAAACCATCGACTTCATAGGCGAAAATCGGCCCATACCGCGCATGGTTGACGATACCGTGCGACCGAATCGCCGCGGCAATTTCCTCTCCCAGCGCGGCGGCTTGGCCCGCAAGTTCCGGCGCGATCTGATGCTGCTTCAGAATCTTTGCGATCCGCTCTAGATTCACCGCGGCCATCGCATTGGCTGGCACCAAAAACTGAAAAATCGTCGCATCATCCGACGGACGGAACGGGCAGCGCGACATTCCCGTCCGCTGCCACGGATGGCCCAACCCTTCCAGAATCAGCGTTTCCGTGGCCGAACGATTGGTCCGTTGAAACGAATACGGCAGCGGATAGGGCTGCTCCGCCGAACCTCGCTGTTCATTGGCGATGGTCTGCAGAACGCACCGCAGGGACGCCAAAAAATGCGCATCAAAGATCGACGCATCCTTCGTCGCCTCGTAATACCCCACCGCCAACCGCAGCACCGCCGCCAGTGAATCCAGCTCATACTTCCGCTCGTGCACCCCCGGCTTCATCTCCGTGTGATCGCTCTTCCATTCGGAAATCTTCTCCGCCGTCCGGTAGAACGCGTTGGCGTACGGATCGAGCAGCACGCATGCCGCCTGGCGGCGAACCAACCCGCGGACGAGTGCGCGAATTTTGTCATCATGCGCCGCAAAAGGAACGTAAGGCCACACCTGATTGGTCGAATCCCGCAGCCACATCGCATCGATATCGCCCGTGATGACAAACGCATCCGGCTGCCCTGTTCCATCGTCGGCTGCAAAAGTCACGGTGGTATCCAGCGTGTTCGGAAAGCAGTTCTCAAACAGCCACGCCAGTTCCGGATCGCTGATTTTCGCGCAAATCTCCCGGATCGCCGTTTCAATCGACGGTGCCGTAAAACAACGTGTCTCAACGGGAGGACGGAGAGAATTAAAGGCCATTGTTACTCCAAGAAGGTACTCTGGAAAACGCAAGATGATTCAGTCACACCATCTTCTTCGGATCGAGCAGATCGGCAAGTTGTGCATCGGTCAGTTGTGTCTTCATCTTGGCAATCTCTCGGATAGTTTTGCCGGTCTTCGCGGCTTCCTTGGCGATGGCGGCGGCAGCTTCGTAGCCGATCAGGGGGGCGAGGGCGGTGGCGAGCATGAGGCCGGATTCGACGAGGGCGGGGCCGCGCTCGGTGGGTTTGATGCCGTCTATGCATTGCGTTGCGAAGTTGGTGCAGGCGTGGGCGAGTAGCGTGATGGATTCGTGCAGCAGGTGGGCGGCGAGGGGGAGAGACATGGCGAGTTCGAAATTACACTGTTGGGCGGCAGTGGTAAGGGTGGCATCGTTGCCGATGACACGCTGGCAGACCATGAGGACGGATTCGCAGATCACGGGATTGACCTTACCGGGCATGATGGAGGATCCGGGCTGGACGGCGGGAATTTCGATTTCTCCAAGACCGGCGCGGGGGCCGGAGCCCATCCAACGAATGTCGTTGGCGATTTTGGTGAGGGAGACGGAGATTGTTTTCAATTGGGCGTGGGCGGCAACAGGGGCGTCGAGAGTGGCTTGAGTGTGGTAGTGATTCTTGGCTTCGACAAGCCCGCCGCGCAGTTCAAGTTGTGCGCACATCCGCTTAGCGAACTCGGGATGGGCATTGATGCCGGTGCCTACTGCGGTACCGCCAATAGGGAGGTCACTAAGTTCGACGCGAGCCCCAACCATCCGCTTTATGGATTCGTGAATTTGCCCGGCATAGCCGAGAAATTCCTGTCCGAGACGAATGGGGGTGGCGTCCTGAAGATGCGTCCGGCCGGTCTTGACGATGTCCCAGAATTGCTTGGATTTTGTCATAAGCGATTCGCGCAGTTGCAATAGCGCTGGTGAGAGTTGTTCTTCCATCAGGTTGAGGGCCATCACGTGCAGCGATGTAGGAATCGTATCGTTGGAGGATTGGCCGAGGTTGACATGGTCGTTTGGATGGATCGGTGACTTATCGCCTCGTTTGCCGCCGAGGATTTCATTAGCGCGGCTGGCGAGGACTTCATTGACATTCATATTAGTGCTGGTGCCGCTGCCGGTTTGGTAGACGTCAACGGGGAATTGATCGAGGGACCAGAGCGCATCGGCGAGGATTTCGTCGGCGGCTTGGATGATGGCGGCAGCGAGTTCGGGTTTGAGAAGGCCGAGATCGCGGTTGACGGTGGCGGCGGCTTTCTTGAGCAGGACGTGGGCGTGGATGAAGGGGCGTGGCATGAGGATACCGGAGATGGGAAAGTTGTGGATGGCGCGTTGGGTTTGGATGCCGTAGTAGGCGGTGACGGGGACTTCGAGGGAGCCGAGGGAATCGGTTTCGCTGCGGGTGAGGGGAGTCTTTGAGGAAGTGGACATGGTCGCCTCCATTCAATGATGCCTCATGGTATCCGGGAATACGCGGCGAGTTCATAAATTTGCATTTCAAAGCCTCACGTTATCGGTCAATTTGGCCGAAACATAGAGGGTGGGTATCCCTGTGCGGACCCGGCAAGGAGCATGAAATTGCGTTGGAACGTGCATGGGAAAGATGCGGCGACCGGCCAGCCCGTGGTGCTGGGTGTTGACGAAGCAGAGGCGACGCATGCCGTGCAATCCGCGTTGTCTAAACGCATTCTCGTATCGCATGTCACTCGCGGCCTCGCCCTGGGATCGGGCACGCTGGCTTCCAGCGGGATCTTGCGACGCGTGGTGCTTCCGCTGATGGCGGCCGCGGTGGTGCTGCTCGTATCCCTGACGGCCGGATTGTACTTCGCAAATCAGCATTCTCGGCAACAAATGTCGCTCGCCGTGGCTGAGCAAAATCATCTTGCGGAATCACTGCGGCAAACCGAAGCCCTGCTGCATCAGGCGGAGGCGCACAGTGCCGCGCTCGAGGGGGCCAACGGAGGGAAGGCCGCGCAGATGGTTGCGGCTATGGAAATGGCCCGTCAGCAGCTAGCGGCGGCGCAAACCGAGCTGGCGGCAAACGGGGCGAGCATCGCCGCACTGGAGAGAAATGCGACGCAGGCGGCGGCATTGAAAACTGAACTGGAAAGTGCGCAAAAGAAATTGCTCGATGCGCAGGCGCAGGTCAAGGCGCTGGATCGGCAGATCGCGGACAATCGAAGCAAATGGACCCA
The DNA here is from genome assembly GCA_903845195.1 of uncultured Phycisphaerales bacterium. GTDB lineage: Bacteria > Planctomycetota > Phycisphaerae > WQYP01 > WQYP01 > CAIMWO01. The sequence continues at coordinate 65,636 of CAIMWO010000044.1, forward strand.
GGCCGAGCCGGCAATGAAGCGCGTTGCAACACTGGAAGCATCAAACAAGGCCCTGGCCGCACAGATGGAGGCTATGAAAGGCCAATTGCTCGAGCTTGTCGCCAAGCCTGCGCCGGAGGCTGCGAAAGCTCCCGATGATCCCGCGGATGCCGCGGCACAACGAACCCACATGTGGGCGTTGAAGACCGGCTACGATGCCGCCAGCGATTTCGTCGCGCTGCGGTTCGACAACAATGTGACCACCATCGGAACGTCAGGCGGGTCGTCGCTGGTGACGGTCACCGCAACCCTCCCGGCAAATGCCTGTACGCTTACCATGAAGACCGATCGCCATCGCGTGTATTGGGCAACGCTGACGCTGTCGTTTTCCGCCGATGCGCCCAAAGAACGGCTCGCAGAAAACACCCAGCTGGTTCGCGAATTCACGCGGACGTTCGCACCCAATTGGAAGAATGCGGAGGCGTGGTTTTCCGACGCCATGAAACAATTGGCCGACAAAGACACTAATGAACGCCTCGTGCTGGTCGGCGACGATTTCAAGATCTCCCTCTGCAACAACAAGGTCGGTCTCTATACGGCCAAAATCGAATCCCCCCACGACGCCCTTGTCGACGACCAGTAACCATACCATTGACCTAACATCCCGCCACGACGATGATGCTCGCATGATCGTCAGACTCTCCGGAAAACTCGAATACGTCGGCGAAGAAAGCGTCCACGTTACGCTCGGCGACCTCACGCACGAATTGATGGTGCCCGTCGCGGACATCGCGTTCCTGCAAACCAAAATCGGCCAGAACGTCACCTTCTTCACGCTGGAATACATCGAAGGCAATGCCAGCTTCGGCCAGCTTGCCCCAAAAATGCTCGGTTTCCTCCGTCCCGTCGATAAGGAATTTTTCGAACTCTTCACCACCGTCAAGGGTATCGGCACGCGCAAGGCCCTGCGTGCCCTGGCCATCCCGGTTGGGCAGATCGCCTCAGCCATCGCCCTGAAAGACGCCCGCAAGCTTTCCAGCCTGCCCCAGATCGGCAAACGTGCCGCCGAGCAGATTATCGCGGAACTTCACGGCAAGGTGGACAAATTCGCCGTCGGCGAAGCCGCCGCAGTTCCGATCGAACGTCTGCCCGATTATCAGCAAGGCGCGATCGCGGCGCTGGTGACCCTGGGCGAACGGCGTAACGATGCCGAAGGGTGGGTGCGGCGTGTTTGCGAGGTCGATCCCACGCTGAAAGATCCACAGAAAATCGTGCCTGCCGTGTTCCGTTTGAAGGCGGGGGTTTGACATGGCGCGCGAACGGATCATCTCTGCCAACGAACAACCGCAGGATCTCCCGCAGGAGGCCGCCAATCCGGCCCTGCGGCCGCGCAAACTGCACGAATACATCGGCCAGCCGGAACTGATCGAACGCATCCGCATCGCCGTCGAAGCCGCAAAAAAACGTTCCGAGCCGATGGAGCACGTTCTGCTTTCCGGGCCTCCGGGCCTGGGAAAAACCACGCTGGCGCACATCATCGCCGACGAAATGAACGGCAACCCGCCGAAGATCACTTCCGGCCCCGCACTGGTGAAACCCGCCGATCTCGTCGGCATCCTCACCAACCTCAAGCATGGTGACGTGCTTTTCATCGATGAAATCCACCGCATGAGCCACATCGTCGAAGAATATCTCTACCCGGCCATGGAAAATTATTCGATCGACGTCGTCATGGATTCCGGCGCCCATGCGCAGGTTATGAACATCCCGATCCAGCCCTTCACGCTGATCGGCGCAACCACCCGCACCGGCCTGATCAGCGGGCCCATGCGTTCGCGCTTCGGCATCGCCCATCATCTGAACTACTACTCGCCCGCCGATCTGCTCAAGATCGCTTCCCGCTCCGCCGAACTCCTCAAACTTCCCGCCGACAGCAGCGCGCTGCTGGAAATTGCTTCGCGTTCCCGTGGTACGCCGCGCGTCGCCAACCGGCTTCTCCGGCGCGTCCGCGACTTCGCCGTCGTCCGCAGCCATGGCAAACTCACGCATGATGTTCTCGAACAAGCGCTCGCTCTCGAAGGCATCGATTCGTTGGGGCTCGATCCGCTCGACCGCCGCTTTCTTGCGACGCTGGCCCGCGATTACGAAGGCGGCCCGGCCGGCATCGAAGCCCTCGCCGCCACCATGGGTGAAGAACGCGACACCCTCGAAGATGTCGTCGAGCCCTTCCTGCTGCAAATCGGTTTTATCCGCCGCACCCCCAAAGGCCGCCAGATGACCTCCGCCGCCTACGCTCATCTCGGCATCGACAAGCCCGTCGAAAAGCCGGATACGTTATTTTGATAAGTATTGGTGTTCGCCAGCAAAAGGAATGATGCATGCTCAAAGGAAAAGTGCGGACGACTCACCCGGTTTATTACGTGCGTAGCCTGGCAGAGAGCCTGCGTTTCTATCATGACCAGTTAGGGTTCGCCATAGGCTTTGAAATTGAAGAGGCCAAGGTGGCGTTGATCGAACTGACGGCGGGCGCCGCTCTCGTGCTCGGTGAGGATGCCGCCAAGGTCGCCTCCGCTGGGGCGCCCGTTTTCGTGCTCAACATCGACGACGTGGATGCGGCATACGCGGCGCTGGGCTCGCGCGGAGTGAAATTTACTGCGCCGCCGTCGGATGAGTTCTACGGCCGCGCTGTCGAGCTGCGCGATCCCGATGGCTACCGGCTCTGCCTGGTGAGTTGACAACGCCCCGGTAGCAATGCGGGTGCGCGGGCCGGTTTCGGGGGTGCGGCTCAATGATGCAGCCGCGAGAAGAGCGACTTCATCTTCTCCAACACGGACTCCTGATGTGCTGACGGCGGATCCGCCTTGCGCTCGGCTCCGGCCTTCTTTAGCTGCGCATCCCGTTCCTTCTGCCGCTGCGTGACCAGTTCGCTCATATGCTGCATGAGCGCCGGCGCGGCAGCAAAGACATCGTGCAGATGCCCGCGCGTGATCTCCACTGCAACTATGTCGGACTTGGCCCGAATAGTTGTCGGCCGCGGTTCGCCCGTCAACGCGGAGAGCTCGCCAAAATGGCTGGGCGCATTGATGATGCCCACGCTCACATCCGTCCCCTGTGCGGTTTGGGCGAAAATCTCAACGCTGCCGCCGGTTAGAATAAAGAAGCTGTCCCCGTGGTCGTTCTGGCGATAGACGTTCTGTCCCGCATGGAGCGTCAGTTCACGGGCATCACGCGCCAGACGCGTCAGCGGTTCTTCGCTGAGCTTCGCAAAGAACGGGCTTTTGCGGATCGCCTCCATGCGCTCGGTCTCGGCAGGCACTTGCCCCTCCGCGTGCCGCGAGCGCACGCGAACCAGTTCCACCGTACGAATGGGAAACGGAATGGTGTACCCCGCTTGGCGAATTCGATACCACGCATTTCGCCGCACCTCGTTCTCGACGCCCCCCTTCTGCGACGGATCCGCCACCCAGAAGGCCACTGCATAGATGATCGCGGAGTCCGCATAATCGACCAGCGACACCGACGGCGCCGGCGTCTGCAGCGTTCCGGGCGTGTCGCTCACCGCCTGTAGCAACACACGTTGCGCATCGTGCGGCGCCAGGTTATGGTCGAGCCCGATTTTGATCGTGCTGACTGTCGACCGCGCGGGCAGATGAAAATTGACGATCTGCTGTTTGGCCACCACCCCGTTGGGAATCTGCACCGCATTGCCTTCACCGGTAATGAGTGTCACGGCACGCCAGGTCATGTCAGTAACGCGGCCGGTGGGGCCGTTCGCATCGCCCACCTGGATCCAGTCGCCCAGCTGGAACGGCGAAGAGGCCTGCATCACCATCCCCGAGAAAAAATTCCCCAGCGTCTCCTGCAGCGCCAACCCCAGCACGATCGAGATCACCGCCGATCCCGCCAGCACGCTCGTCAGATCGATGTGAAACGCCCACGACGCATATCCCAATATCACAAAGATCGCCAGGACCACCATCACGATCTGATGCACGAACCGCGAGAGCGGTACCTTCCCACCGCGGGTCAGCAGCGGTATCACCACGATGTGATCGAACACGCGCAAGACAATGAGGCAGAATATCGCAGCAAACGCTTTGTGCAGGATCAGCGAAAGAATATCGTTGGTATCCACCATCCGGCCGGGATGCAGCGCGATGAGGGCGAAATAGATCGCCAGCGCGAAGGTGCCCCAGCGCAGCGAACGGATGAGCTGGTATTTCTCGAGCAGTTTCCGAAAGGTCCGACCCAGTAACCACCCGACCAGCAGGGTAAGTAAGAGAATGCCCGCCGCACTTCCGGCCATTGTCAACGACGGCGGTTTCAGCCAGTGCTCCCACCGGATATGCAGCGACGACGACTCCACGACCTCGTGAGTTTCGGCTTTCTCCGCGGCGTTCGAGACGGGCTGCGATGCCGTTGGGCTCGTGGTTGTTGTTTGAGCCAGAAAGTTGAGATTCATAGAATATTCCCCACGCGAGATGGTCCGACGATGCATTTAGTTGCTTAACCACTCGCCGCTGAACACTTCGGTTGCCGTCCCGCTCATGTATACATTCCCATCAGCTTCGCGCCACTCCAGGGTCAGGTCGCCGCCGGGCAGATGCGCGAGAATCTTACGCTGCGTCTTGCCAACCAGCACTCCCGCCACGCACACCGCCGACGCTCCCGTTCCGCAGGCCAGCGTAATTCCCGAGCCGCGTTCCCACGTCCGCATCGTCACTTCTCCCGTCGAATGCACCTGCACAAAATGCACGTTCATCCGCCGCGGAAACGCCTTGTGATGTTCCAGCTTCGGCCCGATCGTCGCCAGGTCGATCGCCTGCACGTCGTCCACATAAATCGTCATGTGCGGATTGCCCATTGAGACAAAAACGCCCAGATACGGCCGCCCTTCAACCGAGATACTGTACACATGCGCATGGTTGGCCGGTTCGGCCCGCGCGGGGTCCACCGGAATCGACGGCAAATCCAGAATCGGCGTGCCCATATTGACCGTCGCCGCCTGCACGCGGCTTTCGGAAACCGCCAACTCCAGCGTCAACACCCCGCGGCCAGTCTCGATTTTCATTGGATTAGACCGCGACAGGTTCCGGTCATACGCGAACTTCGCCACGCACCGGATACCATTGCCGCACATCTCGGATTCCGAACCGTCAGCATTGAACATGCGCATGCGCACTGTCGCGCCGGCATTGTGGCCGGCATCCGTCGGCGGGGCGACCAGGATCAGCCCGTCGCCCCCGATCCCAAAATGCCGATCCGCCACCTTCACCGCCAATTTCTCCGGCGCGGCGATCTGCTGATGGAAGGCATCGACATACACATAGTCATTGCCGATGCCGTGCATTTTGACAAACTGCATGGTTGCTCCAGTCATCACAAGAAGGAATATTGTAGCAGGAGGCCGCGGCAATGGTGAACTGGCGGCCGGAAAACCGCCGCCTTGCATCATCGCCGCGCGCCGATCAGCGCGGCCAATCGCCCCGTTTTCCCCTGATCCCGTCGATGCGAGAAAAAGTCCGCCTGATCGCGGTATGTGCATACGCTGTGTCCATCGATCCGCTCTTCCGCCATGCCGGCGCGTCGCAATTGGATGCGTACCGCCCGCTGTAGGTCGACGTGCGGATTGGCACAGAACGCCTTCGACACGCACTCACTCAAATCGTGCCCATAGAACTCCGCCGCCACTTCCGGGCCAACTGCGAAATGCTCCAGGCTGATGCAAGGCCCGATGGCCGCGAATAATTTCTCCGGTGCCGCACCGACCTCATGGAGTGTGCGCACCGCCTTGGCCGCAATGTTCCCTATCACCCCGCGCCACCCCGCATGCACCGCCGCCACAATCTTCCCATCGGCCGACGCCAGCAATATCGGCACGCAATCCGCCACCCGAATCGTCAGCAACACGCGACTGACCGTCGACACCATCGCATCAGCCGCCGTTTGCCCTGCAAACCGATCCCGAATCTCTGCTTCAACCGATTCCGCGTACTCATTTTCCGGCTCCGGCTCGAGCAACTCCACCATCCGTCCATGCACCTGCCGCACCCAGGCCCGCAGATGGTCCGGCACGTCGAGGGCTTCCTGCAGGCGGCGAAAATTTTCTTCCAGATTGCCCGGAGCATCCTGCGGGCCTTCCTGTGCATTGCCAAGATTCAGCGAGTCAAACGGCGGCAACGAAACGCCGCCGATACGCGTGCTGAACGCATGGACAACGCCGCGCCCGGCCAGCAGCGGAGACTGGTAGGTCACTAGACCGTTGGAATGTGCGGTGCGCTCGAGCATGTGCGAATTGTACCGGAGAAAATGCGGATGGGTGAATCATCACCACTCAACTACCCACCATGGCCCTGTCTTCCCCGCCGCAGCCACAGCGCCGCCAGTGAAAAAAGAATCGCCAGAACCCACAGCGGATTTGACACATGCCATGTCCAGCCGGTCAGGCGCGGCGCCCATTGTGCGGGCTCCTTTTCGCTGGCATCCAGGAATGTCGCATCTTCAGGCAGCGCGGCAGGCTCTACCGACGCGGGGTATTCGGACGTGGCAACCCATGGCGGGCGAAGTTGCCCCACCAGCGTATCGCCCTGCGCATCCTTGCGGGTAATAATCGCAGCGAAGGAATCGCCCGCATCGACGGACGCTTCGTAAACGCCGGGGGCAACTTGTGGCAGCGCGATCGTTGCGGCGGCCCGGTCGTCCGCGGCGGTGAGGATACGGGCCGAAAGGGACTGGTCGTTGAGAAAACCACGCTCGTCGCGCCCTTCAGCACGAAGCAGCCAGCGCCCGCCTTCGCGACGCGCCGTCAGACTGAAGCGACGGTCGCCAGGAGGCGGTGTGATGCCCCGGGTGAGCTGGGCGAGAAACTCGCGATAGGCAGGCGAATCGTCATGGAACGAAATCGCCGCGACGTTGCCGAGCCCGCGGTGGGCGGTCGCCGCCAGGACGGTTGGGGAGAATGCAGCATTGGGGGTCCTGAATTCCCCGCTGGCCGAGGCCGGTCCGGGGGCGGCGCAAAGCGCCGCATTGGGGGCAGGCCAGGTTTCGATCCATTGTGTGGTGCGCCCGCTGAGTGCCGGATCGGGTGCCTGCGCGGTGCTGAACCAATCCAGCGGAGAGGTTTGAGCGCGGCCCATGATGCGCTCGGCCACCGCTCGCCGCAGCAATGCCGTCCACTGCGACTCGTCGTCGTAGACCAGCCAGCCGGCATGCACAGCAATCGCGAGCTTTTTGAGAGCGTCGGGGGAATCGGGCGAGGGTTGCGGGGCGACAATCGTCAGCGCCGTCTTGCCCCGGCCCAGCAACGCTTGCCATTTGGGCAGATCCATCTTGGGAATCTCGCCGTCCGTAAGCAGCACCAGCATCGTCGAACTCTCGTCCGGCTTCGGCGGCGCAGGTGGCATCAGCGGCTCCAACAGATCCAGCGCCGTGTCCGGCGTGGTGGTGCTGGTCGGATGCACCGCATTCAACTTACCCGCCAGCGTCGATTCGATCGCGGACTTCGGACCCGACGCGATCACATCCGCAGCGCCATTGAATGTCAGCACGGAAATCGTGTCGTCGGCTTTGAGCAGTTCGAGCGCCGACTGCACGCCGCGGGCCGTGAGTGTGAATTTACGCTCCGGAAGTTTGTCCGAAGCTCGTTCGTTCATCGAAGCGCTGGCATCGAGCAGAAAAACAATATGAGCGGCGGGACGCTTCGGAGGCTGCGAAAGCAGCGGTGAGAGCCGTTCTAGCACGGCCTCGCCCTCCGCGTAAGCGCCGGGGCCGAACGCGTGCGCGCGACCGACGATGAGCAGCCCCCCGCCGGTGTGCTGCACGAAATCTTCCAGCACGTGCGCCTGTGCGGGGGTGAGTGATTGCAGTTCGGGATGGATGGCGTCAGGCGCGGCGGAAACGTCGTCCAGGGTGATGATCTGCCAGCCTTGCGCAACCAGCGATGAGACATCCAGCGGAAGCTCAGCTGGCCGAATCGTAAGGATGCGGTTGCCGGATGCGGCGAGCAGTTTTTCCAGCGGCGGATGGGTGTCGGCCGCCGGCTCCACAAGCAATATCCGCGGCGGCCCTTCGGCCACGTACAGCAGGGACGCAGCATCGTTTTCCGGCCAGGGATCGGGCATCGCCGAATGAATGCGGGCCGCCAGACGCACCGGATGATCGGCCAAAAGCTCGGTGGTTCGCACAGATAGCCAGCGGTCGCCCGGACCCGCGAACGAAAACGGTTGGCTGGCCAGCAGCATCTCGTCGCGGAGAATTTCGACCGTCGCCTTTGCGGCAGGCAGGACAGGACCGGTGGCGCGAAGTCGCACCCAAAGCTCCGTCGGAGCGGCAGGATCGGGCGAACGCTTCAATAACAACTCGGCTATCGCGACATCCGGCTTAGACGGCGGCTGGATGGTGTAAGCCAGATCGAAGGGCACCACTTCGCCGGCGGGAAGCGGGGAATCGGCCAAACCGTCGGTGATCAACCAGCGCGGAGCCAGGGCGCCGGTTCGCAACTCTTCGTCGCTACGCCAGTCCATGGCGGCGCGAAGATTCGTTTGCGTTCCGGTGGGCACCGTCCAATCCAGCGGCCAACCGGAAGAATCGCCGGCGCGAACATCCGACAGCAGCATCTGTGGGCGATCGGCGAATCCCACCACGGTCAACCGCGTCGCCGCCGGCAACCGTTCCCCTGCCAGCGCCCGCACCCATTGCGGATCGCGCCACGGGCTGCTGCGCGTGCTCGCCGAAAGATCCAGCAGAATGACCACCTGCCTGGCTGCCGGCGACCAGGACAACGTCGCATCGGCCAGCGCCAGGCACGCGGCGAGCGCCGCCGCCATCGGCAGTGCAATGCAGATCACCCGCCACCGCAGCGAATGCCCGCCGGCGCGAACGAGCAACCCCGCAGCCAGCGCAACGACCGCGAGACCGGGGATCAACCAATAGATATCCGCAAAGCGCAGGTGCATGGGAGCATCTTAACACCGATAGCGGAGTTGGGGATCGCCTTCCGGCCGATCATTACGGGCCTGACGGTTCGGCTTGGATCGCTGGAAAGGTGGGGGGAAATGCCGCATAATGGTGGATTCTCAAAAGTGACCCGTGCGCTTGCCGGAATCGGTGCCTGATGATCGTGATTTTGAAACCCGAGGCCTCGGAAGACCTCGTGAAGGATATTGTCTCGCAGATTGAGGGGCTGGGGCTGCAGGCGCATCTTTCTCGCGGCCAATTCCGCACAGTCATTGGGGTGGTGGGCGAGGAAGTCAAAGTCGATGCCGAGCATCTGAAGGCGATCAACGGGGTGGAACAGGTCGTCGCGATCATGAAGCCGTACAAGCTGGCGTCACGCGAGTTTCACAAGGATGACACGGTCATCGAGATCGGTTGTCCGGCCGGTGGGACGGTGAAGGTCGGCGGCGGCAATTGCATGGCGATCGCCGGGCCGTGCGCCTGCGAAGATGAAGCGATGGTGCATCAGTTGGCGCGGGAGGTTCGGGCGGCGGGGGCAACGGTTTTGCGGGGCGGGGCCTACAAGCCGCGGACATCGCCGTACTCGTTCCAGGGACATGGCGAGGATGCGCTCAAATGGTTGCGGGATGCGGGGCGCGAAAACAATATGCCGGTGATCACGGAAGTGATGGACACGCGGCACGTGTCGATCATCGAGAAGTACACGGATGTATTTCAGATCGGCGCGCGGAACATGCAGAATTTCAATCTGCTGTTCGAGGTGGGCAAGACGCGCAAGCCGGTGGTGCTCAAACGCGGGCTTGCCGGATCGATTGGCGAATGGCTGATGTCCGCCGAATATGTGCTTTCGCAGGGCAACCGGCAGGTGATTTTGTGCGAGCGCGGGATCAAGACGTTTGAGACGTCGCTGCGGTATACGCTGGATGTGTCGGCTGTGCCGGTGGTCAAGTCGCTCTCGCATTTGCCGATCATTGTGGATCCGAGTCACGCGGCGGGCGATCGGCAGTTTGTGCCATCGCTGGCGCGGGCGGCGATTGCGGCCGGCGCCGATGGCGTGATGATTGAATGTCATGATTGTCCGGGCAAGGCGTTGTGCGATGGTCCGCAGGCACTGCTGCCGGAGACTTTTTCGCAGTTGATGAAAGAGCTCGCGGCGATTGCCGGCGTGCTGGGTAAGAAATTTACGACGACGCCGGCGGTCAAAGGATCGCCAGTGGCGGTGTGAGTGGTCTTTCAACGCTGAGCCACTAAATTCCACCGAGGATGCACAGAGGTCTTTAACTTGGGTTTGAAATCATGGTCCGGAGCCAATGGGTCATGGTTACTTCTTGAAGGACGTTGAGACGTCAAGGAACAATTGTCATGCGTAAACCGTTTGTTGCCGGTAACTGGAAGATGAATCTAACCAAGGCTGAGGCAGTCGCGCTGGCGTCGGGGCTGGCGGCCAAGGCCGGGGCGTTTGGCAGCACGGAGGTCGGGGTGATTCCGGCGTTCGTGCACATTGATTGCGTGGCGGCTGCCGTGAAGGGCTCGCCGGTGGGCGTTGGGGCGCAGGACATGTATTTTGAAAAGGGCGGAGCGTTCACGGGCGAAGTCTGTGCGTCGATGCTGACCGACCTGGCCGTGAAGTACGTGCTGGTCGGCCACTCGGAGCGGCGGCATGTGATCGGCGAGACCGATGCGCTGCTCAACAAGAAGCTGCATGCGGTCATCAATGCGGGATTGGTGGCGATTCTGTGCGTGGGCGAGAAGATCGAAGAGCGCAAGGCGAACAAGACGTTTGACGTCTGCAAGACGCAGTTGGTTGAAGGGCTCAAAGGACTGGACAAGTCCAAGGCCGGGCAACTGGTGATTGCGTATGAGCCGGTGTGGGCGATCGGAACGGGACTGAACGCCACGAAGGAGCAGGCGCAGGAAGTTCACGCGTTTATTCGCGGCGAACTGGCGAAGATTTTCGATGCGGCGACCGCTGCGGGAATCCGCATTCAGTACGGCGGGTCGGTAAAGGCCTCGAACGCGGCGGAGCTGATGAGCCAGCCGGATGTCGACGGAGCCCTGGTCGGCGGAGCATCGCTCAAGGTTGACGAATTCATGGGCATCATCACCGCGGCGGCCGCGGCGAAGAAATAAATGCATAGTCGAGGGGTCGGATAATGAATCCTGGCCCCTTTTTCAGTCCTCTTACGGTTGGACGAACATGATTACTTTTCTGACGTTTGTTTTCATCCTCATTGCCCTGCTGCTGATCATGGTGGTGCTGGTACAGCGCGGCCGCGGTGGCGGGCTGTCGGGCGCGTTTGGCTCCGGCGGGGGCAGTTCGTCAGCCTTCGGAACGAAGACCGGCGACGTGTTCACGACCGTGACGGTGGTGTTGTTTGTCGTGTTTATGCTGATGGGTATCTGGCTGAATTACCGCTACCGGGACTACACGGAAGCCGGAAAGGGCACGATCAAAACGCCCACTCCGGCCGCGACCAACATGGCACCCGAGGATATTTCCAAGTCCATCGAAGACATCACCAATTCGGTCAAGACGCCGGCAACTCCGACGACGGCCGAAGCGCCGAAGGTGCCCGAGACCGCGGTTCCGCCGGCGACTCAGCCCAAGTGATGTGCATCGAAACGCTCAGAAGGTGATGGCTCTATGTTGACCAGCATGACGGGTTTTGGTTCGGCGTCCGCGGATGACCACGGCATTTCGTGTGCGGTGGAGATTCGCGCAGTAAACAACCGCTTCTTCAAGGCGGTGATCAAGCTGCCGGACCGGCTGGCGCTGCTGGAGCCGGAGATTGACCGGCTGCTGCGGGACATCGTGGCACGAGGCTCGATCGTGCTGACCGTGGCGGTGAAGGACCAGGTTTCGACATCTGCGGTGCAGATCAACACACAGGTTCTCAAGACGTATCTCGACCATATCAAGATTTTGGAAACGTCGCTGGGGGGTTCCAAGCAGATGGACCTCGCGACGCTGTTCCTGCTGCCCGGAGTGGTGGAAGCCGGCGACAATACGTCGGAATATCTGGCGACGCATCAGGGACTGGTGGTGCGGCTGGTCAAAGAAGCGATCGTCAAGCTGACCGAGATGCGGAAGCGCGAAGGGGCGGCCCTGTGGGCCGACCTGCAGAAGCACCTGAATGTGATCAAGGAAGCGCTGGGGCAGGTGACGACGCTGGCGCCGAAGGTGGCGAAGGATTATCACGATAAACTGAAGAACCGCGTGTCGCAGATGCTCAGCGATGCGAAGCTGTCGCTTTCGGATACGGATTTGCTGCGCGAAGTGGCGTTGTTTGCGGATCGGGCCGACATCAGCGAGGAGATTTCGCGATTGGGCGGGCACATCGAGCAGTTCACGCACGTGTGCCAGAAGGAAGAACAGGCGGGGCGGAAGCTGGACTTTATCGCCCAGGAAATGCTGCGCGAGGCGAACACGATTGCGAGCAAGGCGAACGACGCGAGCATCGGGCGGCTGACGGTGGACATGAAGTCGGCGATCGATCGCATCAAGGAACAGGTTCAGAATGTGGAATAAGAGGAGGATTCGGTAATCTGGTAATTTGGTAATCTGGTAATTGCGGGGAAGTTACCAACTTAACAAATGGCCCAATTGCTGAATTTACACAGCCCATGTCGCACACGAATACTTGTCATCCAGGGTTGCTGGTCTTTATTTCCGGGCCTTCGGGGGTAGGGAAATCGACGGTTTGCCGGAAGCTGGCGGCGGAGTTGCCGGCGGAGTTCGCAGTATCGGCGACGACGCGGCAGGCGAAGCCGCAGGATGCGCAAGGGAAGAAATACGAGTTTGTGGATCATCCGACATTTCGGAAGCTGCTTGAGGCGGGGGAGCTTTTAGAGTATGCTGAGAAATTCGGCAATTGGTACGGTACGCTGAAAAAGCCCGTGGAAGACGGGGTAAAGGCGGGTCGGACGATCTTGCTGGAGATCGAGGTACAGGGGGCCATACAGGTCCACAAACTGTTCCCCGAGGCGCTGGGCGTATTTATCCTGCCGCCGAGCGAGAAGGATCTGCTGAAGCGTCTGCGTGATCGCGGGCGCGACGACGAGGCGACGATCCAGCAGCGTTTCATGGAAGCGAAGCAGGAAATTCACATGGCCGAGGCGACCGGCATTTACGACTTGCTGGTGGTCAACGAGGATCACGGCGTCGACAAGACGTGCGAAACGATCAAGAAGGCTATCCGAAAATTCCGGGGCGACGAACAGCAGCCCCTCTTTTAGCGACAGGAGCAAAACGAAATGATTGAAGCACTCAAGAGCGACGAAATCGTGCACCGTTTGGGCGGACGGTTTAAGGTTTGTGCGCTGGTGCAACATCGCTGGGGCGAACTGATCAACGGCGCGCGTCCGCTGGTGGAACGCAATGGCCGCAGCGATCTGGAAGTGATCATGGATGAGATTCTTCAGGGGAAGATCGGCATCGACCGGGAGAAGAGCCCAGGCATTACGGAAGCCAAGAAGGCGCTCGGAGAAGAGCTGTAAGGGAAGCAAGAATTAAGAAACAAGAAACAAGAAACGCCCGGGTTACTCCTGGGCGTTTTTTTATTTGCTCTTCTTGACGCGCGGGGAGAGGGCGGCGACTTCTTTGTGGCGGAAGCAGGTGATGAGGTGGTCGTTGACCATGCCAGTCGCCTGCATGTGGGCATAGCAGATGGTGGAACCGACGAACTTGAAGCCGCGCTGCCGGAGATCCTTGCTGAGGGCATCGGAGAGCGGCGTGCGCGGGGGGATTTGCTTGAGCGACTGCCAGGCGTTCTGCAGCGGGCGGCCATCGACGAAACGCCAGATGTAGGCGTCGAAGGTGCCGAACTCTTCCTGGACTTTAAGGAAGGCCTGGGCGTTCTGAATGGCCGAGGCGATCTTGAGGCGGTTGCGGACGATGCCCGCATCGGCCAACAGGCGCTGCGTGTCGTTGACACTGTAGCGGGCGACCTTGACCGGGTCGAAGTGGTGGAACGCTTTGCGGTAGGCGTCGCGCTTTCGGAGGATGGTGAGCCAACTGAGGCCAGCCTGGGCCCCTTCCAAGATGAGAAACTCGAACAGGAGGCGGTCATCGTGGATGGGAACGCCCCACTCGGTGTCGTGGTAGGTCTCATAAATAGGCGTCGTGGCCCATTCGCATCGGGTCATTTGGCACCTCAGTCTGGCAGGCATCAAGCTAGAAAGCTTGTCACCAATCTTCTCAAGCACGCGGGAAGTTTACAATGATATGCAGACGACGATCCGTTACAATTAGGGGATGAAACAGGATCTGTCAGGACGTTCTATCTTAGTGTGCGTCTGCGGCGGCATCGCGGCGTACAAGGTTTGCGATGTAGTGAGCAAACTGGCGCAGGCGCGGGCGAGCGTCAATGTCGCCATGACCGAACGGGCGCAGCATTTCGTGGGGACGACGACGTTTCAAGCGCTCTCGGCCAATCCGGTGTATACCGATCTTTTTACGCACGTCGATACGAAAGACCCCCAGCACATCCGGCTGGCCCAGCATTGCGATCTGATACTCGTTGCGCCATGCACGGCGAACATGCTGGGCAAGATGGCCCATGGCATCGCGGACGATCTGGTGAGCACGCTGCTGCTGGCGGCGGATCCGAAGCGCGTGCTGGTGGCGCCGGCGATGAACGAAGAGATGTGGAATCATCCCGCAACGCAGCGGAATGCCAAGCAGGTGTTTGAAGATGGGGTGCAATTCATCGGGCCGGGCGAGGGATGGCAGGCGTGCCGGACGGTGGGCGTGGGACGTATGAGCGAGCCCGCGGAAATTTTGGAAGCGATTGGCGCCAAGCTGGGGGCGCTGATGGCCCAAAAGAATCCACCGCATTTTGCGCCGTGATGGGATGGGATTGGGAGCAACGGAAAAATTCAGCTGACAGCGGGATGCGGCGCGGTGTTCAGCCGACGAACGCATGAAGCTGGGCAGGAAGTTCACGCAGACCATTTTTCCTGGCCAGGCGCACGTAGTGGTGCATGGAGCGGTGGTAGTGGCGGAGGACGCGGTCGGTGATGGGGATGCGCCGCCCGGTCATTTCGCGGAAGGTCCATTGCCAGACGTAATATTCTTCGAGGCAGCGGCAGCCGTAGCGGCGAAAGCCAATGGCGTGGTGGCCGACTTCGTGGAGGAAGATGGCGGCGGAGACGGGGCTGCGTGGACGCGGGGCGGAGATAAGGCGCTTGATGCTGCCGTCGTCGTAGAGGAGTTCATAGGCCATGCCGGACATGTGGCGGCGCCATTTGCGGACAGAGATCTTGTAGGTTTCCTTGGAATCGCGGATCAGCCGGCGATACGCGGCGGGAGGAATTTGTCCGGCGGATTGGCGCAGGGACGGGGGAATGCGGCGGCCGATGAGCGGCGGCATGGCGAGCAGACCGCGGGTCTCCGTGGAGACCGGTCGCGGCTCGGGGTTTCGGTGAATCTGCGAAATATGTTTCATACGCGAACGTGAGAAAAAAGAGAGGTGATCGTCCGCCAGGTCTGACTTGTTTATCGGCGGGAAGCACCGAAAAGTTGAACGTAGCATTGTAGAATCACGGAAGAGCCGAGGGGCGGGAAAACGTGAGAATCATTCAGAAATGACCAAAGAGGTCTCGGCCACGAGCGTCTCGGGCATGAGGCAACGATTGCCGGCACAGACCTGCGCTTCGATGACGATGCGGACGGGATAGGAGCCGGACCGGGCCTGCGGGGAAATGCGAATCACGGACGTCAGCGTGACGGTGCCCACGTAAACCACCAGATCTTTCCCGGATTCGGTAATGTGTTGCGGCGTGGGGTACGACCAGTGCTGGTCGGTCAGCGGGGCGGTGGTTCGCAGACGTCCGAGGGTGGCAATGAGTGAGGAATCCTGCGGACGATTGGTCTGGATGTGATAGCCGGGTGCGACGCGGAGCGTGACGGCGATGGTCAGCGTATCGCCCGGCCGCCCGGAGAGCAGAGCAATGGGCGCCAAGGCGAGCGGAGCGGAAATTTCGGGACGCTGCGGAACGGACGGGGTTGGGATTTCGGCCGGTTCGGGGCTGACCGGTTCGTGGCTTACAAGGGTGCCAAGCATCGTGGGAAACCATGATGGATTGTGTTCGATCACGGGGGCGAACGCGGTGACGGCGCGATGGGCGGCATCACGGTAGACATCGCTGCCGGTCAACTGCGACAGGCGCAGCAGTCCTTGAACGGCCACGGCGTTGGCGGAGGGCGTGGCGCTATCGGCGGCGTTCTTCATGCGGGCAAAGAGTTGTTCGTGCTGGGGGCCGGTGAAGAAGAAGCCGCCGTTGCGCGCGTCGGAAAAGTCACGGAGCATGATGTCGGCCAGTGCGACGGCGCGTTGGAGGAGAGGCTGGTCGTTGGTGGCTTCGTGCAGATCGATGATGCCGGCGAGGAGGCACGCGTAATCATCGAGGAACGCCGGGGTGTGGCTGCGAAGCTGATCGCCGTTGCTGATGCCGCGGGAGGTGCGAAGGAGGCGGCCATCCGGATCGACGTGATGGGCATAGAGAAAATGGAGGGCTTTGCGCGCCGCGGAAAGGTAGCGCGGCTCATCGAGATTCTTGCCGGCGGCGGCCAGTGCCGAGATCATCAGGCCGTTCCAACCGGTGAGAATCTTGTCATCGAGAGCGGGGCGGACGCGTTGCGCGCGCGCGGCGCGGAGTTTCGTGCATAAGCCGTCGATGCGCTGCTGCAGGTCGGTAAGCGTGCTGTGGAGTGCAGCGGCCAGGTCGGTGACGGAACGATCGATGAGTAGAACATTGGCGCCGGCACCGCCTTCAGCCCAGTTGCCTTCACGCGTGATGTTGAAATGCTCGGCGATGAGATTCACGTCGTCCTGGTGCTCGAGCGCCCGGGAGATTTCATCGAGGGTCCAGATATAAAACTTTCCCTCGACGCCTTCGGAATCGGCATCGAGGGTGGAGTAAAACGCGCCGCTATCGGCGGTCATTTCGCGGAGCCAGAAATCGAGCGTCTGGCGGGCGATGCGGGCGAAATCAGGACGGCCGAGTTGCGTCGCGGCGGTTGCGTAGATGGCCGCGAGTTGGGCGTTGTCGTAGAGCATTTTTTCGAAGTGGGGCACGTGCCAGCGCTGGTCGGTTGAATAGCGCGCAAAGCCGCCGCCGACGTGATCGTAGATGCCGCCGGAGGCCATGGCGTCGAGCGTGCGTGTGAGCATTTCCGTGATTTGGGAGAGCTGCGGCCCGATGGCTGGAGGATTTTTCCGAAGCAGGTTGACGAAGAGGGCGAGGGTCTGGTGCGGGGGGAATTTCGGCGCGCCGCCGAAACCGCCATGGGCCGCGTCGAAGCGATCGGCGTTCTGTTCGATAGCCTTGTGGAGCCATGCATCGAGTGGGATTTCCTCCAGGGCGACGCCGGAGGCGGATTCATCGGCGTGCATGCGGATGGCTTCGACGACGCGCCGGGCCTGTCCGCGAAGATCCTGCTCTTTGGATTTCCACGCATCGGCCAGGGCCCGTTCGAGGCGCGGGAAGCCGGGGCGTCCGAAGCCGTCTTCGGCGGGAAAATACGTGCCGGCGTAAAACGGTTCCAGATCGGGCGTGAGCCATACGGACATGGGCCAACCGCCGGAACCGGACATGATTTGCGTAGCAAGCATGTAGACGTCGTCGAGGTCGGGCCTCTCTTCGCGATCGACCTTGATATTCACGAAATGTTCATTCATGAGGGCGGCGATGTCCTGCTTTTCGAAGACTTCGCGCTCCATGACGTGGCACCAGTGACAGGCGGAGTAACCGATGGAGAGGAAGATCGGCTTGTTCTCCTGGCGGGCGCGCTCGATGGCCTCAGGGCCCCAGGGGTACCATTCGACGGGGTTGTGGGCATGCTGCAGGAGATAGGGGCTGGTCGCGTGGATGAGGCGATTGGCAGTGGCGTCAGCCATGGATATTCCGGGCAAGTGCGGATGCCGTTCAACTTAATGGTAGACGTGGGAAGCGAGATACGCAAAGAAGAAGCATAAAGTTACGGCCGGGCCCGCGACGAGGGGGCGCTCGGGGCTTAGGTCGAGGACTGAATTGGCCGATAACTATTGCGTATGTGCAGCGCCGCTGTGCAGCACTCTATGATCGATCCAGAACGAGCCCATGACTATCGCGGTTACAGATATTCACGCTCACGCACCGGTACTTTCGCAGCCAGAGGCACTGGGCGCTGTGCCGTGGAAATACCGCAGGTTGCTGCGAAAAATCCGCGCACTGGAAGCCCATGTCGCCGGCTATTCGGACAAACAATTGAAGCAGTATATCGATCGTATCCGCGCTGCCGTGCGCGATGGCGAAAATCTAGACGATCATCTGCCGGCGGTCTTCGCCTGCGTTTGCGTGGTGGCACGACACACGTTGAAGATGCGGCCATACAACGTGCAGCTCATCGGCGGGTACGAGTTGCATCGCGGCGCGATTGCGGAAATGGCCACCGGCGAAGGCAAAACGCTGGTCGCCACGCTGCCGGCAACGCTCAACGGCATCACGGGCCGGGGCGTGCATGTCGTGACGGTCAATGACTATCTGGCGAAACGCGATGCCGAGCTCATGTCGCCGCTCTACAACACGCTGGGGCTGTCCGTGGGGGTCATCGTTTCCAACATGTCGGATGATGACCGGCGTGCGGCATATCGCTGCGATATCGTTTACGGAACCAACAAGGAATTCGGGTTTGACTATCTGCGCGATCAGATCAAGATTCACGAGCAGACCAACAAACCGAAGATGGACACCGCGGCGCTGCTGAACCGGCGCGACGCCACGGAACCCGTGATGCGGGCGCTGCAATTCGCGGTGGTGGACGAGGCGGATTCGATTCTGATTGATGAGAGCCGCACACCTCTGATCATCGCCGGTCAGACGGGTCCAAGCCCGCTGGCATGGGCGTATGAGTGGGCGAACAACCTCGCACAGCGCTTTCGGCCGCGGCACGATTTCGATTTGAAGCCGGAAAGACGCACGTTGGAATGGAAGGATGAGGGCCTGCAGCGGCTGCAGAACATTCTGGCCGACACGCAGACCCCGAGCATCTCCGGCGAAAGCTGGCAGAACCTGGTCATCAACGCGCTGCGGGCAAAATGGCTCTTCATCCGCGAACAGCATTATGTCGTACATGATGAAGAGGTAGTAATCGTCGATGAATTCACGGGGCGGCGGATGGAGGGCCGGACGTGGAGCGAGGGGTTGCATCAAGCGGTGCAGGCGAAGGAACGCATGCCGATCAATGCGCCGTCGGAAACGCTGGCCCGCACGACGTACCAGCATTTTTTCGGGCTGTATCAGAAGCTCTCGGGCATGACTGGAACGGCGGCGACAGAACGCGCGGAGTTTCGCAAGGTGTATCGCCTGCGGGTAGTGCGGATTCCGACGCACCGCCCGGTTCGCCGGATTCGCCTGGCCGATCGGATTTATCGCACGCGGCGGGAGAAGTGGAACGCGGTCGCCGCCGAGATCAAGAAGACGATCAAGCACGGCCGACCGGTGCTGGTGGGGACAAGTTCGATCGAGGATTCCGAGGCGCTGTCGCGCGTGCTGAAGGATAAGAAGATCGTGCACGACGTGCTCAACGCCAAGCCGGAAAATGCGCCTCGTGAGGCGGATATCGTCGCGCAGGCCGGGCAGCTTGGGGCGGTGACCATTGCCACGAACATGGCGGGCCGTGGTACGGATATCAAGCTGGGAGCGGGAGTGGCGACGCTGGGGGGATTGCACGTCATCGGCACGCAACGGCATGAATCGCGGCGCGTGGATAACCAGCTTGTCGGACGCTGCGGGCGCCAGGGAGATCCCGGCTCGGCGGTATTTCTGCTGTCATTCCAAGATCCGATTTTGCAGCATCTGCTGAACCGGCGAAAACTGATTCGCCTGCGGAGGCAGGTGCGCGGGGCGTGGGGTGATGAGGTTTCCAACCGACAAACGCGCGGCCTGTTCCGCCGCGCCCAGCTCAAGGTCGAAGCCCTGCACTACCGGCAGAGACAACAACTGATGGAATACGAGGACTGGCTGAATAAGGTCTATCACCAGATGGGCGGCGGCTGATCATTCTTCAGAACAGCGTTGCGGGCTCGGCGGGCGATTGCCGGGCCAGACGCTGCTGAACTTTCTGATACATGGCGAGAAGAAAATCGTTGGTGTCGGCTAATTGCAGCGTGTCGCGATGACCCCATGCGAAGAGGCCAAAGGCGAAGGGAGAAGGTGAGGGGAGGTCGAGCAGTCGCAGGCTTTGATCGGATTGGCGGTGGAGAAATTCCAGTGCCGCCGGGGCCGAAAGAACATCTTCCATGACCGTGCGGCGCGTTTCTGTCAGGAGCAGATGATCGGGATGATGTGTCTGCAGCGCTTCGTAAAGTTTGGTGGCATAGGACTGCATCTGACCGATGAAGCGCTTGCGGCCGAATTTGCGTTGCAGGATCGCATGGGCCCGGATGGCAGTGAAACGGAACTGGGTGCGGAAGAGTTCACTGGTTTCCATGGCGGCAAGCAGATCAGTTCTGAAATTTTCCGGCGTGAGCAGACTGCGAATGAGAGTGCGATCGGCGCGGCGGGCGGCGGAATTCTGATTGACCCAAATCCCAAACGCATAGTCATCGACAACCACCGTCGCCCCGCCGACTGAATCCTTCCCCTCCGCCCCCCCACTGCCGAATCGCTTGTGCATGCGATAAGCCACCAGACGGGCCAGCGCCTCATTGGCGGACCGACCGATCATACTGTGGAAAACCAGCACCGTGGCCGCATCATCGGGAACGCGCTCGACGAGCAGATGGCCGTCAACGGGAATGTCGGCGTAACGGAATTGGGCGTGAAGATATTCGGCGGCGACGCGTGCGGCATCGGCGCCGACGAGGTATTGGCGTGTCAGCATCCGCGCGATGCCTTCCGGCCCCGCCGGAGCGATGGCCCGCACTTTGGCGCGAAACTCGCGGATCGTGGCGGCCAGCCCCGGCTCCATGGAGAGCATCCCGCCGAACCAGCGCGGCACGGTCGGCGACTGGCCCTGCGATTCGGTCACCAGGAGCGTCATGCCTTCGGAGCGTACAAAGCGTACGCATTTGCCGGCGAGCACGAAGCGGTCGCCATATTTGAGGATCTGTGCGAAGCCTTCATCGACCGAGCCGATCTGGCTGCCCTTTCCCGCCGCCCCACCGCGCTCCCATTTCACTTTCACCTGTCCTTCGGAGGTGATCGTGCCGACGTTCTGGGCGTAGAGAGCGAGGACGGCTTTGCGGAGCGGATAGAGCCGGCCGCGGAGAATCACGCGCTGGTTCGCGTAGCTGGCATGGGTTGTTTCGGTTGACTCCGTCGCGTCGTCCATCTCGAACGGTTCAAGCCAGAGTTTGGCCGTGACATTGGCGGTCTCACGCAGTTCCTGGGTGGCGATGAACTGGACGGTGCGGTCAAAGGCCTCGCGCGTAAGATTGGCAAAAGGGAACGTGCGTATGACGAGGGCATAGGCGTCCTCGGTGGAGATACCGTGGGGTTCAGCCTGCAGCGTCAGGCCGATGAGGTGCTGGGCGAGCACGTCGAGGCAATTCCGCGGCACGACGATGGCATCGACCTTTCGCTTACGCATCGCGTCGGCAATGACCAGACTCTCGAGTAGATCGCCCGGCACAGTCGGGATGAATGTGCCCCGGGCGGTTCCGCCGTGGCTGTGACCGGAGCGGCCGACGCGCTGCAAGCCGCGGCCGACACCTTTGGGGGAGTTCAGCAGGACGACGCGATCGATCGTGC
>CAIMWO010000045.1 GCA_903845195.1 uncultured Phycisphaerales bacterium
ATCTCCAGCATCGCGGGAGGACTCTTCACGTCGGCCCAGAGTTCCTTGCTGAAGAGCAGGTGGTTGTTGGACATGTTCCGCACTTCGTACTTGCCGTCGACGATCTGCGTGAGGTACTTCTTCATGGCATCGGTGAACTCGCCGCGGCCACCGTCGGCGGAGGAAAAGATCATCCCGCCGGCCTCGACGTAGGTGCGCAATTTTGCGAGGTCTTCCGGAGTGAACTTGGGATCCTGGCTTCCGGTGATCAGCAGGACGGGGGCGTCCAGCCATTGTTCGGGCGATACCCGGAGGTTGACGGTCTGCCAGTTGATGTGTTTTTCCAGATTCTTGGCCATCCAGTCGGTCAGGTTGGCGCTGTCGCGGGGGCGGGCGTTCCAGTAGCCGCTGTACTCCAGCTTGTTGAAGACGATCGGCAAACGTCCGCGGGCCAGGAAGAGCAGCGCGTAGGCCGTGGAATTCTGTTCGTCGGCACTAAAGAAAGTGGACTTCCATGAGCCGCTGCCGGACTGCGACTGGATGAGCGAGGCGGCGCCTTCGCGGTACCAGTCGGTGGTGCCGAAGAACTTGCGTCCGGACGCCAGGCCCACGCGTTCCACGCCGTACATGTAGTAAAGATCGGGCGAGGGTTTGAAGTCCTTATCGAGCCAGGCCATGCCGCGCTCGATGTTTTTATCGGGCTTGGGAATCAGCCGCAGCTCGTCGTCGACGAAATCCTGCGTGATGTAGAGCGTGGCGATGCCGGCGACGCCCATGGTGGGCTTCACTTCGTTGTCTTTGCCGACATGATAGGGCCATCCGGCTTTGGAATAGGGCCAACTGCCGCTTTCATCCTGGGTCAGGTGCCAGAAGCGGTCAGAGACTTTCCAATAGAGGTTGGGCATTTCGAAGCCGGCATCGGCCAGGGCCCAGGCGCCCAGTGCACCGTACTGGCCATTGGACAGATCGCCGATGGGTCCGAAGGGTCCGCCGCCGGTGTCCATGAGCCGCTGGAGTTCCTCCATGGCCTTCTCATACTCGGCCTTTTGTTTTTGGAACTCGGGATCGTTTCCGGCGTTTTTGGCTTCAGCGCCTTTCTTCTTGGCCTCGTCGATACGTTTTTCAATTTCCGCCTTGGCTTTGGCGGTTTCTTTGGCGCCTTCGTTCTTCACGGGGTTGGGAGGAACCAGATAGGTGTAGCCACCATCGGGCCCCATGGCCGCCAGCAGGTAGCGTTTGGCGGCTTCGAGGCCGATACGCGGTCCTTCCTTGGCCGAGGCATCGCGGCGTTTGTTATACGCCAGGGCCAGGGCGGAAGCCTGGAGCCCGGCGGTGTAGGTTCCATCCGGAACATTTTTCGAGAGATAAGCGACCACGGGCGCCAGTTCGGCGGACTTGGGATTCAGCCGCATGATGCGCTTGGTATCTTCCGGATCCATCTGGTCCTGCAGGCTGTGCCCGGCATGAATCAGGGCGTAGAGGACCAGGGCAGTCTCGCCGCCGAGATTGGAGGGACGCACTTTCTCATGATTCTGCCAATACTCCCAGTTGTCCCCCTTCTTGCAGTTCATGAGAAAGTCGATTCCCCTGATCATCGAGTTGACCACCTGTTCGTCACTGATGCCCTGCACGTTGGACGAGGCCCGATGGCGAGGCGCAGCGGCGGCTTGGGCCACGGAAGGTTGCATTACGACGCCGGCAGCTACGGCCACGGCCGCCGCCATTGAGGCCCACCTGAACCCGTTCACTTCAGTACCCATCAAGACACCTCGCTTTGAAGCCTCGATTGCTATTACAACTGACCGGCGATCCCGCCGGTGATGCACATCGACCGGCAAGACTCAATAGAATACGACATCACAACACTCGGCGTTCGCCTCTATTCATCGGCGGCTCCGCCGCAATATACGTCACTGTTTATCCGCATAGAGCAGGATGTTCCGGACGAGCGCTTCGGACGAATCGGGCGCGTAGCCGATGATGCCCCAGGTATTCGTCCCCAGCAGGCCGCTGGTCAAATCGTAAGGGGAAAAGAGCACGGTCACGCGACCGTTGACCGTGATGGCGTCGAGCCGGGGATTCGTCCGCCGCTGATGGAACTGCAGAAGGGCATACTTGCGGAATTC
>CAIMWO010000046.1 GCA_903845195.1 uncultured Phycisphaerales bacterium
CAGCGGGTGATCGACACGTATAAGAATGATGTGGACATCACGTGGGTGGTGCAGGAAGAGCAGAAGGGGACGGGCCATGCGGTACTGGTGTGCAAGGAAAAGATCGCGGCCAATGGGGGACTGGGCGCGGAAGACCATGTGTTTGTGCTGGGCGGAGATGGGCCGCTGATTCGCGGCGATACGCTCAAGGCGCTGACGGACAAGCATCTGTCGGCCAAGGCGGCCGTGACGCTGGCGACGAGCATGCTGGAGAATCCGACGGGATATGGGCGGATCATGCGGGACTCGCAAAATAACGTCATCGGGATCGTCGAGCAGAACGATGCGACGGAAGAGCAGCGGAAAATCCGCGAGGTCAATCCCACGTATTGGATGTTCCGCACGCAGGATTTGTTTGAGGCGCTGGGGCACGTGACGCCCAACAATAAGAAGGGTGAGTATTACCTGACCGACACGCTGGCGATTCTGAAGGGGATGGGGCGGCGGCTGGAGGCGGTGCCGAGCGTTCCGCCGGAGGATGTGCTTTCGATCAACACGCGGAGCGAACTGGCGGATGTGGCGCGGGTGATGCAGCGGCGGATTCAAAAGCGGCACATGGATGCGGGGGTGACGCTGGTGTCGCCGGAGAACACGTGGATCGAGCATGGGGTGACGATCGGTGCCGATGCGGTGATCGAGCCGTTCTGCTTTCTGGGCGGCGGCGTGAAGGTGGCGGCGGGAGAACGGGTGAAGGCGGGGACGATTCTGCGCTAAAACGCGTTTTCAACAATCCGCTTCAGAATCGCTCCATCGTGGTTATCATGTCAGGCTATGAAACGCATCCTGACGATCATCTTCACCACACTGTCGCTGATCCTGCTTCTTGCAGTGCTGGGGCTCACGGTTCGCGGTTGGTTCACCTCTGACCGCTTTTCCATAGCATCTGATCATTATTACTGCGAGATCCATCTCAACTCCTGCACGCTTGGTGTGCTGCTGATCGATAATCGCGAACTCCACCTCATCAGCCTCGGCCATTTTTCCCATGTCATGTTTCGAACGTTCCATTGGCCAACGCTCGGCGTGCGATGGTCGGCAACGCGAGCAGAGTTCCATCCCATCCAGGGAGAAGGCCAGCTAGTTCATCTTGTCATTCCGTACTGGCTGTTCGCGGTGCCGGCGGCAATATGGCCGGTGCGGCGGATTCTCAAACGGCTGCGCCGCATGCCAAAGAAGGAAGCGCCGCTTGTTTGCCTCGAATGTGGATATGACTTGCGTGCCAGCAAAGACCGCTGCCCTGAGTGCGGCACGCCGATCGGCCAGGGCGGCAAGCGTTCTTTGGTGAAGCGAGTGGTGCGTTCTCGCTGGAGCAAGATCGCGTTGACACTCATCGGATTGAGCATCGCGGTATGCGCAACTCGAACGCGCTGGGACAGTTGGGACCTTGCCTGGTGGGTAATTGCAGGAAGAAGACTTCCACCGGAGGTACAGATTCCGATGGTGGCCACTGCCACGGAAGATCCAGATGCCATCGATTCTCAATCGTTTGACCTACTGGCCGCGAAGGAGTTTCAGTTTGTCTTTGTGGACCGCAACGGACGGGAGGGCTTTGACATGCTCGAAATCCACCCCGATCTCACGTGTGATCATGTGTTCTTCGACCGTATGCCGTATCCCGCTGACGGTATATGGAAACACGCCGCATTTTCTATCGACAAATCCGTCTGTGACGATCTGCGCCGTGTACTGATGGAGATTCGATTTTTCTCCATGAAGAAGTCATACCGGACCAACACGTGGGATGGAATCCAGCGCTGGGTAATTGTGGATGCAGTCGGAAAACACAAATACGTTGGCTGGGATAGCTATTTTCCGAAGGAGGAGGAGCAGATTTACCAGTTCCTGCAAGATCGTATCCTCAAGACGCCCGCCGCCGAGATGGCCGAGTCTAAGAGAATGAACGAAGCAGAAATTGACAAATTCCGCCAGCGCGCGAGAGAGTAGACAACGGCAATGCTGAGATGGCGACGGAATCGGCTGGGATAATAATCCGTCGGCGTGGAGGATGTGTCTGGAAGGCGTGGGGACGGGAATCGATAGAAAGCGGGGCCGAAATGGACGATGTCGGCAGAGATTTTCGCCGGATTTGAAATCGGGGGCGGCATCGGGCAAGATACCGGGGTCGGGCCGCTCCTGTGAATAGGCGCGGGCGTGACACTCGACGCGAGCCAGCCGGCCGCGTGATTCAGGTTAACGGGTCAAATGGTTACACGGTTGAATGGGTTTTTGAACGCCGGTACTGGCGGCGAGAGTCCCGTTTGATCGCATAATCACTGCACTTCTTAACCGTTTGACTATCTCTTGCTCATACGGAGTTCATAATGGATCTCGCCGACGGACTGAAAGTTTTTGCTGGCCGGGCCAATAGCCAGTTCACCACGCGGATGTGCGAGCACATCGGCATTCCGGTCGGCAAGGCCCGCGTCGAATCATTTCCCGACGGCGAATTGATCGTCAAACTCGATGAAGACGTGCGCGGGCGCGATTGCTTCGTCGTGCAGTCGACGTGCAGCCCCGTCAACGAAAATCTGATGGAACTGCTGATCTGGATCGACTGTCTGCGGCGGGCGTCGGCGAACCGCATCACGGCCGTGATGCCGTACTTTGGTTACGCCCGGCAGGACCGCAAATCAGAAGGCCGCACGCCGATCACGGCCAAGCTGGTCGCCAACCTGATCACCGCAGCGGGCGCCAATCGCGTCATCGCGATGGATCTGCACGCCGCCCAGGTGCAGGGGTTCTTCGATATTCCGACGGATCACCTGCTGGCCAGCCCGGTGCTGTCGAAATTTTTCCTGGAAGAAACCGGCAAGATGGGGCGGGTCGCCATCGTTTCGCCGGACCCCGGCAACCTCAAGGCCGCCAGCTATTACGCCGAACTGGTCAACGCCGAGCTGGCGTTCATCGACAAACGCCGCCAGACCGCCACGACCGTGGCGATGAACACGATCGTCGGCAACGACGTGACCGGCAAGACCGTCCTGATGATCGACGACATGATCACCACCGGCGGGACGATTTCGGAGGCGTCCAAAATTCTCAAGGAAAACGGCGCGGCGAAAATCTACGTGGCTGCCACGCACGGCGTCTTCGCGGGCAAGGCGATTGAAAAAATCGTGAATTCCCCCATCGACCGCATCATCATCACCGACACCATCCCCCCCTGCGACCGCCTGAAGCCCATCATGGATCGCCTGACCGTGCTCTCGGTCACCAACCTGGTCGGCGACGCGATCCAACGCATCCACTTGAATCAATCAGTCAGCGGCCTGCTTCGCGGTGCGGCAGGCGGGAAACGGTAACAGGGCTATCGCATTCTCGGTTTGTCCACAGATTTCACAGATTTACACAGATTTGACGGGGTAAGAATCTGTGTAAATCTGTGAAATCTGTGGATCGCCCTCCTTCTGTCACAACGGAACAAGGAGGCAGAATCGGAGAATGCGATTGCCCTGGAAACGGTAACCTACTCCACAGCCCCGATAGGCTCTGACTGAAGTCGCGGCGGGATCGTCTTTCGTGCCAGGCCGGCCATCTGCGGCGTCCTCGGACCTCAGAATACTTACAAGTATGCTTCGGTCCTGCGTCCTTGCATCCGCCCGACCTGGCCTGAAATCCGACCGCGCCGCGACTTCAGACAGAGCCTAGACCCGCCCGCCCTGTTTTGGTACTATCTTCCCTTCCCCCTCCGGGGAAGCATGGTCTGAGCGCTCATGGTAAATGGTGCCTCAGTGCCGGTTTCGGCACGCACACGTTGAGAGTCGGCGCTCACCACAGAAGGACCTTCCGTCATGGCCAAACCCACAACCGTCAAACAATCCCATCCGGTCGTCGCCGAAATCCGCAATGTGCGCGGCACGAAGAAGACACGTATCCTGCGCGCCGCGGGCAAACTGCCCGGCGTCGTCTATGGGTTGCAGAAGGAAGTCGTGGCAGTGACGCTGCCGGCCGTGGAAGTCGTCGGCATTCTTCACGCCGGTGCACACGTGCTGGATGTGAGCTTGGGCGGCAAAGTCGAAAAGATGCTGATCCAGGATGTTCAGTATGATTATCTGCAGACGACCGTCGAGCACATCGATCTGCTCCGCATCGATCCGCACCAGAAGGTGAAGGTCAAGGTCGCCCTCGAATTCCGCGGCACGCCCAAGGGCGCCAAGGAAGGCGGCATTCTTGAGACGCAGTCCACCGAAATCGAAGTGGAGGTTTTGGCGACAGACATTCCCGATACCATCCGCGTCAACGTCGAGTCTCTGGAACTACACCAGATCCTGCACGCCAAGGACATCGTGATGCCGGAAGGCGCCAAGCTGGCCGAATATCCCGAGAAGATCATCTGCCAGGTCCGCACGGTGAAGGAAGAGGTTGCCGCGGTGGTCGCCGAAGCCGGCCCGGCCGAACCAGAAGTCATCGGCAAGAAGAAGGAAGAGGAAGGCGCCGAAGGCGCTGCGGCTCCGGCTGCCGGGGGCAAGGGCGCTGCGGGTGCGGCTCCGGCGAAGAAGTAATCGTTCGGAATCAAGAAGTAAGAATCAAGAAGCCGGAAGGTTCGCCTTCCGGCTTTTTTCTTGCGCCGGTCGAACGCATTCCCCTCACCAACGTATTACTTGTAGAATCTCCTTCGGAGTCTTCCCCATGGCACAACCGTCAGAACGTAAACCGCGAACGACCCGCCGCTGGGTGTTGGGAATCTTCGGCGGCATCTTTCTGCTGATCGTATTCTTCTGTTCCGGTCTCAACTTTCCCGTACTTGGTCCACAGAGGTCGTTCGCCACTGCAATCCACGACGACTTTAGGCTGACGCTTCCACCGTCTCTGAAAGTCACTCATGCCGCACGTTGCGCGTCGCGGGATCCCGCGTACTTTTATGACTGCGATATTGCACCGGCCGACATCCCCCTTTTCAAGAAACAACTCGAAGATGCCGCCCAAACTGCAGGTTACAAACTCGCGGATCATGATTCTGATACCAGGTTTTCCTTCGGCCCACCCCCGCCTTCATGGTACATCCCAGGTACTCTGACCGACCGTCAAGCAATGGTGGTGCGAATCGAAAATTCTAGTCGTGGAACCTCGACAGGCTATTGGTTCTTCTTCTCGGCCTCGACCGGAAAGATCTACGTCTTTTGGTACGCTACCTAGCGCAGCACCTCATCAAACCATTCCTCGTGGTCCTTCGCATATTTCGTATCTTCGTGGCAACTTCGGCATCCCCCGGCTTTTTTCTTGCGCCGGTCCTCTGTGCTCTCTGTGCTCTCTGTGGTTTAATACCCCGTCGTCCTCCTGACCACTGACCACTAACCACTGGCCACTATTCATGAAACTCATCGTCGGTCTCGGCAATCCCGGTTCGCAGTACGAACGCACGCGGCACAATGCCGGATTCATGTGCGTCGACCGCTTTGCGCAGCAACACGGGGCGATGAATTATCGCGTGGCGCATGAGG
The DNA here is from genome assembly GCA_903845195.1 of uncultured Phycisphaerales bacterium. Taxonomy (GTDB): domain Bacteria; phylum Planctomycetota; class Phycisphaerae; order WQYP01; family WQYP01; genus CAIMWO01. Next base: position 5,481 of record CAIMWO010000046.1, read on the forward strand.
CGTTTCTGGCGGATGTAAACCTGGGCGGCGAGAAACTGCTGATCCTCAAGCCGCAGACGTTTATGAATCTTTCCGGACGATCGGTGGCGTCAGCGATGAGTTTCTACAAATTGAGCATCGATGATCTGCTGGTCGTGGTGGACGATGTCGCGATTCCCTGCGGCACGATTCGCTTGCGGCCGTCGGGGTCCGCGGGCGGGCATAACGGCCTCAAGGACATCCAGCGGGCCATGGGCGGATTTGCGTTGCTGTCGGGAAAAGCCGGGGAAGACTACGCCCGCCTCCGCATCGGCGTCGATTCTCCCGGGCAGGTGCCGCAGGTGGCGTATGTGCTGCAGGCGTTCACGCCGGATCAGAAGCCGAAGCTGGAAATCGCCCTGCAAAATGCCGTCGAAGCGATCGCCCTCTGGGCCACTTCGGGGATCAATCCCGCGATGAACAAGTACAACGCAGGCGAGGCGCCCTGATCGGCGCGGCCAGCTTTGACATGCAATGCCCGCAACGCCACGACCAGCCTTTGCCGCGGTGTGAGGGTCCACGAAATGGAGACCTGTCATGAAGAAAACACTATTGGCGCTCCTTCTGGTGCTGGCGATGCCCGTGCTGTGGCTCGCCGCCGAGAATATCCCCACCACGCAACCGGGCACCCAACCGACGGCCGCGGAACCTGCCACCGGTGAGCACCCGCTTACCTGGGTTCCCGGCGGGCCCGAGACGCAGTACTTCCACTTTGAAGGCGATAGTCTGTCATCCAATGACAACCGGGTTCCCGATTGGAATCAGCGCGTGATGATGCTCGATCAATTCGCCGGGCGCGGCACCCGCATCAACGTCGGCCAGTATGGCGGGGTCATCTCGAGCATCGGCGGCCGATACCAGTCCTACATATACCCCAATCGCGTGGGGCAGAAAGGCATTACCAAATCGTGGATCTTTCTCGAGATCGGCACCAACGACGCCATCGTTTCGGATGCGGCCGTCACGGATGTCGGTAAATTCGGAAACCCGACGTTTCAATACAACGAGTGGGCGAAAATGTGGGATGGGTACCTGGCCACGGCGCGGGCCGATGGCTTCAAACTCGTGGTGCATACCGTTATGCGGCGCACGCATGCGGCAACCGGACACGGCAGTGGATTCGAGATCGTCCGTCGCATGATGAACGACCACATCCGTGCTTCCACCAAGCAGTACGACATCCTGATCGATTTGGACAAGATCTTCCCCAACTGCTTCGACACGCGATTCTTTGCCGGCGATTTCACGCACATGGTCCCCGACGGCAGACAGCGCTGGGCGGAGACGGTCAACACGATCTTCCGCAACGGCGGGGCGCTCGATGCCGGTCTCAATCCCGGCGTGGAGGATTATCAAGTCCCGCAGAACATCGATCTGGTCAATGAGGCCCGAGCCTATCGCGCGCCGCAGGGGTACGCCGAAGCGCTTCTATCCGGCTCTACCTGGGACTTGAACACCGCGCCCGCGGCCTTCATGAATCTTAACGCCAACGTCGCCCTGGCCAATCCCACGCACATGCGGCAGGGCTTTCATTACGGGCTCACTGTCAATCAAGGTAATGAAGGCGGCTGCAAGCTCACGTTTGGCACAAGTTATAAAAACGTGCCGGCGCTGGGAGCGGCGTCATACACCGTTACGCATTTGGATTTCTACTCTGATGGTGCGGCGCTCATTTGCGTGGGCTCGGGGTCCTATGTGGCGGCGGGCAGTGAGACTTTGGTCGCGGACGAAGAGTTCACCCTCCCCGCCAACACGGTATCGCAACCCGGGTTTCCCAAGGGATCGCGCGCGCTAAACAATACCACTCATCCCGACACTACCAACACGCTGAACCATGACTACGTTGCCGGCGGCACGATTTACGTCGACCCGGCTGCCGCCGGCGAAGGACAAACCTACGGCGCAACGGAAGCGTGCCTGTTGGATACGGGTACGAGTTCGCACACCGTCGAGGCGCGATTCAAAGCCCTCAGCGGGGAGTGCGGCCTGGTCGTGCGCGCCACCGATATGAAGAACCGGTTCCACTTTTGCATCAACGCTGCCGGGAAATGGGAGGTTTTCAAGGTCGTCGGCGGCTCGTACGGCACCCTCGCCGCCGGCGCGACGACGGGAACCTTTACCTATTCGACCGACGGCAACCAACTGAAAGTCGTGGCTGTCGGCAACAACATGGCTTTCTACATCGATGGCGTGCTGAAGACGACCGTCACCGATGCCTTTAACAATGACGCGACGCTGGCAGGCTTCGGATGGGTGAACCAAGGCACGAAAAATGCCAGCCGCGTCGCTTCATGGAAGGCCTATACACACTGACGCAAGCGCGCGTACACGGCACATTAGCTTTGCCTGACATCAAAAAATATCCTCTTTTCCGACTCGAGCAGCAACTCCATCCGCTTTGGTTGCTGTTGTCGGCATTAGTATTCGCCCGGCGGCGATACCGCTAGGGATGCTGCACGTATTCGTTGTACATCGATACGAAGGTTTCATGCGTCTGGGCATCGATCTTCGGAAGAGCGCAGAGAGCCCAAAGAGCGGGATAAGCAAAACAACAGTGGCCGGGACGCGGTGTGGCTTTGAGACGAATTAGGAACAGCCGTCCAATGCGCTCACTGACCTTAGCGTCGTCGGCATCGACGGCGTGGTGCATGAGCGCGATGACGGCCGCGATGTTGGTCCAGTCCATCGGGCCAAATAACATCGAGCGAAGACCATCTTCGGCGGGTGAGTCTGCGAGTGGGCCATGGCGCCTGTGCAAAATCGTCAGCGCGACAACGATTTGGATCTGAAGAATCCACTGACACTCACGTTCGGGGGTTGGCGCATGAGGAGGATGTACGGTAACCGCAAGCAATTGCGGAATGTCCTGATCAGTAAACCGTAGGGCCAAATCGGCGGCACGGCGCGCCCACACTTTTAGATCGTATGGGAGCGAGGCAATGGCGGCGAATTGCTGGCGGAGCGAATCAGGAGGAGCGGGGAGCGCCGGATGCGGTTCAGTACCGTCGTATTGCCAGAGCAGATGTGTAACGTGGGTGCACGGGAGGCGCGGATCGGGCTCGCCCACTCGTTCCACCGTCGTGCTCAGTGTCATACCGAAATGGCCAAGGGCACGGCTCACAGCCAGACGGACACTGGGAGCCTCAATAGCACTGACGGTGAATCTGGCGCTGCTGGGTTTGTCGCTATTTTGGGCACGCAGCTTGGGAAGGAACTGCTCAAGAATGCCGAGTGTGGCCTCGGCGGTCGAGGGGAGTGTTTCAACGTAGGGACGGAGTGAGGCCAACCACGATTGGGCCGCATGCCCGGGGTGGGACTGGACGTAGGCGCGAAGTCGGTCGAGCGCATCGGCATCATTATGCAGTCGATATCGAAGATAGAAGTTGAGCGGCTCGAGGGTGCGATGGTCGGGCTTTTTGCAAAGTCCGCGGAGTGTATCGTCCATGGCCTCCTTGAGGTTGCCGCGACGGAGTTCCAGCAGTGCCATATCCGCGAGAATCTCGGGTGATTCTGGCTCATATATCAAGCCATCGTTGTATGCAGCAAGGGCGGCGTCAGTATTGTTTAGCTCATCGTGGGCCATAGCACGGGCCGTGGCGGCAATGTAGGAGGGGGCAAGACGGTAGGCATCATCGGCGAGTTTGAGGGCCGCCTGAAAATCGCCAGTGCGACGCACGATGAGGGAAGTAGTGGCGAGTAGTGTGCCATCCTCGGATCTCTGATCGAGAAATTTGCGTGCGGTCTGAAGCCACGGATCGAGAAGGGAGCGTGCCTTTTCGCTATCGCCGAGCGAACTCTTCGGAAAACGGCTTACGACGAGTACGAGGATGCCACATACGTCCACAGTAGGGATCTGTGCGAGGGCTTCAGGTCGATCAAGCCAGCGAAGTGCCCAGTATTCGAACGGCTTGCTGGGCTCAGCGCCAATGACCTGACGGAGCAGTTTGACCGCGGCAGGGAGCTGATTCATTTCCGCCAGGAAATAAGCCCTGAGGGCAACGGTACCAGCGTAATTTTTCTCGCCGAGTGGTGTAAGTTCGAGGGGGTCAGAGGAATCACGGAGGAGTTCGTCAGCCAGATCGAGAGCTTCGCGATCATTGGGATCGGCAAAGAGAGCGCCCGCGACGTGGAAGGCGGCGTGGCGGTAGTCCCGCTCGTCAATTGCGGATCGCGCGATGAGCTTGTCTTGGACAGGCGTGACCTGCCCGCATTTTCGGTGCGAATCTCGCCAAGGATTACACAGGGCTTTGAGTTGGCGAAACCATGAACGGCGAGGAGTTCGCCTGGAGGAGTCGTCTCTGCGGTACGTCATGGGGGTCTCCGGATACACTGGCGTTGAGTAATATAACAAATGGGGGTAAGCAACACACGAGACTATCGGCGTTAGTCCGTTCACCATTGGGATGCCGCGCTGCGCGATCGAATAAATTCAATCATTTCCCCCAAATAGCATGCCTATACTCATTCCGTCGGCCGCCAAGTGGGACGGCCGGTCAAGATGCGCACCCGTCTGCCCGTTTCCGAACCCGTCGTTCAAACATTGTCCCCCCCCTTTTTTTGACCGAGGAGAAGGACCATGAAGTACGTGATCAGTTGGTTCGAGCGCCCGCAGGGTTCGCCCATGGAGTACGAGAATGCCCAGAAGCGCATCCTCGAAGTCTTCGGGCAATGGAAGGCCCCCGCCAATTTCAAGGTCGAATTCTTCGTGGTGCGCGTCGGCGAGTGGGGTGGACATATGCTGGTCGACTGCGACGATCCGACCACCATTCACAAGTTCTGCTCGATGCTGCCGTCCTTCGTGTTCGAGGCGCGGCCCGTCATTGCGGTCGAAGAGGCCGTCCGCAGCGAGCTGGAAGTCATGGCCTGGCGCGACGGCCTCAAACGCCAGTGAGGGTGGTCCCCACGGGCTTCCCCAACCCCTTGCCAAATTTCATCTTACAGCGCCCTTTTGCCCGGTGCGTTCTCCGGGTATACTGCTTGGCTTGAAACTTCCGGCTCGCCGCGTTTCCCATGGTGATGCAGTGTTGCGTCACTCGCGGATTTGGGCCCTTGTGGAGTACTTGCCTCATGGCAATCCATACCCGTCAGTATGAAGCCTTGTTCCTGCTCAATCCCAGCTATGCCACCGGCTCTTGGGATGCCGCCAAGGGCGAAGTCGAACACATCCTTCATCGTGCCAATGCCGAGATCGTTCACATCCGCAAGTGGGATGAACGGCGTCTCGCCTATGAAATCGGCGGCCAGAAGCGCGGCGTGTACGTGCTCGCATTCTTCAAGGCTGAAGGGCCGAAGGTTGCCGGCATCGAGCGTGACGTACAGCTTTCCGAGAACATCCTGCGTTGCCTGGTGATCAAGGCTGAGCACCTGGCGATCAAGGACATCGAGGCGATGCAGCCGCAGCAGCCGATCATCGAAGAGCATGACACGCGTGCGTTCCGTCGCGGCGGACCGATGCGCGAGCAGGCCCCGGTCGCAGCCGCGGCCGCGATCGAGGAAGTTCCCGAAGAGCTTTCCGAGAAGATCTAAACGTCTAAACGCCGCTGGAAAAGCCGGAAGCTGGAAGCCAGCAACCAGTAGAAACGCTGTGATTTTGTCGGCACTTCAAACGTTATCGTGCTGACTTCGCTTGCAGGAGATTCTTATGGCTAACCTCAACAAAGTGCTGCTCATGGGCAACATCACGCGCGACCCCCAGCTTTCGTACCTGCCCAGCCAGACGGCGGTGTGCGAGTTCGGCCTGGCGATCAACCGCAACTGGACCGGCCAGGACGGCGTCAAGAAGGAAGAAGTGACCTTCGTGGACTGCTCCTGCTTCGGCAAGGTCGCGGAGCTGATCAGCAAGTATAAGAAGAAGGGCGACCCGCTCTTCGTGGAAGGGCGCCTCAAGCTCGATCAATGGGAAGCCCAGGACGGCAGCAAGCGCAGCAAGATGCGCGTGGTCATTGAAAATTTCCAGTTCCTCAACCGCGGTACCGGGGCACCGGGCGGCGGCGCTCCGGTGAGCGATGAGGAAGGCGGGTATGCCCCGCAAGGCCAGGCCCAGCCGGCGCGGCAGCCGTATCGGCCCGCGGGACGGCCCAATGTCGCACCGGCCCGGCCCGCACAGGCCGCGCCTGCGGCACAACCTCAATACGATGCGGACGCCCCGTCAGCTGACGATGCGCCGCCTCCGATGACGGACCAGGACATTCCGTTCTGATCTCTCCCCCTACCGCTCTCTTCGTGCGAACGCAGGACCAGGCACGCCCAAGACCAATGCCCTGCGGGACACATGAGAGCCTCTTTTTTCCGGCGTGCCTGAAGGAATCGCATGAAAGTTTTGCTCACCCAAACGCTCGATCGCATCGGCATCGTCGGCGAAGTGCTGGACGTGACCGACGGTTTTGCCCGTAATTACCTGCTGCCCAAGGGTCTGGCGATTCAGCCGACCGAGGGCAATATCAAGCGTCTCGAAGCGGCGCGCAAGGAATACGAAAAGCAGGTGGCCGAACAGCGGGCCGCCAAGGAACAGCTGGCCACGGCGCTGCAGGGCGTCGAAGTGACGCTGACCCGTGCGGCCAACGACGAAGGGCATCTGTTCGGCTCGGTCAGCAAGCGCGACATTGCCGAGGAACTGCAGAAGCTCGGCCATGGAGTGCAGCCGGACGACGTCAAACTGGACGAGCCGCTGCGTCGTGTCGATACGTTCACGGTGGCGGTGGCGGTGGCCGGCGATCTGCGGGCCGACATCAAGGTGTGGATCGTGCGTGAGAAGGGCGAGGGCGCCGCAGCACCGGAAGCCAAGGCTGAAGAGCCATCGGAAGAAACACCGGCTTGATTCGCATATTTTCAACTGAAACCCCAAAACGCCGACTCTCGCGAGTCGGCGTTTTTTTTTATTGCCCGACCCATAATTTTGGGTTTCCGCAGCGTTGGCTGGAACCTAATCATTCGCTTTATCAGCTCAATTATGATTTTAGGGTAGCTTTTTCCTAACCACCGTCGTACAGTAAGGCTATTCGTTTGGACCCGCTCAACAAGAGGAGCTATTCATGGCCTTGCTGAATTACCATCATCTCATGTATTTCTGGACGGTCTCGCAGGAGGGGGGCGTGGCCCGGGCGGCGGAAAAGCTGAATCTTTCGAGCCCGACCATTTCCGCGCAGATTCATGAACTGGAAGAGGCACTGGGGGAGCAGCTTTTTGAACGCCGCGGGCGAACGCTGGTGCTTACGGAGATGGGGCAGCTCGTCTACAAATATGCGGATGATATTTTCACCCTCGGCCGCGAGCTGATGGACATGGTCAAGCAGGGATCGGAATCCCGGCCGGAGAAGTTGACGGTGGGCATCACCGACGGCATGCCCAAGGCGGTGTCGCTGATGCTGCTGGAACCGGCGCTGGCGATCGAACCGCCGATGCGTTTGGTGGAAACCGAGGGGAAGATCGACGACCTGATGTCGGCCCTGGCGACCTTTCGCATCGATGTGGTGCTCTCCGACGTGCCGCTGGCCGCCGGCACGCAGATGAAGGCGTATAACCACCTGCTGGGCGAGTGCGATACGACGATCTTCGGCAGCAAGATCTTGCAGGCCCGGTACCAGAAAGATTTCCCGAAGTCACTCGAAGGCGCCCCGATGTACCTGCCGACGCGCAACACGTCGCTGCGGCGTTCGCTGGATCAGTATTTCGAACAGGAAAGCATTCACCCGCGGGTCATCGGCGAGTTCGAGGACTCGGCGATGCTCAATACCGCCGGCGCCTCGGGCCGGGCGCTGTTTCCGGTGCCCACCATGGTCGGCGAAGCGGTGGCCCGGATGTACAACGTGAAACCGATCGGGCAGTTGGAAACCGTCCGCACGCGTTTTTATGCCATTTCGCCGGAACGCAAGCTGAAGCATCCCGCGGTGATGGCGATCTGTGCGGCGGCGCGGGAAGACTTGTCCAAGCAAGTCAATGAAGAGTAAACGCCTGATTGACGCTACGAAATTGCCCTGTGTTGCCTACCGCGGTGGAAGATTCGGCGAAATCCGAGACACAGGCACAGAGCCTGCACAGAGGGACGCGGGCGGTTGGTGGATTAACGCCAATTGGCAGACCAGGTTCCGCGGACGGGGACCATGAAGATGTTGAAGGGGGCGGTAGTGCCGGTATGGGAGGGGTCGGCATTGGAGGCGGAGACGTCGCTGACGGCGGTGGCGGCGGGGGTCACGGAAATGGTAACGCCCGCAACGGTGGGCGAACCATCGATGGCGTTGGCGAAGATATTGTCGTGGCTCTGGCCGACATCGACCTTGTTCACAAAATCCACGTGCATGTCATTGAAACCGACGTTTTGGCCTTCGCCACCATGGAGCGGCGAATTGTACGATTTCGGGCCACGCCCGGCGGTGTTGTCCGAGCCCGCCAGGGCCATGTCCGAGACAAGGGGCAGGGTCGCTTCGTTCTTGGGCGTCCAATAGGGACTCGCTCGACCGCTGGCATCCCAGGGATACGCGATCGAATAGCTGAGGCTTCGGCAGTTCTGGAAATTCAGGTAGAACGTACCGGTACTGGTTTTCAGGGGTGATGGGGAGGCGAAGAAATCACTCTTGCAGACGAACAGTTTGGGTTGGGCCAGCCGCGTCAGGTTCAGCAGCCACAGGCACGCCGCCGGGTTTCCATCCACCGCCGCCGCCTTGCCGCCGAAGATGCCGCCAGGCGTGTTGCTCATCGCATCATCGGGGTTGGTCGTGCCGGAATCGATTGCGGTATCGAGGCTGTAGCGGCGGGTGTGCGCGGTATTGGGGACGCAGGGAAAACTGCTTACATTAAACTGGGAGTAGACGGTCAGAGACATCACAATGCAGCGGATATTGGTGGCACAATGGGCACGTCTATTCATTTCAACCGATCCGTTAAGCACCGGCCACAAAAACGAGATGAGGATCGCCAGCATGCCGGTGACCAATCCGATGTTGGCATATCCGCCGCCCGCAAGTTCGCGTGGGTGCCGGGTGATCCGCGCACGCGCAGAACTGCCCAGTATGATGCCCGCAAAACCGAGCACCACACCGCCGCATCCACCAGGAGATAGCATGCCAAGAATCCCCAGAATCATCGCGGTGATCGCGAACCTACTGATTCGCGCCGGCGGGGCAGGAACATCTGAACCGGATTGATCGGAAGGAAGCGGCAACGGCGTATTGCTCATGGTGAATCCCCATGTGAACCGGTGACGACGAAGCGCTTATTGGCGCTATGAAACCGTATTCAATTGCCTACCGCAGTGCTGGTGCCGCGCCAGCCGGCGGTCCGTACCGGCACCATGAAGATATCGAACGGCGCGGACTCGTTGGTGCTTCGGGGAGTAACGGCGGTGGTGTGGTTGTAGGTCGCCGCACCAATGGCGTTTCCTGCGTAGCCGGCGCTGGAGTTCGCCGCCAAGAGGAAGATGTTGTCCTCCATCTGGCCGATATCCACCTTGCGCAGGAACTCCACGTGCACATCGCCAAAGCCGACGTTCTGGCCGTCGAAACTGTGGTTGGACGAGTTGTACAGGTTCTTCGGATTGCCTGGGGTATTGTTCGAGGCTTCCAGCGCCATGTCGGACATCAGCGGCAAGGAAGAATCGGTCAGCGCCTTCCAATACGGCGCCTGTGAAGTGCCCTGCCACGGCATCGCGATGGAGTAGCTGATTTGGCTGCCATCGTAGACGTTGTTGTAGGAGTTGCCGGTGCTATCCATCAACTGAGCGGGCGTTTTGCCGAGAGGGTCGCTCTTGCAGATCAACTGCTTGGGAGAGATCTGGCCGCGCAGCGCCAGGATCCACAGGCAGGCCACGGGGTTTCCCTGCTGGACGCTGGCCGAACCATAGTAGCCATACGTGGCATCATTGCTGAGAATCGTCCCGGCATTGCCTGAAGCGTTGCCCAGACCCACGGTATAGGTGTTCGGCGTGGCAATCTTCACCGTCGGATACAAGTCGCTGTTCTCGGAAGAATAGACGGCGCACGACTGCATGATGCCGCGCATATTGGCGGCACAATAGGAACGATTGGAAAGCTCGCGGGCCTTGCCCAGAGAGGGAAGCAGGATGGCGATCAGCAGCGCCGGGGCGAAAATCATGCTGAGGCCGCCGGTGATCATGCCGGTGATGGCAAAGCCGGTGCCTGCCAGCTCACGGGGGCGTTTGTTGATCTGGACGAAGGCGACGATGCCGAGGATCAGTCCGGTCAGGCCGATCGGGATTCCGATCACAAAGATCGACAGCAGGAGGCCGACGATGCCGAGGATCATCGCGGTCATCGCCATGCCGCTGGTGCGGGGCGGAAGCTCCGCGTAATTGGGGGTGAAGTTGTCGGGTTGATTCGGAGGCGGGGCGTAACTCATGAGCGTCCTTTCTTGGAGAAACCGGAAGTACGTCTGATGCGAAGGATAACGCAGCGGCGTGAATTGGCAATCACAAATTCACGGTAGCGGCTGCGCCGGCGAGTGAATGGGTGCGATTTCCCAGACGGCGGACTCGATACCTTTTTGATAGATCTTGCAGACGGCGACGTGGGACATGATTTCGGGATGTTCCTTGTTCAGCGTTTCGAAGTCGGCCTGCATGTCGCCGTGGGTGAAGTAGCTGACGATAAAGAGGTGGCGGGCGGGATCGCGCTGCAGGTTGGCGATTTGACGGAGCAGGAGGCGGGAGACGAATTCATCGCGGGGGTTGCCGCGGTCGTCGCGCCGGGCATTGGGCGCCGGGCTGAGCGGCAGACTGGAGCCGGCAGCCGAGAGATACCAGGCATAGAGAAAATGTTCATCGCCGCCGCGGACGCAGACGGTCGTCTCGGCAGGATCGGGCGAGCGTTTGACGATAGCGGCCACGGCATCGGCGACGGAGTCGGAGACGTAGTTCAGGCGGCGCTGGTAGTTGCCCAGTTGCAGCGTGACTTCTTCGATGTGGAGAACGAGGAGCAGCGCGAATAATAGAAAATAGAAAATGGAAAATAGAAAGACACGGGGCGATTTTTCACCACAGAGACACAGAGAGCTGGAGGACGCACAGAGATGTGATTCCTTAGTTGAAGACCTCTGTGAAGCCTCCGTGTCTCTGTGACTCTGTGGTGAAAAACGCGTGCCGAATTCGCACAGCGCGATCGCGGCATACGCGAGCATGATCGGGAGGATGGGCGCCCAGAAGCGGGGCATGTTGAAGGGCCAGATCATATAGAGGGCGATGTAGAGCAGGATGTAGAGCTCGACGAATTGCGTGCGGCTGCCGGCAAGATCTTCTTCCTTCGTGTTTTCTGCTTGTCGCTTCTCTCGGCCAATAATCCGCCACAGCCATCCGGCAAGTCCGAACAGCAGAATGAACTTGCCGATGGGGTTAAGCAGGCCGGGGCCGGGGTATTCCCGGATGAGCCAGGGGACGAATACTTCGGAAAAATCATCGATGTGACGGGCGATGAGATTGCGGAGGAGTACGGCGAGGTTGTGCCAATCGGCGGGATGCATGTAGGAAAGACGGCCGCCATCGGTGAGACCGTGCAAAAGTTGCTTGGAGTAGCTGTTGGCGGAATCGGCGCCGGCAGCGAAGCTTTTTTCCGGCGAGACGCACGCGATGCCGACTTGATAGGCCACCGCCACGGCCAGCACGATCGCCACGCAGGCCAGACGCTTCGTGATTTGCGGTTGGGGACTGCGGCGGCGCAGATGCGACAGCAGCGCCAGCGCCGGCTGCACCAACATCACCCCGAAGCAGACGACTCCCGCGCCGCGGATGCTCATCGCGGCCGCGGCCAGCAGCGCCAGGATCAGCGTCTGTCGCCAGCGGAGATACCAGGTGCGCCATTTGAGACCGGCCAGCAGCCAGGTGAAAGTCACGAGCATGTACGCGGGCTCGGAGAAAATGAAGATCGCGCCTTCGAGCACGTGCCAGTTGACAACGAAAAGGGCGAGGATCACTAACGGGACGAATTCAGAATTCAGAATTCGGAATTCAGAATTTGCCAGCAAGCGTTTCGTCAATACATACGCCACGGCGGCGGCAGCGCAGAGGAGCAGTGTGGTGCAGAGGTGCATCGAGAAGATCGAGAAGCCGAAGACTTTGCCCCAGGCGGCGAGGAGGGCGGGGTAGCCGGGGGGATAGAAGGTGTCGCGTCCCGCGATGGCGAGGGTGTTGATGCCACGTCCGCCCCCCCCAGTAGCCAGTGCCTTGGCCATGAGCAGGTAGGAAGGCTCATCGGGCGAAGCCATCAGGCAGCGATTGAAATCCCAGCGCGCGGAATTCAGCTCGCTGCGATGCACCAGCGTGATCAGCGGCACCAGGCACAACAGCAAAACCAGAACGCGGCGAATCGTGGACATGCGGGCATCGTACCGCATGGCGGAAATGGATTCATTGTTTCATCGGCAACATCTGTGCGCAGGGATGCGCGGGGGCATCGGGGCAAGTCAAAGATTTTTTCGGACGGCTAGTTCATACGCCGGCGGCAGTTAGAACGCGCAGCGCGAAACGGCGCGCGCACAAACGTGGTCCTCGGCCCCATCTATATACGGCCCATTTGTGAGCCGGATGAGACAAGGGGATGAACATGACCGCTGCACAAAGTTTCAAGGCCTTTCGCGATCCGATGCTGACCGACCAGACGCTGCTGCCGCGGCTGGCGTGGCTGCGGGATGTGGTCGGTCCGCGGCTGGATAAATTCCTGGGCTACTACCGCAATCCGATGACGGAGTTGACGCAGTATCTGCCGGGATCGCCGACGGCGAGTCTGTCGGTACGCCCCTATCGGCAATTTCAGGAGATGGGGTTACCGGCGCGGATCACGGGATTTCGCACGCGGCCGGATGGCACGCCGGTGCCCAACGGCGCCGTCGAGGTGCAGCGGAAGGAAGTGGCGATCGAAAACGACATCGCCTGGCGGATGCACACGCTGGTGGATTTTGTCGCGGGACGGATGCCGGCGATCTCGAGTACGGCCGGTGATCCGGCGCTGCGAAAGAAAATCACGGCGCTGATCGCGCAGTTGCTGGATGCGGCCGGCAGTGCAGCGTTGCTGCAGGAGCTGGTGCTGATGGGGGCGATTCACGGCTCCGCGTGGTTGCGGATCGAGCCGACGGCCGAACTGCTGGCCAAGCTGCAATCGGATGCACACGGAATTGGGGATGGGGAGAGGGTGGAGGGGGATACGGGGGGAGCCGCGGCAAGCAGTGCGGCGGATGCGGGAGGCAGCGGTCAGGACATTGCGTCCATGGAAAGCCCGGTGGTGACGGTGGGTGAAAATCCGCTGGACATCACGCGCTGGCTTCATTTGAAGACCGTCGATGCGACCCGCATCTGCCCACTGCCCGGGGCTCAGGATTTGCGTTACGTCGCGGTGCTGGAGCGCGGCGATGCCCCGGCGGCCGCACCGCGTGCCGGTACGTTGCTGCAGCGGCTGGGCGCATGGATCACCCGCGCGGCAGCGGACTCGACTGTCACCAATGATTTTTCGTTCGCGCTTTTCGGGCCGTCGCACTGGCAGCGTTACGTGCACGGCACGCTGGCTGAGGAAGGCGATCATCCGCTCGGGTTCGTGCCGTTCGTGCGGTACTTGAGCCAGAACGATCCGGCGGCAGGCACACGCGTCGGGCCCGCAGGAAGCGGAGCGATCGATGCGGGCGTCAGCGACGTCGAGCCGCTGATCGGATTGCAGGATGAACTCAACACGCGGCTTTCGGACCGCGCCTATCGCGTGACGATGACCAGTTTCCGTATGTTCCTCGGCAAAGGCATCGAAGGTTTCACCAGCCGGCCGGTCGGGCCCGGGCAGGTGTGGAGCACGGACAATCCCGATGCGGCGATCGACACCTTCGGCGGCGACACTGCCTGCCCCAGCGAAGACGCACACATCAATGAAGTGCGCGAAGCGCTCGACAAAATCAGTGGCGTGCCGCCGGTGGCGGCGGGATTGATCCGCGGAAAAGTCGGCAATCTCACGAGTGCCGTGGCCCTGCGGATCACGCTGATCGCGCTGCTAGCGCGGGCCGAGCGCAAGCGGGCCGGACTGAACGAAACGCTCGAGACGCTCGTGCAACGCGTGCTGGAACTGCTCGATCGCGCGGGGGTCTTGCACAGCACCCCGGCAGATCGCGGCATCGACATCAACTGGCCTACCCCCCTGCCGGAGAGCGACATGGATCGCCTGGCCGAGGCGCAGACGAAACTGGCGCTGGGCATTCCGCGGGATGTGGTGCTGACGGAACTGGGGTACGGGGAAATGGCGGACAAATAGCCAATCACAAAATACGGGCGGGCGGAGAGGAACCGGAGCAATCGCGATTTGCTAAATCGCTTCGTGAGTTCGCCGCTCGCCCGGTTTGAAAACAACGGTCGCGTTCACGGTGGATGCGGCTGATCAGAGGTTTCCGGAGAAGGAGAAGACCATGCCGGACGTAAACAGTGAGAAGGAATCGCCCAAGTGGCCGGAGGGCACAGCGGAAGGCGGGCTGGTGCAGCCGCCGGTGACGCAGGCGCTGCTCGCCAATGCGGCAGCGCGGGCCGCGGCCAGCGGAGCGCGGCACGACTTGATCGACTACCTGCGACTCCGCCGCAAGCGGTGAACAGGAACGATCTGCAATTCTCGTAACAGTGTCTCAACACAAACAAAAAACCAGGAATTTTTTTGAAGGAGAACCCTCATGGCATTTTCGGGTAAGGCGACGTACTCGGCAGGAAGCACACTGCCGGAAATCGTGGAAGATGTAGCGGACCTGGTGGGTATCGTGGCGCCAGTGGAGACGCCGCTGCTCGATGCCCTCGGCGATCCGCTGGCGGCGGCCACCAGCACGCGGCACGAATGGCTCGAAGACGAGTTGCTCCCCAACGCCGGCGCGATCAACCAGGCCGCCCTCAATGACGCCGCAAAGAACACCGCGAGCTTTGACGTGGCGGACGGCTCGGTTTTCCGCAGCGGCGATCTGATCCAGGCCGAAGGATCGGCGGAAGCGATTCTCGTGACGGCCGTCGCCGGCAACACGCTGACGGTGGCACGCGGCTACGGCGCCAGCACACGCTCGCCGCTGGTTCACGAACAGAAACTCACCGTGCTGGGCAATGCGCAGTTGGAAGGCGCTGAGGCCGGCGCCGCACGCTTCACGTTGCGCACGCGGCGGAGCAATTACACGCAAATCTTCGCCGCCACCGTGCAGGTCAGCGGCACCGAAGCGGCGGTGCGGCAGATCGGCGTCGATGACGAAATGGACTACCAGAAGACCAATCGCCTGCGCGAACTGCTCCGCGACCTGGAAAACACGGTCATCAATGGCGTGGCGCCGGCCACCACTCCGGAAGGCTCCGCCACGGTACGCCGCACCATGCGCGGCATCCTCAAATCGCTCAGCACCAACGCCATGACCTCGGGCAACGGATACCTCCCGGCCGACAACAACCTGAGCGAAGACCACCTCAACCAGGCGCTCCGCACCATCTGGGAAATCTCCGGCAGCAAGCCGGATTTGATCGTCTGCGGCGGTGCGCAGAAGCGGCGGATCAACGGATTCGTCGCGTCGATGCAGCGCTTTTCGCCGCAGGATGAGACGTTCAAGAAGCTCGTGAGCACGTACGAAAGCGACTACGGCGTATGCCGCGTGGTGCTGTCGCGCTACGTGCCTGCGGACGCGGTGGTGTTCCTGGATTCCACGCGCGCCAGCGTCGTGCCGCTGATGGGCCGCAGTTTCCAGTTCAAGCCACTGGCGGTCACCGGCGATTACCAGAGCGGCGAGGTCGTCGGCGAATACACGCTGGAACTTCGCAATGAGAAGTCCCACGACGTGCTTCGCGGCTTGGCGATGTGATGGGGGCAACCGCGCCGGGGCGAGGGGGATGCGAAAGCCTCTCCCAAGCCCCGGCGTTTCAGGTTTTGAAGACAGGAGTTTTTTCATGGCTTATTTCTGCAACGATGTGGACCTGATGGCATGGGAGCCGGGGATCTTCTTCGAGACGGCCTTCGCACATCAGACGTTGATGAAGGATGCCCCAGCGACAGTAGCCGGAACGACGCTGACGGCCACGGCGGAAACGCTTGCCGCAGCCGGGATCGCACCGGGAATGGTCGCGCGGCTCACGGGCGCGACGAATGAACTGACGCAGTTGGCGGAAATCGTAAGCATCGACGGTGCGGGCGCGATCACGATCAGTGCGCTCCGCGGACGCAGCACCGAACAGCCGGCGCCGCCGCTGATTCAGGGCAGCGTGACGCTGGCGGTCGTGAGTTTTCGTCCACAGATCGCGGCGGTGGGCGATGGACTGCTGGCAAGGGTCGGCGTGACGTGCGATCGCGAAACGGACGCGGCCACGCCGGCGTATGGGGATCTCGCCGGCTTTGGCCCGGCCTGCATCTGGGGCACGCTGGCCGCAATCTTCCGCACGCTCTGCGACGCCAAGAGCGCCACCAACATCACCTATAGCAAAAAATCATTCTACGACGGCCTGGCACAAGCCGCGGCCGAAACGCTCTCGGCAACCATCGATCGCGATGGCGACGGCGTCGCCGAAACGCGCGTGCTGGCCGCATCCGCTATGCCTGAGCGGGCATGAGAAGCTGACCGCAGATCTTTTTCCAAGGGGGATTCCATGATGATCGCACAAGTGGCCACGCCGGACCTGCTGAACTTCACGCAGATGGGCGTGGCCGGCCTGATGGGCGCGCTGTGGTGGTTCGAGCGGCGTTACTCGCGGCAACGCGAGGATCAACTCACTGAAGCGCACGAGCAGATTCTCGGCCAGAAAGAGCATCTGCAGGCGCTGCTCGATGCGCTGCAGGGCAATACGAAAGTGATCAGCGAATTTACCGCGGTGCAACAGGAAATACTCCGCGCGTTGCGCACCGAGGGGACCGGGATGCGGGGCCAGGAATCGGGCACGATCACTTCAGGTTCAGCGTCATCTGGTCTGTGAGCTTGCTGGAATTGGGAAGCACGAACGTGGCGGCGAGGACGACGTGCTTGGCATCGGCGCCAATGGCGCCCGCGCTGGTGGGGAGTTTGAACAGGTAGGTGCGGGTGATGGAGTCCCACTGGAGGCGGTTCTTGTCGGCAGTGGTCAGATCGAACGTCCATTGGCCGATGCGATGGCCGCGATGGTCGAACGAGAGCACATCATATTGATCGACTTCGAGAATTACGTCGCCCACGCCTTTGCCGATGTCACCGAATTGGTCGGTAAGTTCCAGACGTGCCTCAACGACGGTGCCCTGGGGCGAAGCCGGAGCCGTGGCCGGCGCGGTGCTCGGCGGCGGTACGACGCGGGAGAGCGGATGCAGCCGCATCGCCACGGGGCCGAACATCTCCATGCCGGTGCCGGTGTAATGCGGCGCGCCGGCCCAGTCGCAGGCGGCCAGTGCGCCGGCAGCCAGAAGGATCAAGACGCAACGAAGAGAAATGAAAGTATGCATGACGCCTCATCGTAGGCAGATGCGGTGAAACGGACAAGCGTTGAAGCACGCCGCGCGGCGTGGTTGTTCATTCATCGGCTACAGGGGTTTGAAAAAAGGAGAAGCTCATGAAAATCGCACGAACAAAATGGTGGGTGGCGGGATTGCTGGCCGCGGCGCTGGCCGGCTGCGGCGTGCCCCGCGAAGCCGCGGTCCTGGCGCACGAGGCGGCGATCGCAGCCCCGGCGAGTGCCGAAACGCAGGACGTGAGGGCGGCACTCCTGGCGCAGGAAACGCAATGGTCGCGCCTGGAAACCCTGGCGGGCCAGCAGGAATTCGGCGGCATCTGGGGAATCGACCCGCAGTTTCAAACGCTGGTGTCGCGTACCGCGGCCCTGGCCCGGCGCCAGGCGGCGCTGATCGAACAGGGCCAGGATGATCCCGCGAAGAATGCCGCGACACTCAAACAATTCCAGATCCTGTGGGCGGATGCCGACCGCTGTTTGAATTCCCGCTGAGCACACGAAAAACGGACTACACCAGATTCACGAAGTCACTGACAAAAGGGAGAAACCATGAGTAACGTAGACAACCTGTCACAAGCGATCGCAGCGTCGGACAAAATCGACACCGCCACGAAAGAGATGCTCCAGACTTTTCTGGAAATGAACCGCACCGGGCTGGAACAACTCGGACCCGCACTTGGCGCGGCATTTTTCCGGACCTTGAACGAGCAAGGCCCAGCGCCCGCGTTCGATCTGGTCGCCCAAAGTCTCACGCAGGATCAACTGATCGCGCTGCTGACCGCCACTGGCGCAGAAATGGCCGCGCTGGCGGACGAACAAGCCGCGCGCGCCGCCGCCGTGCGGCAATTCACCAGCAGTCTGGCCGAGACCGCATTGACCTTGCTGATTCGGACATTGATCGCAGCGCTTTGATGAGAGAGAAATGAAATCAGGAAAGCGGACGTTGTTGCCAAGCGCCGCAACGTCCGCTTTCTTTGTCGGCTATTTTTCGCAAAAAACTTTTCCCCGAAAAATGTTTGCACAAATTCCGCGTGCACTCGCAATCGCCCAAGCTATAATGCGATGAGGCAGAGAGAAGAAACCGGTGGAACCTGGTTTCACGGAACCGTCAGGAGGCTGTGGATGAAAAAGCCGCGACGAGACGATCCCGCAATTCCCAACGATATGGATATCAGCGGCGCCTTGCGAGGGTGGACCTTTCAACCCGGTCAAGTGAACGTGCGCTTGGTCCAAGGGAGCGACGGCAAGCCGAAGCTGCAATTGCGCCTCGATCTGGGCCTGTTGCAGATGGAGCTTGATGGCCGCCCCGATGGCAAGCGCCCGCATCGCGCCAGTTCCGAGCTGGAATTCCAGCGCCGCAAACTCGGCCAACATTGCACCAAATTCGGCAGCGAAAACGGTTTCTCCCTGACGCCGCGCGATTGCCAGGCCCTCCGCGAAGAATCCGCGATGTTCTACCATCGCTACCTGTCGCTCTTCGTCCTCGAACAGTACGACGCGGTGATCCGCGACACCCAGCACAACCTCGACGTGCTCGATATGTGCAACCGTCACGGCCGCAGCGATTACGATCGCATGTGCCTCGAGCAGTACCGCCCCTACATCATCATGATGAACACGCGGGCCAAGGCCTGCGAGGCACTGCGGCAGGGATTCGTCCAAACCGCGATCGCCTTCCTGCGCGGCGGCATCAAGCGCATCGCCGGCCTGGTGGATCGCAAACGCCGGCGGGAATTCCTGCACCAAAGCCACGAGGCCAAAATCCTACTGGACATGATCAAGCAGATCCGGGCGCAGTTGCCGCCGGACCCGCGGCGGATTCTGCAGCGGCGGCTCAAAGATGCCGTTACCGCGGAGCGCTACGAAGAGGCCGCGGAATTACGGGATCAATTGATGGCGATCACGACGGCCATTGCCGCGCCGCTCGTGCAACATCGGCGTGAGGAAGATCCAAATCCAGGTCAGGTCTCGATGCCCTCAGAGATGCCCAAGGCCGTGACGCCCAAGCGCGCCCGCAAGCCGCGGCAAAAGAAAAGCAGCGGCCCGGAAACAGAATGAACTGAGAAACAAGAAGCAAGAATAAAGAAGCAAGAAGATGAGGTGCTTCCTCGACTTCTTGCTTCTTGTTTTTCATTCCTGCCGGGTGCCATGCCCAGTGGGTAGGGGCCCGGGGGGGCGCTGGGCATGCCGTCTAGATTCCTGATCCCTTCTTGCCTCTCGCAATGTGCCGAATCGCCCGATTGGCCAGCCACGTAATGACCGCCAGCGAAAAAATCGTGCTGCCGATGCTGCCGGCCACGTACCATTTCTGTTCACCGATCTTGGACCATTCCAGCCGCCCCAACCGCGACGCGATGTATGCCAGCGCCGCCGTACGCGGAATCACGCCGATCAACGAGCCGAAAAAATACTCGCGGAACCGCACCTTCGCCGAGACCAGCACGATATTGATGACCGCAAACGGCACGTTGGGCGGAACGCGGAGCAGCGCCACAATGAACAGCGCCCGCCACCGCGACTCGCCGACCAGACCATCGCGCACCGCCTGCCATTTGGGATGCTCGTGCAGAATGCCGATGACGCGATCCTGCGAAACGCGCTTCAACCAGGCATAACTGACGACGACCGCCCCCATGTAACCGGCCAGCCCCAGCATCGACCCCAGCCGGAATCCATACACCCACCCGCCCAGCGCGGTAATCGAAAAGGTCGGAAGAATCGGAAACCCGGCGCAGATCGCATAGCCGAGAACAAAAATGATGATCCCCTGCAGCCCGCGATCGAGCAGCCACGGCTTGAGGTGATGCAGTTGCGACAGAAGCGCCGCGCCGGCAATCGCAGGAACCGTGGCGGAAATCAACGCCACCGGACCGACCGGGCCGAGCTTGCGAATAATGTGCCGGAACTTCTCCCAGAAAGTGCTGGGCGGCGGAGATGCGTCTGGGAGATCGTTCATGGTTCATCGAGCCCGTTGGACGGTTGGACGTTTCACAGATCAGTAACCAGCGCCACTCGCAGGAACCCCCGCGACGATCGCCACACCAGCCGAGCACCCGAGGCGATCGGCCCCGGCCGCAATCATTTCCCGGGCCGTGTCCAGATCGCGGATCCCGCCCGACGCTTTCACCTTCAGCCCCACAGCATACTGCTTCAGCCACCGTACAGCTTGAACAGTGGCCCCGCCCTTGGGATGAAAGCCCGTCGAAGTCTTGACGAAATCCGCGCCGCCCTCGACCGCCGCCCGGCACCCCAGCGCAATCTGCGTTTCAGTGAGCGCCGCGGTTTCAAGGATCACCTTAACGATGGTACCTGCCGAAACGCTCTTGGCCGCGCGGACGACTTCAAAAATATCCTGCCGCGCCCCCTCGAGATCGCCCGCCATCAACGTCGGCAGCGCGATCACCATGTCAATCTCCTGCGCGCCATCCTTGACCGCACACGAAGCCTCGATCGCTTTGACCGTCGAGCGGCCCGCCCCTAGCGGAAAACCGACGACAGCGCAAGTATGCACGGGCCGATCGCCCGCCGAATCGCCCACCCCCGCCTCGCGCAGCAACCCGCTCACCAGCTTCACCCAACGCCCGTTCACGCACACGCTGGCAAAACGATGCATCGCCGCCTCCGCCACCACCGTCCGAATCTCCGCCTCGGTGGCCTCAGCCTTGAGCAGCGTATGATCGATCATCCGGGAAAGTTCTGCGCGATCCATCCGTAGGGTCTCCGAAATGTCCATGGCGCTCATCATAACTTCTGAAGACGATCGACGCTTGCGTGCGCCGTGAGGGGCAATGGTCCCGCCGTTGAACGCCGATCGATGCCATAGAATCTAAGGCATCTGCGTATATCTGCGTTCATCGGCGGTTTCTACTTGAAATGCCGTCCTCACCCCTCCCCCGCTTCACACCTTTGTGTTCATTCGTGTTTATTTGTGGCCAATTTATCTTCGTCGTCGAACGCCTTTGCACTGCCTCCCCACACACACCCACCATTCGCAAACAGCGCAATACCCGCAACTACCGACCGCCCCACGAACCCCTCGCTAAGCCAAAACAAGCCTTTCGCTAAGATTGCGCGAACCTTGCACATACTTGCAGGTCTTTCCTTGACCCGAACATCGACTTGACGCAATGTTAAGATGTAACGCGTCCTGCTCCGGCCCGTCGCCGGCAAAATCGGAGGTCCCCATGGCCCGTCGCAAAAAAATCCTCGTCGTCGATGATGAACGCGATCTCGTCGAACTCATCTCCGTCAACCTCCAGCGCAACGGCTACGAGGTCATCACCGCCCACGATGGCAACACCGGCCTCGAGATGGCCCGCAAACAACGCCCCGATCTCATCGTCCTCGACGTCATGATGCCCGGCCTCTCCGGCCGCGACGTCACCATGGCCCTCAAAAGCGATCCCGACACCGCCACCATGCCCATCCTCATGCTCACCGCCAAGACCGAGGAGACCGACATCATCGTCGGCCTCTCCATGGGTGCCGATGATTACGTCACCAAGCCCTTCAGCATGAAGGTGCTCGTCGCCCGCGTCGGCGCCGTCCTCCGCCGCAAAGCCGCCGCCGAGCCCGCCCTGTCCATCCTCTCCGCCGGACCCGTCGTGATCGACCAATCCAAACACGAAGTCACCGTGCAGGGCCGCCCGATCAACCTGACCCCGACGGAATTCAAACTCCTCACCGCCATCTTCAGCGCCCGCGGACGCGTGCTGACACGCGATCAACTGATGGATCGCGCCATGGGTACCGATGTCTTCGTGACCGATCGGGCCATCGACGTACACATCACCGCCGTCCGCAAAAAGCTGCTCGAATACTCGTGGATGATCCACACCGTCCGCGGCGTCGGTTACCGCCTCCTCGAAAAGAAAGAGGAAGAGGCCACGGTCTAAGCAATGACGCAATGACGCAAGGCCCAATGACCAATGACCAACGACCGAGCTCCTTGCAGCCGCCCGCAGGATTAGCGATCATTGGCCCTTGCGTCATTGGTCATTGGTCATTGCGTCATTGGTCATTTATGCCCGACGTCTTCTACATCCTCGCCCTCCTGTCACTCGCCGCACTCTCCGCGGTGCTCTTCCACCTCTATCGCTCCCAGCACTCGGGCCTCGTCACGGCATTGCACCTGATCAGCAATCTGCGCCAAGGCGAACATTCCCGGCGCATCAACACATTGGCCGGCGGCGCCGCAGGCGAACTGGCCGGTGCCGCCAACGATCTGGCCACCGAACTCGAACAACGGGCCGCCCGCGCCCAGCAGGATAAAGACCACCTCGTATCCCTCCTGGCCCTGCTCGATCACACCAACGAAATCGCCATCGCCACCGACAACATGGATTGCGTACGCCTCGTCAATCCCGCCGCCGCCCGCGTGCTCGACCGCCCCGTCGAACAACTCCTCGGCCGTCACGTCGATCACGTCCTGGTCCATCCCGAACTCATGGCCCTCTATCGCCAGGCCTTCTCAGCCAGCCGCCCTGTGGCATCCCAGATCGCCCTGGCCACCGCCGGCCGCACGCTCTACTGCCAGGCCACCGCCGCCACCATCTACAACGGCCCCCACTACCGCGGCACCCTCGTGCTCATGCGTGACATCACCGAAGTCGCGCGCACCCTGCAAATCAAAACCGATTTCGTCGCCAACGCCAGCCACGAATTACGTACCCCCCTGGCCTCCATCCGCGCCGCCGTCGAAACCATCAAAGAATCCGGCCCCGAAGATGAAGAAACCACCCGCCGCTGCATCGAGATCATCAACAATCACGCCCTCCGCCTCCAAATGATGGTGCAGGACCTCCTCGACCTCTCCCGCACCGAAGACCCCCGCGCCGTCGTCCGCAAGGACCGCCTCGACCTGCAATCCGTCTGCGACATGGTCTCCGGCATGTACTCCACCCAGGCCGGCGACAAACACATCCAACTCCGCATCGACCTCGCGCCCGACGCCCGCGCCATGCGTGGCGACGAACGCCTCCTCATCCTCACCCTCAAAAACCTCGTCGATAACGCCCTCAAATTCACCACCAACGGCACCGTCACCATCCGGTCGTATGTGCGGAGTGGTCAGTGGCCAGTGGCTAGTAACCAGAACGGAACACCCGCCAACCCCACGACCCACGACCCCCAACCCACGGACCACGAACCACGAACCACGGCCCACGACGCCCCCTCCGTCATCGTCGAAGTCGCCGATACCGGCTGCGGCATCCCGCTCGAAGACCAGCAACGAGTCTTCGAACGCTTCTACACCGTCAACCGTTCCCGCGGCGGCGCCGACCGCGGCACCGGCCTGGGCCTGGCCATCGTCAAACACGCCGTCGCCGCCATGGGCGGCACCGTCGAACTCCACTCCGAACTCAACAAAGGCACCCAAATCCGCTGCATCTTCCCCCCGCAACAAACCGCCGTAGAAGAAGAAATCCCCGCCTGAAACTTCGCGCTTCAGCCGCATGACCATGCGGTCAAGAATATGCACCCGTGAGAGACCAGACCATGACAAGCATCCGACGAATCATACGATTAGTTTTGGCCGCGATCAGCACCGGCACGTCGATGTTTCTGATCTGTGCTTGGGTCGTTTCCACCGAACAACGGATCAACTTCCCGTTTCTCACCCCTTCGCAACAGACGATTCTTGCTCTGCAATTTTATGACGGACACGTACATCTCGAAATCTACGCAATCGATTCTCCTCTCCTGAATTTGGGGCTCGATGTAGAAGACGAACGATATAGAGACGAACCATATAGAATTGGTGTAGCTTCTTCTTTATTTGATGCTGAACCGGGAGCGATCTGGATCCACCATTTAGTGAAGGCCACTCGTGAGCACAGGCACCATAACTCATTGAGCAAAGTCGAAAAGCCTTGGGAACGCCACGGGTGGTTCTGGCGGCAACGAAACAATCACGATTACTTAATTCAGCTAGGTTGGTATTACCTTTGGATTGTATGGGGTCCCTCACCCGGCCCGCCCACGCCGTTAGTCCCCGAGCCTGTGTTTCGGTTGGTTACTCAAATGCCCATCTGGTCGGCATGGCTCTTGATGATCGGCACTTTGAATTTCGGAACGATCCGCGCATCATGGAAAAAATTAGGAACGAGGCGCCAAAGACGTGCTGGCCTCTGCCCCAAATGCCACTACGACCTCCGCGCCCACGCCCCCGGCAACAAATGCCCCGAGTGCGGCACAGTCATCCCATCAAAACCCGCCCCAGCCACGACCACCTGACACTCACGAAAATTAATCCCCAACAAAGGCACACCAATGGCCACAAATACGTGAGCAAGAAAAAGTGGCGGCAGTCCTCTCCAACCCTTCTCTGACTCCCCTTTGTGTTCATTCGTGTTCATTTGTGGCTAATTTACCGCGTTGAGCGCTGCCCCTCACCACACTATAGTCGGAAATGCCGGCGCGTCCTTGAGCCTGCGAATCTTCAACTTGCTGAAACGCACCACCACGTCCTTATCCTCCGACTGGCACATGAATCCCATAAGGCTGCGTTTGGTCGGCATCGTCTTCGATTGAAACATCCTCGACGCAATCTGGGCCTTCGTATCGTTCACGCCGGCGCCCATCATGTTATCCCAAACCGCAAAAAGAAAATCGTCCGAGCCCGTCGCGGCAGTTCTGCCACGCTGAAACAAAATATAGGGATTGGACACGGATCGCATCTCAACGATCGTGCCGACTATACAGAGACTCGCGTAGGGCTCCCATATACTCGCTCTGTAGGAGGCAATGCCCGGGTCCTCCGCAAGGATGACACCGGCATCGCATTTTTCGTGCCCGGAAGGCGCCTCGACAAATTCGAGATGCCCTGAAACCTCGAACCGGCTGCCCAGCGGCTGCCTGAACATCAGTTTAGAGTTCTCGCCCTCCTTGACGTGCGCCTCCAGCATCCCCTCTTTTGTGATTCGCCAGTCACCCTGCCGTTTCATCCATCCCGTCAAGGATGCATCCGGCGTAAAATCGACCCACTCACCGGTCAGAAATTTCTGGTAAAGCAAAAGCTCCTTGGCGCGATCCTGCACGTAGGTCGCCGATCGATCCTTAAGCTCGGTAGACTTGGCCAGTGCCTGAAAAGCATCGATGGCGTCATCGAGACTCCCGGCATCGGCCAGGAAGTCGGCCTTGCGAATCTTTTCCGCCAGCGCCGATGTGTAGGCATACGCCAATGTCTGTTGCTGTTCCGGAAACAAGCCGACATCCTCGAACGGCGCGATCGCGACATTTGTACCGAGCTTTTCGAATAGTGAACGCGCCAGTTCATACTTGGACATCCGGCACGCCCAGGCCGCGCGATAGGATCGCGCATAATTCACGCCCCGCGCTGCGGTCAGCGTTTGCTCATATTTCTCCAGCACCGCATCGCCGATTTTATAACTCTCGGGATCCATGTAGTACTTGTAGCCATCGCCCTCGTCGTCCACGGTAATCTTCTGCAACGGCAGAACCACCCGCCCCGGAATCCCCGTATCGTAGCGTCCCGTCGCAGCACACTCGCGGCCGAAGGCCACCATCTGCTCAAGCGACCCGCCCCAGCTTGGCCAGACGCACTGTTCGTAGATTCGATAGGCCGGGAGAAAATCAAACTGCGCCTTCGTGGCCCGATCGAACCAGACCCGGGCATTGTCTTCGCGCTCGCCTTTTTCGTTGAGGGCAACCTCAATCATATTCGACGCAGCTTCCGGGTACTGCGGATACTTTTCCCACGCCGCAACCCAATGCTCCCGCGCTTTGGCCATATTCTCGACAAACGCCTTCATGCCTTCTTCCGATACCTTCCGTGCCGGGCCTTCCCCGCGCGCCTTCCACGCCGCCTTGAGGTATCCCGATCCGACGACCACATGCATCACATACGGATGAACGTCCTTCATCGCCAGCAGCGTCTCGATCGGAATCTGCTGCGGCGTCTGCTGAAGCCCCTGTTGCCCGAGCACCCAACGCACACACATCGGTCCTAGCGCGTTCACCGATTTCTCATTGCCCGCCTCTTCAAATAACGCCGGCAACGCTTTCGTGGCGGCAATCATGTATGGCCTGCTCCGCTCCCCTTCCAACCTCTTCATCATGGTGCTCACAGCGGAAAACTTCCGCTGTGCCGGATAGGGACTGTTCAACATCAGCGGCAATAACTCGCGATACAAATCCCGCGCCTCGAGCGTCATCTTCATCTTGTCTATGCTTCGCGTGCAGCAATAACGAACCAGGACATCGTCGCATCCGGCGTCCAGCGCAGCCTTGCCCAGAGCGGACAATTCCTGCTGTAAGGGAGCCGCAGGAAGCTCTTCGAGCGGCGTGTCCCGTGCGGAATAGGTGAACCAAAGGGCCATTTGCTCCAGGAACTTAATGGCCTGATCGTCCCATTTCGGATCGCGGTGCCCCACCTCCTTGTACGCGTCGATCATCGTCTTGCGATTGATCGCCAAAACGTCCTTGCGGTATTTGGCGTCTGTGTAACTGGCTGGCGATTGTGCGATTTCCCCCCGCGCCCCCACCGCTCCACCCACAAAACCCACCAGAAACATTGCGACGACACCAACGCGGTTGATCATACCCATGAGGTAACTCCTTGCTGTTCGATTTGAACTCTGCCCCGCAGTATAAAAGAAACGCCATAACCCGCCAGCACCTCCCAACCCTCCAACACTCCCCCTCCCATGCCCCCGCCCCATTTGCGAAAAACAGTAAAATGCCGTGCCCGGCTGCACTTGTGTGTTACAATAAGATGAAGAACAGGACAGAGGCATAGGTGCCTATGGCCACGTGGCGTGATGATAAAATCCTCGAGCTGGCCTCGCAGCTCACCTACTCCCCGGCGGATAAACGCCACGAGCAGTTGCGCGCTGCCATCGCCCTCATGCCCCACATCGACGCTACTAAAACTTACCCCTGGGACCTCGTCCATTTCCGCGTCACCGGCTTCCAGCCCGTCTCCCATTCCGATCACAACATCCCCGGCAACATCCTCCGTACCGATCTCTCCACGCTGATCGAATTCCTCTCCGATACCCTCGCCATCAAAATCGAAGACGCCATTTCCCCCGGCATCGACGATGCCGTCCTCGCACTCGATGAAGTCACCAAAAAATTCTCCGTCTCCTCCAAAACCATCCAACGCTGGCGCAAGCAGGGCCTGATCGCCCAGCGCTTCGTCTATCCCGACGGCCGCCGCCGCCTCGGCTTCTTCGCCTCCTCCATCACGCAATTCGCCACCGACAACAAGCAGCGCGTCGAGCGCTCCGCCACCTTCCGCCATCTCTCCGATGACGAAAAGCTGGCCATCCTCACCCTCGCCCGCCGCCTGGCCGTCCACCGCGGATGCTGCATCAAAGACATCTCTCGCCGCGTCGCCCACAAACTCAACTGCTCCCCCGAAACCGTCCGCACCCTCATCCGCAAGCACGATGGCGAATTCCCCGAAGCCGCCATCTTCCCCAAGCCCGAAGACCTCGCCCGCAGACTCGACGGCCAAGCCATCATCCAGTCCTTCGACCACGGCACGCCCATCGACGACATCGCCCAGCGCTTCCACCGCACCACCTCCAGCATCCTCCAAGTCGTCACGCGCGAACGCCTCCTCCGCCTCAAGAACCTCAAGATCGAATACATCTCCAACCCGCTCTTCGAACACCCCGACGCCGACAACATCATCCTCAGCGTCCTGCCCGCCGATGCCGTCACCCACGCCCAGTTAACCGTCGCCGCCGGCACCAACGCCAAAGCCGCCGACGTCTACATGGCCCGCACCCCGCGTGACCTCCCGCCCTATCTGGCCGAAATCTTCCACCAGCCCGTGATGCCCCAGGAACTCGAAATCGACGGCTTCCGCCGGCTCAACTACCTCAAATACAAAGCCGCCATCCTGCGCAACGCTCTCGCCGCCGACACCGCCACCCTCGAAGCCGTCACCGCCATCGAATCGCTCCTCGCCCAAGCCGCCCAGGTCAAGAATCAACTCGTCCATGCCAACCTGCGCGTCGCCGTCCACGTCGCCCGCAAACACCAGCGCATCGACCGCCCCCTGCCCGAACTCTTCAGTGACGCCACCATCTGGCTCATGCGTTCCGTCGACTGCTTTGATTTCGCCCGCAACACGCGCTTTTCCACCTACGCCGGCTATGCCATCATGAAAAACTTCGCCCGCGACCGCTCCGAACAACTCACCCGCCGCGATTTCACCATGGTCACCGGCCAGGACGACCTCCTCGACCTCCTCGGCGATCGCGACACCGCCACCGCCGGCGACCGCATCGATGACGCCGCCATGCACTCCCACCTCTGCTCCGTCATCGAGGAACTCCCCCAGCGCGAACGCGAACTGGTCACCCGCCACTACGGCCTCGACGAATCGCAGGAACCCATGAGCCTCTCCGAACTGGGCGCCAAAATGGGCATCACCAAGGCCCGCGTCCGCCAGCTCGAAACCCGCGCCCTCCGCCGCCTGCGCAAACTCCTCGACGCCCGCCGCACCACCCTCCAAACCGCCCAGGCCCACTGATTTCTCGTCCCAGCGAATCCCTCATACACGAATTTCGTATCGGCTCGCCGCGCAATAACACGCACCCGCAATTCACGATCTGACGAACCGGTTAAATCATTAAACAATCATTAACAGAAGCCGCGAAACCATAATCCCGCCCACCTTTATCGCCGATCTTTCTTACGATGTTATACCCTTCACGACATACCCGCTCCGCACGCGGCTCCGCCCTGGCCATGGCCATCCTCGTCTCCGTCGTCGTCACCGCCATGGTCATGACCATCGCCTGGGTCGCTACCACTTCTTTGCAGACGACCACCAGCCTGACCAAGGCCGACC
This sequence comes from uncultured Phycisphaerales bacterium, assembly GCA_903845195.1. GTDB lineage: Bacteria > Planctomycetota > Phycisphaerae > WQYP01 > WQYP01 > CAIMWO01. The sequence continues at coordinate 34,721 of CAIMWO010000046.1, forward strand.
AGTCGTTTTACATCGCTGAGGCTGGAGCGCAGAAGATCGTCTGGTTTGTCCGCAACAACAAGATGGCCTCCATCACCAGCCCCATCAACAATGTTTCCTGCGGCTCGGGCGCCTATAGCGTCTCCTGGACCATCAGCGGCCAGAACGTCCGCATCACTTCCGTCGGCGCCGTCGGCACAGCCCAGTCCACCTGCGCGCTCACCGCCACCCTCCCCGCCGTCAGCGCCGCGGCCGCCGCTCCAAGCTTCTTCATCAACGGCGACCTCACCGACAAAAATGTTCAGATCACCGGCAACATCACGGTGAATGGCTCCATCACCGCCAACCACGGCAACGGCTCGGTCAGCGGCACCCTGACCTACACGGGCACCAACAGCGGCGCCTATTCCGCCGGCAACCTCGTTCACGCCGCCACCGTCACGCCCCCCGTCGATTTCGACGCCCTCGCCGCACAAGTCTCCGCCAGCCCCGTGTACACCTACAATTCCAACCAGACCAACACCACGTTCAACTTCAATTCCTACACCGGTTCCAACAAGGTTATCGTGGTCAACGGCAACGTCACCAATCCCGTCTTCAGCGGCGTCGGCACTCTCTACGTCACCGGCAGCGTAACCTTCACCGGCAACGCCTCCGTCGGCACTGCCACGAACCCCGTCAACATCGTCTCCCTGACCGATATCAACTTTAACAAGAAGGCCACCATCTTCGGTTCCATCTTCGCCCGCAACAACCTCAACACCAATCAGTATGACGTTACGGGTATTCTCTACACCGCCGGCAACTATGACGGCGGCAACAATGGCCAAAGCACCATCATCTACACGCCCCCGGTCAATTTCCCCGGCAGCGGCACCGGCGCCCTCCAACAAACCAACTTCACCGGCCCGGGAATTTAGCGAGAAGCAAGAAGAACCATTGCAGATTCCTCTTACTTCCAGCTCCCCACTTCTTACTTCTTACTTCTTGCTTCTTGCTTCTTGCTTCTCCCCGCCCGCTTCTTGCTTCTCAAAGATTCCTGCACATCACAACAAACGTCCGCGTCACCGGCGGCGTCGCCCCCACCGTAATCGTTACCAGCACCGTCGTCGGCGCCGTCATCGTCTGCCGCGTCACGCTGAAACTCGATACATTCCTCACCAGCACGCTCGTGCCGAAGCGCGTGTCGTTCTCGGTCAGATTGCCCGCTGATAGCGTATACGTCACCGTGTACGTCGCGTTGGCATTGTTGGGATCCTGCTGCGTCACCGTCGTCAGCGTGCTGCCTGCCGTGGTGGTCGTCGGCGCATTCAACGCCGAGGCCGTGCGAATATTATGCGTGATCCGGCGGCACGCCAGTTCCACCTGCGAAACCTCGTCCGTCGTGTTGTTCACGTACGCCGTCGCCTTGGCGCTCCCCGTGATCAGCACCATCACCGCCGCGCTGACCATCGCAATGATCACCAGCGCCAGTATCGTCTCGACCAGCGTAAACCCGCCCCGCTCTGCTTGCGATCTCTTCATCACATCCCTCATGGCTGCGTCACGTACGTCGTCATCGACTGCCCGCCGATCGCCACCGTGATCTGCCGGAAATCCGCATCGACGCCATTGCCGTCCGCATCGGCCTGCGCCACCGTCACCGTCCGGTTATACGTCTTGTTGTTAAGCGTCACCGTATTGCTGTATGACGCCATCGACGCCCACGCCGTCGCCTTCATGCTGTCCATGTCCGACGCCATCTGACGGTTGATCGCCAAGATACTGTCCATCGCCGGCGGAATCCGCACGATCGACTGCAACCCCACCCCCGCCGCCACCGCCACGATCGACACGATCACGACCAGGATCAGCGCCTCCAGCAGCGACAACCCGCGATTTTTAACTCTCTGCTTCACCAGCAAATCCTCAATTCAGCGTCGGATCGCCGACCAGCGGCACCACCAACTGCCGCGACTTGTCCCCAAACGAAAAAGTAATCGTGGTGGCGCTACCGCACGATCCGAGCGCGTTATATATAAACGTCGTCACGCCCGATGGATTCAGCGTAAATCGCGTCCCCTGGATTTCCCGCTGCGTGTCGAGATCGACCGCATACGTCCCGCCAACTGCTGCCGTCTGCGACACCGGATTGGCATCCCACGTTGTGCCATTGGACATCCAATACACGCTGAACGCATTGGTGGCCGTATTGAAACTCACCTTGGCGCTCTTCCCGGTAGTCATCGCCAGATAGCGCGCATAACGGAACGCCGCATTGCATTCCCGCGCCGCACGCTCCGCCCGATGATTCGCCTCAAACGACGCCACCGCCTGCACGCCCAGCGTCGTACAGATCCCCAGGATCATCACGACGATCAGCATCTCCAGCAGCGTAAAGCCGCGGCAGGCAGCGTTAGATTTTGGTCCGCTCATCATAATTATGACGCTCCACGTCCATAATGATCGGACCATTCGAATCCCCACTTTAGACCAGCCTCCCCTCCCGATTATCAGCCCCCCCGCGAGTATCAGATATTCCTATATGTCACGAAGACAAGTTGAATTCCGTCGTCACCCCCTCACCCTGTCACCTTGTCACCTTGTCACCCCTCACGCCCCTCGTTCACGGCCACCGTATATTCACCGCCACCACTCCGCGCCGCGTCTGCTCCGTATCGAACACCACCTTATGCCCTTCCTTCAAATCCTCAAACCGCACCCCGGTCAGCGAACTGGAATGAAAAAATAAATCCTTCGCCGAATCCGCCACCGCAATAAACCCGCACCCATTCGGCATCAACTTCTTAATCGTCCCCTGCATGTTCCGCTCCGCCTGAAATTCAAATCCAAAACCTCAAACAGTAAAGGTTAACCGAAACGCAGGTCGGCAAGATAGCTCTCTGCGACTCCTCACCACAGAGTCACAGAGCCACGGAGACCGCACAGAGAGTTGTTTGGAGTTCACGCTTCAGCGTGCGGCAGGGCAGACGGACTAAACCTCGAGGACACGATGCCCCGAAGGCCCGAACGATCCACGCATGAATCTTGTGGTGCAGACTTCCAAGTCTGCACGGAAGTTTCTAACCACGGAGAACACCGAGGACACGGAGATGACGGGATGAACACCAAAGTTCGGCATTACGCTTGGAGACTGGTGCCTAGATGCGCAGACACTCGACATAACCTGCTGCCAGGGCAACGCTACGGGTGGTCTTCCCGCGCAGAATGGCAACTTGCGGTATGAGAACTTGGAGTACGTCGGAACACCCAAGGCAATAAGTTTCAGTGCTGAAGATCGAGCGCATGACCCCGGCTACGGATGTGAAGAACTGCCGGGACTCGGGCCACTGGCGTGACTGGAAGTGGCTATCCCAGATAGCCAACACGAGGCCGTAGCGCGGCATTTGAGGTACCTCGTCTGGGTAGGCCTGTCGACAAAGTTGCGCCTCGAGGTTCCGAATTGCCTCGCCCAAGTTCTTGTTCGGATATACCACCTTGGCTTCCACCGCCATGTGTACATGATGGTCTGTTCCGTTCTCTTCCCATAGCACGGCATCGCGCTTCTGGTTTTCGTTCACCATACATATGCCAGGCGGCAATATGGAGGGGGATGCGGCGTTGATGCAGGCGCACGCCTCGGCCACTGCCCACAATTCGCAGGCGGACCCCAGCAACACATGGCCGGCAATCGGCCCTCGCTCACGCATGTGATTACAGAACATCTTGAAGAGCGGCTCGAATGACATCTTTATGTTCCTTGCGCGACGCCTTTCGTGGGCGGTTTCACAATCATTTTGAGAAGTCGCTCACCGAAAGATAGGCCACCGCCGTCTGCGCAGCGTGCCGCTTGATACGGCCGACGACCTCTGACAATGTCATCGCCGAAGTCAGAATCGCATACAGGTGTTGATAATCGAGCACGAGCAGCGGAGTGCGTTCGCCCGATGCCGCATCTTTTGCAGTTGAAGTGAACCCAGATATCGAAACGAACAACCCCATAGTGTTGTCTGCCTTTGACGTAACTTTCCGTCGAAACACATCGACTTCTGGCGCGTCCGTAGTGTTGGCGGTAAACTTCAGTTCCACCAAGTATGTCGTGCCATCTAGGGTAAGCGAGCCGTCAATTTGTCGACCATCGGTTGTATATGGCCGCCTGCACTCGATCTCAAAGAAGTCGACCAGATCATAGAACCATGTTTGGAACTCGTACCCTGCTTCCTGGGTTCCAATCCGTTGCCCCAACGCGTCAAGGCGTGCTTTAAGCTGCTCGAGACTCTGAGTCGCGGCAAGAGTTTGTTGACGTCGCCGTTCGGCGTCGGATCGTCTACGTTGCGATTCGGCCTCATCACGCTCCGTTGAATTCAATCTATCAACTTCCGTCCGCAAACGGCTGATTGCTTCGCGTGCGTCTTTCAGCTTGAGCGGAGAGTCTTCCCAGTTTTCCAAATCGGGAAAATGCTCCTGAGCGGCGAGACTTCGGGCCATGTCAATGATGATTGCCGATGCGCGATCACTTTTCGTGCCGACCAGCTTGTCAAACAGTCGGACAAGAAAGTTCCGCTTGGTCTCATCGCCTGCCCAAGACGACAGCATGCTCTCCGCGATGTGGTGTTGTCGTAGGAAGGTGCGCAACGTCGGTTTTCGCCAGAATGATTTGAGACAGGCGTCTTGCGTCAATTGCACGAAATGAGAACTGACTCTTGTCATAACCCCGTTTCCAATGCGACCAACTATAACCCTCATCACGTGGTTAACGAAAGTGTGCGTCGGTCGTGAATGGTATAAGTAGCCAGAGCGTGTGACTGAAATACTTTTCCAGGCGCCTGCAATGATTTCAGCCCGCGACTCCAAACCTTGCCATTCGTCCGGACACCGGTGCAATCTGCGTAATCTGTGGACCGTCCTCTCCCCCCAAAAAACCTTGGTGCCTTGGCGTCTTGGTGGTAAAAAATATTCTCCCCTCCGTGTTCTCGGTGAACTCCGTGGTTAAAAAACGTCGCCCCCTTCGTGCGCCCTCGCCCCGTCCTTCTTGCTTCTTTATTCTTGCTTCCTGCTTCTTCACGGCAACGTCCTCCCCCCCCATTTCAGAATTCACCATTCAGAATTCAGAATTCTCCCTCTCCCGCGGTTATCATATACCGCCATGAGTAACGAAGATCTCGCCCCATCCTCCTCCCCCGCCGCCGCCGGCCCAACCCTCACCCTCGCGCCCAACCCCGCCGCCACCGGCCCCGCCACCCCCACCAAGATCACCGTCCGACTCTGGTCCCTCTTCGGCATCCTCGTCTTCGGCGCCATGCTCGCCGTCGGCCTCTGGCTCAAACCCTCCTCCACCGGCGTCGAAACCCACCGCCAACTCTTCCTCCCCCCCTGCGGCATGTACGCCGTCACCGGACTCCCCTGCCCCACCTGCGGCTGCACCACCGCCGTCTCACTCGTCTCCCACGGCCATTGGCTCAAAGCCATCCTCACCCAGCCCTTCGGCGCTGCCGTCGGTTTCTTCGGCATGATCGTCGTCGCCCTCAGCATCGTCGGCCTCATCACCGGCCGCTGGATCGGCCCCGACATGATCACCCTCGGCTTCTACTGGAAAGCCATCTTCACCTCCTCCGCCGCCCTCCTCGTCCTCGCCTGGATCTACAAAATCATCATCGTAAAACTCCACTACGGCGTCTGACCCCCTCCCCGACACTCCCACGCCCCCAAACCCCGATACAACTCCCCCTCCGTGCCTCCCGTCTTCCCCGTGGTTTAAAATGTAACCCCTCTGTGTGTCCTCCGTCACTCTGTGCCTCTGTGGTGAACGTCGTCGTCCCCCATTCTGAATTCTGAACTCTGAACTCTGAATTCCCCCGCGCCCCTGACATTCCCCCCCCAACACGGTACCATGATTGAACTATCTTCTTCCCGAGGGTTGCGTATTATGCGTTCCATTCCTTTCTCGTTTGCCGCCCTGTCACGATGCCTCCTTGTCGGCACTCTGCTGGCCGCGCCCGCCGTCCTCTCCGGTTGCTGGCTCTTCGCCGCCAATGAAAAGGCCCGAGGCGTCGAGGTGACCGCCGAATACACCGGCCTGCAGGACAAATCACTCGCCATCGTCATCTACACTGAACAGGCCACCGTCAACGAATTCCCCGCCGCCCGCGAAGAACTCTCCTCCTTCATCGCCAAGCAGATTCACGAAAATATCCCCACCGCACGCCTCCTCGATCCACGCCAGGTCATCCGCTGGCAGGATGAAACCATCAACTGGTTCGGCCTGACCGAAAAAGACATCGGCACCCACTTCGGCGTCGATCGCGTCCTCATGATCGAACTCCTCGGCTACTCCACCCGCAGCGGCGAAGGCTACGGCGACCTCCAGGGAAATATCCGCGCCTCCGCACGCATCTTCGAAACCGACGGCAGCGCCGTCTCCCCCGCCTGGCGCGGCAACTTTGACGTACGCTGGCCCAAAGACGGCCCCCTCGACGTCTCGCGCACCAACGAACTCGTCGTCCGCAAACGCGTCCTCGAAGTCTTTACTGAAAAACTCGTCCGCAACCTCTACACCCACCGCGAAATGGAAAAGGCCCTCCGCACCCGCGAGTAACCCGCACCAGCGCAACTGTCCCGCCCAACCGCCCTGTTGGTTTGAAAAACGAAAAACACGGAATCAGCCATGAACCACCAGACCTCCCTCCGCCTCACCGCCGCTCTACTCCTCCTCGCCTTTACGCTCAGCGGCTGCCAGATGCTCTACATGTTCGCAGGCAAGGGTTCTCAGGAAGCACTCTACGTCATTCCCAAGGGCGCCCGCGTCCTGATTTTCGTCGACGTTCGCCCCACCGCTCACATGCCCGCCGAAGGCCCGCTGGTCCTCGGCGAAAAAATCGCCGACCACCTCTTCCGCCACAAGGCCGCCGACAATTTTGTGGCCCAGCAGCGTCTGTCCGAAGTCCGCCGGCTCGATGACTTCCGCAAAATGGGCATCGCCGATATCGCCCGTGCCACCGATGCCGACGTCGTCCTGCACGTCGATGTCATTCAATACACCGCCAACACGATCTCCGATTCGTCGATCTCCGAAGGATCCGCCGCCGCGCTCGTCAAAGTCGTCGACCGCAACGGCAACCGCCTCTGGCCGCCCGAAGGCACCGCCATGGGCGCCCCGGTCCAGGCCCGGCTCGATCCCCTGCTGACCGAGCAGCGCGATCTCAACGCGGTCCATAAAGAGCTCGCCGAGCTGCTGACCATCCGCATCGGCCGCATGTTCCACGCCTACGATCTCGAAGACAAAGAAATGACCAAATAACGTGTCAAAACCTGAAAAAACGCGCTCATTTCGTGAAAAAAACATGCAAAAACCGTAAAAAATCTTGCCCTTTCATGCACTTTTATTGTACTTTTTTTACGGTTTTACCGTTGATACTTATAGGCATTCAGGCTACAAGAGATCGTTAATTCTTCAGGCTTTTCCGCCCCGGCTTTTTCGTCCCGCAGACCTGCCCTGAAGCCTCGCTCTGAAGACCTGCATCGGCAAATCATTTCTCCGCCGATGTTTATGTAAAGTCTGTTTTAGAGGTGCGTCCATGGCCACCTATGCCCCAAGATGCCCGCATTGCGCGTCCTCCATCGACGTGCCCGAATCCTTCCTCTCCAAAATCAAGTTCTGGACACACAAGTCCACCGCCAATTGCACCGCCTGCTCCCGCACCGTCGACCTCCATCAAGCCACCGTCATGGGCGACGCCTTTGGCCGCTGGGCCGATCATTTCAGCCAGGACCTTCGCAAGACCGTCGATGAGCTTCCCATTCTGAAAAATGTCGAGGCCCGCCGCGTCATCGGCACCAAAGTGCACGATGAAGATGTGCGTCTCCTCTCCTCTTTCGAAGCCCTTTCCTCCACTGTACTTAGGCAGGCCCGGCAAGTGCTCCGCGACAAATCCCACGGCGAAGAAGTGCTGCTCGATGCCGCCGTCCTGCGCGATCCGGCCAGCCCGCAGGAAGCCATCGCCGTGATCCTGGGACGCAGTGCCGTCTCCAGCGGCCAGCGCGAATGGGAAGCCCTGATCGCACGGCTGGGCAAGTCCGAATACGTCGCCTATTTCCCACCCATCGCCACGGGCGTCGAACAACGCGTCCGCGAAGCCATCCGCGACAAAAAATGGCCCGGCCGGCTCGCTTCTGTCTAATTTTCGCCGATTTGATGGATCATTTCTAAGTTTCCTCTTTAATGCAGGAGTAGGAGTTTGCGCACCTGCGCAGAATTTTGGGCGAAGATGCGCAGAATTTTTTGCGCACCTGCGCAACGGGTTTATTTCATTTTCGTCTTGTAAGTTCAATAGATTCCTTGGGTTCTGTATGGCAGGGATTTTCTGGGAGGAAGATGCGCAGGTTTTTTGCGAGAGACGGGATTGACGACGGGGACGGACCACAAATGAGCACAAATGGACACGAATGAGTTGAGTGGTCAGGGGGCGCATTGTCGGCCTTTCTATATAAGGGGTGGAGGACCATGTTTGTGCGCACAGGTGTTGAGGGGGGAGTTTGTAGGTGTGGGAAGGGACGGGAGTTAGCGGGGAAATTATTTTTTGCTGGGGGCGGATGGGGGGTGATGGGCGTGCGCACAGTTGTGATGTGGCGGGGGCGGGGGGAGACGAATTCAGAATTCAGAGTTCGGAATTCAGAATGACGGGGACGGGGAGGGGCGATCATTTTGGTCGGCGGGTGGCGAGCGATTTTGGATCGATTTTGGATCGATTTTGAGCGCGTTTGGACGCGATTTGGCGCGCTTTTGAGTGTGTTTTGCAGTGTTTTTGATGCGTTTTGCATGTTTTGAGGTGATTTTTTATGGGTTGTAGACGGTAGGCAGTAGACGGTAGACGGGGGGGGACGAATTCTGAATGCTGAATTCTGAGTTCTGAAACCCGCGGCGAACGCGTCTGGCGGTGGAGCCGCTGCGTCAACTAAGGACTCATCCGGATCACATTTGATTTCCGCGCATTGCGGTGTCGGCACAAACGGACCTGACCAAGTCGGGCACGAGGCAGATCCGCCGCCAACCATCGATGGCGGCTTCTTTCAGATCGTTCCAGGTTTTATAGAGACGATTGGACC
>CAIMWO010000047.1 GCA_903845195.1 uncultured Phycisphaerales bacterium
AAGTCGTCATCGTCGCCTGCATGCGAAAACTCCTCAGCCTCCTCAATGCCATGATCCGCGATAACCTCGACTGGAATGAACTCGCCGTCGTCAAAAATACGCCCTAATTATCCTTGCGTTCAAAGACAGCCGCTCTGTGGTTTACGGAGGATGACTGCTAAATTGTTGTTCTCTGAAGTGGTGAGGTGATGTAGGATATTTTGATGCGGCGAGGTTGGATCATCCGGGGTTTGTTTGTGTTGCTCATCCTGCTCTGCGGGGGCGGGTGGGGGTGGAGTGGGGGGCATAGCATGTATCTTTGTTATGGTCGTCATGGCCGGTGGGTTGGGGGCAATTCGGAAGCGGGGGCGATCACGTTTTATTGGGCGTCGGGGAGCCGGTTACGCGATGGGTGGGGATACGGGGATGCGGGAAGTGAGTTTTTGTATTTTGTGCCGCCGTACGATGCCGGAGGGCCGGATGTGCAGAGGTTTTTCGGTTTCAGCATCGGCCGTGTGTACCTGATGATGAGCGATCGTGTTTATGCGGTGGGCGTGCCGTATTGGTCGCTTGTGGTCGCGGCGTCTGGGGTGTCTTTCTTTGTGTGGCGGAAGACGCGTCCGAATGTTGATTCTAGGAGGGCGTTTCCGGTGGGGGAAGAAAAAGAATGAGGTGCGTCCCCTTTATGTGCAGTTGCAGGTGATTATTTCAGGGAGTAGAGTTTCATCATGCCACGAGGACCACGACAGACTCCGGCGGGATATGTTTACCATGTGATTAATCGCGCGGCGGGGCGGATTGCGCTGTTTCGGAAAGAGGGGGATTACGCGGCGTTTGAGCGGGTGATGCTGGAGGCACACCAGCGGGTGCCGCTGCGGATTCTGGACTGGTGCATCATGAGGAATCACTGGCACTTTGTAGTATGGCCGCGGACGGATGGGGAAGTGACGGATTTCTTCCGGTGGGTGGCGAACACGCACGCGATGCGGTGGCGGGTGGCGCGGCGGACGCTGGGTTGGGGGCATTTGTATGGTGGGCGATTCAAGGCGTTTCCGGTGCAGAAGGACGGACACCTATTAACGGTGTGCAGGTATGTGGAGCGAAATGCGCTCACGGCGGGGGTGGTGGAGCGGGCGGAGGATTGGCGCTGGGGGAGTTTGTGGGCGCGGCGTGAAGGGCCGGAAGAGTTGCGCGGCATGCTGAGCGAGTGGCCGATGGAGCGACCGGGGAGGTGGCTGGACATGGTGAACGCGCCGTTGACGGCGAAGGAGATGGCGCGGGTGCGATTGAGTGCGGCGCGGGGCCGTCCATACGGTGATGAGGCATGGGTGGTGGAGACGGCGGCGGCGCTGGAGTTGGAGCACACGATGCGGGGTGTTGGGCGGCCGAAGATTGAGGAGGAAAAAGAATGAGGTGCGTCCCCTTTAAGTCAATTAAGTCAAATAAGTCAAGGTCATTCGGAAATTCGTAGGGCATATTTAACGCTGGAGCTTTTCTGTGAAACTCGATCTACTTCAAGAATCTGCGAACATCAGCAAGTTCCTTGCCGACTGCGCTGCGAGGTATGCTCGGGCGTTTTCAAGGACGCCTGAGGCAGCCACGCAGTTCAAACTTCTAAGCGCCATTGATCTCGTTTATACCTGCGGAGCGGGCGCTCAGGTGGCACTTAACCTCGACACACGAGAAAGGTACGACCCAGATGGGACATGGACCAACGAGAACTATGCAATCTTGAAGTGCCCAGTTTGGGAAGCAGCAGGCGCTGCTCGCGTTCGAGGCGAACTGGAGTTGGTGTTCGCCGATGGATCGAATCGAGTCATCGGACCCGATGTCGGCGAGCAAGCGTACATGGCGATGATTGGCGACATGCTTAAGCAATCGCTGATGGCATCGCGTGATGCTGGAGTATTTAACATCTTACCTCGACGCGAACGATGCGAATTGGGAGTGGAAGAATTGAATGGGATGTATGGTTGGCCAACGTATGAGAATCGTGGCACGAACAACCTGCTTTGAGGCACGTTTGGAATCGTGGCAAAGGCCGTCCTGTTCGAAAAATATGTCATCAAGAAAATCACTACAGGAGTGAGCTTTGCCATGTGTTGTGAATAATTTTGACTGCTGCAAAGGCCGTCCCAAGCCCGACCGAGGAGGGCGTTTCCGGTTTTGGTAGGGGGGTACGGAGTTGGTGATGGAACGAAGGGGTAACCGGTGATTTATACCATTATTGGCACAGGAATTTCCGCGACCCTGATAATTGTGGGGATTGTCTGCGTCATAGTCTACTGCCGCGGCCCCAGACCGTGATTTGATCGAATACTCCTAGTGTAGTCCGCCATATTTAATGTAACATATCGGCGAGATGTGCGTTGATCCTGCATGAGAAAAGCAATTCCTATTGTGCTGGACGATTCCCAACGGCGGACGCTCGAATCCCTCAAACGCGCGCGGCGTGTTTCGGTTCGTCTGATGGAACGGGCGACGATTGTTCTCCACGCCGCCGATGGTCTGGAAGACCAAGACATCGGTGAGAAGATGGGCATCACACGCCAGAAAGCCGGTCGCTGGCGGAAACGCTACGCCAAGTTCGGGCTGGCGGGCATTGAGAAGGATGCACCGCGCTCCGGCCGAAAGCTGCAGATTGACGCCCAGCAACGGGCGGCGGTCATTAAGAAGACGCTCAAGGAAAAGCCCGAAGGTCACACCCACTGGAGCCGCTCGACGATGGCCA
>CAIMWO010000048.1 GCA_903845195.1 uncultured Phycisphaerales bacterium
CCCGTGAGCAGCACCGCACTGCACAACACCACGCTCACCTTCGCCGCCGCCATCGCCAGGTCATCCCACCACACACGCCGCGTCGTCAAATATCCCACGCTCGCCACAAATACCAACAGGCATGCGACAAACGTATTGATCGCCACCGGCAAATGGATGTAAAAAATCTTCTGAATGATCCCCATCGTCGCTTCTTCCGGCGTATCCCAGAAGACGCGGGCCACCACCGCGGCAAACGCCGCCGCCGTGATCAGCCAGTACATCAGAACCGCCGCCTTTTTCATGCCGCACTCCTTCACGGTTCCAACACCACTTCAAATACCAGCCAGCTCGTCACCAGGAAGATCGCATCAAACGCCAGCAGGATCGTCATCCCCGTCCCGCCCGGCGACGCCCCATCGCGGAACATCGCCGTCATTTGCTGCGTCGACGCGATCACCAGCGGCAATATCACCGGAAAAATCACCAGCGCCAGCAGCCCGCCGGCCAGCCGCGACGAACTCACCAGCGCCGCGAACAACGTCCCGACTGCCGCAAATCCCGCCATCGAAATCAGGATGATCAGCACAAATCCGCCCGGCGCCGGCGACAGATCGAAACCAAAAAACAAAATCCCCACCGGCGTAATCACCGCCGCCACCGCCAACATCAGCACCAGGTTACTGATCAATTTGCTCGCGTAGATCACTCCGCGATCGATCGGCGCCAATAGCAATCCCGCCAGCGCCCCATCCTGCCGTTCCACCGCCATCGTCTTTTCAAAGCACAGCACCCCGCTGAACAGATACGCCACCCACAAAATCGCCGGCGTACCCATCCGCGCCAGTTCGGGCGACTGCCCGAAACCCAGCCCCAGCACGCTTACGATCAGCACCCCCAGCACCAATACCAGCCCCATCGTCTGGCGCGTCCGCCCCTCGATCCGCAAATCCTTGGCCGTCAGCGTCACAATCTGTCGCAGTGTGCTGCTCATGCGCTCATCTCCTGGAGCACACGCCGCTCGTCTAACTCGCTCGAACCTGCATCAATAACTTTTTTTCCGCCCCGCAGCACCACCGCCCGCTCCGCCAGCCGCAGGCTCTGCCCGATGTCATGATTTGCCAGCACGATCGTCTTGCCCGCCGCGTGCAGATCGCGAAGTACCTTTTCCAGCACCGCCGTCGAAGGCGCATCGAGCCCCGCAAACGGCTCATCCGCCAGCAGCAACTCCGGATCGTGCATCAGCGCCCGCGCAATCGCCACGCGCTGCATCATGCCGCGGCTGAACGCCTTCACCGCATCGCTGGCCCGTGTCGCCAATCCCATGGCCTCAAGCAAATGCATCGCCCGCTTTCGCACGTCCGCCACGCCGTACAGCGCCCCGAAAAATTCCAGGTTTTCCCGTGCCGAAAGATCGTGATACAGCATCGTCTGATGCCCGATCAGCCCGATCTTCGCCCGCACCTTCACCGCCGCCGTGCCGCGCGCCTCCATGCCGAACAGCTCCAGCCGCCCGCTCGTCGGCGTCGTCAGCGTCGCCAGCAGTTTCAGCAGCGTACTCTTCCCCGCGCCATTGGCCCCCAGCAGCGCAATGAATCGCCCGCGTCCCACTTCCAGATCGATGCCCTTGAGGATCGGCCGCTCGTCGATCGACTTGCACAAACCGTTCGCCCGCACCGGCATCGCCGCTGTGTTCGTTTGTGTTTCTGTTGTCGTCATCGTCAGCGCCGTCACGAATTATCCCTTCCTGGCGTTGCCTGCGCGATTCTCACCCGTCTTCGCCCCGGCCTTTGCTCCCTTGGGCTTCTTTAAGAATAGCACGCCGACCCCGCACAGTCCGATCAAAACCGCCCCGGCCACCGCCACGTTCTTCGCCGACAACTCCTTCACGCCGTCCGCCTTCTCGCCCGCGAGCTTCCCACTCAACCCCGCAATCGTCAGCGTCGCCGTCGTCCCGGCCTTGATATCCTTGCCGTGAAACGCGCGTACCTGCTGCTCTTCGCCCATGCTCATCTTATCGCCGCCTTCGATGCCCTGCGCCGTCACCGTGGCCCCCTCCGCGGGCACAAACACCATCATGTGCCCGATGTCCGCCGGCGCCGTAATCGGCAGGCTGACCGTCCCATTCACCGCCGGCACCATATACGCCACGCGAAACTGCGTCTGCCCCGGAAACAACGGCCCGCCGCTGTAAATCCCTTCATTCGTAATCTGCGTCGCGGATTCATCAAACCCGCCCATCAGTCGCACCCCCGTCGCCCCCGCCGGCAGCGGCAGCAGGAACGTATACACCTTGCCGTCACGCGCCTGTCCCATCCACGCCCGGTCGGTCGGGTTCTCCGCCGAGATCATCTCCGTCACACTGATCCCCTCGCCGCCCTCCGCCCACTGCACGATCACGTGCCGCATATTCACAGTCCATTCCGGCTTCGTCTGCGTCGCATCGTACACCTTCAGATCGATATGCTGCGTCGGATTCGCCGGGTCCAGCACCGGCCCGATCCCCTGCTGCTCCAATCCCCCGTGCCGCACCGTCACCATCGCCTGGCATTCCACCCGCACCGGAATATCGTTGATTACGCCCGCGCCCTTGGCGTCCAGCGTCAAATCCCATTTCTTCAGCACGATCCCCTGGTGATACAACTCCACCGTCACCGATTCTCCCCCCACGGGCGTGCCGTCCTTGGTCCCGGCTATCGCCTGAATCTCAATGCTGCCTTTCACCGTCGGCATCGTTGTGCCCGCCTCCCCCATCGCCGGATGCCCCGCCGGCATCGGCGCATCAGCACCGCCAATTGCGGGATGTCCAGCCGGCATCGGCGCATCAGCACCGCCAATTGCGGGATGTCCAGCCGGCATCGGCCCAACAGCACCACCAATCGCCGGATGCCCCGCCGGTAGCGTCGTCGGTCCAGGCATCTGCGCCAGCCCCACCGACGCCATCGTCAACACCAACATACTTGTCAGCCAAGGCATCCTCATGGATGACCCTCCGTCTTGCCGTGTTCCATCGGACGTGTTTGCGGTTTCGGAGCAAACACAATGTTGCTCAACTCGATCGTCGCCGTCGCCCCGGCCTTCACTTGCCGCGCCTTGTACAGTTGCATCCCGCTGCTGTTCTTGGCCATCGGGCCCGTGCCCATCTCCACCCCCTCAGCTTTCTCCACCTTCGCACCGACCGGCAGATACACCGCAAACAGCGTCGTATCCGCTGGCGCCACAAAACTCAACGTCGCCTTCCCATCTGTTACCGGCAGCGAGTAGCCAAACCAGTATTCCGTCGACTGCGGCAACATCGCTTTCCGCCGTATCAATTTCCCACCCTCCTCCTTGGCCCCTGCCTCCAGCATGCCCGGCCCCATGATCAGATCCGAAAATCCGGCCGGCAACGTGATGCTCAGCGTCTCTCGCTCTTTCTTTTCGTTCAGCGTTCCCACCCACGCCTTGTCCAGCGGGTTGAATCCGCCGATCATCTCCGTCACCTTGAGCGACCGCACCTTTCCCACCCCCTCCGTCTCTATCGTCACATGTCGCATCCCGATCGACCACGCCGGCAACGACTCCGTCACTTCGTACACCTTCATCGCGATCTCAATCGCCGGCTGGTACTTGGTCATCGATGGACCGACCAACTGCTGCTCCACCCCCGCATGCGTTACCGTCACCACCGGCTGAAACGCCTCATCCAGCGGCAAATCCTTCAGTTCCACCACGCCCTTCGCATCCATCTTCACATCGTAAGTCTTCAGCACTTTCCCTTTGCTATACAGGGCGACGTTCACCGGATCCTGCAAAATCGCCGCCCCACCAGGCGTCCCTTGACTGATCAATACCCGCAATGCCCCCATCGCCTTTTCTTCACCAGCCCCCGGATGCCCCATCGGCAACCCACCGCCGCCCATTCCCGGATGACCCGCCGGCATCGATGTCGGCGATTGATCCAGATGCGGATGTCCCGCCGGCAACACTCCCTCCGCCGCCGCCCCTTGCGTGGTGGGGGGGGTGGGGGGGTGGTTAGTGGATGGGGGGGGGCTAACGGTATCCGACGCGCCATGCGGCGCCGGCGTATGTTGCCCCATCGCCACTCCCGTAAACATCACCGCGCCCGCCATCGCCCAAATCACGCCGCTCATCATCGTTCTCGTTGATCTTTCCCGGCTCATCATTCCACCTCGTAAGAGTCGCTCGCTCTGCTGATTTCAAGAGCCTTTCGAGTGCTTGCGACCTTATTGCGAAAGGAGTCCCTGACACTTCAATCGTCGCTGCGCTCAAATTGCCGCAGGCCGATTCTCGCTATTTTCCATCCGACCTGGCGCCGTTGCCGTCGCCACAACCTCAGCCTGCCTGGCTTTACGTTGCGGCAGCAGACACATCATGCCGCCCAGCGTCATCAGCCCACCGCCAATCCATATCCAATCCACCAGCGGATTCACAATCACCTGCAGCGTGATCGTCTGGGCGCCTTCTTCCCATCCCGCAAGGTTCATGTACACATCTCCGCCCAGACCGAACCGTATCGCCACTTCACTTGCCGACTGTCCCTGTTCCATACTCTTATCATAAAACCGACGCTCAGGACGAAGCGTATACTTGCTCCCGTCCTTCGCGGTGACATCCACGGTCGCGACGGCCGCCATGTGATTCGACCGTCGCGTCTCCTCCAAACTCCGGTAGGCTACCGTGTATCCGCCAATGGTGGCGGTCTCATTACTCTTCAACGCCACCGTTTCATTCACGTTGTAAAGGCTCGATCCCGCCACACCCACAATCACCGCCGCCAGCCCGATGTGCGCCGTCTGAGCCCCCCAGCGATGCGGTGTCCCCCGCAGCACCCGTATCACAGCTATCACCACATTACTTCCCTCACTCGCCTGCCAGATGGTCGTGCCAAAATCGATCGCCACGCCCGCCAGCACACCTGCCGCCACGGCTCCCGTCGCCAGTGCCCATATTGCCAGATGTCCCGATACCGCAACCAGAATCGCCCCGATTACTCCGGCCCCAATCATATACCCCAACAACTTCTTCGCGCGCGCACTCGCTTCGCCGTAACCCAGGATCGGCCCGGTCGCCATCAATCCCGCCAGCACCACCGCCATCGGCAGCACCACCTTGTTATAGAACGGTCCCGACACCGTCACCCCCTGCCCGCCAAACGCCCCGCTCAAAATCGGAAATATTGTCCCCACCAGCGTCACCACCGTCATGGCCACCAGCAACACATTGGCCGACAGGAACACGCCCTCGCGGCTGAGCATCGCATCGAGCGCATGCTCGCCGCTCAGCAGTCCCAACCGCGCCACAATCAGCACCAGACTCCCCACGGTCAGGATCGCCATGAACACCAGGAAAAACGTGCCGATAGGAGACTCGCCAAAACTATGCACGCTCTGAATCACGCCGCTGCGGGTCAGATACGTTCCGAATATGCACAGCAGAAACGTCCCCGCCGTCAAAAACGCCGTCCAACGCTTGAACATCCCGCGCCGGCGAAATACCGCGATCGAGTGCAGCAGCGCCGTCGCCGTCAGCCACGGCAGCAAACTCGCATTTTCCACCGGATCCCATGCCCAGTAGCCGCCCCAACCCAATTCCACGTACGCCCACTGCGCCCCCAGCACAATGCCGACGCTCAGGAACAACCACGATGCAATCACCCACGGTCGCAAATCTTCCAGCCAACCCCGGTCTTCGCGCCCCGTGAGCAGTGCCGCAACCAGTATCGCAAACGGCACCGTGAATCCCGCGTATCCCAAAAACAGCAGCGGCGGATGAAACACCATCGCAAAATTCTGCAGCATCGGATTCAGCCCGTGCCCATCCGCCACCCGTACCGTCGCCGCTTCAAAGGGATTCCCCGCGTACAACATCAGCAAGGCAAAAAAACCCGTCACCCCGGCCATCACCGCCAGGCTGATCGCAGCTTCATTCGTTTCACGCTTTCGCAGCGCCACCGCAAGAATCAATCCCATCACCCCCAACACCCACGCCCAGAACAGCAGACTCCCCTCCTGCCCCGCCCAGAATGCCGCAATCTTATATCCCAGCGGCAACGCCCGCTCGCTGTGCTCGGCCACGTAGGACAGACCAAAATTGTTGTCGATCAAACTCTTCAGCAGCGCCCAGGCGCTCACACTCAGCAGTACCGCGATCAACCCCATCCCCCAGCATGCCGCACGCAGCGCCGCCTCAAGACCCAAACGTATATGTGCGATGGTCGCCACGATCACCGCCACCGCCACCAGCAACGTCCCCGCCAGTGCATACTCGCCGATCGTCACGATCATCGCGCCGCCTCCCCGGCTTCCGTGGTCGGCCGATTCACCGGATGTCCCTTGGGTGCCTCATCATACTTACTGGCGCATTTGGTCATCATCAGATCGCTTTGGAAAATGCCTTGTGCGTCCCGTTTGCCTTCCACCAGCACTTCGCCGCCGGCTTTGAACAGGTCCGGCACGATCCCGTGATAATTCACCGCGATCTGCTGCCCGTCCCCCAGCAGCACGAACTTCGCCGATAGCTGACTCTTCTGAACGTCGAGCCCCTCTGCCCCCACCTTTCCACACAGCCTCACCCGCTGCCCCTGGTACTTCGCATCACTTAGATAGGTGTTCACGCCCACCGTGTACGTCCACCCCGTCTGCATGCCCGCAAACGACAGGTACACAATCGCCCCAACGAAGATCACCCCGGCGATCGAAAGTTTCCATCGTTTATGTGTCATGCGCTATGCCCTCATCAAGTATCCGCCAGATACAGGACAAGAGCAATGCCACAGCTTACAGAACAAATATATTGATGTGAAATTTTTATAAACTGTTTGTGTAAAATAGTTTATAACAAATACTTAAATCTGGATAAATTTGTCCAGACGCGTTCTCTCTCACCCCTGAGAACCCGGCTATCCCCCCTCGTCTTGGCTGCGGGAGGGTTTTCACTGCGCCTCGTGGCAGCTCATACACAGTTTGCTTGACTCGTTGCTCATCACCAGCAGCTTCGCATTCGACGCATACGGGCTGTGGCAACTCTCGCACCCCACCTGCCCGTTGAATATGCGTATCCGATAATTCAGGTTCGATGGCGCTCTGAAACTCATTTCTCGCGACTTCACCCCGCCGACCATCGGTGCCGAACGGTAAGGCACCGCAACCGGATGATTGTTCCGTGTCGCATCCTGGGCCACCGTTCCATCATGGCAACTCATGCACGATCGGCTTCCGTCATTCAGCCCCAAAGTGTCGGTTGTCTTCCCCCCGCGCCACATCAGATGCGCCCTTTCCGTACCCAGCGGATGCATCGATTTGCGGCTCAAACTGCCGTCCGTGTGGCAATTGAAGCAAAACGAACCTGTATCGAACGCTTTTGCCGGCCGAAGCAAGCTTGTTTTCGCTCCGCTGGTACGCATCGCAGCATGATCGGCCGTCGTATTCAAGTGGCACGTAATGCACGTAACTTGGTTATTTTCCAAGGGCATAGAGTCTGGCACCGTCATCGACGGCACCACGTTGCTCGGATGCGAGAACCCCTCCTCCATCTCATGACACCGCATGCACTGCGCCCCCGTCATCTGCCCACTCATTCCCGCCATCATATCGGTTGTAACTTCATTTCCCGCAAGCGTTTGTGGTGCAAGGATGAGCACCGCAAGAAGCATCGGAAGCACCATCAGCGGCGCCAGCACCCATCGTCTCCGGATTCTCAGCAGGGGGGCCAACGGATCTCGGTTGATCATCGAAAGTCCTGTAGCAGCAATATTTTATGTCTAAATCACAAGTGCGATCCAGATGCTCCCACCACGCCTTCAGTGGACCGGCGAAAGGCACCGAAAACCTTCGACGCGATCAGGGACCAACTTTCGATCGAACTTCGAATAACTCCAGCCCGCGGGAAGGCCTAAGTAAGGGGGATTCTTAGAAATGGGATATAGATGGCTTAAAGGACCCGGTAATCCGTTATTTGGGGTCATAAACGCTGTTTTCGGGGTTTTCAATAGTGGTACGGGGGTTGCAAAGGTACCCGTAGAAGCAGAGCGCCCGGTCTATACCGACCACGACTGCTTCAACAAGTCAAAACGGACGGGACGCGGACGAACGGCGGGATCACGTCGCGGACCCTTAAAACGAGTGCCCGCAGCGTTTTTTTGGAGAATACCTATGAAGCTCAGTACCCATCTCACGATGCTCCTGGCGGGTGCGGCCCTGCTGGTTGCCGGCGTGACCGCCAGAGGCGCGTCAGTCGTCGGCTCCAAGCACGACCTCAACACGCTCGCGGGCGTCTCGATGCCGGACAAGCAGGTTTGCTTGCCCTGCCACGCTCCCCACAACATGCCCCCGGCAAACTACGGCCTCAGTCGGCTGTGGAACCACACCATGCCGGCCAACACCTACACCCTCTTTGACGGCAGCACGTCCGTTTCCACCTGGAACGGCACCGGCACCGCCCCCAAGTATGTCGGCTTGGACGATGTCAGCCGCAAGTGCCTCTCCTGCCATGACGGCACCGTCGCCGTCGACTCCTACGGCGGCGCCACTGATGGAACCGCCTGGGCTTACAGCAGCTCCGGCACCACCTTCATGCCCGCCGGCTACCAGATCGGTGGAGGTCAGAACCTGACCCACGATCACCCGGTAGGCCTGCAGTACCCCGGTCTCTCGACCGATGGCAAGACCTTCACTCCCGGCGGCTACGACAAGAACCCGTTGCTCTTCTCCAAGACCGCCCGCCCTGTAACTCTGGATACCGCAACCACGACCAGCGGTACCACCAACTATCTCGATACCGATGGCAATCCGATCACGGGCGTCGGCAAGATTGGTTTTGGCAAGCTCACGGTTGGTGGTGTCTCGTTCGCGAACATCGTCGGCTGCGGTTCCTGCCACACGCCGCACGACAACACCTACCGGTTCCTGGTTGTCCAGAACACCGGTTCTCAGCTCTGCTTGAGCTGCCATAATAAGTAACCGTAAACATGCCGACCGGCGGGCCGGCCCCCGAAGGGGCCGGCCACACCGGTGGCTCCTGCAAGTCGATCCTGATTCGTTTGTCCGCCCCGTCCGTTAAATGACATGCGATAGGGAATCGGCGATCTCTTTCCCACCGCCTCTAACGGTTAGAAACCAATTATAGGCGAAGGGATAACTCCACACGAGGCCGCCACGTGGCGGTCTCTCTTATCGCCCAAAACTGGACCTCGACCTCAGGATTTCAAACGCGAGACATAACGCTAGTTTGTAGTTGACGGCCGCAAGGGTGAACCAGAGGATCTGAAGTAGAGGTGTAGGATGAATGTAGATTCGATGATGGTCGCACGAAAACTCACGGGCTTGGTCGCCGTACTTCTTCTTGGATTCCTCGGAGGCTGTGCCCAGAAAGTACAAGCGCCGGCGAAAACCTACATGTTCTGGCCGCCGACGCCCGACGATCCCCACATCCAATTCCTGATGGCCATCTCCTCGTCCGCCGATGTCACCGGACGACAGGGAAAGCTTGATGAGATGATCTACGGCAAAGAGACCAACAGTGATCTGCCGTTCAACCGTCCCTACGGCGTACGGATGGTCGACGGAAAGATCTATGTGTGCGACGCCTCCGCATCCCTTCTGGCGATCCTCGATTTTCGTACCAAGCAGGTGCGGATCATCGGCCAGGAGGGCGATGGTCGCTTGTCCAAGCCGATCGATGTCGCGGTGGCCCCGGATGGCCTGCGCTATGTGGCCGACACCGGGCTGGGATCGATCGTGGTCTTCGACGACAAAGACCAGTATGCCGGCAAGATCAGCTTGCCAGGTATGCGCCCGGTGAGCCTGGCCATATCGCAAAATGAACTCTACGTCGCGGACATGGCCGCCAGCCGCGTGCGCGTCTTCGACCGGATGAGCGGCAAAGAACTGCGCACCATCGGCGAGCCGGGTGCTGGGCCCGGTCACATGGGCGGGGCGATGGGCGTGGCCCTCGATCGCCAGGGAAATGTCTACGTCAATGATGTGCTCGGTTGCCGCGTGCAGAAGTTCACACGTGATGGAAAATTCATCTCCTCCCTCGGGGGCGTGGGAGACCTGCCCGGGCTGTTCGTGCGGCCCAAGCACATGGCCATCGATGCCTCGGGCATTCTGTACGTGGTGGACAACGCCTTCCAGAATGTTCAGATGTTCAACGAGAAATCGGAAATGCTGATGTTCTTTGGCGCGCCGGGAACTCACCCGGGCGCCATGGATATGCCCACCGGTATCTGTGTCGATGATGCCGATCTCGAATTGTTCGCCTCCTACGTGCATCCTGCATTCCAGGCCCAGCGGCTGGTGATTGTCACCAACAACTTCGGCCCGGCAAAAATCATGATCTATGCCCTCGGTGAGCTCAAACCGGGAAAGACCGTGGCCGACATTTCGAGCGGACGCATCAAGACGATCGTGGGCTTCCGCGGAAATGATGCCCCGGCGTTCAAGGACAACGCGCCGGTCCCGACCACCGAGCCCACCACTCAGCCGGCGACCCAGATGGGGCCGACGACCTTGCCGCAGGGCCTCCCAACAACAGGAGGCGGCAGTTACTGAAAGAAACACTGATCCTCGATTCGCATCATCGTGACCATCGGAAAGGTAGTACAGTTATGACAGGCCGAGACCCAAGGAAACAATTATGGCGGGCGCTCGGCCTTGTTCTATTGATGACCCTGATCTGGAGCGCCGGCTGCGGCACACCCCACGAACGCTACCGGGTTCTCAGCTTCTTCTTTGACGGCGTGCCCGACCCCGATAAACCCAAGACTGTTGCCAAGGTCGCGACGACCGGACCGGCGACGGTCCAACTCTCGATCCTTTCGCGGCACAAACCCTACATGGAGAATAAGTGCGACGTCTGCCATCGTTCGGCAGCGGGCGAAATCCAGGAATTTTCCGAGGCATACAAAGTTTGCGTGCAGTGTCACGCCCAGGTACCCAGGAAGTATCCAAAGATGCACGGCCCCGTCGCGGTTGCCGCCTGCAAGTGGTGCCACGCCCCTCACGAATCGGTCTACCCCTCGCTGCTGAAGGATGCGCCGCTGAAGCTCTGCACGCAATGCCACGAGCCGAACCTCCTGGGGAACAAACCCCCCGCGCATAACGACGGGCGAACCAGTTGTCTGGATTGCCATAGCGGTCACGGTGGAACGGCGGCCCATTTCCTGAAGCCCGGTGCAGTACCCCAGTGGCCGACCACCCGTCCGGCGACACGCCCGGCGGATGAACCGACCACCGCTCCGGCCACCCGCGCCGCCGAAGGCTCCACCACGTCACCACCCGCGGCGCTCGGTAGCGGTCCAGACGGGGGGAGCTGATGATTGGGCCTCGCACAGTTGTCCGCGGGGTGATCGCAGCCGCAGTGGCTGCAGTCGTGCTCGGCTCGGTGAACCGAACATGGGCGCGGGATGAAGTTCAGGTCTACGGCCAGAAACAACAGCACCCGTTCCTGACCCTCGATCCATTCTACGGCTCGCTGGCGCTCGACACGGTCGTGCAGAGCGATTCCTTGAAAAACGGCGACAGTTCGACCACCTCGCAAACGGTGCTGATGGAAGAGAAGCTGACCTTGGCCACCGGTGCGGCCATCCTCTCGAAAAACTTCCTCGACCTCCGCACCTCCGTGACTCTGGGCCTCTCCGAAGCCTGGACCACCGGCACCTCGACCTCCAGTGAATACGGCATATTGCAGGCCTACGACCTCAGCGCCGCCCTGCTGAAAAACTCGATGGTCCCGGTCACCGTCTATGCCCGCCGCACCGAGAGTTTCATCAATCGCAGTTTCGTGGGACTCCTGAAGAACGATGTGACCCAGTACGGCGCCGATGTGACCGTCCGCAGTGAAGTATTGCCGACCACGCTCCGGATATACCGGACCGAAACACAGCAGTCCGCCTTGAATGGCGAAAACCAGTTCACGCTCAATGAGAACAACGTCGACCTGCACTCCGAATACACCCAACTGACCAACCAGACCCTTTCGCTCGACTACCACTACACGGGTATCCAGCAGACCAATAGTGATGAAGCCGCCAACACCTTCGATACGCATCAGTTGGACCTGTCCCACACGATCGATTTCACCGGCAGTAACCAATACACGCTCAGTTCGACCCTGAATTATTCCCTGCAAAGCGGCACATATTCCTTCGAACGCCTCCGCATCGACGAGTTGCTGCGTATGCGGCACACGCAGGATTTCGAAACCTGGGTCAATGAGACGCTCAATAAGGAGTCCATCAACGATTCGCAGGATATTGACAACCGCGTCTCAACCGGGTTCACCCACCATCTCTTCGACAGCCTGACCACGAACGGCCGCGTCGGATACGAACAGGATCAGAGAAATGATGGCGGATCGAGCCGAAGCACTTTCTGGGATGTGGGATCGGGCTACACCAAACTCACCCCACTGGGCCGCCTGAGCCTTAGCGTTTCGCTCGGTGAAAGCCAGATGAACACTGACGAGATTGGCGTATCGCGCCAAGTCATTGGCGAAGCCCATGCCTTCAACGACCCGTTTCCCGTGGTGCTGAATCAGCAGAACATCAATTCCGCGAGCATCGCGGTCTTTGATGCCACCAACACGCGGCAGTTCGTCAGCGGCACCGATTACACCGTGACCGTCTTTCCCAGCCGGATTGAAATCAACCGCGTAATCACCGGCGCCATTGCCAATGGCCAATCCGTCCTCGTGAACTATCAGGTGAATCCCTCACCCGCCACGACCACGGCGACGACCAGCTACGGATTCGGCGCACGCTTCGATTTTGATGCCGAGCCGCTCCGGGGCCTGGGCCTCTACGGCCGCTACTCGAATCAGAGTCAGGAAGTCATCTCCTCCGGCCCAATGGTGATCAAGCCGGACAACGTGACCGACGTTGTCGTCGGCGCCGATTACCGTATCTGGAAGCTCATGTTCAATGCCGAGCAGGAGTGGCGTGAATCGACGCTTTCGCCGTACAATTCTCTTCGGTTTTCGGCCCGTTATTCCGACCGCCTCAGCGGACGCAGCCGGTTGACGATCACCGCCCATCAGAGCTTCATCGATTATCCGGATGAGGGCACCCAACTCGCCCTCACGCAACTCGACGGCCGGCTGGAGTACGACATCACCCGCAATCTGCGTTCGTCGATCTCATCGGAATTCCGTTACGAAACCCAGTCGGGAGAAGCCACCATGGGCTTCGATGAACAGGCCGATCTTCGCTGGGTATTCCGCCAGACGCAGGTCTACCTCAGCATCCGCTATTCTTTGCTCGAGGCCCAGAGTTCCCAGGAACAGACGTTGTTTCTGACAGCCGGCATTCAGAGGAATTTCTGATGAACATGAAGCATACGAATCAGACACTGCCGCAAGTCGCTCCCATCATCCTGGCCCTGCTGGTCGCTGCTCTTCTGTCCGGCTGCGCGACCAAGCCCGGCATCATCTTCCCCGTGCGCGCCGATGCCCCGCGCTGGCCCGCTCCGCCGGACACCCGGCACATCGAATGGGTCGGACAACTCGAAACCGATCAGGATCTCAAGCCCGGCCTCAACGGTTTCGAAGCCCTCGGCCAGGCCGTCTTCGGCAAGCATGCCGCCCGCAGCATGCTCACCCCCTTCGCACTCTGCACCGACGGCGGCGAGGACGGCGGCCGGCTCTTCGTCGCCGATTCCAACGCCCAGGTCGTCCACGTCTTCAACCTCCACACCCGCAAATATCAGATCTGGAAGCCCGGCAAAAAGGACCCCCAATTCAGCCAGCCCGTCGGAATCGCCTGGGATGCCGCCGCCCCCAACGGCGGACGCCTGCTCGTTTCCGACTCCGTCGCCGGCGCCATCGTCGTCTTCAACAACGACGGCAAATACGCCGGACAAATCGGCGCTGGTGTGCTGGATCGCCCCTGCG
Source organism: uncultured Phycisphaerales bacterium (assembly GCA_903845195.1). Lineage (GTDB taxonomy): Bacteria > Planctomycetota > Phycisphaerae > WQYP01 > WQYP01 > CAIMWO01. The sequence continues at coordinate 13,870 of CAIMWO010000048.1, forward strand.
GCCTGGCCATCGAACCCGGCACACGCCGCATCGCCGTCGCCGACGCCAAGGCCCATCAGGTCGTCCTCTTCGAACCCGACGGCCGCCTCGCCCTGCGCATCGGCACCCGCGGCACCAAACCCGGTGAATTTAATTTCCCCACCGGCGCCACCTTTGACAGCGCCGGACAACTCTACGTCTGCGACGCCCTCAACTTCCGCGTGCAGATCTTCGACCGCCAGTACAAACCCGTCCGAACCGTCGGCAAAAAGGGCGATCTCCCCGGCTACTTCGCGCAGCCCAAGGGAATCGCCCTCGATCCCGAAAACCACCTCTACATCCTCGATTCACAGTTCGAAAACGTGCAGTTGTTCGATGACACCGGTCACCTGCTCATGGATTTCGGCGAAGAAGGCCGCGGCCCGGGTCAGTTCTGGCTCCCGACGGGAATCTTTATCGAGCAAGTCGCCAACAGTGCGACCGGCCTGACGCGCATCTGGATCGCCGATTCTTACAACCGTCGCGTGCAGGTGTTCAACTACATTCCGATGAAACCGGAGGTCCAACCATGAAACGCCTGATCTGCTGGATACTCGGCATCGTAATTTTGACGCTCGGCGCAGCGCGTATCGCTCAGGCCGGATCGGACAGCATCGTCGGCACACTGCACAACCTCTCCGTCAGCGGCCCCGGCACAGTCAAATCCACTACCGAACAGGAAATCTGCATCTTCTGCCATACCCCGCACAACGCCACGCCCGTCCAGCCGCTCTGGAACCGCGCCATGCCGGTAGGGGCCTACAAACCCTATTCCAGCAATTCGCTCAAAGCCAAGCCCGGCCAGCCCACCGGCTCCAGCAAACTCTGCCTCAGTTGCCACGACGGCACCATCGCCCTCGGCAGCGTCAACTCGCGCAGCCAGCCGATCCAGATGGCCGGAAGCATCACCACCCTGCCGCCGGGCAGCACCAATCTCGGTACCGACCTCTCGGACGATCACCCGATTTCCTTCAAGTACGATCAGACCCTGGTCGGCAAGAATCCCAAGCTCAAAGATCCCGGAACGCTTCCGCAGGGCGTGCGCCTCGATGAAAACGGTGAGTTGCAGTGCACCACCTGCCACGATCCCCACAAGAATACCAACGGAAAATTCCTGGTAATGTCGAATCTGAACTCCGCCCTCTGCAACGGCTGTCACCAGATGGGCACCACCGACGTTACCGCCCATACCACTACCTGCGATAATTGCCACAAGACGCACACCGCGCCCAGCGGCCCCTACCTGCTCGCCCAGGCCAAAGTCACCGATACCTGCCTCGTCTGCCACAACGGCGGCGTCGGCGCGAACATCGGGCCGAATATCGGACAGGTAGTCAATCAGGCGTACCGCCACGATACCTCCAGCGCCGTGAACCTGACCAACCACATTCCGAACAACGTTGACTGCAAGGATTGCCACGAGCAGCACACCATGATGGCTTCAACCGTCGGCACCGCTCCGGCCATCAAGCCCATCATGGGCAAGATCGATGGCGTCACCTCTGCCGGCGCCACGATTGCGACGGCACAATTCGAATACGAAGTCTGCTTCAAATGCCACGCCGATCAATCGGCCGTCAACCCGATCGTCTCGCGGCAGATCGTGCAAAACAACCTGCGCCTGAAGCTTTCCACCACCGCAGTTTCGTACCACCCCGTCGAAGCCAAGGGCGTCAACACCGATGTCCCCAGCCTGCTGGTCCCCTACACCACCACCAGCATCATCTACTGCACCGACTGCCACGGTTCCGATGCCAGCAAGAAGGCCGGTGGCGCCGGACCCAACGGCCCTCACGGTTCAGTCTGGCCCGGCGTGCTGCTGGCGCGCTACGAGACGACCGATCAAACCGCCTACAGCACCGGCGCCTATGCCCTGTGCTTCAAGTGCCACGACAATACCCAGGTCGTGCAGGATGCCGGTCCGTTCCCCAAACATAAGCTGCACGTGCAGGACAAACAGACGCCCTGCTCCGCCTGCCACGATTCGCACGGCGTGCCCTCCGCCCAGGGCAACAACATGAACAATGCCGCGCTGATCAACTTCGACACCACGATCGTCTTCCCCGATGACGTCACGAAGAAAATGGAGTTCGACCACACCAGCAGCCGCCACGGCACCTGCTACCTGAAATGCCACGGCGTAAATCACTCGCCGAAATCATACTGACCGCGATGAAATCGCGGACGGTTTAGCGGCGAGGCAACGCCTCGCGTGACGATTTTGTGGAACCACGTCAGCGCGATGACAACATAATTTGGCCACGATCCCGGGTGCCATGCTCTTGGCACAATCTCGGTGCCAAGAGCATGCCGACGGGACCCACATCATCGCTCCCACCGTTCATTTCTAGGTGTCCTCCCCACTAACCCAGCGCTGCAACGCAAGGCACCCCCCATTCCACCCAAACGGGCCAATCGTCTCCCCCAAACCTCACCCGCGCAGATCGTGATTTCCGAATAAATCTCTGTGCGTCCTCCGTCTCTCTGTGACTCTGTGGTGAGGATTTCGCCGCTCTTCGTGGTCTTCGCCCCTTCGTGTCTTCGTGTTCACGTCGTCCCCTCAATTCTGAATTCTGAGCGCTGAATTCTGAATTCACCCCGGCGCCAACTCCCTCCCCAGCGCCGTATGCTCAAACGCCTTCCGAAACGACTCCGCCGCCTTCGCATTGTCCCCCGCATGCTGATAAACCAGTCCCAGCAGGTAGCACGCCTCCGCCGGCTGCGGATTCAGCTTCACCGCATCCGTCAGCAGCTTCTTGGCATCGTCCCACCGTTCTAACTGCAACGCCGTCCACCCGCGAAGAAAATTCAATTCCGTCGGCGGCAACCGATCGCTTTTGATCTGCGCCAGTTGTGCCTCCGCAGTCTTCGCATCCCCCACGGTCAGCAGCACACGCACCAGCGCCGCCTGCAGCGCCGCTGGCGGATCGGCCGGCTTAAAGTCCAGCGCCTTGTTGATCTCCGCACGAGCCTGATCCTTCAGCCCCTTTTCCGCCAACCGCTGTGCGACTTCTACGTGCCGCGAAGCTTTCTGCTCCGCGCTGTCCGCCACCACCTCATGGGCGTTCAATCGCTTATCCAGCGACGCCTGGTCGAGTTTCCCCGCCGCAAAATCCAGATACGCTTCCAGATCCGTGGCATACGATGCCGGCATCCCCGCGATGTGCGCCGCCTGCGCCCCGGACTTGCCGATCACCACCGTCGTCGGCCACACGTGAATCCCGAATTTTCCCGAGGCCGCATATTCCGGGTCCGTCACCACCGGCCACGCCCAGTTGCTCCCGCCATCACCCTTCTTCGTAAGCTTCGCCGCGCTGGCCTCGGCATCGTCGCCGCTGACCACCGCCAGGATCTGCACATCCTTCTTGTCTTTGAGCATCTTGCTGACGTCTTCAATCGCCGTGCGGCTCTGCGGCTGGTCGAGCCGTACGAACACCAGGATCGTCGGCCGGTCGCCGGCCACTGGCGGTACGCTCAGTTCCTTCCCCGTCGTGTCCTTGGCCGACCAGGGCTCCGCCGGCTTCGTCTGTGCCCACGCGGCCGCGGCACAAGTGACGGCCACCAGCAGGCTGATCCCCATGCGCTGTGTGCATGTCATGGCGTCTTCTCCTTGACTGCTTTTTCTTCGCGCACGACCGGTGTCTTCCGGTCGTACGCCAGTTCCTTGTGACATCCCGGCGAGCACGATCCGCCCGTCTCCGTCTTCTTGAAGTTGATCGGCAGTTCCCACTGCCCGTACGGCACCGAATCGCGCAGATGCACCGGCTGCTTGCTGGCGTGCGTCTCGTGGCAGGCCCGGCACGTGCGCCCGCGTTCCCGGTTCACGTGCAGGTAATGCAGATTGTCCGTGCCGTTGCGGAACCCCGTCAGGCCCTCCGCCTCCTTGGCCTCCACCAGCTTCTTGTCGTGGCAGGTGAAGCAGAGCGCGAAATTGTCCGCATCATACTTGGCATAGAACGTCGCCGGATAATTCTTGATGAGCAGGCTAGGCACTGCAGACCCGTGGACATCGTGGCAGCCGCCGCACGTGCCATCCTTCACCGGACCGTGTTTGTCCAGTTTCGGGTTCTTGAGCTCCGCCAGGCCCGCCAGTTCCCGGTTATCGCTGGTCTTGATCTTCTCGTTGTGGCACTTCAGGCACACATCCAGCGGCTCCGCCTTCATCAGCTTGGCCAGTTGCGAGCCGTGCGCGGTATGACAGTTCAAACACGCCTGGTCGTTCGTGACCACCGAATGCTTATACTTCGCATCTTTGATCGCATCCTTGATTTTCGTATGGCAACCCGTGCAGAGCGCCTCCGGTGGCGCTTTGACCTGCATCGGGTAATCCGATGCGTGCGGGTCGTGGCATTGCGCACACTCGCCATCCGCCACGGGTTTATGCTTCACCTTGCTCGCGGCCAACTGCTCGCCCATCTCCTTGTGGCACGTCAGGCAGAGCGCCTTGCCCTCGGCCACCAGCAGCTTCGGATTCTTTCCCGCGTGTGGCTCATGACACGCCTCGCACGCCCCTGACGCCACCGGACCGTGAACGTGTTTCTTCTGTCCCACGACATCCTTGTGACATTGCGTGCACGTCTCCCGCATCGTATTGCCGCGCAGGAACTTCGTGGTCTTGCCGCCGTGCGGATTGTGGCAGGGCAGGCAATCTCCGGTCGCCACCGGCTTGTGGACCACTTGTTTCCCCGCGGTGTCGATCTTGTGGCAGAAGGTGCAGATCTGTGTCTTGTCCCGCGCCAACGTGTACGTGTGTGTCGCCGCGTCCGTCAATTTGTGGCACGCATCGCAGGCATTGACGTTCACCGGCCCGTGCACAACCTTGTACTCTTTGACGTTCGCATGACATTCCGCCGTGACGCAGTTCTTCGCATCCACTGCCGTGGTGGGCTTTGCCGCCTTCTTCGCTGCGGGGGCCACCGGCGATCCCGCTCCGGCGCCCGTCGTAGGCACCGCCGGCGCGGTCTGGCCACGCGCTGTGCCGCCAAGCAGCAGCAAGATGGCGATCATGCACGAAAACACTACTTTCATTGGGCACCTCTCGTCGCTGGTTCAGTCGCGGCAGGGGGGTTAATCAATGGGGTTTCTGGGTTACTCTTCGGCGCTGTCGATACCGGTTTGTTCCGGTGATAACTCTTCTCATCGTGGCAGCCCGGCGTGCATGTGCCGCCATCCCGCGCCGCTTCATACTTGATCGGCATGGCCCAACCGGAACCTTCAAACGGCACGCTCGCCGCCATGTGATTCGGCAGGTTCGATCCGTGAACATCGTGGCAGCTCTTGCACGTGCGCCCCTTTTCGCTGCGATTGACGTGCACGAAATGCAGGTTGCGATCGCCATCCCGGAAATTGGTCAGCGCCGCAGTCTTCGGCAACAGCACCAGTTGTTTGTCGTGACAGGTAAAGCAGAGCGCGTAATTGTTGACATCGAAACCCGCATAGAATCGGTCGGGAAAATACTTGCGCAGCAGGTTCGGCTCATTGGCCGCGTGCGGATTATGGCACTCGCTGCATCCGCCCGATCGCACCGGTCCGTGCAGGCTGCTCGACGCCAGCACCGGTGCCATCGATGCGATGTTACGCCCGCTGGCGGTCTTCATCGGCTTGTCGTGGCAGGTCAGGCAGACCTTGTCCATGCGCTCTTTCAATTCTCCCGGCTGGCTCGACGCGTGCGGATCGTGGCACGTCACGCATCCCTCCGCGATCGCCCCATGCACGACGTTCGCTTTGGCCATCTCATCCTTCAGCTTCGCGTGGCACGAGAGGCACGTGTCGTTTGCCGACCTCTTGAGTTGCTTGGGATAGTCCGTCGCATGCGGACCGTGGCAGTTGGTGCATGCCTCCAGCGACGCCTTGTGGACGTGCGGCAACTGCGTCATCGCCTTCTGCTTATCCGTATGACAGCCGAAACAATGATCCGCCCCCGCGCCGTTACGCAACAGACTGGGATATTCCGACTGGTGCGGCTGGTGGCAGACCGTGCATTGCCCCGCCGCGAATGGCTCGTGGGCATGCTTCTTCATCGGCGTTTCATGGCACCTGGCGCACGTCGCGCCCACCGTGTCGCCTACCAGCAGAAACTTCGCCCGCGACGCGTGCGGATCGTGGCACGCCGTGCATCCCTGCTGCTCGATCGCCTTGTGCTGATGTTGCTTCGTCCCCGATACCGCGTGGCAGAACGTGCACATCGCGTTGCCCTTGCGCGCCACCGGATAGGTATGGTTCCCGGTATCCTGTAAATGGCACGAAAAACACGCACCCACCGCCGTCGGCTGGTGGAGATGCGGAGCACTCCGATAGCTGGCATGGCACACGGCGGTGATGCACGATGCATCCGCAGCCAGCGGCCCCGTCGGCTTGGGCGCCGCGGTGACCACCTTCGCCGTGACGCTAGCCGGCGCTGTCGCCGGCACCGGTGCCTCACGTCCGCAGGCGGCCAGCATCATGGCGCTCGCCGCCAGCGCACACGTGAAAAGAAATTGAAACGTCCGCCGCATCATGGGCTCTGCGCCGCTTCCTTTCCGTTCAGCGTGTCCTGCGCCTTCCGGCAGCGGTCCAGTGACACGTTCAACAGCGCGGTCGCATACGTCACGTTGTGCAATCCTCGTCCCAGTTTCACGAAGCGGATGTTGAACGCCGCATCATCCAGCGCGCGCTCCACCAGCAGCCCCGGCTCTCCGGTCAAATGACGCGCTGCCTGCAGCGCCTTGGTGTCCGCCAGCGCCGCTTCGGCCGCCGTAAGCTGACGCGAAAGGCTCTTCCGCCAGTCGACCAGCACGCCGCTGTATTTCGCACCGTGACAGTAATCGCACCGTTCCTGCGTGGCCATGAAGGTCTGTCCGACCACGTCAGCGCTCTGTTCATCCAGTTTCTTGCTCATGTGGCAGGCAATGCAATCCACCTGCGCCCGCGACATCGGACTGGGCATGCTCGGTACGCCGCGCCCACCCACGCCCCGGAACATTTCCCGCGGCCCCAGGTGGCTCTTCTCGTGGCACAGGCCGCACGACCCGCTGTCAAACCCCGTATGCGAAGCTCCCGGCGGGCCTTCCTCGCGCGCCCCTGCCGTCAGCGAATGCTCGATCTGCACGTGGCACCCGGAGCACTCCACCTTGTGGTTCGTCACGTGCTCCTTGTGCATCGCGTCGGTCTCGCCGTAGCGGGAGATCTGCGCCGTCTGATTGTGGCAGTTCCAGCACACCTGCCGCGGCACCGCCCCGTCGCCGCTGACCGAATCGCTGTGGCAGTTCTCGCACTTCACGCCCCGCGCCATATATTCCGCATGGTTGAACGTCCCCGTCGTCAGCTTGATTTCGCCCTTCGGTGCATCGTGGCATCCTTTGCACGTGCCGATCGTCTGGTCGTCGCGCCCGTGTTTGAGCCCCTTGAAGTGGCACAGGAAACACGTATCCGTCGTCACCACGATGTGCCGCCCCTGCACGATCTGCGAATGGCACGACACGCACCGCAACTGCTTGCCGCGCCGTTCCTGCTGCAGGTGCGGCGTGTGATCGAACCGCACCGTCACCGGGTTGCCCCGCTCCGTCGTGATCGTCCAATTCACCTTCCCCTTGCCGACCAGCGTGCGCGTGTCATGGCACGGCGAACCGTTCGATCCCACCGACCGCATGCACGACGCATCCTGGATTTCTGCGTGCGGTTTGCTCCCGTATGTCTTGGTGATGTACTTCACCGCCTGGCTCGACGCCTGAAACTTCCCGTAAATCGTGTTCCCCAGCCCCGGCAGAAAATGGCAGTCCACGCACGGCACATTCTTGTGCGTGCTCTGGTGCCATGCCTGGTAATACGGCTCCATGATGTGGCACGACTGGCAAAACTCCGGCTGCATCGAGTACTCGCCGAACGCCGCCATCCCGATCATCCCGCACAGCCCCACCACCAGCACCATCCCCCATCGTGTCAGCTTGATGGGGATTCGGCGCCCTGGCCGGCGCCGGATCCCCAGCAGCCGTTGCCACCGCGGCAATGGTGCGGTCACTGGAACTTGCTCTTTATTCGGTTCGTCAGCCATGATTCGGCTCCTACAGAATTTTCAATGCCGCCAGAATGATCAACAGCGCGATCGTCGTGCCAATCGTCATCGCAATGATTCCCGCCGCAACCGCAAAGTGCCGGTACCACGCCGGTGGCGGCGGCACGCGCAGTTTCTCGATCTCGCCACTCGCCACCGCGCGCTCGTACTCCGCACCGCGCTCGTGCTTGAACTCCTCCTCCGGCAGGCGACCCGTGAACATCACGTCGTCCACAGGGAATTTCTCCAGTCGCAGGTGGGCATTGAAAAAGTGAATCGTAAAAATGAACCCGACCGCCAGCAGCGCTTCAAACCCGTGAATCACCGTCGCCACGTTGAACATCCAGCCCGGCACAAATACGCTGAAAAATACCGGGAACCACAGCAGCAATCCGGTCAACCCGATGATCCCCGATCCGCCCACCTCCGCCATGTAGTCGAATTTTTCCCAGTACGTCCACCGATCGAATTTCGGCTTCTGTCCGCCGCAGAAGAACCACCGGAACATGCCGAGGCAGTCCTTCGCATCCTTGATCGTCGGCAGCATCGTCGTCGGCCCCAGCAGCATTTTCTTGACGCCGTGCTTGCGGAATCTCCGGTACACGCCCACCCCGTGAATCACAAAATTCGTGATCAGCATCACCGCGAAAATGCGATGCCAGATCCCGCATGTCCCCACTCCCCCGAAAATCTTGGCCAGCCCGCCCGCCCACGGCTTATCCGAATACAGCAGCGGTAAACCCGTCAGCGCCAGCCCGAAGAACGAAAGTATCACCAATCCATGATTCGCTCGATCCACCCGCGTGAACCGCTGAATCGCCTTGCCCTTCGTGTAATCCGGCTTCGGGTGCGGCCCGTGACGCAATCGTTCGATAATCGACCGGATAAACCACAGCAGGCAGTGCATCCCGAAGAACCCGAACGACAAACTCATCATGATCACAAAATACAGGTACACATAATGCAGAATCGGATACCGGTCCGAGTTGCGGAAATCCGCATGCGGCGCAAAGCTCGCGAATTTCGCGTCCGCCCCGGGATGGCACTTCCGGCAAGTATTGATCTTGTTCGTCGCGTTCAGCGGCGAATCCGCCTCATCCACCCGCTTGATGTTGTGCGCGCCGTGGCAATCACTGCAGCGCGCCGCCCGCGCCATCCCCAGCTTCGTCACCTGCCCGTGATAACTCGCCCGGTACGTCTCATACAGCGACGCTTTCTCCTTCGATCCCTTCTTCGGCTTGTCGTGACACGATCCGCATTCCCCCACAATGTCCGAAAGAAATCCCGCCGAATCGATTCGTGAAATCGCATGCGCCGTGTGGCAATCCGAACACACCGGCGCCTTTTGCGAACCCTTCGCCAGCAGCTCCCCGTGCACGCTCGTCCCGTAAAGCTCCGTCACCCCCACGTGACATTTCCCGCACGTCTCCGGCACATGCTCGCGATTCACCGTCGACTGTGGATCCTTCGCCGACAGCACCGCATGCGCGCCGTGACAGTCGGCGCACGTCGCCGCGATCGCCAGCCCTGATTTCGTCACCGCCCGCCCATGCACCGATTCCATGTACATCCCCACCTGCGTCTTGGCGTCCAGCCCGTCAGTCGTCTTGCCCACATGCTTCTCGTGGCAGTCGCCGCAGACCTTGATGATGTTCAGCGGATAGGTGCGCGAATGACGATCCGATTTTGGCAGCACATCGTGCCCGCCGTGGCACGTCGCGCACGTCGGCGCATGCCCATCGCCCTTGGCCGCCGCCGCCGCATGCGCCCCTTGGATATACGCTGCCGACTGCTTGGCATGGCAGCCGCCCGTATTGCAGGTCGGCGCCCCCAGCGTCTGCTTGTGCGGCAAAGACTTCGCCGTCGGATGACACGAAATGCACGCCAGTTTCCCATGCACCGAACTCGCCAGCTTCTCACCCGGCGTATACAACTCCGGCCGCGTTGCCGGCCCCGACGTCCCCGCCCCCAGCGGTGCGATCATCTCGCGCCGCTGTTCCGGAGAGATTTCGCCAATATGACTCTGCCCATGACATTGCAGACATCGCCGGTTCTCAAGCTCTGCTTCCGTATATTCCGCCCCATGAACCGACTGTGCGATCAGCACCAGCGCCAGTAATATCCCCACCACCCTTGCCCGCCCCCGAACGATCTGCCACGGACCTCCCCTATTCGAGGGCATCCATAAGCTGTTCATTGCGTACATACAACATCCCCGGAGTCCGTAAGAATCGCGGTCTAACCATGCGCGCTCCGTGAGCACTCTATTGTGGACTAAAGCATCTTCTGTGCCACAGCCGCCCGTCAAGCACTACTTCGCTCGATAACAGAAATAAATGAGCCACAAATGAACACGAATAAACATAAATGTGTGCGAAAAGAAGGGTCGAACAGTTATCTTCAACCCTCTTCTGGTTCAGTCTTTGTGTTCATTTGTGTGCATTTGTGGCCAATTCACGGTTGGTAGCGCTGTAGCCTGGATGCCTCCCAATAGCCCCCACAGAGGCTGAATCCGCGACTTACTGCCTTGATAAAGGTCTTTTCAGTCGGAATTTAGCAGCCAAGATATCAGGGGTTACGCGCCCGGATTCTCAGGAGTGGAAATGCCATGAGAAACCGCTTCTCGCTCTCGGGAAGCCCCTTGCCCTGCCTGCCCCAGCGGTATTGTCACCACGAACTTCGCCCCGCTCCCCCCCCGCACCCCGCCCTCCACGTTCTCCACCCGGATCGCTCCCCCATGTTTGCGGATCAGGCTATAGCTGATCGACAACCCCAGCCCCGTCCCCTTGCCCACCGGCTTGGTCGTGAAGAACGGCTCAAACAACCTCCCCACATGCTCCTTCGCCACCCCATGCCCCGTATCCTGAATCTCCAGCACGCACGCCCCCTCCGCCTGCCGGGTCCGCAGGATCAGCCGTTTCTCCACGCTCTCTTCCATCGCGTCCAGCGCATTGATCACCAGGTTGATGACCACCTGCTCCAGTGCCACTGGTTGCAGCGGGCTCGCCGGCAGCTCGCCGTCCAACTCATACTCCACCTTCACATCCTTCAGCCGCTGGTCAAAGCGGATCACGTTCATCGCCCGCTTCACCACCTCATTCAGACTGCTCGTCTCCCACCCGTGATCGCCCGGATGCGCAAACGACGTCAGCTGCCGCACGATCTGATTGATCCGCGCAATCTGCTCCCGCAGCTTCATCAAATTCTCCGGCGTCACCCGCTCCGGCCGCCGCTCCAGCAACTGCAGCAATCCATCCATACTCGCCAGCGGATTGGCCACCTCATGCGCCACGCCCGCCGCCATCTGTCCCATCGCCACCAGCTTTTCCTGCTGGATCAACGCCTGCTGCTGCCGCCGCAATCGCGCCGACATCGCGCGGATTCGCCGGTTCTGCCGCTTCAATCGACGCTGATTTTCCCGCAGGCTCCTCGTAATGCGGTTGGCCAGGTACACCGTGCTCAGCAGCGCCACCACCCAGCCCGCCGCCACCAACTGCGTCGCCCGGTCCGTCGGCCAGTTGTTCGTCAGCGCCAGCCCCAGCTGCAACATGATGATCGCCGCCCCGCACACCGCAAACGCCATCACCCGCGGCAACAACAGACTCGCGAAAACCATGTGCAGAACGTACAGACCCGTCAGAGGACTCCGATATCCCCCCGTCCAAAGCGTCAAACACGTCAGGCACGCCAGATCCAGCAGAATCTGCAGCCACGCCAGTCCCTTCAGATTGGCCGCCGAAGACCCGTGCGTCCGCGCCACGCGAAGCTGCCACCAGAAAATGACGTTGTACGCCAGAATCACCGCCCCCAGAATCGGGATCGCCGCCGTCGAGGAAAACCACTGCGCATACTGCCAGTCCAGCAACCCCACCCCCGCCGCCACCGCCCCCGCTACCCAGCGCAGCCGCACCAGCCACACCTGCTCCAGATACAGCGGCGACGACCGCGAACCGCTCGCCGCAACTTTCTCTGACGGTATTGATGAAACCACTGTCACAATTCTGTCCCACCGATGTGTGATAGCCGAAAAGGCGCAGCCCTTTGAATCCATTTAGAAACGTCTGAAACCGCCGATGAACGCTGATGGACGCCGATCGATGCCAAAGAGCCTGAGGCATCTGCGTTTATCTGGCTCTGTTGAAACCCTCTTTGGCCCCAACGGGGCCCGCGTGAATAGCCAGGGGTGACCGAAGGGAACCCCTGGAAAAAGGTTCACAAGATGCCGCCGAGCCCCAAAGGGGCGATCGATCTCACGTTCCTCGCAAGTCGAATCTCGTGGATTTCAACAGAGCCCGTTTATCTGCGTTCATCGGCGGTTCCCTCTTGAGATCATCACTTAGCACCGACTCCTGCATCAGGATTCGGACGCCCAAAAACCTCATTCCAAGAAAACTACCCACCCGCCAGCCTACCTTCCCCCAGCCGATGACAGCAAGCACCCAATGCCCGAATTCGTCCCCCCCTAGCCTTGCGTGGCAACGCGAGGCCCCCGCCTTGTGGTGCAGACTTCCAAGTCTGCACAAAAAAAAACATTCACCACAGAGCCTCAGAGAAACGGAGCCCTCACAGAGCGTGGCTCAAATTTCACCGCAAAATATCTCCCCCGGGTGCCATGGCCAGGCCACAACCTCGGTGGCCTGACCATGCCCAATCGGCGCACCTCAACCGCTTGCACAGCTTCGCAACCTATTTCCTCAATGGCCCAGGGCCATCACCTTCTGTAGCCGCGGGCCGTAAGGCCCGTTCCTCATCCCCCTCCAAATTGCCGAGGCTCAAAAGGCCTTCCCTCTCACTTCTCCTCCCCCAACACCCGCCGATACCGCTGCAGATTCACCCCGCTGCCCACCGCACTCTCAAACTTCGTCGGCCGCGCCTTCCCCACCGGCGCAATGCACGTCACCAACTCCCCCCGCTCATCTACCATCACAATCCCCAACTGCCGCTGCCCCTTGATCGCTTCCTGCCCCCACACCACATCCAACGCATACGCCGGCCCATCCCCCGAAACGGTATACTCCAACGGCGGCCCCTCTGCCTTGCCCTTCAAACACCACTGCCACGTGCGTGCCGTAAACAAACTCCCATGCCCGGCATATTGCTCCTCCCCCACCTCCCGCCCATTCGCCACCCCACCATACTGATGCCACATCCCCTCCATCTGCCGCGTAAACGGATGCACCCCCTCCCGCGTCGCCGGCCCCGCCTCCGTACTCCTCGTCGCCGGCCCCGGCGCCGCACTCGTCGTCGCCGGCCCTCCCGCCGGCCCGCCACACGCCCCCACCATCATCCCCGCCATAACCATCATTGCCGCCATCCGCCCAACTGTCATATCAACCCTTTCCATACTTTCGCTCCTCGTCCAACCCCGTCCAAAAATTCCTGCGACCATCATTATTTGTACAACAAAATCACTACTTATCCATTTCGAGAGGCCGAAGCAGTCCGGCGTACTTAGACTTGCTCTTGAGGCCTTTAAACTTTTGCAAAAGAAGAAGCTCTGCCACTTTCCGGGATATCAATACAACTTCGCTCGGCAGAACATATTCCTGTCCATCATCGTCCCTGATTCTGTCGTAGGTCTGAAAGTCGTTCGTCAGAATTCTGGAAGTCTTGAACACTGCCGTGTGACTCCACTGGTACATATACAATGCTCCACAGCGTGGGCATACGCTAGTTGGTCGTATCTTACCTAGTATTGGAGGATCTTTAGTTCGACTCGATACAACCAACTGATAATGAGTTGCACTCTTCTCTAATTCCGGGGTGATCGAATCGAAGCGCAGAGCGTCTTCCCCAAGGGAGGCCGATTGCGAAAGTGGAACGCATGGAACGTACTGGCATCCCGTCACGCCCGTCGATTCTAAAGCACGCTTGAGCGCTCGCGACACTACGATGATCTTGGCGGGGCACTTCCATGCGAGCGCAACAATGTCGGCCTTGGACCATTCAGAATCGAATTTCACTTTGTGTGATTGAACCGCGCACATCCAACAACGTCGAATCTTCCCATTGGTACCATTGCACGCGTGAGAGTAATCAATGAATCGCTCGCCAGAATTGCGGTCCAGCGTCATCACATCGAGATAGTAAAATGGATAATTCCCTACGTCCCTTTGGGTTACCTGACGAATAAGTTTTCGTGCTCCCAATATGCCCATAGCGCTGATGGCATCATCGAAAGCGATCTGCTCGGAAGATCCGACAGCGAAGTACCATGGCCCTGGAAACTTGCTCTCAAGTGCCGCGCATTTCGATTTGGCTTCTCGATCATGAGCGTCATAATGAGTTTCGTAAAAGAACCACTGGTGCTCCATAAAATTATTGCCCTCATGAACGACCAATACCGCTACGGACCCGCCGCATCGCAACGCTCCCATTGCCTAACAACAGCATGATATTTTGGCTGAGGACTCGCCACAACTATCCCCCTCGCGGCATACGCAACCTCATGCCCACAACGCACTGCCTTGATTACGCTTGATAGTGTCCCATCCCAGTTTCGCTCTCCACACCCTCGCAAAAATCTTGGTGCCTTGGTGTCTTGGTGGTAAAAAAATCGTAGCCTCTCCGTACATCCCCCAAATTCTGAATTCCGAACTCTGAATTCTGAATTTCAAATTCAGACCTGCTCCGCCGGCTCTTCCTGCACCGACCGCTGCAGATCCAACATCTTCGTATCCGCACTGTAGTCCGTCAGCACAATTCGCCGCACGCGCTTGAGCGCCTCGACCACCGCCGTCATGCGCGCCAGGCTCTCGTTGATCTGCCGCAGCGACCGCTCGAATGCCGCATTCCCGTTCGCCTGCCGCTCGATCATCCGCAATTGCAGCTTGATGATCGCCGACGCATTGTTCAACTCATGATTTAGCATCACCGCGGTCTGCGCCAGCGTCTCCAGTTTTCTCTGGTCATTGGCCTGCAGTTCTTCCGCCAGGTGATTGTACGCCCGCGCCAGTTCCCCGAACTCATCATCCTGCGCCACCACCACCCGATGATCGAACTCCTCGTGGGCCAGTCGGCGGCTCGCCTCCACCAGCTGATCCACCGGCCGCAGGATCATGTGCGCCATCCGCATCAGCACCATCACCGAGATATTGATCACCAGCAGAAACACGATTGCCAGCGCCAGCACCAGCCAGCGGAACCACGCCAGCGCCGCCGCCTGCTCGCGCGTCAAATGCTCGTGCATCATCCGGCTCAGGCTCATGATGTCCTTCCGCATCACCACCGAAGCCGACATCGCCTCGGTCGTATGCCCGATCGCCAGCTGCCCATCCTCCGTCGTCGCCAGCATGCCGACGTGCCGTTCAAATACCGGCATGGTACGCAGGATATTGTCGAACAGCGGCTTTCCTTCGGGCAGCGGCCGCAGATACTCCGCCCCGAACTCCTTCGTGCATTTCCGCAGCGTCTCGACCTGCTCCAGCAGATTGTCTAAATGGCGTTCGCGCCCGATCTGGATCTCCCGCAGTTCGATTTCGATTCCCGAAATGATCACGCTCATCTGGTTGGCGTTCTCCGCCACCGCCGCATCCTGCGTCCCCGTATGATCCAGATCCGACAGCACCCCCTGCAGCAGCCAGATCGCCGCGACCGCAACCACCACCAGCAAACCTACCAGCATGGACAGATACATCAGCAGTTTTCGTCGCAGCATGTTCGCTCACTTTTCCATCGGCGCCGTCGCGGTGGCTGGCCCCGTAGCACTGGGCCGGTGCGGCGCCGGCCCGTCGAAGCCCATCTCCGACCATCCTGATCCGATCGCCTCGGTCATCTCATACACCTTGTCGTAGTCGCGCAATGCACACGGCACAAACTTGCTCAACCCCAGTGCCTCCAGCGCCGGCGTTCCCGCGGGATCGTCCTTCATCTGCAGCAGCACGCTTCGCAGCCGATTGCACGTCTCCGGCGCTACCCCGCTGCGGACCACCAGCGCGTTCTCCGGCACTTCCGGCGAAACCGCCAGCTCGCGCACCTTCGCTTCCGGATGATTCTTCAGATACGCATTCAACCGCAAATTCTTCACCGCACCCGCATCCAGCTTCCCCGCGAAAACCTCGCGGATCACATCATCGTGCGTCCCCGTCCAAACCATCTGTGGCGAATCTTTCGCCCCCAGCATCCCCTCTTTCATGAGATTGAATACCGGAAACAACGCGCCCGCCGTCGTCGTCCGCACGCCCCCGAGCGTGTGACCTTTCAATTCTACTGTGCTTTGCAGCGGCGATTCCACCCGCACAAAAATCACGCCGTGATACGTGCTCACCCCGTCCGGATATTCCGGCTTGACCACGACTGACGCCCCATACCGCTCGATCGCCAGCGCCGCGACCAATGACCCCAGAAACGCCCCATCCACCTTCCCATCCCGGAAATCCTCCAGCACCCCCCGATACGAACTGTTCGTCACCAGCTCCACCCGGCAACCCAGCTTCGACTCCAGGTAATCTCCCAACTCGCGGTAGGCTTTTCTCTGCTGATAAATATCCCGCTCGGGAATCAGCCCGATGTGCAATGTCGCCCGCCGATCATCCTTCGGCTGGCTTGCGGATGCATCGCTGCGGCTCGGGATGCGACCCAGCCAGATCAGCCCGGCCAGAACCAGAACCATGAACATCAGAATCAGAACTATGCGAGCTTTGGGCACACTACGCCTCTTCGTTTCCTCTTGCTGAATCGACACGCCGCATGAAGTCACTGAACAAATACGGGACCAATTAGTCGTATTTTATATCCGGTACAAGATGTGCTATGGTTTCTGTTATGAAGAATGTCTCGCTCAAAGTCGCCAAAACCGCTCCAAACGACGAAAAAGCGCTCCAAAACGATGCAAAACACATTCAAATCGATGCAAAAGCAGTCAAAAACGGTGCAAAACGCGTCCAAAACGAGTCCAAAAAACTCGCCAAAGACCTCAGAACCCTGACCATTTTTGTCTCCATCTATTGCCACGCCCATCATACGCTCCGCGCCCCCTTTGTCCTCAAAGGATTTGATATTAAATCACTTGCAGGCAAAGACTTGCAACTCTGCCCGGAATGCTCAAAACTCCTCACCCATGCCCTGGTCAAACGCTCCCATTGCCCCATGGATCCCAAACCCGCCTGCAAACACTGCCCCAACCACTGCTATCACCCCAATTATCGGACTCAAATCCGCGAAGTCATGCGTTTCTCCGGCAAACGCCTCCTCCTCTCCGGCCGCCTCGATTACCTAATTCACCTGTTCTTCTAGCGTTACAAACGCATTCGCAATATTGAATAACTCGCGGATTTGGGCAGCTCAATCTCGGCCCCATTACCAGAATCGAGAATGCCCACCTTCGCCCGTCCGTCTTCGTCGCCAACCCCCTGATTTCCCTTGTTTTTCAGGGGTTTTTAGAAATGGATAAGAATATCCGGTTTGGCACGGAGTTTGATCTCTATTTCCGCGGAGCAAACTTATGAAACCCATCCAAATATCCGTTCACGGCACCCGCAAACATGCCCCGATCCCCGCAGTTGCGCCGCCTCTGCGACTGCTCTTCTGGGAAACCACCACGGGATGTAATCTGGAATGCATTCATTGCCGCCGGCTCGAAGTTTCTCAAGTGCTTTCTAAACAAGATCTTACAACCGAACAGTCGCTCGCCTTCATCCGCACCCTGCCTGAAACCGGTCGTCCCATCCTGGTCTTCTCCGGTGGCGAACCGCTGATGCGTCCCGACATCTTTGAACTCGCTGAAGAAGCTCGCCGCCTCGACCTGCCCACCGCACTGGCCACCAACGGCACGCTGTTGACCGAGGCAATCGCCAAACAAATCATCGATGTCGGCATCCGCCGCGTCTCCATCAGCTTCGACGGCCCCGATGCCGAAACCCACGATCAATTCCGCGGCAAAGGGGCATTCGACAAATCCCTCGCCGGCGCTCGCCTCCTCCGCAAGCTGGGCATATCCGTTCAAATCAACACCACCATCGCTCGCCACAATTACCAGAAACTCGACAAGAGCTATGAACTCGCGCTCTCGCTCGGTGCTGATGCCCTGCATCTTTTTATGCTCGTCCCCGTCGGCTGCGGCATGGAACTGCCCGAGTCCATCATGCTCAACCCGGAAGAATACGAGAACGCGCTCAACTGGATCTACGATCGCAGCCTCGAAGGCAAACTCCACCTCAAGGCCACCTGCGCCCCGCACTACTTCCGCATCATGCGCCAACGCGCCAAGGCCGACGGCAAGTCGATGCCCGCCGCCGCTCACCCGCACAAAAACATGGGCGGCGAAGCCCACGGCAGTGGGGGGGCTCACCCCGGCGGACACCCCGCTGGCCACCCCGGCACCGCCGGCGGAAATGACATGACCGCCATGACCAAGGGATGCCTCGCCGGACAGGCCATCTGCTTCGTCTCCCACACCGGCGAAGTCTTCCCCTGCGGCTACCTCCCGGTCAGCTCCGGCAACGTCAAGACGATTCCGTTCCCGAAAATCTGGCATGAAAGCCAGATCTTCGCCGATCTCCGCAACGACAGTTCCCTCGAAGGCAAGTGCGGCCTGTGCGAATACAAGAAAGTCTGCATGGGTTGCCGCGCCCGCGCCTTCGCCGATACCGGCAATTACCTGGCCGAAGAACCCAACTGCGGCTTCACCCCCACGCGTCTGCGTACTTGAAATGTAATTTGAGAGTCTTCAGTTTTTGGGAGTACTACCATGGCTGTTGTCGCCGATGCCACCAAGTGCAATGCCTGCTTGAAATGCACGCAAGTATGTCCGACCGAAAGCATCAAGAAGGTCGGCAGCGCCCCCAACGAACACGTCGAAGTGTCAGTCGAACAGTGTATTGATTGCTGCCTGTGTGTCGGTGAATGCGCCAACGGCGCTCTCAGCCCGGGGTGACCGTGGCTTCCGGCGTGCCGGATTCGGTCAGGGTCTTGGGAATCTGCAATTCGTCCAGCTTGCGATAGAGCGAGCTGATGCCAATCCCCAACTGGCGAGCCGTCTCCGCCTTGTCGTAATTGTGCCGCCGTAACGCATAGAGAATATGCTGCCGCTCAAATTGCGTGATCGCTTCCTTCAGATCCTCGGTGACATCGTCGCTCATTCCCGGTGTGGCAAACGGCAAATCTTCCAGGCCGATCTGCCGATCCTCCGCAAAAATCACCGCACGCTCGATGACATTTTCCAGTTCCCGCACATTCCCCCGCCATTCGTGATTCAGCAGCGCCCGCACCGCACCATTCGTAATTCCCGATACGCGTTTGTTCAGTTCCTTCGTGTACTTGTCCAGGAAGTGATGCACCAGCATCGGAATGTCTTCCTTCCGCTGGCGCAGTGGCGGCAGCGTCAACTTCACAACGTTGAGCCGATACAGCAAATCCTCGCGGAACCCCTTGTCGGCCACCAATTTTTCCAGATCCTGATTGCTCGCCGCGATGATGCGCACGTTGATCGGTCGCGGATGTGTGTCGCCCACTGGCACCACGACCTTCTCTTCCAGCACGCGTAGCAGCGAGCTCTGTACGCTCACCGGTAATGTTGAAATTTCATCGAGAAAAAGCGTCCCGCCGTTGGCTGCTTCAAAATAACCGATCTTGTCTCGCATCGCCCCCGTGAACGCGCCGCGCCGATAGCCGAACAGTTCCGATTCAATCAGCGAGTCCGGAATCGCCCCGCAGTTCACCGCGATGAACGGCTTTTCCCGCGTGATGCCGTTGTAATGTATTGCCCGCGCGAACAGCTCCTTGCCCGTCCCCGACTCACCCACCAGCAACACATTGCTGCGAACCGTTGAGAGCTTGCGCACCGTTTCGAAGAGCCGGTTCATCGGCGCCGAGTTGCCCACGAGGTTATGAAACGTCGAACCCTCGGCCAGTTGCTCGGTGATGACCTTCTGCGTGCGCGACATCTCGCCGAACTGCAGCGCCCGTTCGATTTTCATCAGCACATCATTGAAATCCACCGGCTTTAGCAGGTAATCCACCGCCCCCGCCCGCATTGCCGCCACCGCGGATTCCACCGTGCCGTACGCCGTCAGAATGATCACCGGCGTCTCCGGCGCGATCTTCTGAATGTGTCCCAGGAGGGTCATCCCCTCCATCTCCGGCATGCGGATGTCCGAAAGCACCACGTCCACGGGACGTTGCAAGAGAATGTCGTGCGCCGCCTTGCCGTGCGGCGCTTCCAACACTTCATACCCCTCGCCGCGAAAGAGCTCCGCGAGTGATTCGCGTAAGACCTGCTCGTCCTCGGCAATCAGAATCGTCTTGGGCATCAATCACTCTCTGCCAATGAGGCTGTCGTTTGGTCGCCCGGTTCTCGTCAGGCGCTTGCCGACGGCGCGGCCGCAGTGGTGGCCAGAGGCGCTACCGGTTCGCCCGCGATTTCTTCATCTGTCAGATAACACGCCGGATCGGGCGCCCACGGATTCCCAGTTGTAACCTCCGCACGCGCTCGAAGCGAGCCGCCGCAGACCGTTTTGAATCGGCATGTTCCACAACGGCCTTCCAGCAGCTTCAAGCGATCTTTCAGCCCCGCCATGATCGGATCCGAAGTATCCTGCCAGATTTCCGAAAACTTCCGCTGCTTGACGTTGCCGAATGTCCGGAACATCGAAAACTGATCGGCGTGCACGTTGCCGAAGAAATCGATGTCCGCAATTCCCACCCCCGAGGAGTAACGTGCCCCGCCGTTCCACGCCAGCATGTCCAGCACCTGCTGGGCCCGCGGATGGTTTTCCTTGAGCATCCGCAGGTACATGTAGGGGCCGTCGCAGGCATTGTCCACGGTGAGAATTTCGATCCGCTTGCCGCGATTTACGAAATCCGCGCTACGGGTGATGATCGTATCCACAGCCTGCCGTGCGATCTCGGGGCTCAGTGCCCCGAGTTCCTTGCCGCGGCCGGCCGGGCACAGGTGATAGAAGCACGCCCGATCGATCCCTTCTTTTTCGATGAAATCAAAGAGCCGATCCAAGTCTCCGCACGTATGCCGTGTCAACGTCAGTCGGAGGCCGACTTTCTGCCCGACCTCCACACAATGCCTGAAGCCGCGCATCGTTCGTTCAAACGCGCCCACCATTCCGCGGAAGTCGTCGTGGACGGATGGAATTGCAGAGTCCAGCGAAATGCCGATGTAAGCAAATCCGAGATCCTTGAACTTCTGTGCTGTCTCTTTCGTGATCAAGGTGCCGTTGGTCGAAAGCACCACGTGCAGGCCCAGACTGCGCCCGAATTCGGCCAGTTCAAAGAGGTCCGGTCGCACCAGCGGCTCGCCGCCGGAGAACAGCACCGCCGGCACCTTGTACTCGGCCAAGTCCCTGAGCACTTCTTTGCATTGATCCGTGGTCAGCTCATCCGGGTACTTGCACGCGTCGGAAGCTGTGTAGCAGTGAACGCACTTGAGATTGCACGTCCGCGTCAGGTTCCATACGACGATCGGCTTACGTTCCTTGGCCGACTTCGCCACCGCCATCCGCTGAAACTCCGGCGGGTCGATTTGCGTGATCTTCCGCCCATAGCGGTGGGGGGTTGAAGGCGTTTCTAGACCACTGTAAAGAACGCTGACGTCAATCATGTGACAGGCTCCAATTTGGCTATTTATACCCCAACAGGGCTACGACACGTCAATTAAACAATAAATGGAGAACTTTATCCATAATAAAATCATCGGATTTGGAAGAAGAAATAGCCAACAAACCTTATATATTCGCACAATAGAATAATTACGCCACTAAACCACGGCCTTTGGCCGTGCGACCCGAAGAGCTTCGAGCGGTACATGGAATATTTGCGAAGCTGTTTGTAGGTTCTCCTTGCGGGAAGGCCCCGTGGGCAAGGAGAATCCTGTGCATGACTGGGAAAATCTCTCGCACGTCCGATGGGAGTGCAAATACCACGTGGTGATCATACCTAAATACCGCCGGAAGGTGTTCTGCGGGCAGCTCAAGAAGGAGATCGGAGCGATCCTGCGGGAACTGTGCCGGCAGAAAGGAGTGGAACTGGTGGAAGGGCATTGCATGTCCGACCACATTCACATGTGCTTGAGCATCCCGCCCAAGTACTCGGTGTCGCATACGATCGGCTTTCTCAAGGGGAAGTCGGTGGTGCGGATTCACCGGAATTGCTGCACGAGCGGCGGATGACGGGTCTGCACTTCTGGGCCACCGGCTATTGCGTGAGTACGGTGGGCTTGGACGAAGAGCGGATTCGGCAGTACATCCGTGAGCAGGAAAAGTTGGAGACAGGTCAAGGTGATCTGGACCTCAAGTAAGAGTAACCTCTAACGGCCCCAGCGGAGCCTTCCCTACGTCCACGGCTCCCTCGAGGGGGCCCGCCCAAAGCCACGCCCTATGCGTTTGGTTGCTTACTTATCCTGATGACAGACGCATGTTCATACGGTCAGGATGAGGTTTCTTATCCGCACTTCGGCAACACACCGCACCCTATATCACCGACTGGCAGTCGGAACATGATGCGTCCACTGATTTGGGCTGCATTATGCTGAAATACACGATTTTGGTAAGATCCTCGTGTTCACGCTGCCGGCGCGTTTGGAGGCAGATAGCAGTACCGCGTGGCCAAGGTCATGTACGGCACGCCGTTATTGCGGGATTTTGAAATCCACATGCGTGCGCAAGGAGTATTGATGAAGTCGGTTTTCGGGCGTTATTGGTAACGAAAGGGCATCCGCAGGCCGATAAAGGGGGTACTAGTTGGCTGAGGACGACCAGATACATAATCACGAAGGAAAGGTTTCTGGATGAAGGTCATTATTCTTGCCGGCGGACTGGGCACGCGGCTTTCTGAAGAAACGGTACTGCGACCCAAGCCGATGGTTGAAATCGGTGGGATGCCCATTCTCTGGCACATCATGAATATCTATGCCGCCCACGGTTACAAAGACTTCGTCGTCGCCGCGGGATACAAGTCCGAGTTCATCAAGGATTACTTTGCAAATTTTTACCTGCGTTCATCGGATGTGCAGGTAAACCTCAAGAGCGGCAAGGTTGATCTGGTCCGCAGCAAAGTGCCGGATTGGCGGGTGGAAATTGTCGACACCGGCATGAACACCCAAACCGGCGGACGTGTCAAACGACTGAAGGATCACATCGGCAACAATCCCTTCATGCTGACTTACGGCGATGGCGTTGGGTCGGTAAATATCGGCGATTTGGTCAAGACTCACCAGCGCAACCAATCTATCGTGACCCTCACGGCAGTCCGGCCTCCTGCCCGCTTCGGCGGCCTGACTTTTAACGGTGATCAAATTACCCAGTTTTCCGAAAAACCCCAGATCGGCGAAGGCTGGATCAATGGCGGTTTCATGGTCATGGAACCGGCCATTTTTGATCACATTTCCGGCGACGATGCGCTCCTCGAACGGACACCGATGGAAGCCGTCGCGCGTCTCGGCAAACTTTTTGCCTATCGTCATGAGGGCTTCTGGCAGCCGATGGATACGCTCCGAGAAAAATCCCTTCTGGAAGAACTCTGGCAATCGGGCAAGGCCCCATGGAAGGTGTGGTAATGCACGAAATCTTTCCCGCTCTGCACAACCGGCGCATCCTGCTCACCGGTCACACAGGATTCAAAGGTTCATGGATGGCGCTGTGGCTGGCACGCCTCGGAGCCAAGGTCACAGGTTATTCCCTGCCCGCCCCAAGCAAACCTTCCAACTACGAGGTCTCGCAGGTGCGCGAGGTTCTCACCAAGGAATTCATCGCCGATATTCGCAACACTGCCACACTTGCCAAGGCGTTTGATGAGACGTCGCCTGAGGTCGTGTTCCACCTGGCGGCACAACCGCTCGTACGCGAGAGTTATAACGATCCGCATGAAACCTTCGGCGTCAACGTCCTGGGCACCTCCGCGGTGCTCGATGCCGTGCGCAAGGCTCGCCGCCCCATGGTGGTGGTGGTCGTCACCAGCGACAAATGCTACGACAATAAAGAGCAGATCTGGGGCTACCGCGAGTGCGACGAGTTGGGCGGATTTGACCCCTACAGCGCCAGCAAAGGCGCCGCGGAGATCATTACCGCTTCCTATCGCCGCTCATTTTTCCATCCCGCCAAACTCCGCGACCATGGCGTCAAGCTCGCGTCGGCCCGCGCCGGCAACGTCATTGGCGGCGGCGATTGGGCCAAGGACCGCATCGTCACCGATATCGTCAGTTCCCTCGCTGCCGGCAAGCCTGTTCCGGTCCGCAACAAACATGCAATCCGGCCATGGGAACACGTGCTCGAACCTCTCTCGGGTTACTTGGCGATCGCCGATCGCATGCTGACATCCGATGATCCGAAATGGTGTTCGGCATGGAATTTCGGACCTTATACCGGCCGCGAGGCGCCGGTGGTCGATCTTGTTGACTGCTTCAGCAAACATTGGAAGGGCGGCAAATGGGAAGACAAATCCGATCCCAATGCTCCCCATGAAGCCGGCATCTTGCGCCTGGCCATCGACAAGGCGATGACCGAGCTCAATTGGCGGCCGCGTTGGGACTTTAGAACCACGGTGCAGCGCACTGCAGAATGGTATCAAGATTACTATGCATTACCCACACGCTCGATGCGCGATCGCTGCCACAAAGACATTGAGCAATATGAAACTTCCGGACCTTTGGAGGCCTGATGAGCAGGACCGCAGCAGAAATTCGCGAGCAAATTCTTAAGCTCGCCAATGAATATTACGTGGCGCAGTGGGGAGGGCAGAAGTTTGTCCCCGGCACGACGGTTATCCCTCCTGCGGGGAAAGTGTTCGGTGCGGAGGAGCTTACAAATCTGCTCGACGCGTCGCTTGATTTCTGGCTCACGACCGGGCGTTTCAACGATCAGTTTGAGTCCCGCCTGGCCAAGCTGCTGGGAGTCAACTTTGCGCTTACCGTTAACTCCGGCTCATCGGCCAATCTGCTGGCGCTGGCGGCGCTCACATCGCCACTGCTCGAAGAGCGGGCCCTCAAGCCGGGCGATGAGGTGATCACCGTCGCCGCAGGGTTTCCGACCACCGTCAATCCATCCATTCAATACGGACTGATACCGGTATTCGTGGATGTTGACATTCCCACGTACAACATCCGCGCGGATTTGATCGAAGCCGCCATCACGCCGCGGACGCGTGCGATCATGGTGGCCCATACGCTGGGCAATCCTTTCAACCTCGAACAGGTTCTCACAATCGCCCGCAAACACAATCTGTGGCTGGTCGAAGATAGTTGTGATGCGCTCGGGGCAACCTACGAACTCAAGAACCGTTCACTGCTCACGAACTACAAGGGAGGGCAGCGCATCGTCGGCACCTTCGGCGATATCGGGACGCTCTCGTTCTACCCTGCCCACCACATCACCATGGGCGAAGGCGGGGCGATTTTTACAAATAATCCCAAGCTAAAACGGGCCATCGAATCGCTCCGCGACTGGGGCCGCGACTGCTGGTGTGCACCCGGCAAAGATAACACCTGCAAAAAGCGCTTCGACTGGAGCCTCGGAGATCTGCCGGCGGGATATGATCACAAGTACATCTACTCGCACATCGGTTACAACCTTAAGATTACCGATATGCAGGCGGCGGTAGGCTTGGCACAGCTTGAGCGGTTGCCGGACTTTATTGCCGCCCGCCGCCGCAACTATGCGTATCTCAAGGAGCGGCTCAAGTCGCTCGAAGAATTCATGATTCTTCCCGAGCCCACGCCACAAAGTGAACCGTCGTGGTTCGGTTTCTTGATCACCTTGCGCCCAGGTACCAAGTGCGAGCGTAACAAGCTCACTCGTTACCTGGACGCTCACAAGATCGGCACGCGGCTGCTCTTCGGCGGCAACCTCACGCGGCAACCCTACTTCAAAGATATCAAGTATCGCATCCACGGTGAACTGACCAACACTGACATCATTATGAACAACACCTTCTGGATCGGCGTCTTCCCCGGCATCGGTCACGAGATGCTGGATTACATGGTGGAAAAGATCACCCGGTTCTTTCGAGGCACAGGATATGACGGCAGTTCTTCCTGAGCCGCGTTCGGCCCTGGTGATCGGTGCAAGCGGCCATGTGGGCGCTGCGGTGACGCGACGACTCGTTGACGCCGGATGGAGCGCCACGATCATGCTTCGCGCCACCAGCGACAGGTCACGTCTGGGCCCGGTGCTCAGCAAGGTCCGCACAATCTACGCCGACCTTACGCGCGTGGACGAATGCCGCGACGAGATCATCGCGCTGGCGCCGACGGTCATCTATTTCGCCGGCTGGCACGGCGTCACGAGTCAGCAGCGCAATTCCCCCGAGCAGATCACTATCAACATTCCGGCGTTTCTGAGCCTTCTACAGATAGCGAGGGTTGCCCGTACGCGACGTTTCGTCGGAATCGGTTCGCAGGCGGAATACGGCCCCTGTAACAGCGTGATCACCGAGGCGACGCCCTGCCGTCCGGTGTCCGCGTATGGCGCGGCGAAGTTTGCCGCCTCCAGCTTGGGTGCGGAGTATTGCCGTCGGGTGGGGCTCGAATTCGTGTGGTTGCGGCTGTTTTCGGCCTACGGCCCGGCGGACGACGCCACGCACATGCTGCCGCAGCTAATTTGCGGATTGCTGGGGGGCACACCGCCACCGCTTACCTCCGGTGTGCAACCGTGGGAATATCTGTATATCGACGATGTCGCTGACGCTATTGTCGCCGCGGCGACCGCTCCCAAAGCCCTCGGCATTTTCAATCTGTCGAGCGGTGAACCGGTGACGGTCCGCTCGGTTATCGAGCAGGTGCGTGATTTGATTGATCCGAAAATCGCGTTGTCGCTGGGTCAGGTACCCTTGAGCAACGAAGCGTCGTGGGGCATTCGCGCGGATATCTCGCGTCTCTGCACTGCGACCGGTTGGCATCCCCGCACACCGATTGCCGTCGGCCTGGCTGAAACAGTCCATTGGTTCAGGGCGAGACAGAGACCGCCAGTTTGCCAGGAGAATTAGGCCATGAAAGCTTCCGACTATATCGTGCAATTTCTGCATCAAAAGGGCATCCGCTGCGTCTTTGAAATGTCCGGCGGAATGATCACGCACATTCTTGACTCGCTGGCGCGCTCACAGAAGGTGAAAGTCATTTCGGTACATCACGAACAGGCCGCCGCTTTCGCTGCCGATGCGTACGGTCGCATGACCGGTTTACCCGGCGTTGCCATGGCGACGAGCGGACCGGGCGCGACTAACCTGCTCACCGGCATTGGGAGTTGCCACTTTGACTCCTGTCCCGCGATCTTTATCACCGGTCAGGTAAATCGGCATGAGCAAAAGGGTGATCGTCCGATCCGCCAGTTAGGCTTCCAGGAAACCGACATTGTCGCCATGGCTAAGCCCATCACCAAGGCCGCGTGGCTTGTCCAGGATCCCGACAAGCTTCCCGCTATGCTCGAAGATGCCTTTGAACTGGCGGTATCAGGCCGGCCTGGCCCGGTGCTCCTTGATATTCCTATGGATGTGCAACGCTGCCAGATCACCCCGGCGCCTGCCCGGCCCGGTCCATCCCCGGCGCCTCTCAGCATCGAACTCAAGGCCTTTATTCGGCAGCTTGTCTCTGCCCTTCGCGCGGCGCAACGGCCGCTGATCCTCATTGGTGGCGGCATCCGTAGCGCCGGCGTTTGCGACCAGCTCCTCGCCTTACTCGAGAGGCTCCGTATTCCCGTCGTTCATTCGCTCATGGCCGTTGATGTCCTGCCCGCCGAACACCCGCTTCGTGTGGGGATGATTGGCTCCTACGGCAATCGCTGGGCCAACCATGCTCTCGGCACGGCTGACGTGCTCATCGTCCTCGGTAGCCGCCTCGATGTTCGGCAAACCGGTGCCGATACAGAATCTTTCAAAGGCGCGCGCACCATCTTTCACGTTGACGTCGAGTCCGGCGAGATAAACAACCGGGTCGCGGGATGTATTGCCTGTGTCGCGCACTTGCGGGATTTTCTCCCCGCGGCTGCGGCGGATGCCGCCAACGTCGCCGCGCCCGCCGAGTGGTTTGCCGCCATCGCCGAACTTCGCCGCGCGTGGCCCGATACCGCCGAGTTCCAAGATGGCCGCGGCATTAATCCCAACATCTTTATGCATCAATTGGCGGGCGCCAGCGGCCGCGCTGCGGCGGTTGTCGTCGACGTGGGGCAACACCAGATGTGGGCCGCTCAATCCTTTGATCTGGGGCCTTCTCAACGCTTTCTCACCTCCGGCGGCATGGGCGCCATGGGCTTCGCGCTCCCCGCTGCCCTTGGCGCCGCTGCGGTCACAGCGCCGCGGCCTGTACTTGTAATCGCTGGTGACGGCGGCTTCCAGACAAATATCCAGGAACTTCAGACCGTCATCCGTGAAGCATTTCCGATAAAGATCGTGGTGATCAACAATCGTTGTCACGGCATGGTGCGCCAGTTCCAACAGAGCTATTTTGACGAGCGCTACCAGTCCACGCTCTGGGGCTATTCCGCACCAGACTTCGCCGCCGTCGCCCGTGCTTACGGCTTGGACGCTATCCGCGTCGAGAATGTGCAGGATGTACCCGCGGCAGTGGAAGGTCTGTGGGCCGATCCTCAGCGCCCCGCACTGCTCGAGGTGATCGTCGACACCTACACAAACGTCTATCCCAAGATGGCCTTCGGAAGGCCCATCACGGAGATGGAGCCGCTTGCAAAACCCTTGGATATGGAGGGGACATGAACTGGAAGTTCTGTCTTCCTGTATGTGGTTCAAGCCTTTGCATATAGCGGTTTTGTGCCCATGACCCTGACTTTCAGGCCGGTCCGCACGAAGGATCAGGCCGTTCTCGTCAAGGTGATCGCTGGTGCATCAAGGGTCGATTTCGATGAATATCCCTGCGGCGGCGTAGGTCGCAGTTCATTCAGTCAAATACACCAAGGCGTTTATTGATGGCGGTGCCCAGTTCTACTTCAACAGGTGAAAGCCACAAGAAAAGTGGTGGGTCGGACACTGCCGTTGGATCTCTGGGGGAACGCGCTGTGTCAGGTGTATCCTGGCTGATGCTTCAAACCATCGCTGCACGGATCATGACGCTCACCACGAATGTGGTGATCTCTCGTTGGCTGCTGAAGCGTGAAGATTTTGCCACTGCGGCCATGGCCTTCAGTCTCTGTACGGTTTTTGCGCTGTTCCAGCCGGGAAATCTCTCTGACATTCTTGTTCAGCGACACCGCCAGTTTCAGCGCTGGGCCAACAGCGCTTTCTGGCTTTCAGTAACAGCCGGATTGAGCATATTGGCCATTGCGGGGATCTTGGCGCCAATCGGCCGGCACATTTTCAATAGTCCGATGATTCCCTGGCTCATTCTGATCCAGGGAACTTCCATGGCCATTGGCGGCCTCAATGCCGTCTGGTCGGCGGAACAGTCCCTGCGGTTCAATTTTCGGCTGGTAGCAGCAATTTCAACCTTTGTCTCGCTGGTCGCCTCGGCCTCCACCATTTTCCTGGCGTGGCTAGGATGCGGACCATTGAGCCTCGCGCTGCCAAGTCTTTTGAGTTCTACGCTGACCATCATAATTCTTGGGAGTCGCTCCGAATTCCGACCACACTTTGGTATCAGCCTGGCGCGGTGGCGTGGATTGATCCGCGATGCCGTGCTGCTATCGGTCGCTGGATTTTTCTCACTGGTCACGATGCAGGCCGATAACTTCTTTCTCGGGCTCTATCGCAAGAATGAACTGGGCAATTACGTTTGGGCTTACGCACTATCACTGCAGTTCGTGCAGTTGGCTTCCGGCAGTTTGCGCGGGGCGCTCCTGCCGGCCTTCACCAGTATCAACACGGACCGACAACGCTCCGAAGCTGCATTACGCCGCGCCGTTTCCCTCGTTTCCCTCGTTACGATGCCTATGTGCGTGCTGATTGTGCCGGCGATGCCGGCGGTCGTGCGCCTGGTCTTCTCGGCCAAATGGGACGGTGCCGTTCCCTTTGTCCAAATCTTCCTGCCCAGCATGGGTTTTGTTATAGTGTCTACAATTTTCGTGACGACGATGCAGTCACGGGGCTTCTATAAGCGATATGTTGCAGCATGCGCTCTCTTGGCTTTCCTTTTCGTCGCCAGTGTCTGGCCATCCGCCGCTTTCGGCGGACCAATAGCAGTCGCCTACGTTGTCTCTGTAATTTACGCAGGCGGTTGTTTCGTGATTCTTGGAATTTCCACTTACCAGACGCCTTTACGGGATCAGCTCAGTCTAGCGATCGCATCAATATTTCCTTTCGTTCTCGCCGCTATCAGTGCCACTTTCGCTTGGTGGGTGCAGGTTCAGGTTTGTTCCGACCCCCACGACTGGAAGGCTGGCGCACTAGCCATAGGGATCGGCGCTCCGACCTTCAGCGTGCTGGCACTTGTGTTACTAAAACGCGATGTTAAGTTATTATTCGATCGCGCACTTCCGGTCATGATCCGGAGCTCCAAATTCTTGCGAAGGAAATGAAAGTGCTCGGTTTAGAACGATTGGAATGCTACGTTCGATATTAACTCTAGACACGGAGAATATAGTTTGGGCAGAGACTCATTAACTATTGTTATTCCGGCATATAATTGTGCAAAGTATTTGACTGCGGCCATCGTGAGCGCATTGAGGTGCGAAATTGGATGCATTCTCGTTGGCGATAACTGCAGCACGGATGATACGTTGCGAGTTGCTAGAAGTTGGGAGACCCGTTCCGGTGGTCGCGTTCGAGTGATTGCAAACCCAAGCAACATAGGGGCGCGAAACAACTGTCAGAACCTTATGGAGAATGTGAACACCACCTACGGTCTGGTGCTAAGTGCGGATGATATTATCTCATCAGAATATGTCCGCAGCGCCGTTGCGCTGCTGGATCGCGAAGTAAAGCTGGGCATGATTGGTGCAGTCTTGCAGCGTATCGACGATGATTTTGGGCTTTCAGGCGATAGCTTCGAAGAGCCCGAGTGCCCTGTTGAGAGTTTCACGATACTTTCAGGAATATCTGCCGGAAGGCTGGCACTTGGATGGTATCCCTTTCCCGCCATGTCGGCCACGATTTTACGGATGTCGGCATTCCGAGAGGTTGGTGGCTACAGTACGATTCTTAAGGCGACACTGGATCGGGAAATATGGTTTAGGATTGGGCGCACGCATGATGTGGCGTTCTGCAATACACCCGGCGTATTCTACCGAGTCTTGGCAACAGGAGAGACGGCCCGTTTCAAGAAGAACGACATGTGGTGTTACGAGCTAAGCAACATGTTTCGCGCCGCCAGAAAGATATGGCCCGAACCGGAGTTGCAGCCGAGGTTTCGGCGTGCGTTTCGGATCAATGGCAAGGCCTTCTTTGGCTCGGCGGTTCGCGCGGTCAAGCGAGGAGCGTGGCGCGAAGTGATGCCGCGAGTGGGTCGAGGATTCGCAGATTTGTGGAACGCCATCACTTGAATGTGTGCGGCGGAAGCTCCGTTTGGCGATGGTGCAATTGGCCACGACAGCGCTCTGCCGGGCTTTTTTGCGGAAGGATTAGGCCAGGGCGGTGTGCTGCTGGTGGTACCAGGTCAGACGCTGTGGTACTGGCTGAGAGAGGCAGGTAAAGCAATGGGAAAACTGCCAGCCGTAGCTGCAGATTTCAATGAGGGCGAGCCGATCAAGGACGGGAAAAATCCCCAGCAGTACCTCCAGCATTTAGCGCACGAAGATGGGCTGATAGGCGCTTCGTGCCGACATGATAACGCCGACAGAAGAGTGCTGATGGTTTCAGACTCAGAGCCGCGAGTTACTGCAAAAGCAAACAGTGTTGTAAAGAAGTAGAAGTGTCACCTTCTTAACTGAAGTAGAACTGTCACCTATCCACGGTAGTCTCCTCCGCG
>CAIMWO010000049.1 GCA_903845195.1 uncultured Phycisphaerales bacterium
ATCCTGCAGACTGCCAAAAGCTTTCGCAATCGAATGGCCCATCCTCGGCTCCTTCTCCCGGAACTCCTTCCCGGGAAAAGTACCATCGGACCAGACCTAAGCCCTGCAACAGCCCAATCATAGAGAATGCGATTGCCCTGGCGGGCAAGACCGTGCATGGAGGAAATTGTAGAATGAGCGTCGGAGTTGAAGATACGAGTTCCGTTGGCGCCCTGACGGAGTCAGGAGGCTTTGGGGTTAGATGGAGGATGGGCATGCGGTGGATGAATAGTGTTGTGGCGGTGGGGATGACTTTGCTGGCGACGGCGGTGTGGGGGGAGACGCAGGTTTATCATTTGGAGGTGGGGCCGGAGACGACGCGGGTGATGGGGCCGCGGCTGGCGGATGGCACGATCGATTACACGGCGGCGATCTGGGAGAAGATGTCGGAGGGGGTGACGGAGGAGAATAATGCGTGGAGTCTGCTGGGGCCGGCGATTGGGGGGTGGAAGAGATTTTCGGAAGGGGTGGAGGGAAAGAGGTTTGATCAGTTGGATCGGCAGCGGGTGGAGGCGATGAAGCGGCCGTGGAAGGCGGAGGAATTTCCGGAAGTAGCGCGATGGCTGCAGGAGAATGATGCGGTGCTGAGCGCGGCGATGAAGGCGAGCGTGCGGTCGCGGCTCTGTTTTCCCAAGCCGGTGGAAAAGGATGATGAGATTCTGAATCCGCCGAAGCTGGGCAATTTTCGGGAAATGGGCGGTGCGATGGTGGCCACCGCGATGTTGAAGGCCGGGGGAGGGGATCAAGCTGGAGCGCGGGATGAACTTGCAGCGGCACATCGACTCGCGAGGCTGCTGGCGAATTGGCCGAATTTGCTAGGCCCTCTTGTGGCTATTGCGATCGATGGGGAGGGCTGCAGGGCGGCGCTGGGAGGAGCGCGCGTGGCGAACGAGGCTGAGGCGAAAAAGTGGTTGGCAATGTACCGGGAGATGCCGGAGATTGAGTTGAATCCTGCAGCGTTGGACGTGGATGATCGCTACAGCACGTTGCGGCAGGTAATGCGCGTGCTCCATGGACATCTCGACAAGGCACTGAGCGAAATGACCATGTTGAATGTGGAGCCGATGTTTGTGGAGGCCCGAAGGAATAAGAAATTTGCGCCGGGGGATCTGGATCAGGTGGACTGGAACGTCGTGCTGCGGCACATCAATGCCGTTTACAACGAAGCGGTGAATATCTGCGGGGAGAAGGATGCGTCGAAGCACGCAGAGGCGTGGGCGAAGTTCGCGGAGAACCTGAAGAAGCAGCGTGTGCCGGGGAGTTTTATGGATGCGTTAGGCGGCTCGATGC
Organism: uncultured Phycisphaerales bacterium; assembly: GCA_903845195.1. Classification (GTDB taxonomy): domain Bacteria; phylum Planctomycetota; class Phycisphaerae; order WQYP01; family WQYP01; genus CAIMWO01. The sequence continues at coordinate 1,330 of CAIMWO010000049.1, forward strand.
TGGAACCGAAAAAGGGAGATCTGGAGACGCGGACGAAACAAATGATCCAAGATGTGGAGGAATACTTGCGCCGGCACAAGGATGAGACGCGGGAGGCGTATTCCAAACGCATCGGGGCGTACTTTACGGCACCGGTGCTACCCATTGGTGGCTCGGTCAAGCTCGTGGATCGGTATCAGTGCGTGCAGCGGATCTATGTGGTGGGGATGGCGCTGGAAGCGTATCAGACGAAGAATGGGCAGTATCCGGAGACGTTGGAATTGCTCAAGAAAGATTATTTGAAGGAGTTGCCGAAGGATTTGTTTTCGGGGAAAGATTTAGTGTATCGGCGGGAGTTTGCGGGATATCTGTTATACAGCGTGGGGCCGAACGGGGTGGATGAGGGAGGGCGGAAGGACGGGGAGGCGGATGATATCGCGGTGCATGGGGCGGCGCGGTGAGGGGTTGGGGAGGGAGGATCAGGCGTTGGATTCGTCGAGGCCGCCGAAGCGGCGGTTGCGGGCGGCGTAGTTGCGAAGGGCTTTGTGGAGTTCTTCGCGGGTGAATTCGGGCCAGAAGACGTCGGTGACGTAGAATTCGGCGTAGCTGATTTGCCAGAGGAGATAGTTGCTGATGCGCATTTCGCCGGCGGTGCGGATAAGAAGGTCGGGGTCGGGCATGCCGGCGGTGTAGAGGCGTTCGGCGATGGTTTTTTCGTCGATGGCGTCGGGGGAGAGGGCGCACTGCTTTACTTCGCGGGCGATCTGGCGGACGGCGTCGGTGATTTCGGTGCGCGAGCCGTAGTTGATGGCGAGGCAGAGGGTCATGCCGGTGTTGGCCTTGGTTTCGTCGAGGGAGATTTGCATTTCATCGAGGACCTTGGGGGGCAGGCCGTCGCGGCGACCGATCTGTGCGAAACGGATGTTGTTGGCCATCATCTGGCGGCGTTGTTCGCGCATGAATTCGACGTAGAGGTCCATGAGCATGGCGACTTCGTCGGCGGGCCGGGACCAGTTTTCGGTGGAGAAGGAGTAGAGGGTGAGCTGTCCGATGCCGAGGTTGCTGCAGTCTTCGGTGATCTTGGTGACGACCTTGGCGCCGGCGCGGTGTCCGGCGAAGCGCGGGAGGCCGCGGGCGCGGGCCCAGCGGCCATTGCCATCCATGATGATGGCGATGTGCGCGGGGAGGCGGTCGGCGGGGACGCCGATGGTGGAGGAAGAGATAGGCCGGATGGCGGTCATGGGGGGCATTGTAGCCGGGGGTTGGTTTACGATGCAAAGTTTGGGGGAGGAACTCAGAGGAAATTCAGAATTCGGAATTCGGAATAGTGGGGAGAGGGATGGTGAGTTGTTATACATAATCTGAGGGACAGTCTGCAGCGCATGCCTGACGGGGCCCCTGCCCCGTAAGGCACCCGTTTCGTTACGGGAGGGTGATGTCTTTGAGGTTGATGGGGATGGTGAGTTTTTTCTGGCCGGTCATGTATTCGATTTTGAGGGAGGTGGAGGAGTCGAGTTTCTGGGCCCAGAGGAAATATTCTTCGGCGTGGTCTTCGTCGCGGACTTCGCGGCTGCTGGAGGAGGTGATGTCGCGGCCGTCCTTGTCGATGAATTTCATTTCGGTGACGGCTTCGCTGGGGCCGGTGAGGACGACGTTGATGGCCTGGTCTTTGTATTGGGTGAGCGAGGGCGGGAGGACTTTGAGGGAGAGGCCCATATTTTTGAAGTCCGGCGCGTCGATGGATTTGTCGAGGAGTTTGCGGATGGCGGGGACGATGAGGACTTTGGGTTCGCCGCCGCCGACGACGGTGAGTTCGCCTTTGAGCGAGAGAAGGCGTGAGGCCTTTCGGGGGCTTTGGGGGATGAGAAAGGTGGTGGTGAAGGTGCTGCCGCTGGAGGAGGCGTAGACGGGTTGGAGGCGTTGTTTGGGCAGGCGGGCAAAGTCGGCGATGAGATCGGTGGCGACATCATCTTTGATTTCGGAGAACTCAAAGTTGCCGACGCGATTGGGCGTGAAGTCGACGCCGGAGATGCGGACGAGCATGGCGGTGGTGGGGATGACCACGGCGGGTGGAGGTGCGGAGGGAGAAACGGTGTGGGGTTCGGTGATGCGGAAGCGACTATCTTCGATGCGTTGGAGGGTGACGGAGGGCACACGCGGTTCGGCGGGGCGAGTTTGGGTGGAGGGCTGGGAGGTGGTGGTGGTTTGGCCGTGGGCTGCCCAGGCGGTAGCAACGGCACAGATCAGTGTTCCGAGGAGGATGGTGTGTGTTCTCATGGTCATTCTCCGAGTGGTGGCGGTTTTGTGCGTTCAGGGATGTTTCACTCTTTCACTTTTCACCTATGGATGGACTCATCGACTACATGCCGGGTGGCGATCGGGCTGAGGGGAACGACGGGGTTGGGGGCGCCGAGGGAGAAGGGGCTGCTGGATCGCAAAGCGGCCCATTTGACGGCGTTGGCGATGACGCGGCGGACCTCGGGATGGAAATAGGTGGGGAACATCTCGTGTCCGGGGCGGAAGTAGGCGACCTTGCCTTTGCCGCGGGTCCAGGTGCAGCCGCTGCGGAAGACGTTGCCGCCTTCGAACCAGCTGATGAGGACGAGTTCTTCGGGGGTGGGGATGTCGAAGAGTTCGCCGTACATTTCTTCGTTGGGGATATCGAAGTGAGCGGGAAGTCCGTCGGCGATTTCGTGGGCGGGGTTGACGACCCAGATGCGTTCGAGTTCGCCGGCTTCGCGCCATTGGAGGCCGCAGCCGGTGCCCATGAGTTTGCGGAAAAGTTTGGAGTAATGGGCGGAGTGAAGGAAGAGGACGCCCATACCATTGAGGACGCGATGGTAGACTTTTTCGACTATGGCGTCATCGACTTCGTGATGGGCGACGTGGCCCCACCAGGTGAGGACGTCGGTGGAGGCAAGGACTTCGTCGGTGAGGCCGTGGAGGGGTTCATCGAGGGTGGCGGTGCGGACCTGGGCGGCGGAGCCGAGGTGCTCACGGATGGCCGAGGCGATCGCAGCGTGCATGCCATTGGGATAGAGCTTGCCGACGGCGGCATGGCTTTTTTCGTGGCGGTATTCATTCCATATGGTGACGCGGATCATGAACTACTCCGAAAGCTTGAGAAGGGGCGACGGCAGCAACCGAATCGCCGTCGGGGAAAGCTCATGTCAGTATAGGTGTTCCCCGGAAGTTGTGAAGGGTGCGACGAAGAGGAGTGACCTTTTCGGTACTCATGTAAACCGGGAAGTCTGCACCATAAGGTAGGTATTCGTGCAGACTGGGAAGTCTGCACCACAATGGCGGTTACTTCGTGAGGGTTTGATGGCGGGCGGGGCCGACGCTGACGATGCGGACGGGGACGCCGATGTGGCGTTCGAGGGTGTCGAGATATTTCTTGGCGTTGGGGGGCAGATCGTTGTAGCTGGTGGCCTTGGTGATGTCTTCGGTCCATCCGGGGAGGGATTCGTAGACGGGCTGGGCCTGGGCGAGTTCGAGGGCGTCGGAACCGAACCAGTCGGTGGTGGCGCCGCGGATGCTGTAGGCGGTGCAGATTTTGAGTTCGTCGAAGCCGCTGAGGACGTCGAGGAGCATGATGCAGAGACCGGTGGCGCCGGTGATGGCAGCGGTATAGCGGAGGGCGACGGCGTCGATCCAGCCGCAGCGGCGTGGGCGGCCGGTGGTGGTGCCGTATTCGTGGCCGCGCTCGCGGATGAGGTTGCCGGTGGCGTTGTCTTGTTCGGTGGGGAAGGGTCCGCTGCCGACGCGGGTGCTGTAGGCTTTGACGACGCCGAGGGTGGAGTTGACGGCGCGGCCGGGGAGGCCGGTGCCGACGGAGAGGCCGGTGCCGCAGTTGGAGGAGGTGACGAAGGGGAAGGTGCCGTGATCGAGATCGAGGAGGACGGCGTTGGCGCCTTCAAAGAGGATGCGTTTTTTGGCGTGCCAGGCATCGTGGAGGAGCTTGGTGGTGTCGGTGATGAAGGGGCGAAGTTGTTCGCCACAGGAACGGTATTGTTCGAACATGGGCTGCCAGTCGAGGGGATCGGCGTTGTAGAGGGCGCGGAAGATGACGTTTTTTTCGGCGACGATGCGCGGGAGTTTTTCCTTGAGGCGGGCGTCGTCGAGGAGATCGACAAGACGGATGGCGGTGGAGCGGTTGGCCTTGTCGGCATAGCAGGGGCCGATGCCGCGGCCGGTGGTGCCGATCTTGGCGCCGGCGGCCTTTTGTTCGCCGAGCTGATCCTGAAGTTTGTGATACGGAAGGACGACGTGGGCGTTGGTGGAGACGCGGAGGTTGTCTTCGATCTTGACGCCCTGAGTGATGAGCTGATCGATTTCCTCGAGGAGTTTGAGGGGATCGATGACGACGCCGTTGGCGATGACGCTGATGCAATCGGGGCGGAGGATGCCGGAGGGGATGAGGTGGAAGGCGTATTTCTTGTCGCCGACTTTGACGGAGTGACCGGCATTGGAGCCGCCATTCCAGCGGACGGCGAGGTCGAATTCTTCGGTGAGGAGGTCGACGATTTTGCCTTTACCTTCGTCTCCCCATTGGAGGCCGACGATGGAAGTGTTCCCCAGATCGTTGAGAGCGCCTGGCAGCATGAAGGGTGTCTTTCTTCGCAAAAGAAATCGTTTCGTACAGAAGTGGTCGAACATAATGCCGGGGGAGTCGGCTTGCAAGGAATCGCGGGGAAGTTGTGTTGTGCGCAAGTAGAATTGTCACCCCATAGCTCAAATAGAAGTGTCACCGCCGTGGCTGGGGTATACCGGCCGGATGAGTGAGCTTTTGATGTCGACGAAAGAGCGTGTTTGTCTGGACGCGATGTGCCGGATCAAAC
>CAIMWO010000050.1 GCA_903845195.1 uncultured Phycisphaerales bacterium
CCCCAATCAACAATCCCTCCACCAAGTTTAGCGGCGTCGCTCGCGACGCGTGCCAGCCCCAACGGGGCCCACGTCAATAGCCAGGTGGTGACCAACGGGAACCCCTGGAAAACGACCCCCAAAAATCCCCAAGCCCCAACGGGGCGATCGAACCTCTAACCCGGACATATCGCCCCAAAAACCTCCCCGACCCCACCGGGTTTGCACCAACCCGCGCCTCCGGAGCACCGCATGGTAATGCGGTGCTCGGCTCTCATTCGGCAACCCACCTCGGTAAAGGATAGGAACTCCCACCTGTACAGGAGCGATGCTCCGACAGGTAATAGCTGCAACCGTAAGGTTGCAGAAACCTCGCCCAAAAACCTGCGGAGGGCTGAAAGCCCGGCACATGTCACAATTCCCCTCGCCCCATCATCCACTTCTCACCCCCCGCGCCCCTCCGAGCCCGCAGGGCTCCCACGTAATAGCCGGGGGTTCAGCGCAGCGTAACCCCCGGATGTATCACCGCAAAAACCTCCCCGACCCCACCGGGGTCGCATCAACCCGCGCCCCGGAGCACCGCATGGTAATGCGGTGCTTTGTTCGCCTATCGCACACACACTGCTGCCTCTTCCGATGCGCATCGAGCTCCTCCGCAATTCCACGAATCTTCTGCTTTTGCTCTTCCGTGCAGTCAGGAAAGGCGTCACATGAGAAATCGCTGAAGGCAGGACGTTAATGCAGAGGGTTTGTATGTCTGACATTCCCAAATGGTGAGGACTTGCCAACCAAGCCGGCGCAGGACTCGTCGGTTATGTTGGTCGCGGGCTTTGTTGCCAGCAATTTTAACGAGCCAATAGGCGGTGTTGGATTTTGGGACGCGGTGTCCGCGACGGCAGGAGTGGCCGTGCCAGAAGCAACCATGAACGAAGATGATCTTGTGACGCGATGGAAAAACGAGATCGGGGCATCCTGGCAGCTCGCGGCGATGAAGTCGGAAACGATAGCCAAGTCTGTGAACGAGGCGACGGACAAGTACTTCAGGGGTGGTGTGGACTGATCTGAAAACAGCCACCGAGAGGATGCGGCGGATCATGATCGGATTGGGTGGATTATCAACGCACTCTTTAGTCTTGAGGAGTCAGTTCGACTAAACGGTTCTGGGGAAATCTTGGTGACGACTTGGAGATTCGCGTCAGGGAAGGAGAGGAGGCATCTGTTCATGCGATCTATGAGCCTTTTGAAACAGATGCGTGACGCAGCCCTGCAGTAAACGGCCATCATGGCGATGCCCATGCAGATCCATGAGGGAACCGTTCTGACGTCAAGCCGATTACGGATGGTGATGGGCCAAGCGTTGGCACGCGATGTCCAAGCTTCGCTGAGATGCGGTTGAGTAAAAAGATAGACTGAACCGTGGGGAGAGCGTAGCGCGTCACAGAGTGTGCCACGGGGGCGGAGTGCAGGTGGGGAGAAATCAAATATGAAGATGCCATCTCCGAGTGCGACGTAGCGTTTTTGGCCGGCCTCCAGTGAGGACAGTTCGGCCGGATCGGGTGACAGGGGACATTCGGGCAGTCGAATAGAAAGATAAGCGTAGAAGAGTGCATAGGCGAGAAGTTCCCGGCGCGCGGCGGGTGTATCGTCGATGAGTTTTTGGAGGAGATGCTCGATAGTCGATCGACAGCGGGCATTTATCCTTAATGAAACGGTATGAGTCGCTCTAGTGCCTCGGTTCATCGAGACTCTCCTTTATCGGTTCGAGTTTGCCATTGGCTGCGCTTACCGATGGAAAGCAGGAGGCGCCAATTTGATCTGTTCCGACTACTGTACCGATTTTGGGAGCATCAGGCAATGCTTCCAAAATAGGTGCAATGACGAGATCAATTCACAAAGCGGCGTACGGGGACTTGAGGGAGAAGCTTCGTACGTTGCGTACGAAGGCGGGGCTATCGCAGCGGGCGCTGGCGACACGCCTGGGGGTGCCGCACAGTTGGGTCGCGAAAGTCGAATCGGGGGAACGGCGGTTGGATGTCGTGGAGTTTACGGAGTTCGCGCAGGCTTGCGGTGCCAATGCGAGCAAGGCGTTTGAGGAATTTGCGAAGAGCGCGAGTGTTCCATGGGTGGGCCTCCCGAGAAAAGGGAGGCCGTGATGCATTACTCGAGCATCAAGCTGCACCTTAAGCCTTATTGCATCGTCGCGAGACGCAAGACGACGATTAACCATGCGTTTGCGGCTTCGGTCGCTCCTTACGACGATTTCGATGACAAGCTCATCAGGGATGCCCTTGCATTGCTTGGTCAAGACCCTGACTCCCCAATCATGTGCGCATATTGCGGTGGGGCGGCGGAGACGTGGGATCATGTTCACGCCACGGTTCTCAAGACGAGATTCAGCGGGCATGGTCATCGCGTCGGCAATCTTCTTCCCTGCTGCAAGTTGTGCAATTCAAAGAAGGGAAACAAGGATTGGCAGACATTTTTGAAACAGCTAAATATTCCGGAAGAGCTGCGAGCCGAGCGAGTGAAGCGAATTGCCCAGTACCTGGGAAAGTACGAGGTTCTCGACACGATTCCGGAGCAAACACCTGAATATGAGGAATTACTTCAGTTGCGGCTTCGAGTTCTTGAGATATTTAAGAAAGCGGATGAATTGGCGGAGATCATCAGGAGCAAGGCGAGGGCGAGCAAGAAGCGGGTTTAGGCCTGAGCGCCGGCGATGGTATAGATCGTTGCAGGTGAACGAGGCGGTGTAAGGTCGCGGGGGGGATATCATCCGCACGAAATTTTATAAATGTCGCCGACGACAAGTTCGGATTTCCCGAAGTTGGCGTGATACATTTCGGCCTTGTCGGGATCGATGTCATTAGCCCAGAGAGTGCGCCAGCCCTGATTTTCGATGGCGAGACGGACGAGGCCGATGCCAGCAAAAAACTCAACTGCAGTGAGAGGAAGACCCTTGAGCGCCTTGGTTCTGCGGCGGGGCATAGGCGGGGATACAGTCATTGCGTCGTCCCTAACGATTACGATCCTGCAGTACATTCTAACCGCTGAGGCGAGCGCTGCGAAATGATTGATACCTCGCGCGTTCCGCCCCCCCCGGCCCCGCGCCAGCGATCGAGAAATTCAGTGAGCGCCTCAGCGTTGTTCATATCGCCCCCGATTATCCGCCCCCATCTCCCCCTTGGCAATCCACCACCGCCAACCATTTCCTGTTTCCTGCTTTCACTCCTCCCCCCGTTTTATGTCTTATGTTTTGTGCCTTATGTTTTCCTCCTCTCTCCGTCCCCCCCGCGTCCTCTATGAGACCCCGTCATCATTCATGTCTTCGCGCTTCGTGGGGAGATCGCCCCGCCGACTCCGCAGCAGACTTTGCCAAATTCTCATAAGACTTCCGCGCCAGCGAACCGTGCAATTTCACGAAAACTCAGTAAAATTCCACTATGACACCGCCGCTCGCAACACCTCCGGTTCCACCACCTCTCTATGTCTTCATCGACGAAGGCGGCAACCTCGACTTCGGCCCCAGCGGCTCTAGATTCTTCTCCCTTACCAGCATCATCATTCCGCGACCCTTTCCTTTTGAACCTCAATTCACCGAACTTCGCTTCGATTTGCTCCACACTGCCGACATCGAATATTTTCATGCTACCGACGATCGGCAAACGGTTCGGGACCATGTCTTCGCCATCATCCAACAGCACCTTCATCGCCTCCGTATCGATGCACTCGTCGTCGAAAAATGCAAGGTCCATCCCTCCCTATGTCCGGATGCCCGATTCTATCCCCATGTTCTTGGCGAACACCTCAGCCACCTGATATCTCAACTTGATCCGCTCTCCTTCTCGTCGATTGTCGTGATCACCGACCGTATACCGATTAACCGCAAACGCCAGACGATAGAAAAAGCGGTCAAGGAAACTCTCTCCGCGGCGCTTCCTTCTTCCATTCCCTACCGTGTGCTCCATCACGACTCAAAGTCCTGCTCCGCCCTGCAGGTGGCAGATTACATCAACTGGGCAATTCTCCGCTTCATTGATCGCAACGATTCCCGCAGCTATGACCTCATCAAAGCGGCCGTGAAAAGTCTTCGTATGTTGTCTGAATTGAACCCGCCGCAAAAAGCGACCATCCCGACTACCCCATAAGGGAGAACCCCATGGGTTCTTGTCGTCGGGATGGAACCTTTGCTTATTTATACTGTGCATTTATTGCACATCGTCATTATCGAGCTATATCGCATGGTTTTCAAGAAATTGCTGAGATTTTTTCCTAAGGGGAGTTTTTCAAAGGCCCCAATTTAAAATCTCCCAAACTTCTCCCGACTTTTCATTTGCCGTTAGGTAAAAGTCCGGCTATAGTATCTCTTACCAAACAGAGGCCTTACGGAAAGCTTCAAGTTTTCCGCAACGCCCGTCCGAAGATAGAAGCGGTTCGTAGGCACAACCCCCAGCCACTTCGCTAACGCGAAACGCTCCGGGTTGGGTCGATCGTGAGCGTCTGGACCACGCCTCACCTCGGCCGGAACTCCTCCAAGGCTCTGCCTCCCGCGCCCTCTTCCCAAGCCCAGGGATTCCAATCCCTGGGGCTCGTCGTCGGGGGGGGGCTCGTGGCACGCCAGAAAGGACTCGATGTCCCGCTTCGCTTCTGACTCCCAGAAGACGCCCGATGAGCGTCCGCTCGCGTCCGCCCCGGCATCCTCGCTGGCGACGCGCCCTCATCGCACGCCTGCATCGACGGCCGCGAAATTACTTCAAGGCTCCGTCCTGCAACTGGGCTATGAAAAATTCGAACACCTGCCGCTCTGCAGCTTCGGCCCCGGCGGCGCTTACATCGTCGATTGGGAAATCCGCCACAACGACCTGGCCGACCCACGCCGGATCTTCCCGCCCCGCACCCTCGGCTCCGTCGTCCGCCGACTCGCCGGCTGGATGCTCTGGGATCTCAAGGAGTGGCTGATCGCCAGCCATCCCGGCCGGAAGTTCCGGGCCGACAGCCATCCTGCGGCACTCGAACCCTGTGACGCCTGCGGCCATCAGTCGCTCTGGCCGCGCTGGTTTACCCTGGGTCTCGAATCGGCCCCGATATTGTCCGAAATCGATGAAAACACACTCAAAAACAGTAAAAACACACTCAGAAACGATGCAAAAGCATGCAAAAACGGTTCAAAATCGATCCAAAACGAGTCTGTTTTGGTCTCGCCAGACACCTTGGAAACCGTCACAAATGACCCCCGAAAAGCCGCCGAAACCGATGCGGCAACAAGGCACCCCGACTCCCTGGAACCCGTGCCGGAAAATTACCCCTTCCCGCACAACTTCAAGGGCTCCAAGGACTTGGAACCGGTTCAGAAATTCTATCAGTCGCCCGCGGGGCGGCTGATTGCAAGATTGTCCGCGGAATCCGGCGACCCCGGCACGTTGCGTCTCTTCGCCGATGACGACCTCGTGCCCAGTGGCGTAGACACCACCCAAGCCACTGCCAATACAGTGGTTACAACGGAGGGTGGCGCCGCCACCCTCGCCCCCTCCGCCCAGAAACTGGAGAACGTTCATGACGCCCACTCCCAAACAACTCAAAATTCTGATCGCCATCCGGGATTTTCGAGTCCGCAACGGCTACTCGCCCACGATGCAGGAACTGGCCGATCAACTCGGCGTCTCAAAGGTCACAATCTTCGAGCACGTAGAAGCTCTGGAACGCAAAGAACTTATATTACGGACCCACAACAGGGCTCGCTCTTTGGAAGTCTCGCCGACGGTGAAGCTGCCTGACGAAGCCAAGCCGGCCAGCTTCCCAATCGTCGGCACCATCGCCGCCGGCCAACCCATCGAGGCCATCGAAAACCGCGAAACCCTCGACCTCGAAAGCCTATTTAACACGCGCCACGGCACTTACGTGCTTCGCGTCAAAGGCAATTCGATGATCGAAGACCACATCGCCGACGGCGATTACGTCATCATCGAACGCCGCGAAACCGCCCGCGACGGCGAAATCGTCGTGGCTCTGCTTGAGGACGGCCAGGCAACGCTCAAACGTTTCTTTAAAGAACGTGGCCGCATCAGGTTACAACCGGCGAACTCGTCGATGAATCCGATTTACGTCGACAAAGACATACGCATTCAAGGTGTTCTGATTGGCGTCTTACGCACCTACAGCAAAGGCGCAGGAACCCGTGGCTCTAACAACTGACGGGTGCCTAACTTACAGATAGCTAAACAATTACGTAGTCTTGCGCAGGACGATGACCAGGCCGGGAACTGCCTGGCGGTTTTCCATGCGGAGGGTGGCGGGAGTGATGCTGACTTCGGCGAAATTTTTCGCGCTGGCAAGGCCGCGGAGATAGCTGATTGAATGGGCGTAGCGGCGCGTTGGACAGAGCACGTAGCCGTCACCCTCGAGAAGTTCCAAGGTGAACGCGAGGACTCCACCGGGCCGCAGCGCTTGGGCGATGGTGGTGAAGATGGGGGCGAGGTCGCCAAAATAGATCAACACGTCGGCGGCGATGGCCAGATCAAAACTGGCCGGGCGGGTTTGCAGGACTTGCAGAATGTCGTCGACGAGCAGCTCATCGTAAAGGTTGCGCTGGCGTGCTTTTTCAATCATTCCTGGCGAAAGATCGACACCGACGAGGCGGCGGCTGTGGGGTTTGAACAGCGGCGCGCACAGGCCGGTGCCGCAGCCGAGATCGATGATGTCGGCGCGCTGGGAGGGCGGGTTGGAAATGGCGGCGGCGCTGCGGAGCGCTTCGTAGATCAGTTCGGGCCCGCGGTATTGGAGCGTTTCGACGAGGTGGCGATCGAAGCGTTCGGCGAGTCCATCAAAGAGGCCGCGGATATGCTCGGCCGGCGCGACAGACGGGACATCCACGCCGGTGATGGCGGCGATGTGATACTGAATCAGCGGCGCATCCGCGCCGCGCTTGAGCGCTTCATGGAACATGAGCAGTGCGCCGTCTTTGTCCTGAGTTCTTTCGAGCGCCATCGCGAGATTCTGATAGGGTTCGGGACGTTCAGGATGCAGCGCGACAGCGCGGCGATAGCACGCCACAGCTTCGCTGAATTCGCCCTTTTCTTCCATGGCTTTGCCGAGGTTGCTGTGGGCGAGGGCGTATTCTGGATTGATGCGAATGGACTCGCGGTACGATGCGGCGGCGGCATCGATGTGGCCTTGATCGCGGAGGGCATTGCCGAGGCAGTTGTGGGCGATGGCGTCGTCCGGGCGAAGGCGAATGACTTGGCGGAAGCATTCGATTGCGGCATCGATTTCGCTGAGTTCATGCAGGACAACGCCGAGATTTCCGAGTGTTTCGACATCATCGGGCTGCAGCGCCAGGGCCTGCCGATAGGCGGCGAGGGCTTCGTTGCGGCGGCCCAGAGTTTTCAATGCGTTGCCGAGGTTATAGAGTGCCTGCGGATGTGCCGGCTGAAGGGTGAGCACGTGCTGGTAAGAGGCGAGTGCGTCATCGAGGCGGCGTTGCTGCTGCAGGATCACGCCGAGATTGTAGTGAGCATTGACGTGGTGTGGATCGATGGCGGCGGCGCGGCGGCAGAAGGCTTCGGCTTCGTCGAGGCGGTCGAGGCGGCGATAGACTTCGGCGAGCTCGGCGTGGATGGCGGCATTTTGCGGGGCATATGCGGTGGCCTTGCGGAGCAGGAGGGCGGCGGCGTCGTAGCGTTTGACTTGAAAGGCGAGCAGGCCCAGCCGATGCAGGGCGTCGACCTGGTTGGGATCGTCGGTGAGGATTTGCTTGTAGAGGAGTTCGGCTTCCTGAAGGCGGCCGGCCTGGTGGTGCTCCATGGCGCGCTGGAGGCGTGGGGCGTGGGCGGTGGAAGTGGGCTTGGACATTGAAGGCGATCATACCGGCGGGTTGGGGCGCGAACAAACGAGGGAGGGCGTGGGGAGCGAATTCAGAGTTCAGAATTCAGAGTTCAGAATGGGGGTGGGGAGGGGCGTTTTTGGGGTGGGTTTGGGCGAGCCGATTTGGATCGATTTGGAACGATTTTTGATCGGTTTTGGCGCGCTTTTGAGATGTTTTTGGTGTGTTTTTTATGTTTTGGAGTGTTTTTTTTGAGTTTTTGCAGCGATTTGGTGAGATGGCGGGACCACCAATGGACAAAAATGGGCACAAATTTGTTTGGGGTTTTGTTGGTGGGGTTAATTGGTGGGTGGGATGCTGGCGGTGTGAGGAAAAATGGAAAATAGAAAATGAAAAATAGAAAATAGAAAAATGGGAAGGGGCACGAGGGAGCTGGGGGAGGGGCGTTGATTGGGGAGTGGGGGAGTGGGATGATGGGGGTGTTATGACAACGAGGACATCGGTGAGTGAGCCTGCCTGTTATTGCCGCCGGTGCGGGTACGATTTACGCGCGGCGACGAGTCGTTGCCCGGAGTGCGGGCGGGAATTTGATCCGGCCGATCCGCGCACGTTTCGCAGACGGCCGCCGCGCGGGGCGGTGTGGCGCTGGGGAAGACGGGTGCTCTTGACGGTGCTGGTTCTGTGCGTGATGCTGGCGAGTGTATGGGGGTGGTTGTATTGGGGGTGGAAGAGTGAGCAGCGGGCGCTGGATAAGATGGGGGTAAGTTCGACCAGCGTCGAGCCGCTGGGTGGAAAGAAGCTCCAAGCCTATCTGGGTTCAAGCGGATGGGTGCTGGATCGGGTGACGCATTTGAATTTACGGTGGAACACCACTGACGGCGATCTTGCTCAGCTCAAGGAATTTCCGTGGCTCGGAAGTGTTTTCCTGGGCTATCGGCCGGATGAAATTGTGGACCCCGGCATTAGGACCGAAGGACCCTTGCCCAGCGACTTGGATTACCAGATTACCGATGCGGGCATGATTCACTTTGAGGGACTCAAACCACTGCTGAGAGTTGACTTGCACGACATCAAGGTTAGCGATGCGGGCTTAGTCCATCTCAAGGACCTCACGGGTCTTCAAATGCTCGATTTGAGCGGAACCGGGATTACTGATGCAGGATTGGTCTATCTGAAAGACCTCAAGGACCTTCAGCGCCTCAAATTGAGTGGAACGAAGATCACTAGCGACGGACTGATTCATCTCAAGGATCTGAGATGTCTTCAAAGCCTCTACTTGAAAGGCACAGAGATTACCGATGCGGGCCTGATTTATCTTAAGGAACTCAAGCGGCTCGAGATTCTGAATTTGAACCAGACGAAGATTACCGATGCAGGCTTGGCGTCTCTTAAGGATCTCATGGGTCTCCAACACCTGGGGCTGCAGGCCACGTGCATTACCGATGCAGGCCTGTGCCAACTCAAGGGTCTTAAAGTACTCAAGAGCCTCGACTTGAGCAAGACGCAAATTTCCGATCAGGCATTGGTCTGCCTTAGGGATCACCTTGGGCTGGACGTACTTTCGCTGGCGGCTACGCGTGTGACTGATGCGGGTCTGACTGAACTTGAGAATCTTAAGGAACTGAGGCACTTAAACCTGAGTGATACTCAGGTGAGTGATGCGGGGTTGGATCACCTTAGAGTTCTCGATCGCCTTACTGTCATTTACATGACGAGGACGAAGGTGACTGCTGCGGGGTTCAAAGCGCTTCGCATCGCATTGCCGAAGGCGATCGTCGTGGAATATCCTGCAGATGTAGGGAAGAGACCATTCGCTTCTCGGTCTTGTTATTTTCCCGAAAGAAATGGCCCTAAGATCTATCCCCGAGTACAAACTGACTGAGCTAACTGCTCAGGGTTGGCCTCAGTTTGTGGTTATAAAGGACAATACCAACTGCGATGATTTGCGTAAGCTAATCACTAACCTGCGACATGGTACCGCCCACGCAAGTATTGAGTTCGAAGATACTGGCGGCAAGATTGACCAAGTCACAATTAGAAACCAATACCAAGACATCAACTGGCAAGTCAAGATCACTGTAACGAATCTGCGTGATTTCGTTCAACGATTCGCGGCACTGCTCTCAGACGAAAAAGTGTTTCCTGACGACCTCTAGTGGTCGCCCTTCTTTATGCCAGTATTCTCTGTGGTAAACACAGGACCACGACGCATGCTTGACGGGTCCCCGCGCCCCGTAGAGCATGGCACCCGATTTTTAGTGATGCTTTAGTTTGTGGGGTTTGCTCGCGAGGCATGCTTACCCCGCGGACCGCGCGGGGTAAGCATGGCACCCGATGCGGGGGGATGTCAGGCGAAGTATCCGGATTTTACGTTGACGGACATGTATAACGTGCTCGAGAAGTTGCGGGAGAATCAAGAGGGTCGAGACAGAGCCGGTGCGTCCTCTTTAAAAGCTTCTAAAAGAACCCCATTCTCAGTCATGCAATTGGCGGTCGAAAGGTTCTTGGAGGAAGTAAATTTAGAGTCTTTAAGTCGTTCAGATGCTGGCTTCTACCTCATGCAGGAACGGTGGCTATAGATCTCGCAGGTGAGAGCATCGCAGTCTGGGAAAACTCTTCCAGATTCAACAGACGAGAGCCTGCAGGTGGATGGGACATATATTGTTTGATCAGCCAGCCGGAAATCCCTGAGTAAATGGCTTTTGATTCCTCCACCAGTGCATCGTCTGAAAGGCGCAGGTGGAGGTGGCGCGTTACGCAGAGTTTACGAATAAGTGTCTTGGCCGCCTCGAGATCATTGGCCGCGATCAGACCTGCATTGTCGCAGGTGAGTTCCCGAGCGGCTTTGTACTGAACGGGCTTATAGCGCTCAAAAATTCCACGCATGCCATGGTCCAGCACGCTATGGCAAAGCTCGTGCCCCAGAAGTGCACGCAATTCGGCGGGGTCATCGATAATGCCAGCTAACAGTTCCGAGAGGATGACCACGACGCGTTTTCTTGCAAATTTCATCGCAAAGGCATTGGCCGTTCCGCTGGGAATGATGATGACCCGGTAGGTATTGGGAACATTGAACCGCTGGCAGACGGATTCCAGGGCCCCATGCACCTCGGGAAGCTGGGTTCGGGAGACCGTGGCGCCAATCGCTTGAAGTTTCCGCACGTTGTATTCGGCAAGCAGGCTATTTATTGCCCATCCTGCAAAGGCAACAATCAGGAATACTCCCCAGGTGGCGGCCGACACGATAACCAGCAGCAACCAGATGATGATGTTGACGAATGTCACTTTGAAGCGTTGCTTACGCTCCCGCTCTGAGATGCAATCGGCGAATGATTGAATGGGGCGTGTGGTCATGATCTGTCCTTCTTCTCAAGAACCTAAAAGCTTCTCAGAGAACCTCATTCACGCCCACGCAATAGGCGGCCGAGAGGGTCCTAGAGGAAGTAAATTTAGAGCCTCTAAGTTGAAATGCCCTAACCGTTCGCGGAATTATGAATGAACGTTGTTTTGGCGTCCAGTTCTCTCGCATTGGCGAGCGGCGTCTTCCGATATGAAACGTGGTGAGCATGGGGAACACGGAGGTGGGGAGAATGTGAGTTATGAGTCTTAAGTTGGGGGCTATGAGTGGAGGTGATTGGGTGAGGGTGAGGTTCTGTTTGAAATTGCTTGGTTTGCTCGCGAGGCATGCCCGATGGGGCCCCTGCCCCGTAAGGCATGGCACACGAAAGGGGACTCCCAGACACATCAAACGGGACTCCCGGAGTTTCGCCCTGGTCCACGGAATAGCGAGATTTCGGGCTCGTTGACCGGGGTGGGTGAGGGCGGGTATAGTACGTAGCTTGAAATCCGCCGAAAAGGCCCGAGAGTCGAGTAGACACCCGGGTACGCCGGCTTCATATTGCAGGGACGGTATATCCGCGTGATCAGCGGTCTTTGGCCGCTGGATCGATGCACGGAGCCCTCCCCAGGAGTTTTCATGTCCCGTTACACCGGACCGAAGGTCCGCCTTTCCCGCCGTCTCGGCGTTGCGATCGCCGATCTCCCCAAGCACACGAAATTTGGTGATTCATTTTCGCCTCCGGGCATGCACGGCTTCCGCAAGGCCCGGCAATCGGAGTACGGCGTTCGTCTGCAGGAAAAGCAGCGGATGAAGGCGCACTATTCCGTGCTGGAGAAGCAATTCCGCCGGTACATGGCGGCGGCCAAGAAGGCCAAGGGCAACACGGCGATCACGCTGAAGCAGTTGCTGGAGACGCGGCTGGATAATGTAGTGCGGCGGCTGGGCGTGGTGCGTTCGGTCTGGTCGGCGCGGCAGTTGGTGGCGCATGGTCATGTGAAGGTGAACGGGAAGAAGACGGACATTCCGTCGTTTGCCGTCGAACCGGGCATGACGATCACGTTTAAGGAAAAAACGCACAAGATGCTGCGGGAGAATATGGAGTCGATTGCTGGGCATCAGACGCCGGCGTGGATGGACTTTAATCCGGCGCAAATGGAAGCCAAGTGCGTGGCGTTGCCGACGCCGGAGCAGATTCCGTTCGAGATCAATGCGAATTTGATCATCGAATTCTATCGTTGATCGACGCTACGACATTTTGAAGAAGTCTCGAGGCCCGCGGATCTTATCCGCGGGCTTTTTTTATGCATGTTTGCGGGGGTGAGAGTCCGATAGGAGTAAGCGTAAGACGAGCGTGGAGGCTTGAAATGAAGCTGGCAGCAATCACGACGATATCGCTCTTGGCGCTAGCGCTGGGGGGTTGCGGAGATCTCAATTCCGAGCATGCCAACCCGGTGGTAGTGTTTTGCGGACAAATTGCGGAGGGGTCGACGGGCGGGGGATCGGGGGACGGTTACGGGGCGTCGCAGCGGGTGGTGAATGACAAGCGGCCCGTCAATCGTGTTGCGGAACAACCCCAGCAGCCCCAGCAGCCGGTGCGCCAGATACCGGTAGCGGGGATTCCGGCCTCGAGTCCACGGGTGACGATGGTGCCGGTGGTGGTGTCAGCACGGCGTGCGGCCGAGCTGCCGATGACGCCGTGGTAAGGCGCGAAGGGGATTCGATGCGCGTAGTCCCCGAGTTTTGATCCAGCCAATCAACAGCCGTTACAACCGTTACAGCCCGCTCACTCGTGAAACCGTTATAAGTAACGGTCTCTAAGCCGGTTGCGCTTTGCGCCTGGATTTGGCATCGACCTGCGGTGCATGTTGCTTTCTCCCAAGTAAGGAGAAGAGACATGCAAGTAGGTAATGTTCAAAACACACTGATCGCGTTCGCCTTGTTCGATATGTGGACGGCCGGTATGAACGGCGTCATTCAGAAGCAGCAACAGCAGCAGGCCGATCCGCTGGTGGCTGCGGCGGGGGCGGCATTTCAAAATTACATCAATATCATGGAAGGGCAACATGCGGCGCAGATCAGCGGCGTGGCGGCGTACGCGCTGTCGCCCAGTGGGAAGGCGGCGGTTCCGGTAAGTACGCAGCAGATGGCGCCGTTTCTGGCGTTGAATGTGATGGCGTGAGCAAAGCGATGAATGTTAGACGATGCACGATGAATGGGGGGCCGTGCGGGTACTAGGGGCAATCTCTACGAGCACAAGACGAAAGACCCGCCGATGAAAGATGTCCATCGGTGGGTCTCTGTTTGAATTTCTGAGTTACGATTATCAGCGGTCGGGGGAGGCGTCGTCTTCGTTGGATTTACTGCTGGTGGCTTTGACGTTGGCGAAGAGTTCGCCGACATCGGGACCCGAGCTGCGCGGGGCGACGGGTTTGGGCTCTTCTTTATGGTTGAGGATCACGACGGCGGCGATGATGCCGGCGAGCAGTAGCGTTCCCACGCCAGCCAGGGCGATGACGAGGGGGGCCATGTTCTCCTGTTTCTTCTTGCGGCGGAAGGGAACCGGGCGAGGGGCGTGGGCGCGCGATGAAGAGGCGGAGGGGGAAGTCAGTGCGGCCAGCGGATCGGCGGAATCATCCGGTGGGACCGGCGTGGCGGTGAAAGCGGAGAGGGGGTCGGCGGGGTTTTCGTGGGGGGGCTGCTCGGAGATTTCTTCGGCCGGAGCGCCGCCGAGGGCCTGGAGGACGGGATCCTGTCCGGAGGAGAGGGCATTGACGGTGAAGGGGGATTCGTCTTCCGTTGCTTCGGCTGTTTCGCCGGTGAGGGCGGAGATGGATTGGATCGACTGGGGGTCCTGCGAAGCTTTGAAGCGTTTGGTGGTGACGCGCAACTGAGCGCCGCAATGGGAGCAGAAGACGAGTTTTTGCCCGGATTTGGGCTCGATTTCAAACTGGCCTTTGCACTGGGAACAACGCATCCACATGCTGACAACCTCCACGCCGAACCTGCCGTAGTCAAACCTGAGGCAGTATACCATCGATAGGTTGGAGTCCCAAAAGCAAAAAAAAAGACCGGACCCGTCGCACTTGAGGTGAGGACGGGTCCGGCATGGATTCACGAGTTACTCGTGATCAACGAGTCTTACTTGCGGCGGCGGGCCAGGAGGCCGACGGCGCCGAGGCCGAGGAGACTGAGGGAGGCCGGCTCAGGAACGCCGCCACCCGGGGGGGAGCAGTCACTGCAAGGAATGAAGATGGAGAACTCTTTCTTGTGGATGTCGGCAAAGCTATCGAGGCTGAAAGCTGAGGCGGCAAGGATGTTATTCACATCGACGGTAAAGGAGCTATAGGCCTTGCTGAATCCTGTGAGGTTGGCGGTGGCCGTCCAATCGCCGGTACCACTGAACACGCCAAGAACGTTGCTGGGCGAGGTCACAGTGATGGGGGCAGAAAGGATTTCGGAGAACTGGTCGTTGATGGCGTTGACCGTCACCAGCGCACCGGAAGCCCGCACCAGGCCAGAGCCGGCAGTTTCGTAGTGTCCGCCTTCTTGCAGGTCAAGCGAGAGGAAGACGGGGCTGCTGGTGGTGATCGTGAACTTGGTATGGGCATCAAGGCTTTCGAATTTGGTGTTATCAAAGGCGGGGAAAGCCGTTGCGCCGAACTTGGAGAAATCGGCGGTGGGGAAAGTGATATTGATGCCACCGGCGACCACCTGGAGAACCGGAGTGCCATAGATCGGCTGGGGGACATTCGAGATGGTGGTTGCGACAGGGCTGTAGGTGATGTCCTTGAGGGTGGCATCTTCGCTGACCGCGGTGACGGTGTAAGTGATGGCTGCGTGAGCCGTGCTAGCGCCGATGAACGCGGCGGCGGCAACGGCGAGGCCGATCGCGGCCTTCAAACGAGACTTGAAAAATTCCATTCTCTCTCTCCCTAAAAAAACGAACACTTATGAATGCCGACACATAACAATGCGCCGAACTGCATTTGCAGACCGTGCCATGGCCAAGCCATGGGTGCCGGTGGGTTGAATCGGCAAGAACTGGTAAGCCGCATGAAGCAAAGCAGATGCGGAATCAGCCGAGCCGATTGAACGTCACCACACAATTTTTTCAGGATTCCGAAGCAAGGTGGGTATCTCTCTCTCCCTCTTGCAACGCTCTCATCCATTCGAGTGAACGAGATGCGCTGGAATCGTGCCTTAAACGTAACCCAAGGCGGAAAAGAGTCAAGGCAAATCTGTTTAAATCTGTATCCGGATTACAAAAAGAGGTCCTTATGGCCAATAAAGGGCAGTGCATTAGTACTGGGAGAGGAGTCGCTAGTAAACCCACTGGCGGTTCGGCTCGATAGAAGAAGGGAGCACGTGGGACCTTGAATTGGTATAGGAGTCGTTCATGTCCATGGTCAGTTTGACGCCGGAACAGACGCACACGTTGGTGGCCGTGCTGGGGGAATTGGACCCGTTGGCCCCGCGGGAGAACCGACGGACGCAGCGTCATAAAGTGGCTTTGGACCTATGGATACGGAAACTATCTCCGACCGGACGCCACGCCGTATTCAAGGTGATGGCGGCAAATCTCTCTAAACGGGGCGTGGCGCTGTTTTCGCGGCGGAAGATGTCTGTAGGGGAACGGTTTGTATTGCCGCTGCGATTTGACGATGGAGGGGGACGATTGATGCTTTGCCAAGTGCGAAATAGCCGGGAGTTGGCGGGAGGGCATCAGAAGATCGGCGGGCAATTCATCGCATGGGTGAATGATGATGATGGTTTGGCGAAGATTCCAGACGAATGGGTTCGTTAAGCCAGGGGATTTGCGGTAATTCGGCTGGGGCCATCAGGGCCGGGGGGAGGTGCCGTTGGGCAGAAACCCCTGCTGGAGATCAGCCTGGCGGAAGTTGTCTTTATATTGGACTCTCTTATTGAAGCCGGAATACTGATCGCTAACGCTGTCGGCTGAGAGTTGGGATCGCCGGACGGAAGGACTTTCTGCAGCAGTGGCATAGCGGCTCTCGGATCCCTTCTGATTTTGTTCGATCACCATGGCTTGGCGGGCCATCGCGGCGAGAGAATCGGCACGCCAGGTGGCGTCAGGCTCATTACGCATGACGGTGCGAGCGGCGTCCAGATTGTCATACCCGATCAGTTGGGTGGTGAAGGTGGTCAGGGCGTAGCGGCGGGTGAGGGTATCGGGGATTTTGCTGGCCCATTCGCCGCCCTTGATGAGAAGCTGGCCGGCCTCATCCTTTCCCTTGAGGATCAGGCAGATTTCTGAGAGCGACAGGACGTACTGTGCCCGCGTGGTGACTGGTTGCACGGAGTTGAGGGATTCCACGGCATTGTAGTAGGCATCGAGGGCGGGCTTGTCGCCGCCGGCCTGGTGGGAGAGTTCGGCGACGCTGGTCCATCCGGCGATGCGGCGGAAATCGTCGAGGGTCTTCTTTTCTTTTTCATCGACGCGGAGGGTGGTGGCGGCGAGGTCGAGCGTCTTGAGGGCCTCGGTCTTCTGGCCGGTTTGAATTTGCAGGTCGGCGATGTTCAGTTGGCGGGTGAGGCGATCCTGCAGCGAATCGATGAATCCGGCTTCTTCGGCGGCCATGGTGAGCAAGCGGCCGGTACGGGTGGAGGTATCGTGTGAGCAGGAGGTGATGGAGCTGACGGCGGCGGTGGCGAGCACGAGCGAGAGGGCGAGGGTTGAAATGCGCATGGCGGATCCTTTCGGGTGAGGGAGAGCTATCAATCAGATATAGACGCTCTGGGGGAAATAAGGTTCACAAAATGTTGCAGGACCGCCCGATGGGGGGAATCCGTTGAACTTGGCGGCTTGCCGGTTCTTCCGCATCGCTTCTCAACTGCTTTTTGGATATCATGCGCACGAACGCGATTTCTCACGGAAACCGTCTGTGCAGCATTTTTCATTTATCATGTTCTTCGTGTGGGCTGCGGCATTGCTGCTGGCCATCTGGGCGGCGCGTGTGGCCCAGCGATTCGGCGTGCGCATTCCGCGGATGATCCAGCGTCCGCTGGCGAGCGAGAATTTGCCGCCGGTCGCGGTGATACTGCCGATCAAGGGCGTGGATGACGATACGGCCTCGAACATTGAGGCGTTGCTGCAGCAGGATTATCCGGATTACCGGCTGGTGTTTACGGTGGAGTCGGAACAGGATCCGGTGTTGCCGGTGCTGGAGAAGATTGCTGCGGAAGATTCGCGGGTGGAGATCGTGGTGGCGGGGCTGTCGACGCAGCGGGGGCAGAAGATACACAATCAGTTGGCGGCGGTGGAGCGTACGACGGACCGGGACGAGGTGCTGGCATTCATGGATGCCGACGCCAAGCCGGGGTCGAAGTGGTTGCATGCGCTGGTGCTGCCGCTGACGTACGGGGAACACATCGGTGCGACGACGGGGTACCGGTACTACATTCCGGTGACGAATCACACGGCGAACAAGGTGGTGTCGATTATCAACGCGAGCGTGGCGGCGCTCTTGGGGCCGTACCGGCGGACGTTTGCGTGGGGCGGATCGATGGCGATCCGGCGGAAGGATTTTTATGCGTTTGGTTTGCCGACGTTGTGGTCGAATGCGTTGTCAGACGACTACGTGATGTCGTACTGCATCAAGAAGGTGGCAAAGCGGCACATTCAATTTGTGCCGAACTGCATTGTGGCGTCGGATGCCAATTTCAACTGGGCCTCGCTGTTTGAGTTTGCGGTGCGGCAGTATCGGATCACGAAGGTGTGCGAGCCGCTGATCTGGCTGACGGCGGTGTGCGGGGCGTTGATTTATTTGTCGGCGATGGCGTATACGTTGACGTGCTCGATCCTGGGATTCTTCAGGCCGGACCTGGTGCCGGACCATTTCAACCAGATCGTGATGTTTCTGGGGCTGTATGCGGCGTCGGCGATTCGGGGGTACCTGCTGGTGCTGGGGGGCAAGCGGCTTCTTCCGGAGCACGCCAAGGCGATACAGTCGACGCTGTTTTGTGCGACGGTCGCGTTTCCCTGGGTGGTGCTGATCAATCTGCTGGCGCTGGTGGGGTCGGCGTTCGGGCGGGAGATCGTCTGGCGCGGCGTCGAGTACATTATGCAGTCGCGGACGCGGACGATCGTGCGGCGGCCGAATCTTCCGGCGGCGGGCAGCGGCCACAAATCGCGTTCGGTCTATGAGACGATTCGCCGGTGATGGGGCTGTGCGGTTGGGGAGGGGAGGCGGGGCGATACCCGTTTGGGGTATACCGCTGATAGAGCGAAATAACGACAAAAAGCTCTTGAGTCATTGAACCTGCGGACTCTTGGATTGCGTTTCGTTTATCGAAGAGCTCAGCACGGTGCGCATGTGCGACCGGCGAGAACTTGAGATAAAACCTATTCAGGAGAACTGTGATGACTACCAAACTTCTTTCGGCATTTGCGGTTTTGGCAATTCTGGCTGCGGGCACGGTAACGGCTTCGGCCGACACCACACCCATTCGCAACGATAAGAATCGCATTATTGGTTATACGAACGCGCAGCCGACCACGCACATGGCGGTCGAGGATGCGGTCAAGGACTGGAAGCTTGATTTCGGTTCGGCGGTGAAGTCGCTGTTCGGCGGGTCGGATCAATCCAGCACGCCGGCGCCGGCGGCGCATCGGCTCGTCAACGACAAGAACCGTCCGCTGTGATGCCCATCAGACGTCTATGAGACTCGACACAGGTTAGCGCGAGGCCCGTCGCACGGTGTGTGGCGGGCCTCGGCATTTGCCGGCGAAGGATCAGGTGATTTTGCCGCGGCGGGGCGGGCGTTTGCCTTGCGACACATCTTTCTCAAAGCGTTGTTTCTGGATCAGCAAATGATGGTAGTTCTGGCCGAAGCGGTGGGCTTCGTCGCGGATGTGCTGGAGGAGTTTGAGGGCGGCGTTGGTGCGGGAGAGTTTGAGCGGGGACTGGCGTGCCTGGATGAAAATTTCTTCTTCGCGTTTGGCGAGGCTGATGACCATGGGCGGGCGGACATCCATGGCGTTGAATGCTTCCTGGGCGGCATGTAGTTGGCCGAGGCCGCCGTCGATGAGGATGACATCGGGATAGAGTTCGTTGTTTTCGCCGGCGTCGCGGTAGCGGCGGGTGACGACTTCCTGAATGCTCTTGTAATCATCGATGCCGGTGACGGTTTTGATGCGGAAGCGGCGATAGCCGTTCTTGAAGGGGCGGCCATCGACGAAGCTGACGAGGGAGCCGACGGTGGCTTCGCCCTGGAAATGGGCGATATCGATGCCTTCGATGCTGCGGATGGGTTCGGGCATTTCCAAGAGGTCCTGGAGGGATTTGAGGCCGGCGAAATGATCGTGGAAGAAGACTTCGCTTTGGATGTCTTTGTCGGCAGCGGTTCCGCCGCCGGTGCCGCGCTGTGAGAGGCTTTTGAGGGCCTTGATTTGATCGCGGAGGGCGGCGGCTTTTTCGAATTCGTGGGCGGCGCTAGCGGCCTGCATTTCGGTCATGAGTTCTTTGATGACGTCGCTGCCTTTGCTTTCGAGGAATCTGCGGAGGCGGGCGAGATCTTCGCCGTAGTCTTCTTTGGTGATTTTGTCGGCGCAGGGGGCGGTGCATTGTTTGATGGCGTAGAGGAGGCAGGGACGGAAGAAACGCTTCTTGGGATCCTCTTCGAAAATTTCGAGATGGCAGGTGCGGAACTTGAACGCACGCTGGAGGTGTTGGATGGCTTGCTTGAGGGCCCAGGAGTTGACGAAGGGTCCATAAAGTTTGGTGCCGTTGGAGGACGGCTGGCGCGTGACATAGACGCCGGGGTAATCGTCGCGGGTGGTGATTTCGAGATAGGGGTAGGATTTGTCGTCCATCATTTGGGCGTTGAAGCGGGGGTGGATGTCTTTGATGAGGCGATTTTCCATGAGGAGGGCTTCGACTTCGCTGTCGCAGTCGAGGGTGTCGAAGTCGGCGACGAATTCGAGGAGCATGTGTTTGGCCTGGGAGCCCCAGCCGAGATCGGCGGAGGGGACGAAGTAGCTGCCGACGCGGTCGTGGAGGTTGCGGCTTTTGCCGACGTAGATGACGACGCCGTTGATATCTTTCATGAAGTAGACGCCGGGGGATTGGGGGAGGTCTTTGGCTTTTTCGCGGAGGCGCGAGAGGCGTACGGAGTCGGGTTCGGAGGGCTTGGGGGGCCAGATGCCGACTTGCTGCACCTCAATAGGGGTCTCTTCATCGTCGAGGGGAATTTTTTCTTCGAATTCGTCCATACTTCTATTCTAGCGGTTTTGGGGATGGATTCATCGAATGAGCACTGCGGCGATGGACGACGAGGTAAATTAGCCACAAATGAACACGAATGAACACAAATTTGTTGGAGAGAAAAAGAGAAATCAACCACGACGACACGACGAACAGTTCACCACAGAGGCACAGAGACACGGAGGACGCACAGAGGTGTTTCTTGATGGGACGACTTAAATTAGCCACAAATGAACACGAATGAACACAAATGTGTGGGCTTGTGGGTGGATTGTTCAATGGGGATTTAGGCGACGGAGAGTGGGTTGCCGGGAGTGAGAAAAGTGCTCAACTTGGCCACGGGTTTTGGCCGATAGGGAGGGTATGGTCTCAGCTGCGCAAAGCAATCTCATTTCTGCCGCTCTGGCTCCGACGCAGATCGGGCAACAGATCGATGCCGCCGTGGCGGTGAAGACGCTTAATGTGCAACGTGAGCAGGGTAATGCGGTGCTGAAGCTTTTGGATACCGCGGGGCAGGCGGGGCCGCAGCCGGGGGATGCGCTGGTGGCCAAGGCGACGGGGCTGGGTGGGTTGATCGACATGACGGCTTGAGGGGAGTGGGTGGTGGGGAGTGCTTAGTGCTTAGTGCTTAGTTGTTCGTGGGCCGTGGTTCGTGAGCCGTGGGCCGTGGGGAGCGCGTTTTTTTTTGATGGGTGCGAGAGAGTTGGGCACGCGATACATGCTTGACGGGGATCCTGCCCCGTAAAGCATGGCACACGTTTGGTCAGCCGTGGGGGAACACTTGGTTAGGGAGTCAGTTCCAGGTATTTGGATTCGCGGGTGATTTTCAGCAGGCTGTGCTTGGCGGCTAGTTCGTAGAATTTGGCGAGGCCTTGGCGGCTGCGGGGGGTTACTTCGTATTTGAGGTATTCGGTGAAATAGCGGCGGGCGAGATCGCGGGGCCAGCCTTTTTCGGTGCAGTGCCGGTCGAGCAACTGCTCCGTCATTTCGGCACCCTGCTGCCGCGCCGCGTCGAGTAGGCGCGCCAGATCCAGGTCCACGGCGTCCGCACGCATCATCCACATCGCGAACACAAAGGGCAGGCCGGTGAGCTTCTTCCACTCTTCACCAAGATCCAGTTGGAACGGATATTCCGCCGCCGGCGGTGAGGCGTTCACAACCTTATCACCGATCAGGAGCATGGTTTCATGTCCCCCACGATGCTCGCCCTCTCGCGCCTCCAGCGGAACTAGCGGGGCGTACGCGCCCCACCGCTCCCGTAGAATCACTTGCGCCAGGATGACGCTCGTATGGCTGTCTGTATCGCCGTGCACGCGCTTTATTTTTTCGGGGGGGACCTTGGAAAAAATGCGCACGGTCAGGGTTGGGCCGTCGCAACCGATGGCGCCGGCGGGCACGAGAAAGAGGGGGACTTGGCTCAACTGATAGTCCACCACGGAAAGCAAGGCCGTCGAAACGGCATTTCTTTCCACCAGTTCCAGCAGGTGCGAGGGGACGGCAAATTCCACGTGTGTGTCTGCCCGCCCCACCACCGCTTCTATCAATGGTTTGGAATTCAGGAATGACACGCAGCCGATGCGAAAGTGGGGATTCATCAGTTCAGTCCGCCATCTTTACCGTGGCCGTATCATGCGTGGTAACGCCGTTCATCGCCAGCGGATAATCCACGAGGCTGAGCAGATGAAAGATTTCGTGTTTCAGTTGCAGGATGACGACCAGTCCATTGGTCAGTGCGAAGTGTCGGGGCATGGATTCGGGAATTCCCAGCACGCTGTAAACGGCCCGCGCCAGTACCCCGCCATGCGTGACCACCAATACATCCTGTCCGCGATGCTCGTGCGAGATCTCCCGCAGGAATACCGAGGCCCGTACCCAGACCTCCTCATTGGTTTCAATGCCGGGCACGCCGGTCCAGTTGGCGAGATCGCCGCCGGCTTGTGTCTTGCCGCCCGCGCTGGATTCCGCGGCCTTGAGGTAGCCGGGGCCCAGTGTGGTCCGCACCTCGGCTACGGTCTTGCCCTCCAGGGTGCCGAAGTTGCGTTCGCGGAGTGTCGGCGAATGCTGCACTTTCAGGTCCCGGCCTGCCACGAGAATCTCCGCAGTCTGTGATGCCCGCGGGAGATCGCTCGACCAGACGGCGGAGAATTTCTGTTTCTGCAGGAATCCTGCAAGCTGCAGTGCCTGCTCACGCCCTGTATCATTCAGCGAGGTTGGCGTCTAGCCTTGGACGCGGCCCTGCAGATTCCAATCGGTTTGTCCGTGCCGCACCAGCCAGAGGCGGGCCATTGGTTTATCGCTCATTGAGATCCTCGGTTGATTGTAATGCTCGCTCAGATGGCGATTCTACACGCAGGTGGCGGGGAGTTCATGTGGGTGGTCGTGGACCGTGGGCCGTGGTTCGTGAGCCGAGGGGAAGCGGGCGGCGTTACGGAGCACGAGGCACGGACCACGGACCATGATCCTCTGGGTCATGGTTCCGCTTTCGCGATACTGGCGGGTCACGTATACTTTGCGGTCATCCATTTGGACAGGAGTTCCATGGCTCAAAAGATCGCCACGCATTCGGACCGAACCCATACGCCGGCGTTTATCGCGGCGCGGGTGGAGAAACTGCGTGCTGCACTTTTGGCGGCGAAGCTTCCCGCGTTGCTGGTGACCAATTTTCCCGATGTCTCTTATTTGACGGGGTTTGAGGGCGACGATTCGTATGCCCTGGTCACGGCCGAAAAGGTGCTGTTGATTTCCGACTCACGGTATGAAGAGCAAATCACCCGGGAAGCCCCGTGGGTGACTGCGGTAATGCGGCAAAAGCAGATTATGGAAGAGGTCGGCCGGCAGGTGCGGAAGATCGGGCTGACGAAACTGGGCGTGCAGGCGGAGAGCCTGACGCTGGCACAGAAGGGGACGCTAGAGGGGTTTCTCAAAGGGAAATCGAAAGGCAGGAGCGTCAAACTCGCCCCGGCGAAGGAGTTGGTCATCAAGCTGCGTCATCATAAGGATGCGCATGAGATTTCGATTCTGGAAGAGGCGATCCGCATTGCGGAGGGGGCGTTTGAGGCGTTGAAGGGGCACATTCGCGGGGGCGGGCAGATTTTGACGGAGAATGAAATTGCATCGCTGCTGGTGCATGAGATGCGGAAGCGTGGGGCGTTGAATTCGTCATTTGATTCGATCGTGGCGGTGGGGGCGAACGGATCGCTGCCGCACTATCGGCCGCAGAATGTGCAATTGACGAACAACACCCCCCTACTGATCGACTGGGGTGCGCGGTACCGGGGATACTGTTCGGACTTGACCCGGGTGCTGTTCATCGGTAACGTGCCCGCCGCCATTCGGAAGATCTACCAGGTGGTACTGGACGCACAAATGGCGGCGATTGAAGCGATCAAGCCGGGGAAGACCGGCAAGCAGATCGACAAGATCGCGCGGGACATCATCGCTAAAGCCGGATACGGCAAGAACTTCGGTCACGGGCTGGGCCACGGCGTCGGGCGGGATATCCATGAGGCGCTCTCGCTATCGAAGCTGAGCACGACGGTGCTTGAGCCGGGCATGGTGGTGACCGTGGAGCCGGGGATCTACCTGCCGGGCGTTGGCGGGGTCCGCATTGAAGACGACATTTTGGTGACTGACACCGGATGCCGGGTGCTCAGCCGATTGCCGAAGGATCTGGCGTCGGCACAATTGTAATCTTGGCGCTACTCGACTGAGGAGACCATAGGACATGGCAAAGAAACAGAACGTAAAGCCGACGGCTGGTACTGCGAGTTTCACGGACACCAAACGGGTGAAGGATTTGATCGCCCTGATGGCGGAGAACGGGCTGACGGAGATCGAGCTGGTGGAAGACAAGGCGAAGATCGTGCTGCGTCGCGGGACGTTTTCGGGCACGGCGATGGCGGCGAGCCATGCGCCGATGGTGCATCATGCACCGGCGGCCCATGTGGCGGCTGCGCCGGCGGCGGCACCGGCGGCGCCCGCGGAAGACACGACGCTGGTCGCGATCAAGTCGCCCATGGTCGGCACGTTTTATACGGCGGCGAATCCGGAATCGGATCCGTACGTTTCGATCGGCAGCAATGTCGACGCGAAGTCGGTCGTGTGCATCATTGAGGCGATGAAAGTGTTCAACGAAATCCATGCGGAGCTTTCGGGCACGATCGTGAAGATGCTCGTGTCGAATGGTCAGACGGTGGAGTTCGGGCAGCCATTGTTCATGGTGAAGCCCAACTAAGAATGGGTTCTCACAGAGGACACAGAGAACACAGAGAAAAACGGACTTTTCGGCTCTGTGCACTCTGTGTCCTCTGTGAGGAAAAGAGTTTTTGTTCAGTCGCAACTCAACCGCCAAACCAAGGCACCAAGTAATTCTGTGAAAACCCTTCGTGTCTTCGTGCCTTCGTGGTTCAGAATAAGGACCAAAAATGTTCCAGCGAATTTTGATAGCCAATCGCGGGGAAATCGCTCTTCGGATTATTCGCGCGTGCAAGGAGTTGGGGGTGGAGTCGGTGGTGGTGTATTCCGAGGCGGATAAGAACGCTTCGTATCTGCAGCTTGCGGATCAGGCAATTTGCATTGGTCCGGGGCCGGCGGCGGAGAGCTACCTGAATATTCCGCGGATCATTTCGGCGGCGGAGATCGCGGACGTGCAGGCGATTCACCCGGGATTTGGATTTCTTTCGGAGAATGCGCACTTTGCCGAGGTGTGCCGGTCGTGCAAGATTGAATTCATCGGGCCGTCGGTTGAGGCAATGAAGATGCTGGGGTCGAAGCTGGCGTCGAAGGAGTTGGCGAAAAAATGCCATGTGCCGCTGACGCCGGGGTCGGCTGGCGCGATCACGACGGAAGAAGAGGCGGTCGAGACGGCACGGAAGATCGGCTATCCGGTGATCATCAAGGCGTCGGCGGGCGGGGGCGGGCGGGGCATGCGGGTGGCGCACAATGACATTTCACTGCGGTCGTCGATCAAGGCGGCGCAGACGGAAGCGGAGGCTGCGTTCAAGGACGGCACGATCTTCATCGAGAAATTCCACGAAGAGCCGCGGCATGTCGAAGTGCAATTGCTGGGCGACAAGCATGGGCATGTCGTGCATCTTTGGGAGCGCGATTGCACGCTGCAGAGGCGGCATCAGAAGCTGGTTGAGGAATCGCCGTGCCCGGTGATCGATCAGAAGACGCGGGAAGAGCTATGCGCGTCGGCGGTGCGACTGGCGAAGGAAGCGAATTATTATTCGGCCTGCACGTGCGAATTCATCATGGACAAGGATCGGAATTTTTATTTCCTTGAGGTCAACACGCGTATTCAGGTGGAGCATCCGGTGACGGAGCTGGTGACGGGAGTGGACCTGATCAAATGGCAGCTGAAGATTGCGGCAGGGGAGAAGCTGACGCTCAAGCAGTCGGACATTCCGCAGCGCGGCTGCGCCATCGAGTGCCGGATCAACGCGGAGGATCCGGAGCGGAATTTCGCGCCATCGCCCGGTACGCTTGAAACCTTCATGACGCCCGGCGGCCCCAATGTGCGGCTGGATACGCACGCGTATCAGGGTTACCGCGTTCCGCCGAATTATGATTCCATGATTGCCAAGCTGCTGGCGTATGGCGCCACGCGCGATGAGGCGATTACGACGATGAAACGGGCGCTGGACGAATTCCGCGTCGGGCCGATCAAGACGACGATACCGCTGCATCAGCAGATCATGTCGAACCAGGCGTTCCGGCAATCCAAGGTGGATACGGGGTGGATTGAGCGGACGTATAAGCCGAAGGCTTGAAGCAAGAAGCAAGAATAAAGAAGGCTGTGGCGGCGACACTCCTTGCTTCTTGCTTCTTGCTTCTTTATTCTTACTTCTTATCCTCCCCGCACGTCCCAGAATGAAATTCTCATACATTCTTTTGCATTCCCGCGGCCAAATCGTACATCTAAGGTGTAGTCGATCTTGCTGTGAGATTGACAGCTACAGTGAACCTCATGTGCCCACCCCACATGAGGATTGACAATTTACGACCGGCTGAGTGACGCGGAGGTCACTCTCGTTTCGCGGGCTCTCTCTCTCTCTCTCCCTGCCCCGCGTAACACTCGTTTCTCAGCCGAGCCGATCTGCCCTGGATCGGGGCTCGTCAGGATTGCCTCCCCTGGCGAGCCCACTTTTTTTGCTGGGGCGACGTACGTAAATTAGCCACAAATGAACACGAATGAACACGAATTTTTGAGGGGTGGGGTGGGCCGGGGTTTTTTCGGGATGGCATTTTGGGGGAGAACCTGCCAACACAGTGTGAGCGAGACTGGCGCTCCCTGACGGTCGCGGTACCTGATGTCCAGTGGCCATCCTGCCGCCCCACTGTCACGGCGTGTAGATGCTGGTTTCACCGGTGGTGGCGAGGACTTTTACGCACATGCGCTGGCCTTGGTAGGTGAGGGTGATGATCAGGTCAGTGGTGAGGATGGGTTTGCCGTAGGGATCGAAGGTGAGGACGGTCATCGCGGTGTTGCCCATGGCGACGCTGGTGAGGGTGACGCCGGTGAGGCCCGCGTTGCGGCCGGTGGCGAAGTCATTGGTGTAGGGCTGGCTGTCGGAGGGGTGAGCGATGATGGAGGAACTGTTCAGGGCGACCAGCGAATATTTATTGTTGACGGTATCGAAGTAGACGACGCGGGGATCGTTGGGTCTGGCGACGCACTCGCTGAGGCAGAATTCGATGTCGGCGGCGAGGACGTTGGCGGAAGTTTTGAGGCGGGGTGAGCCCATATTCATTGCGGCCGGCACGACGACGGCGCCAATGATTCCAACGATGAGAACGACGAGGACGATCTCGAAGAGCGTAAAGCCACGGGGTTTCGTGGGACGGCACTTGAATCTTTGAATACCTGTATTCATTCGTTTTTCCAGCATCAATTGCACGCATACCGCTGCAAGGTCACGAGCGTTTTGCCATCACGCGATACCGTGACGGTCACGAGAAAGCCATTGATGGTCCGGCCCCAGCCGGTGGGCGATTGGGCCAGGGCGGTGATGGTGACGGCGCGTACGAAGGGTTGGTATTCGGAGGAGAGGGTGTTGCCGGCCAGGTCGGTGATGTTGTTGGGGCCATCGGTGTAGCCGCTGTAATCGTCGACATTGTCGTAGAGGGAGCGGCGGGTTTCGCCGGGGTCGGGGCCGAGGGTCGAGTAGCCCAGCGGATCGGCGATCGGCAGGCGCATGATTTCATCCATGAGGGAGCGTCCAAGGAGGGAGGCGTAGACGGTGTCCTGGGCGAGTCGGGACTGCTGACGTCCGGCCATGAGCGCACCGCTGACCGCGGCGGTGATGAAGGCCAAAATGGCCGCCGCCAACAGTGCCTCGACAGACGTAAACCCGCGCCGTTTCATGGGCGAACTCCGATAACAAAGCTCCATCTCTTTCTTCGGTTGATTTGGTGAGTCGGTTGATGAGGGGGCTGACGGGTCGGGGCCTGCACCGCGCAAAGTAAAGGGCGTCCCGTGAAGGGACGCCCTGCGATGTTGCAGTTGTGTTGTAGGTGGTCAGACGACGGCCACTTCCAGTTCTGTGAATTCGACGCCGATTTCGTACATGCCGACACCTGCGGGGCGGACGCGGATGACGCGGGCTTTGAGGTGGCGAATGCTATGGTCGGGCAGTGGGAGTTGGACATCGACGGCCTGACGGGGATAAATCAGCGTTTTGTGAATAAAGGAGAGGCCGGTGCGCGAGAGGTTGCGTGTGGACACTTCGAAGGTGGTGAGCTTTTCGCTGCCGGGAGGCAGGTAGCTGATGCGGGCATGGACGCGGTAGCGGCTGCGGCGAGTCACGCGGCGTTCCTGGCCGAGCTCTCCGCATCCCTGGCGATCCAGCCATTCGAGGGTGTGTTCGATGGCGTCGGCAACGGTTGGGGCGGGGATCATTGTGGCAACGGACATATCAGGCCTCCATCAGCTAATGAATCTCTAGAATCTTTTCGACCCCGAGCATGGATCATGAGAAGTGAATAATGCGAAATGCTCTCACCTCCCATATCGGACTTTTTAGCTATCGGACGATGAAGAATGTCACTTCACCAGAAAATGGCTGGTCGATAACTTTTTTCACGTAGGCCCTTGCCCTATCATCCTTCGCGGTGGCGTGCATCGGGATCGATCGCCTCACACTACAACGACGGACGACGAGGATAAATTAGCCACAAATGAACACGAATTAACACAAATGTGTGAGAAGGCTGGAAACGTCCTTCGTCGAGCGAAATTCGTTATTTACGGAGGGCTTCATGCCTCAAGACCTTTCACATCTTCCGAATCCGAACGATCCGGCGACGCCGCCGGCGCTGGGGCAATTGCCGGGGGATCGGCTGATCCATTCGGCGTATCGGGCGACGCTGGTGGTGCGTCCGGTGACCAGCAATTCCGGAAGAACGTTGCAACGGGAGGTGGTGCTGCATCCGGGTGCGGTGATTATTTTGCCGGTGCTGGAGGGAGGGGAGAATCCGAGGATCGTGTTGATTCGCAATCGCCGGCACACGGTGCGGCAGGATTTGCTGGAGCTACCGGCGGGGACGTTGGAGCCGGCATCGCCGCCGCAGACGGGGCATGAAGATCCGGCGCTCTGCGCGGCCCGGGAGTTGACGGAAGAGACTGGGTATGCTGCCGGAAGCATCAGGCCGTTGGGTTGGTTTTACACGTCACCGGGCATTTTGACCGAAAAGATGTATGCTTTCGTGGCGACGGATCTGGCGGCGGGCACGCAGGACCTGGAAGACAACGAGCAGATTCGGGTGGAGATACTGACGCGGACGGAGATACTGCAGTTGATCGAAGAAAACCGCATCGTGGACGCCAAGAGCATTGCGACGTTGCTAAGATACTTCAGCAAACTTTCGGAGTGATCCATGTCGTGGCAGAATCGATCCTATAACCAGGCTGGAGGCGGAGGGGGTGGCGGCTGCTATCAAGGCCCTACCGGACTACTGGGCCTCTGCTCATGGTCTTTTCAGCTTTGTCGGGTTGGTGGCGCCTACGTTCGCATCAGTTTCTGGATGCTGATCTCCTACTTTTTCTACTTTGTAAATACACCACGCACGGCTGCGGCAAACCTGCCAACGTCCAGAGGGTTTGTATTGGCCATTTTGGCGTGCATTGCGCTGACCATCAGCGCGTTAGTTCACGAGCTTGGCCGGCGTTTTGCTGCCATGCGCGCTGGCGGAAGGCACGAGACCTTGATTCTCTGGCCTCTCGGGGGCATGCAGGGGCCGTCTTTCCTGCCTACACCCAACGCAATGATTTTTTCGAATCTTGCGGGCTCCGGTGCCAATCTGCTGTTTTCCATCGTGGTTGCCGCAATACTGCTCCCCTTTGGGATTTCCGTATTGATGTCTCTACCTGGACTGATACTTCACGCATTGGACCCTAGCGTGGCACTATCCCTTTCGTTCATGCCCTATGCGGGATTGTCGATGGGCGCGGAGTCAGCGGGAGAACTCATGCTGACGTTCGCGCTGATGCTGGTGAGCATCAGCCTCGGAATGGGCATGATCCAACTTTGGCCCATTTATTTTCTGGATGGTGGCTATGTGCTCGAAGGCATCCTGTCGCATTTTCTCGCGCTGACGCGTGCGCAATATCTTGCAGCCACGACGGGCATGCTGCTTGCGTCGGGATTGTTCATCTTCGAGGTGTGGCGAAAGGGCGGGTCCATCATCATGTTTGCCCTGCTATTTTTCACCTGCTTCATGCGGTGGCGCGCCGCTTCAGCGTCGGGAGGGGCCGACCCCGATTGGTCTGGCTATAGTGAGCAGGCGGAGAAACCCAAGCGGAAGAAGAAGAGAAACTGGTTCAGTAATCGTTGGGCCAAAGCCGCGGTCAGAGAAGCGCAGCGCAATCGCAAGGAACAGTCCCGGATCGACGCGATCCTGGCGAAGGTGCATGAACGGGGGTTGCATTCGCTGACGTGGTGGGAGAAACGTGCGCTGAAGAAGGCGACGGAGCGACAGCGCCAGCAGGATTTGGCGGAGAAATTGTGAGGCGCGGTTTATTTCCAGGTCAGGGCCCGCGAAAAGGCAAGCCGAATCGCAACCACTCTTGGAGTCTGCGACGGTTTCTCGGAGTTGCTTGCATTTTCGCGGGTCTGCTCGTACAAACCGCACGAGTATGCCACGCATCGTGATCGCACATCATCTGATTTTCACGGGCTACGGAATGTGGCTTCCGAACGACCCCCGTGGGAGTGGTTCGGAAGAAACTCGCAAACCCACACTTGAATCACTCGGTCCCATCCATCTTGGGCGTAAGCCTGTTCAACCACAACGCTTCGAGGTCAAACGTTTCTACAACCAGGCGAATCCACATTTGGTTTTCCCGCCGCTCTGGTTTGATGAGGCACTACGTAACGTCATTGCAGATGCATTTGCCCGGACGCTTGCGCAACGAAAGTACACCATTTGGGCTTGTGCTATTTGTTCCAATCATGCCCATTTGTTGGTGCGCCGGCACCGCGATGACGGGCGGTCCATATGGACGACCATGGCCGAATCTGCAGCCAACGCGATGCGGGAGCTACCGAGTATTGATCCCAGTCATCCGATATGGGCGGATCGCCCTTACGATGTCTTCAAGGATTCCCCCGAACAGGTGCGAAGTGCGATCGCGTATATCAATAAGAACCCGATCAAAGAGGGGTTGCCGGAGCAAAGATGGCCCTTTGTCACTCCATACGACAACTGGCCGTTACGTTGACAATCGGTGGGACCCGCGAAAAGTGCAAGCCTGATCGAGGCATTTGCCGCATTCCCGCGTTGCGGCCGTTTGGATGTCTGGATGAATCTTCATCCATCGCGATTGGGATTCAGGTTGAATTGCGATACACTACTTGGCTCGATTAGTCGTCCGTGGGGCGATACGAGGTGGCTGCGTGTATAGAGTTCGAGCTGATGGCACTGGCAAGCGTTGAAAATGTTGAGAAGGCTTACGCGGGACTGTCGGTCCTGCGGGGGATCTCGTTTGATCTGCAGAAGGGGCAGCGGATCGGGCTGGTGGGGCCCAACGGGGCGGGGAAGACGACGCTGCTGAAGATTCTGGCGGGCGTGGAGCATGCGGATCATGGGTCGGTGACGGTTTCGAAGAACTGCAAGCTGTCGTACGTGTCGCAGATCGCGCGGCTGGACCCGGAAGAGACGCTGCACCACCAGGTATCGCTGGTATTTGAGGAAGTGCATGCCCTGGAGAAGGCGCTGCATGCGGCGGCTGATGACCTGGCGAAGCATGGCAGCGGGCCCGAGCATGATGCGGCGATGGAGAATTACTCGCGCATCGAGGAGCAGTTCAATCATCTTGGGGGGTATGACTATCAGCACCGGGTGGAATCGGTGCTGGACCAGCTCAAATTCACCGAGCGGGATATGGATTTGCCGATCAAGGCGCTGTCGGGCGGGCAGAAGTCGCGGGCGCAGTTGGCGCGGTTTCTTTTGGAGGGGCCGGATCTGGCCCTGCTGGACGAGCCGACGAACCACCTGGATTTGCCGATGCTGGACTGGCTGGAAGAGACGCTCAATGCGATGACGGACATTACGCTGGTGATTGTCTCGCACGATCGGTATTTTCTGGATTCGGTGGCCACGGAAATTTTTGATATGCAGGGCGGGTTGATCGAGCAGTACCCCGGTAATTATTCGGCGTTTACGACGCTGAAGGAAGAGCGCCAGTTGGCCCAGGAACGGGCGCACCAGCAGCAGCAGGCGTATATCGCCAAGCAGGAAGAGTACATTCGGCGTTTTGGCGCCGGACAGAGGGCGATGCAGGCGCGCGGCCGCAAGACGCGGTTGGAGCGGCTCAAGGACGAGTCGCTGGTCGGCAAGGTCAACCGAAACACCAAGCGCGTGGTGCTGAACCTGGAGATGAAGAAGGCGTCGGGGCACGATGTGCTCAAGACGGAGGGCCTGACCAAGTCGTTCCCGGATAAGAAACTCTTCGAAGACGTGGAAATTCTCATCGAGCGCGGGACGCGTCTGGGCATTATCGGGGCGAACGGAAGCGGGAAATCCACGCTTCTGAACGTGTTGAATGACGAACTGGCTCCAGATTCCGGCACGATGAAATGGGGCTACGGCGTTCAGAAGCAGTTTTATCGCCAGGAGCAACAGGATCTGAATCCCAGCAATAACATACTGGAGGAGCTTCAGTCGGCGCGCATCACGGCGACGCAACAGGAACTGCGCGATCTGGCGGGAATGTTTCTGTTCTCCGGCGACAATCAGGAAAAGAAAATTTCGATACTGTCGGGCGGCGAGAAGGCCCGCGTGGCCATTGCCAAGCTGCTGCTCAACGCTACTAATACGATTCTGATCGACGAGCCGACGAACCACTTGGACATGCAGACGTGCGAGGTGCTGGAATCAGCGTTGGACGGGTATGACGGGACGCTGATCCTGGTTTCGCATGACCGGTACTTCCTCGACCAGGTTTGCGATCAGTTGTTGGTGCTGCAGGGGGATGGAAAGTGGAAACTCTACAAGGGGAGTTACACGGATTACCTGGCGGCATTAGCCAAGGAAAAGGCCAACGCACTCAATGCCAAGCGGGAGGGGGAGAAACTTCAGCGTCAGCGGGAGCAAGCGGCGGAGGCTGCACGGAAGGCCCAGGAGAAGAAGGCTGCCAATCGCTTCGCGAAGCCGGCGCGTCCCAAGGTGCCGATGAAGTATGCGAAGCTGTCGCTTTCCGAGGTGGAGGGGAGGATTTCTGCGGCGGAGGCGGAGATCCAACGATTGGAGCAGGGGTTCGGGGAACCCGAGAACGCGTCGAATCCGGCGGCTCTCCAGAGGCTCCAAGTTGCCTATTCTTCGGCCAAAGCGACCCTGGCCGAGCTGATGGAAGTGTGGGAAATCATGGCAGCAGCGAAGCGGTAATAGCCGATCTTTAATAACTCATATTGTGAGACTTACCGCTGCTGTTCGGCAGAGCGATCATCCAATTTATCGCTATTGCGACCAAATTATATGAGGATTCCATCGTGGAACCCTTATGAGGTGGGTTTTGGCGTAAAACCAAAAATACCATGGCAAGTCTTTATGGGACCGACGATATATCTTTTGGTTCGTGTCATTAGCGCGGACGACTAGAAAATAGGATCGGTTATTAAGGACTGCAAAATATTTGCGCATTTTTATCAGATTGAGGTATCTTTCAGCTAACTAACGGCGTTATTATCTGTCCTTTCAGAAAACCGCGCAGTTCTTGCCTCTAGACAGAACGTCGTTCTCATAATTTGAACTAGTAGCGATTGGTCACGTTTTGTAGAGGCCAATCGGCAGTGGTGTGGTGGGTAGTACAGCCGAGCCTTTGGCATGGCAGTGTCACTGGTTTAGCCAAGAGGTGGATCAATTGATCCAGATCTCTTTGGTGACTGTCGCTGCACTCCGTACCCCATTGCCGCTGAAAGTTTCCTCCAGCGGTCACGAATGGCCAAAACGGAGTTGCAGATGCTCAAATACCGCTCCCTCCGCCTGAAGTCGCAAACCATTCCTCACTATCATGTACTTCAATCGCTCGAGCATCGCCTGTTGCTTTCCGTTTCGCCGTACGTATGCACACATCATCATCAGGCCGACACGAGCGCCACGGAAATCGCGATCACCGACGCCATCACGAACGTCACCGCGCAGGCAAGTTCGACCGTCGACGCGATCCCGACGACTGATACCTTCAATTATGATCTCGCTCCAGCGATCAGCCTGGATGTTGATCCGTTTCACGCGTTGGCAGTGTCACCGGATGTTACGGAAACTTTCACGGCCGACGCCACCGTCTCGGACGCCCCGGTCGCACTTGATGTTCAGGTGTCCAGCGATGGCACGCTGGAGACTCCGGACCAGATCAACAGCAGTATGGTCGACACTGGGACGCTCTCTACTGACTATGCTCCTATAGCGGACATTTCTTCAGATCCAACCGCGATCGCCAACGATCCGACAGCTGTTCCAGTCGCTGGTGCAACCGTTCCCGCTGCTCCGACAAACGTTCGCATCACCGGCTTCAATTCCTCCATGATCAGCATCGGGTGGAACGCCGTCACCAACGAAACAGGTTATCGCGTCGAGCGTTCCACTGACGGTATCAACTTTTCCGCGATTGCCACTTGTTCGGCCACTGCAACCAGCTACTCCAATATGGGCCTGGCGACCGGCACGACGTATTATTATCGCGTCTTCGCCACGAACAGCGTAGGTTCTTCTCCCTCCTCCAATGTCGTCAACGCAACGACGACCGGAACATCAACAACCAGTGGCGGAACACAGAGTGTGGTCGCCCCTGGCAATCTTCATATTGTTGGGGTGAGCACCTCATCGATCAGCATAGGATGGAATGACGTCGCCAACGAAACCGGCTACCGCGTCGAGCGTTCCACTGACGGCGTCAATTTTTCATTCTTAACCAATGTCGCTGCAAATGTGACGAGTTACCTTAACACTGGTCTGACATCCAATACCTTGTATTATTATCGCGTCCTGGCTTTCGATACGACGGATATGTCTACCCCATCGAATATCGCTTCAATCAAGACGACCGCACTCACGACCGTTCCCACCGCACCCAGCTCATTGACCGCTTCCGTCAGCGGTGCGACGGTTAGCCTCCACTGGACCGACAACGCCACGAATGAGACCAGCAACATCGTGGAGCGTTCGACCGACGGCGGCACGACCTTCGTCACTTATGCCACGCTTGGCGCCAGCGTGGTGTCGTATGCGGATTCGGTCACCACCGCCGGCAGCACCTATGTCTACCGCGTCAAAGCCGCCAATTCCGCGGGGTATTCCGGCTACTCCAATACCGCCAGCGCCACCTTGGCTCCCGCGACACCGACAGGGCTTGCCGCCAGCAATATCACGACCTCGCAGATCACGGTGACATGGAGCAATGTCGGCGG
>CAIMWO010000051.1 GCA_903845195.1 uncultured Phycisphaerales bacterium
ACCGATCTGGGCTGCGACGTTCGCAATCACCTTCGCGATGGCCGCGGCGTTGCTGGCGGACGGCCCACCGCGCGGCGGCGCGGCCAAGCTTCGTACTGTGAACACGCCGCACTACATCATTCATACGGATGTGGATGAAGACATGGCCCGTGAGGCGGCGATCCGCATGACCCACATGTTCGAGGAATACCAGCGTCGCACGGCGGGGTTTTCAGGGGAGATCAATGGGCAGTTACCCTTCTACTTCTTCAAGAATGCCGAGGACTACTATGCGGCGGGCGGCCCACCCGGTTCCGGGGGCGTGTTTCTGCCCGGGGGGATCGGCGGACGTCTGATGTCGATTGCCGGCAAGAAAGCGAGCGTTTGGACCTGGCACGCGGTGCAACATGAAGGGTTTCACCAGTTTGTCGATTCCGTCATTCGAGGCGATATACCGACGTGGATTGATGAAGGCCTGGCCGAATATTTTGGCGAAGCACTTTTTACCGGCGACTCTTTCGTATCCGGCGTCATTCCGCCGGACCGCCTGCACGACGTGCAACTCGAAATCACGCAGAAGAAGCTGCTTCCGTTCAAGAAGATGATGATGCTCACGCGACGCGAATGGAATAAGCAAATGGAAGGGGCCAACTACGATCAGGCCTGGGCCATGATTCACTTTCTGGCCCAGGGCGAGGACGGCAAGTACCAGAAGCCATTCGTCAACCTCATGAAACTCATCAGCGCCGGCAAGCCCTATCTCGATGCCTGGTTCGAAGTCTTCGGGCGCGATGTGGATGCCTTCGAAAAACGCTTTGAAAAATGGTGGCTCGACCAGCCCAAGGATCCCACACGGCTGGCCTACGACAAATCCACGCTGCTGACCCTCACCAGCTTTCTGGCGCGGGCGCACGCGCAGGGGCAGACGTTTGACAGCTTCGCCGAGTACATCAAGAGCGCCAAGGCTGACCGTCTCAAATGCTCCCGCGAAGATTTTCTGCCGCCCGCGCTGCTCACAGAGGCGCTCAAGGAAGCTGCAAAACTCGACGGGACAAAACTGGTCGGCAGTAGAGGGGATCTGCCGAAGCTCGTCTGGATGGCGCATGACCGGACGCAACTGACCACATCGTTTACGCTCAACAGCGGCAGGGTCAATACCGTCAGCATCGAGGTCAAACTGGCAGATACTGTGCCGCCCACGTTGCCCAAGAAGTGATTCGCGGTGGCGGTAAACGAGCGGCGCGGTGGAGCACGTGCGGGATTGCCAATGGCTCGGGACTAGCCAAGCAAGCCGGCGCGGGACTCGGCGGATGGTCTGATCGGCAAATGATTATTCCGAGTCCATGCAGACGCGGAGGCCGGTGAATTCCGAGCTGCTCTCGTCGGGGCGGATGCCCCAGTTCCGAACGAGGAGAGTGGCGGCATCTTTCATGCTGTAATCTCCGCCGCGAATGACGCGGGAGCCGTCGGCCGGGTTGGCGACATCATCGCAGAGCTGCGAAACATTTCCGAGCATGTCAAAGAGGCCCCATGGATTGGGTTTTTTCTTGGCGACATCTTGAAGCTTTCTGCCGCTGTTGGAGGTGATCCATGCGTAATCACCGGCCGCGGCCGGGTCATCACCCCAGAAGTACTTGGTGTCGGTGCCGGCACGGCAGGCGTATTCCCATTCGGCCTCGGTGGGCAGACGGAAGGTCTTGCCGGACTTCACGCTGAGCTTCTTGCAGAACTCGACGGCATTATTCCAACTGATATAGACGGCAGGATGATTGTCGCCCACATGGCTGGAGTTCTTCCAAGGTGCCGAACCCATCACGGTCTGCCACTGTTTCTGCGTGACCACGGTCGTGGCCATGTAGAAGCCTTTGATTTCGAGCTTCTTGGCATCCTTGCCTTGGCCTTTGGCGAGCATGCCAGCGGGGATTTCGACGAAGTGCAAACCGATTACCGTGTCGAGCGGCTTGTGCGTGGTGTG
Organism: uncultured Phycisphaerales bacterium; assembly: GCA_903845195.1. Classification (GTDB taxonomy): domain Bacteria; phylum Planctomycetota; class Phycisphaerae; order WQYP01; family WQYP01; genus CAIMWO01. The sequence continues at coordinate 1,955 of CAIMWO010000051.1, forward strand.
CGCGGTCGGTGATGACGCAGCGGCGGCCAGTTGAGCGAGGTGTTTTTCCACGCGTGCTCTGGCCAGCCCGGATAATCGCGGCAGCGCCGCGTTATACCACTTGGCGGCGCGGCCTTGGGCGCTGGCTTTAGCACTGTTACCCATCTTTTCGGCGGCGTCCCACCACGCATCGGCCAGCTTGACCTGCGCCTCGGGATCTTTGACGCCGGCAAGTTCCGTTTCGGCCAGGGATTTGAGCGCCGTATCGCTGCCCAGGGCCAGCATGGGAAGGCCCTTTTCCCAGTTTTCCTTGATGAAGCAGTGATACTTGCCCACCTTCAGGTTGGCCTCGGGATCGGTAGGTTTATCGGCGAGAATCTGCTGGAGTTTTTTCAGGTCGGCGCTGGCGGTCTCGGCTTCGCGCACGTGCTGCAGGTCGAGCGTCGTCTTCCGCATCAAGTCCGCATCATTGGCGGCGCGGGCGGCAGTCAGCGCGATGTCGGCAAGGGACTTGGCCAGGTCGTAGCGATCGGCGGTCACGGCTGCGTCGATCACGCTGTCGAGCTGCTGGGCGAGCTTCTTGCGGTCACCGGCGGTGCGGGCGGATCGGGCGACGGCGACCGCGGCGTCGGTCTTCATCTTCAAGGCGTCCAGATCGAAGGCGCGGTCCATGGCGTCGATGGCCGCGGCCGCTGAGTCAAAGTCTGCACCTGCGCTTGCGAAGTCCCTGGCTTTGACGAGCAAGGCGAAGCGACTGGCGGGATCTTTCTCCTCAGCTGCGGCGTCGAGCAGCTTTTTGGTTGCCGCCGTTCGTAGCTCGGGGGTCTTGGCGGCGGCGAGGAGTTCGTTGAATGTGTCATTCACCAGAGCGGTGGCATCTTTGATTGCAGCGGGATTGGGGAGCGGGCTCTTCTTGGCCGCATCGCTGGCCGGCAACACGCTCGGCAGGAGCACGATACAGAATGCGACGCAGAGGTACATCCATCGAGACATCATCGCGGTCTCCTTGGTGTGATATCTAGATATGCTACTTCAACCGCAAATAATTGACAGCAAATTCCGCTGCGGAGCGCAGTTGAGCGCCGCCGGGTCACCGAATACTGACGCGCTGGCCGGTCAGCAGGCTGCGCCGTTCGGCCTCGACGATTTCCAGCGACGTGGCGGCGTGTTCGAGTGTTACCTGCTTCGGGGCGGTGCCGGTGCGCACGCACTCGAGGAAGTACGCGATCTCGTACTGGTAGCCCATGCCGGCCTCCAGCGGCACGACCTCGTCTTTGCCGTCGCGGAACAGGTGCAGGGGATCTTTGCCGGCCAGGTCGAACTGCGCCGTGGCGTGCTCGAAGTTCGCGGTGTATTGCATGCGGAAGCCGAATCCTTTGGCCATCGCCCACGATCCCTCGGCCAGCACCGCGGGCCCGCCGGGGAAGTGGTAGTGCGTCATGACATGGTCCGGCTCGCTGGTCACGCGTGAGTAGCCGATCGTGGTTACGGCCGCGGGCATGCCAATGGCCCAGTGGACGAAGTCAGTATCGTGCACGTGCAGGTCCAATAGCGCCCCGCCGCAGAGTTTGCCGTCGGAGTAGAAATCGCCGCCCGGATGCGAGGTCAGGCGGCGCAGGGACAGGGCCAGCAACTTTCCGTAGGTGCGTTCCTGCACGGCCTGCCGCAGCCACGTCCAGCCGGGCCAGAATCGCATGCACAGACCGCACATCGCCAGGCGGTTCGCCTTCTTCGCGGCGTCGGCCAGCGCGTGGGCATCGGCTGCGGTGCGGGCGAGGGGTTTTTCGACGAGCACGTGACGGCCCGCTTCCAGCGCCGCCTTGGCGTAGGGTAGATGCAGAGGCGTGGGCAGACAGATGTCGACGACGTCCACGTCAGCTTGCGTGATCAGTTTCATGCCTTCGTCAAACTGTTGCACTTCCGAGAACCGGAAGGCTCCC